>NZ_FRFF01000087.1 GCF_900143625.1 Nocardiopsis sp. JB363
GAGGCCGCTGGAAAAGGACCCATTCCGGGCACCTCGCCAGCGGCCCACCGGGGCTTCGGCACACCCGCTCCAGCCTGCCCGGTGGTTCCTACGACCTTCAGGTGCACCGGACCACCCACGGACTCCACCTGACCTGCCGCGACCGAGGAAACCTCATACCCGCCGACTTCGGATCCCTGGCCCCTGACTCCGAGGGGCTGAACCCCGAGTCCGAATCCGGCCGGGGTCTGGCCATGCTCGACGCTCTGGCCACCAAGTGGGGCGACAACGGGGTCCCCGAGGCTCGCCACGTCTGGTTCTTCCTGGCCGCCGATTTGAATGACAACCTCTGGGCGAGTCTCTGACCTTTCCGGGCGCACCCACACGAAAGAGGGCTCAGCAGACGCTGCAACGTCTCCTGAGCCCCACACACCCTGAATTCCAAGCTGCGATTACTAAGAAAGCAGGATCAATGACGAATCCTATCCCGGCTCCCCGTCGTCCGCAGGACTCTGGCCTGACTTGTGCCTCCTGTGCCCACCGCATCTGCCGGACCACCCGTGCCCAGGGTCTTCCCCTGCTCGGCGGCCAGCGCTCCGAGTTCGCCTCCGAGCACCAGCGGGCCAACCGACTTCAGGCCCTGCACCCCCGCCTCATCGTGTGGTTCGGGGAGTCCACGCAATCCTTCTGGGTGGCTTCCCGGACCGGTCTGTACGAGGCCAGGGACTGGGATGACCTGCTCGCCCACCTGTGGGCCCACTCCCGTCTCCGCCGCCCCCGCGTCTGGCAGCCCAAGGTCGGCGCTTGAACAAGCGCCCCCGATATCCAGAAGACCACGCCCGGACCGGGTGACGCCACCAAGCACCACCCGGCCTGTGGATAACCCACCACCCACCCGGTTATCCTCCAAGAACGAAATCCTCAAATGTGCCGCTTTTGTCTGTTTCTTGGGAAGTTGCAATTTTGGCTGGTTGCCATTGGTAAGTTCCCAGGTGAAAGACTGCTCCCCGCGCACGCGGGGATGGACCCCGATCCACGAGGGTGAGTTTGCCCCACGCGTCCTGCTCCCCGCGCACGCGGGGATGGACCCCGTACAACCCGAGGAGAACACCGTGTTCCGCACTGCTCCCCGCGCACGCGGGGATGGACCCCCTTCGGGCAACGGGGTCAGGCGCCCGAGTTCCTGCTCCCCGCACGTGCGGGGTTATCCACAGGTCCGCTTGGTCGGGGTGGCGCGGAGTGGGGGTTCTGGTGTCTGCTCGATATCGGGGGTGCTTCACTGGCCGCCCACTTCGCGCTGCCTAGAGGCCCTTGGATGCCCGCGTTTTCGTGCGAACTCAGCGTTCCATCGACACTGCTGTCAGTGATGTGTGAAAATCACACACATGGACAAGGTCGCGCTCGGGAACCGGATCACTCAAGCTCGTGAGCACGTGGGCAAGACGCAGGAAGAGGTCGCTCTCGCCCTCGGGATGGACCGAAGTGCGGTCAGCAGGCTGGAGAAGGGCGAACGCAAGCTGAGCGTCCCCGAACTCGTCGCGGTCGCGAACGAGTTGGGGCGGCCACTGGCCTACTTCGTCGCCGACCCGGTCCCCGCGGCGGTGAGTCGTCGAAGCGACACGGTGCGAGCACATGGCACGAGCCGTTCCCTGGACATGGAGATCGAACAGTTCTCCGCGGACGTTCGTCTGCTTTTGGAGATGGAACTGCTCAGCCCCGTTGAGCGATCGGTCCAAGCGTGCACTCCGCAGGATCACGAAACCGCCGAACAGCTGGCGAAGAACATCCGGCGCCGCCTGGACCTGCGTGACGATCCGGTATGGGACCTGGGCGCCGTATGCGACCGCCTCGGTTTGCACACCTTCTCGGCTGCCCTGGGGGAGAACGGTCCTGACGGCGGCTGCGTCGAGGTCGATACCAAGGAGCGGACACTCGGCGCGGCGGTCATCAACGGTGACGCTCCGGCCGGCCGTCGTCGGATGACTTTGGCGCACGAACTGGGCCATTGGCTCTGCGGTGACGCCTATGACTCCAGGGCCTCCCTGTCGAGCGAGAAGATGATCAACTCGTTCGCCATCCACTTCCTCGCACCCAGGTCCGGTGTCTGCGATGTCTGGAACAGACATACGAAATGGGGCGTCCGTGAACGGGCCCTCACCGTCGGAGCGCTGTTCAGACTCAGCTGGTCGGCCGTACTCGGGCAGCTCAGAAACCTCGGGCTCATCGGTCATGACGAGTTCGGTGCCTTGAACCAGGAGGAACCACGGGCCGGCGACTATCTACGTCTGGGGCTTTCCTGGGACAACGAGCTCTCCGCCCCCTACGTCTCGCCCGGTTTCGCCGCGGCCTGCGTGAACGGATACACCACTGGGCGGCTCACGGCTGATCGGACGGTCGAGCTGTTGAGGGGGACCCTGGCGCCGACCGAATTGCCACGCCGACAGGCACCCACGTTGGACGACCTCCGAGATTCATTCACGGGCCACGATGACTGATTCCCGTACATGGGTGATGGACACGAGCACTTACACACATCTCTGCCGTGCCGGTCACCAGGAGATCATCGAAAAGCTCGCACCCGGTGGTGTCGTGCTGGTGCCCAATGAGGTGAACAGCGAAATCGAGCGAGGCAGGGAGCGCCACGCGAACATCCCACCCGTCGCCGCCGTCCACTGGGCCGAGATCGCTGTGCTGACCGAGGTGGAAGTTTGGTCTCAGTTGCAGGTCAAGGCTCAGATGGGCGGTGATTTGAGCGAACATCTTGGTGAATGCGCTGTCATCGCTTGCGCCCGGCACAGGGATATGGTCGCGATCCTGGATGAACGTGCGGCGGTAGCGCAGGCCCGACGGTTCCAAGTGACCACGCGCGACACTTTGTGGATCGTGATCGAGGCCTACAAGGTGCTTTTCGGTAGAGACCGTGACCTCACGGCCCGAGTGGTGGACGACTTGTTGACCACCGGCATGTATTTGCCTGTCTCATCAGGAGAAAGCGTCTTGTCCTGGGCGTATGAACAGGGGCTCCTGCCTTGATACCTGTGAGGGCGGCATGACCGGGGTGGGGTTATCCACAGGTCCGCTTGGTCGGGGTGGCGTGGGGTGGGGTTTTCGATATCTACTGGGTGGGTGTGTGGAGCACCTGAACTAGGAGTGACCGATGACGTCTCCTTCCGTCCCGCGTAAGTCCCAGGCGGATCTTTGGCCGCTCATCCACAGGGAACGAACGGTGTTGGCCGAGGACCTTGCCGGAATCACAGAAGAACGCTGGGCGACGCCGTCGCTGTGCTCCGACTTCTCCGTGCGGGAAGTGCTCGCGCACCTCACCGCCTCGGCGAGCCTCACCGGGTTCCAGTGGTTCGCCGGCGTAGTGCGTTGCCGGTTCGACTTCGACGCGCAAGTCGCCATGCGGCTGGCCGAACACCTGGGCGACTCGGGGGCGGGCACCCTCGCGAGGTTCCGCTCGGCCGTGGACAGCACCACCTCGCCACCGTTGCCACGTTTGGCGATCCTGGGTGAGGTGATCGTGCACGGGGAGGACATCCGGCGACCACTGGGGTTGGCGAACGAAAGACCGGTGGACCTGCTGACCAGGGTCGCCGAGTACTACCGGGGCACGGACCAGGTGGTCGTCGCCAAGAGCCGGGTGCGGGACCTTCGTTTGCGGGCCACCGACGGCCCCTTCCTGGTAGGGGACGGGCCCGAGGTCCGCGGGCCACCGACGGCCCCTTCCTGGTAGGGGACGGGCCCGAGGTCCGCGGGGACACGCTATCGCTGATCATGGCGATGACCGGCCGTTCGGCGCACCTCGAATCACTGGAGGGCGAGGGTGTCCCGCTGCTGAGGGAACGCATGGACGGCTGAGGGGTCAGTTGCGGACGGCGATGTGGATCGCGGCGGCCCACAGGATGACGGCCGCCGTCACACAGACGCCGGCGATGACCACTGTCAGTGCCGCGCCGGTGAGAGCGGCCGTGAAACCGGCGACCGCCAGTAGGCACAGGGCCGACGCCGTCCACCGGTACTGCTTCTGGCCGAAGAGCGGGGCCAGGGGGAAGAAGTGCAGCCCCACGATCAGCGCGATCGTGGGCGGCAGGAAGATCAGGTTGTCGGTGCGCACCAGGGTGAACACCGCCGCCGCGATGATCACGATCTGGGCGATGTTGACCAGGCCCACCCAACGATTCCATGAGGGTGGGAGGACGCGTTCGCGTCGCCGGTGACCCTGGTTCGCGTGGCGGATGCCCAAGATCAACACCGCGAGGGAGACCAACGCGGACACGGTCATCGCCACGATCGGGGCCTGACTCAGGTTCCCCCATCCCGCCACCGCCCAGATGAAGGCGAAGACGCTGAGGATGATGATCCCTTGGCGTCGGATCCGGTCGTCCAGCCGCTGGAGTTCGGGGGTCGTAGGCATTCGCTCACCCTACGGGCGTGGAAAGCGCCCTAGGAGGGCGCATCGTGAAGAGGCGGACCCACTCCATGGCCGTCGACCCGTTCCCGCTGGTGAGTGCGTTTTCCGCGTGATGCGTACGGCCGGTTCCGGCCGTGCGCGCCGAGCCGAGAAGTGGCTCTTCGGGAAAATTTCAGGCCTGTGACCTGCGTCTCCGTCACAGAACCTCACCGGGACGTTCACAGGAGCTCACAAATGGTATTACCATTCTCGGAGCCTGGTCAAAGAGCAGGTCAAGGCGGTACTCGGTGTCCGCCAGTCCCACCCCGCCCAGTGGAAGGCTCCGTCGTGGAGAACTTCGAACCCGTCTACGGCACGGGTCCCCTCCTCGGGATCGCGGCGGGCGCCATCGCGCTCCTGCTGTTCCTGATCATCAGATTCAAACTGCACGCCTTCATCGCGCTCGTACTGGTCAGCGTGCTCACCGCGCTCGCCGCCGGCATCCCGGTCTCCGGGGTGGTGCCCACCCTCCTGGAAGGCTTCGGCGGAACACTCGCCAGCGTCGCCCTCCTGGTCGGCCTCGGTGTGATGATCGGCCGCCTGCTGGAGATCACCGGCGGCGCGGCCGTCCTGGCCAGTGCCCTCATCAAGCTGTTCGGCGAGAAACGGGCCCCGCTGGCGCTGGGCGTGACCTCGCTGCTGTTCGGCTTCCCGATCTTCTTCGACGTCGGCCTCGTCGTGCTGCTGCCGATCGTCTTCAGCGTCGCTCGTCGCGTGGGCGGCTCCGTGCTGCTCTACGCCCTGCCCACCGCGGGCGCCTTCGCGGTGATGCACGCGTTCGTCCCGCCGCACCCCGGCCCGGTCACCGCCGCCGTCGAGATCGGCGCCGACATGGGCCTGACCCTGCTCGTCGGCGCACTCCTGGCCATCCCCACCTGGTACCTGGCCAGCTACCTGTTCGGCCTGTGGGCGGGCAAGCGCTGGGAGCTCCCCGTCCCGGACGACATCATGTCCGACGGCGAGGTCAAGCACGAGAACCCGCCGCGCCTGGCGACCGTCATCAGCGTCCTCCTCCTGCCGATGCTGCTGATCTTCGCCAACACCGGCATCACCACCATCGCTGCCACCGGCGCGGTGTCCGAGGACGCCGTGTGGGTGCAGACCATGCAACTGGTCGGCGAGACCCCCATCGCCCTGCTCATCACCGTGGTCTACACGATGCTCGTGCTCAGCAAGGGCCGCTTCACCCGCGGACGGGTGGAGGAGATCGTCGGCGGGGCGCTCGGCCCGGTCTGCGCCATCATCCTCATCACCGGCGCCGGCGGCATGTTCGGCGGGGTCCTGCGCACCAGCGGTATCGGTGACGCCCTCGCCGACAGCCTGGAGTCCACGGGCATGCCGGTCATCCTCGCGGCGTTCATCATCGCCCTGGCCCTGCGCGTCGCCCAGGGTTCGGCCACCGTCGCCATCACCACTGCGGCCGGCCTCATCGCCCCGGCTGTGCAGGCCACCTCGGGGCTGAGCTCCATCGACCTGGCCCTGATCGTGATCGCCATCGCCTCCGGCGCCACGGCCCTGTCGCACGTCAACGACTCCGGGTTCTGGCTGGTCGGTCGCTTCCTGGGCATGGACGTCAAGACCACGCTCAAGACCTGGACCGTGATGGAGACCCTGATCGGCTTCATCGGCTTCGCGTTCGCGTTCGGCCTGTCCCTGGTCCTGTAGGTGGAACGGGCCATGGTCACCGGGCGACCCGACCGCGACTCACCTCTGCGAGGGGTGGGTGCCCTTCAGGGCGTCGGAGACCTCGGTGACGATGGCCCGCATCGCCGCCTCGGCCACGTCCGGCAGCCCGTCCCGGATGGCCTGCGCCACCGCCGTGTGCAGGCGCAGCGCCTCCGGGCGGGGCTGCCTTGGCATCAGGTCGTAGGAGGTGCGGCCGACCAAGACCTCGGTCACCACGTCCGAGAGCCCGGACAGCATCTCGTTGCCGGACAGTTCCAGGATGCGCCGGTGGAACGTGACGTCCAGGTCCATGAACGTGTCGAGCTTGCCGGCCCGACCGGTCAGCGTCATCTGCTCGGCCAGCACCACCAACTGGGCCCGCTCGTCGGCGGGGCCGCGTTCGGCGGCCAGGGCGGCGGCGCCCGGTTCCACGGCGGCGCGCAGTTCGTTCAGGGACCGGAGTTGGTCCATGCGGGCGGACCCGGCCAGGCGCCAGCGGATCAGTTGCGGGTCGAAGACGCTCCAGTCGCGCTGGGGCCGGACCCGGATGCCGGTGCGGGGGCGGCTGACCACCAGACCCATGGACTCCAAGACCCGCACCGCCTCGCGGGCGACCGTCCGGGAGACCCCGAACTCCTGTTCCAGCCCGCTCAGTGTGAAGGCGTGGCCGCAGGCGTACTCGCCCGCGGCGATCGCGGGGCCGAGCACCGCCAGCACCCGGTTGTGCAGTGTGCGGTGCGTCGTGCCCATCGGTGATCCCTCGAACTTCCCGGTTCTGCTGCTTCGGCCGCGCTGGGCCGGGGGTCAGGCTGAAGCCTAACGGGAATGATTGATAACACTATTGGTGGTGCCGCCGAGGGGCGGGCCACGAGACGGAGAGAGCATGCACTTTGTCGTCATGGGTGTGTCGGGAAGTGGCAAGACGAGTGTGGCCGAGCGGGTCGCGGGCCGGCTCGAACTGCCCTTCGCCGAAGCCGACGGCTTCCACCCCGAGACCAACATCCGCAAGATGGAATCGGGGGTGCCCCTGACCGACGAGGACCGGTGGCCATGGCTGCGTGAGCTGGCGCGCTGGATCGGTGAGCACGACGCCCTGGGCGAGTCCACCGTGATGGCCTGTTCGGCGCTCAAGCGCGACTACAGGGACGTGCTGCGCGATGGGGCACCGGATGTGCACTTCCTCCACATGCACGGGTCGGAGGAGGTGATCCGGGAGCGGCTCGACGCCCGAGAGGATCACTTCATGCCGTCCGGGCTGTTGCGTTCGCAGCTGGAGACCCTGGAGCGACTCGACCCGGACGAGGTGGGCCTGGAGCTCGACGTGCGCGGGGACCTCGACGTGCTCACGTCGCAGACCTTGGAGTACGTGGGGGAGCGGACGGGGGCCACGGGGGTCTGATCCCGGCCGCGCACCGACTCAACGTCACGCGACGGACACTGTCCGTTGTGTGGCATTGCTCCACTTGTGTAGTCGGGCGCGGCACGCGACCCTGTTCGTCATGCAAGACTCCCAACCGTCCCCCACCACTACCGCGCCCCGACCCTTCAGTGTGGTCCCGCCGCCCCGGCAGAGTCTGCTGGCCGCGCGTCATCCGGGAGTGCGACCCCCGCTGGACGTGCGACAGACCTTTGTCCTGATGTTCGTCGCCGCCGTCCTGTACGGCCTGCTCGCCTACCTGGTCGGGAGCATGCTGTCCGAAGGCGTCCACACGAGTGTGACGACCGAACTGTGGATGCTGCTCGTGATGGCGGCCCTGGTCGGTCTCGGCCTGATCGCGCTGGCACTGCCGGTCCGTCGGGCCGGTCACGTGCTCTGGCGGGCCTCCCAGTTCGGTTCGCTGGTCGCCCTCGGGGTCGCGCTGTTCACACTGTTCATGGCGGCCTGGCTCGCCGACACCCCGCTGATGCTGGCGGGGATCGTGGCGGCACTCTCCGCGATCGTCCTCAACATCGCGCTGTGGAGCACCAACGTGCGCCGCTGGTGCCACGAGTAGCACCAGGCCCCTCCACTTCGACACAGGGCCCGGTGGGTGAACCGCCGGGCCCTTCCTCATGCCCGGTCAGTCGTCATCGTCGCCGTCGGCCAGGACGTGCAGTCTGGCCAGGTGCTCGCCGTCGTCCTCTCCGTGACGGGCGATGTACACCTCGCGGGCCTCGTCCGCGACATCGCCGGTCTCGTCGTCGAAGCCGTAGTCGATGAGGTCGTCCAACAGGTCGAGGGCGCGGTGGAGGGGATCGTCCTCGGCACCTTCCGCGATCTCGCCGGGCAGGTGCGCGTTGACCAGGGACAGCACGAGGGCACGTGCCTCCTCGACTGCGCTCTCCGCTCCGGCGGCACCGCTCAGGCGGATGCGGGTGATGGGGTCCTCATCGGCGATCAGCATCAGCTGTTCGGTGAGCCAGGCGCTGTCCTGACCTTCGAGGAACGCGGTGAGGGACGCGTCGTCCAGGGGAGTGTCCATTCGCAGATCATAGGACGGCCGGAGGGTACCCCGGTCCGCCCGGTCCACCATTGAGAGGAACCGGGAAATCGGATATCAGGTCGGAAAAGTCAAGTCATCCTATGATTGGACAACTTTGTGGGAATGTATTGCGGTGTGCACTCAGGGTCACGGAATTCGGTTTTCCGTTGCCCCCTTTAAGATCCCGAACAGTTGAACACCTGGACGCCAAAAGCCGAGCTATGGATCACGGCACAGATCTGAAACGGTTGTATTAATACCCAGCCGTCTATCTTCCCAGGAGGTCGCAAGGCGGTTTAGGGTCCACAGCAATCGTTCTGGGCCTCAACCCCACGTCCCCCTGAGGTGGACCACATGTTCACGAAGTCTTCCCGAAAGCCGCTCGGCCTCCTGGCCGTCGCGGCGGCACTCACCCTGGTGGCGACAGCCTGTGCGGAGAGTGACCGCGACTCCGGCGATGGCGACCAACCGTTCGTCTTCGGGGCCGCCGGTGACATCACGTCACTGGACCCCTTCCTCACCAACGACGGCGAGACCTACCGGTACAGCCGTCAGGTCTTCGAAACCCTTCTGGACCACGAATCCGGTGGGTCGGAAATCGTCGGCGGTCTCGCCGAGACCTGGGACCAGTCCGAGGACGGCACCGTCTGGACCTTCAACCTCCGAGACAACGTCACCTTCCACGACGGCGACGAATTCAACGCCGAGGTCGTCTGCGCCAACTTCGACCGCTGGAACAACCTGACCGGCGCCTACCAAAGCTCCAACCTGTCCTACTACTGGCAGTCGATCTTCGGTGGATTCGCCGAGCCCGACGAGGACTTCAGCACCGGCGAGTCCCGTTACGTCTCCTGTGACGCCGAGGACGAGCTCACCGCCGTCATCGAGATCTCCGAGTACTCCTCGATCTTCCCCGGTGGATTCAGCCTCGCCGCCTTCGGCATCATGAGCCCCACCACCCTGGAGACCATGGAGGGCCAGGAGGTCACCGGTGACGAGGGCAACCTGAGCCTGCCTGACTTCGCCCAGAACGCCGGCTCGCTCGCCGGCACCGGTCCGTTCACCGTCGAGGAGTGGAACCAGGACCAGGCCGAGGTCACCCTCAACCGCCACGAAGACTACTGGGGCGAAGCGGCGGGCTTCGAGACCATGATCCTGCGGGGCATCCCCGACGAGACCGCCCGCCGTCAGGCGCTGGAGGCCGGTGACATCCACGGGTACGACCTGGTCGCCCCGGCCGACGTCGCCCCGCTGGAGGACGCCGGATTCCAGGTGCCCACCCGTGACGTGTTCAACGTCCTCTACATGGCCTACCAGCAGGAGAGCCACGACGCGCTCGGCGAGATGGAGGTCCGTGAGGCCCTCTCCCACGCGGTGGACCGCCAGCGCATCGTCGACACCATCCTCCCCGAGGGCGGTGAGGTGGCCACGCAGTTCCACCCCGACACCCTCGACGGTTGGTCCGAGGACGTGCGGACCTTCGACTACGACCCGGACAAGGCCCGCGACATGCTCGCCGACGCCGGGTACGAAGACGGCTTCGACGTCGAGTTCTGCTACCCGACCGAGGTCACCCGCCCGTACATGCCCGCCCCCAAGGACATCTTCGACGTCATCACCGAAGACCTCCAGGAAGTCGGCGTCAACGTCGAGGCCACCCCCTACGAGTGGTCCGTCTACTCCGGCCAGGTCGACAGCGGCAACTGCCCGATGTACCTGCTCGGTTGGACCGGTGACTACAACGACGCCTACAACTTCATCGGCACCTGGTTCTCCACGCACAACGACGCGTGGGGCATGGACGAGGACGAGCTCTTCGACAAGATGACCGAGGTGAGCACCAACCCCGACGAGGAAGCGCGCGTCGCCGGTTACCAGGAGCTCAACGAGATGGTCATGGACGCCCTGCCGGGTCTGCCCATCTCCAGCTCCCCGCCCTCCATCGCCTTCGCTCCGGAGGTCGAGCCGCCCAACGTCAGCCCGCTGACACAGGAGAACTTCGGCGAAGCCTCCTGGAAGTAACACCTTCACCGGGCCCGACCGCGACGTCGGTCGGGCCCGGACCCACGGGAACCCCATGGCGGTGTCCCTCCGTCGCCGCGCCTCCCCCTGGGTGACCCCCGACCACTCGAACCTCCCACCACTGGCGAAAGGCGGCGAAGGTGCTGCGATTCATCGTCAGGCGACTCCTACAGCTCATCCCGACACTGGGTGGCCTGTCGATCCTGCTGTTCGTCTGGCTCCAACGATTGCCGGGCGGACCGGAGTACGCCCTCCTCCCCGACGACGCGACCCCCGAACAGCGTGAGATGCTGCGGCGGTCGCTCGGCCTGGACGAACCGCTCATGGTTCAGTACCTGGCCTTCCTACGCAGAATCGCCCAAGGCGACCTCGGGACCTCGCTCCAGACCTCACGCCCGGTCCTGGACGAATTCCTCCTCAGGTTCCCCGCCACGTTCGAACTGGGCCTGACCGCGATCCTCATCGCCGTCGTCATCGGTCTGCCCCTGGGCTACCTCGCCGCGCGCCGCCGCGGCACCATCCTGGACTTCGCCGCCGTCGGCGGTTCCCTCCTGGGCATCTGCACCCCGGTCTTCTTCCTCGCGTTCATCCTCAAGGTGGTCTTCGCCGAGGGCATGGGCCTGTTCCCGTCGGCGTTCCGGCTCGCACCGGGGATCACCCGCACCGACATCACCGGGTTCGTCGTCCTGGACGGCGTCATGACCCGTGAATGGGACGTGGTCTGGGACGCACTCGCCCACCTGGCGCTACCGGGATTGGCGCTGGCCTCCATCCCGTTGGCCGTCATCACCCGTATGACCAGGGCCAGCGTCCTGGAGGTGATGCAAGAGGACTACGTGCGCACGGCCAACGCCAAGGGGCTGAACCGGACCACGGTGCGCACCCGCCACGTGCTGCGCAACGCCCTGCTGCCGGTGGTCACCGCCGTCGGCCTGCTCACGGGCAGCCTCTTCGCGGGAGCCGTCCTCACCGAGAGCGTCTTCGCCTTCCCGGGTATCGGCTCGTTCGTCTACATCGCCACCCAGGAACGCGACTATCCGGTCCTCACCGGGTTCATCCTGCTCATCGCCACCATGTACGTGTTCATCAACCTCCTGGTCGACATCTCGTACAGCCTCCTCGACCCGAGAGTGCGGGCCCAGTGATGCCTACGACACCGAGCTCCCAGAGTCCTTCCGAGACCGAAGAGAAGGAACCTCTCCACAAGCGCAAGGCCGCCAAGGTCGACCGGCTCGCCGAACTCATGGGCGACCGGAGCGACGACGGACACGGCGCCGGGATCTGGCGCGAGGCCTTCGGCCGCATGCGGCGCAGCCCCATGGCGATCACCGGCGCGATCATCGTCGTCGTGTTCGTGCTGGTGGCGCTGCTCTCCCCGCTCATCGCGCCCTACAGTCCCACCGCCCAGACCTGGGGCAGCGAGGTCTTCCCCAACCGAAACGAGTTCGTCGGACCACGCGCCGAGAACTGGTTGGGCCTGGACCACCTCGGCCGCGACTTGTTCTCCCGCATGGTGATCGGCGCCCGCCAGACCCTCATGGTCGGCGTGGTCGCCACCTTCGTCGGCTTCCTGTTCGGTGCGCTGCTCGGCGGCGTCGCCGGCGCCTGCACGGTCCTGGGAGGCCGCTGGGGACGTCAGATCGACAACGTCATCATGCGCGTCATCGACATGATGCTGGCGCTGCCCTCCCTGCTGCTCGCCGTCACCGTCGCCGCGCTCGTCGGACCCAGCCTGACCACCGTCATGCTCGCGGTCGGTATCGCCCAGATCCCGATCTTCGCCCGCCTGTTGCGCGGCGCGATGATCTCCCAGGGCAACCGCGAGTACGTGCTGGCCGCGCAGGCCATGGGTGTGCGCAACCACAAGATCACCCTGACGCACATCCTGCCCAACTCCATGGGGCCGGTGCTCGTCCAGTCCACGCTCACCCTGGCGACCGCCATCATCGACGCGGCCGCCCTGTCCTACCTGGGTCTGGGCAACCCCGACGCGAACTTCCCGGAGTGGGGCACGATGCTCTCCGAGGCCCAGCGATTCCTGTCCAGCGCACCGGCCCTGGCCGTCTACCCGGCCCTGGGCATCATCATCACCGCGCTCGGCTTCACCCTGCTGGGGGAGTCCCTGCGTGAGGCGCTCGACCCGAAGTTGAGGAAGTGACCATGAGTTCCAGCACGCCGCTGTTGGCGGTGGACGAGCTGTCCGTGGTGTTCCACCGGCGCGGGTCCGGTGAAACGCGCGCCGTCGACGGGGTCTCCTTCAGCCTGGAGGAAGGCCGCGTCACGGGCCTGGTCGGCGAGTCCGGCTGCGGAAAGAGCGTCACCTCCCTGGCCCTGATGGGGCTCCTCCCGGACCGGGGGGTCAAGGTCGGTGGCAGCGCCGTCATGCAGCTGCCCGGAGGCGAGGCGGACCTGCTCCGTATCTCCCAGCGCCGGCTGCGGGACCTGCGCGGATCCCAGATGGCGATGATCTTCCAGGACCCGCTCAGCTCGCTCAACCCGGTGGTCCCCATCGGCCTGCAGGTCACCGAGATCCTCAAGCGACACCGGGGGATGCGCGGGGCTGTGGCACGCAAGGAGGCCGCCGACCTGCTGTACCGGGTGGGCATCCCCGACCCCACGCGACGGCTCAACGAGTACCCGCACCAACTGTCCGGTGGAATGCGTCAGCGCGCGCTCATCGCCATGGCGGTGGCCTGTAAGCCACGCCTGATGATCGCGGACGAACCCACCACCGCACTGGACGTCACCATCCAGGCGCAGATCCTGGAACTGCTCAAGGACCTGGTCACCGAGGAGGGCACCGCCCTGCTCATGATCACCCACGACCTGGGTGTGGTGGCCGGGCTGTGCGACGACATCAACGTCCTCTACGCGGGGCGGGCGGTGGAGACCGCGCCGCGCGAACCGCTGTTCGCCGACCCCACGCACCCCTACACCGTGGGTCTGCTCGGGTCCATCCCGAGGCTCGACGCCCCGCGCGGCGAACCGCTCACCCCGGTGCGCGGTTCGGTCAACGACAACATCGCCTGGGCGGACGGCTGCGCGTTCGCCCCCCGCTGCGACCACTACACGATGGAATGCCTCCAGGGGCCGCCCCCGCTCGTGACCATGGAGAACGGCGGTGACGGCGATGGCGGCGGTGACGGCGGCGGGCACGTTCACCGTTGCGTCAACCCCATCGACCACGCGGCGGTGGCGGACCGGGCGGTCCTGGACAGCCCGACCGTGGCCGACGAAGTCGAAGTCGAAGTCGAAGGCGAAGACGAGGAGGAGCGGGGATGAGCCTGCTGGAGATCAAGGACCTCAAGGTCCACTTCCCGATCAAGCGCGGCGTGCTCATCGACCGCACCATCGGGCACGTCCAAGCCGTCGACGGGGTGTCGCTGAACGTCGAGAAGGGCCAGACCTACGGCCTCGTCGGCGAATCCGGTTGTGGCAAGACCACTCTGGGCCGGGCCGTCCTGCGCCTGAACGAGATCACCGAGGGCGAAGTGTGGTTCGGCGGGCGCGACCTCGCCGGACTCGACCCCGAGTCCATGCGCCGCGAACGCGCCAACCTCCAGATGGTCTTCCAGGACCCGCTGGGCAGCCTCAACCCGAGGCAGACCGTCGGCGCCATCCTCATGGAAGGCCTGGAGACCCACGGCATCGGTGGACCCGAGGAGTTCCCCGAGAACACCACCGCCAAGGAGCGTCGTCGACTGATCCGGGAGGATCGGCAGGCCCGCGTCGTCGACGCCCTGGAGCGGGTGGGCCTGTCCGCCAAGGCGCTCAAGCGCTACCCGCACGAGTTTTCCGGTGGCCAGCGTCAGCGCATCGGCATCGCCCGCGCGCTGGTCCTCCAACCGGACCTGATCATCTGCGACGAACCCGTGTCCGCGCTGGACGTGTCCATCCAGGCGCAGGTGCTCAATCTCCTGGAGGAACTCCAGGACGAGATGGGGCTGACGTACCTGGTGATCGCCCACGACCTCGCGGTCGTGCGGCACGTCAGCGACGTCGTCGGGGTGATGTACCTGGGTGCGCTGGTGGAAGAGGCCACCAGCGACGAGATGTACGAGACCCCGATGCACCCCTACACCCGTTCGCTGATGTCGGCGGTGCCGGTCCCCGACCCCACGGTCGAGAACTCCCGCGAGCGGATCCTGCTCGCCGGCGACCTGCCCTCGCCCGCGAACCCGCCGACGGGCTGCCGGTTCCACACCCGGTGCCCTTGGCGCCAGGAGGAGCTGTGCGACACCGAGCGGCCCGAGCTGCGCCTGCTGAAGAGCGGCACCCACCGGGTGGCCTGCCACTACGCCGAGCAGATCCTGACCGGTGAGATCCAGCCCAGCGAGGAGCGAGCCGAGCGGATCGTGCACGGTGCGAGCTGAGTGGATCGTGCACGGCATGAGCTGAGCGGGAAGTGACCAGAGAACGCGCGGGTGCTCCGATGACGGGGTGCCCGCGCGTTCGCGTGCGTATGTGAGTGCGTGAGTGAGTGAGAGCCCGGAGGCGGGCTTCACCTTGGTGGCGAGCAGCCCTGCTCCACCACGACACCTTCGCGCAGGGCGACCAGCTCCACCGATCAACCGCGCACCGAGTGCGGTCAGGTGGGTGTTTGGTGCGCCTGGGGTTGTGTTTCTTGGGGTTGTTGGGCGGGGTGAGGGTGGGTGTG
>NZ_FRFF01000058.1 GCF_900143625.1 Nocardiopsis sp. JB363
CGCCGACCCCCGTGCCGCCCACCTCCGGCGCCACCGAACTCACGATGTCCGACACCTACGCGCTCTTCCAGGCCCGGGGTATCGAGTACGGTCCCGCCTTCCAGGGGCTGCGCACGGTCCGGGCCGACGGAGACCGCACCTGGGCGGAGTCCGGGCCGGACGTACTGCCCTCCGACGCCGAGGCGATGACCGGCCCGCACCCGGTCCTGCTCGACGCCGGGCTCCAGTCCCTGCTCCTGCGCGAGACGGACGCCGACGAGGCCCCCCGGCTGCTGATGCCCTTCGGCTGGAGCGGGGTTCGACTGCACCGGTCCCACACCCCGGAACGGGTACGGGTGCAGCTCTCCCGAACCGGGGACGACACCTACGAGGTCCTGGTCACCGATGCCGAGGGTGCTCCGGTCCTGAGTGTTGCGTCCCTCGCCGTCAGGGAGGCCGCCCCGACGACCCGAGCGGATCAGGACGCGCTCTTCCACCAGGAGTGGGAGGAGATCACCGACCCCGGCGGGGCCACCGTCCCCGACCCGGCCACCTGGGCCGCGGTGGGCACCGTGCCCGGCATCGAACGTTGCCCACAGGAGGGCGAGGAAGCGCCCACCGTGATCGTGCTCGCGCCCGAAGGTCCCGGGGGAGCCGACCCCGAACAGGCCCTCGCACGGTTGTCCGGTGTGCTGGGCCCGCTCCGGGACCGCGTGGACGACGACCACTACGCCGACACCCGGTTCGTCGTACTCACCCGGGGCGCGGTGAGCCTGCCGGGGGACACGGACTTGCCCGTCGACCCGTCCGCCGCCGCGCTGTGGGGGCTCATCGCCTCCGCCGAGACCGAGAACCCCGGCCGCTTCCTACTGCTGGACGCCGACCACGCCGCCCCCGAACTGGTCGCCGCCGCGCTGCGCACGGAGGAACCGCGAGTGGCCGCCCGCGAGGGGCGACTCCACGCTCCGCGTCTGGCGCGCACCCGCTCCGAAGCCGACGACGGCACCGTCCCGCCCGCCCGCAGCCCGGGCTGGCGTCTGGACACCGACGGAAGCGGCATCCTCGACGGACTCACCTACGTCCCCGTGGCCGAACGCCCGCTCGCGCCCCACGAGGTGCGTGTCGCCGTCCGCGCCGGGGGACTGAACTTCCGCGACGTCCTGATGACCGTGGGCATGTACCCCGAACCGGGCGACATCGGCAACGAGGGCTCCGGCGTGGTGCTGGAGGTCGGTGAGGAGACCGAAGGACTGAAGCCGGGCGATCGGGTGATGGGGCTCTTCCCGGGCGCCTTCGGGCCGATCGCGGTGGCAGACCACCGGTACCTGGCCCGGATCCCGGAAGGGTGGGACCACGCCGAGGCGGCCGCCGTCCCCGCCGTGTACCTCACCGCCTACCTCGCCCTGGTGGAGGAGGCCGGCCTGCGCGCCGGCGAGACCGTCCTCATCCACTCCGCCGCGGGTGGAGTGGGTCAGGCGGCGCTCGGCCTGGCCCGGCACCTCGGTGCCCGAGTGCTCGCCACGGCCAGCCCCGAGAAATGGGACCTGCTCCGAGAGTCCGGTCTGGGCGAGGACGAGATCGCGCACTCGCGTGAACTCGGGTTCGAGGAGCACTTCCGCGCGAGCGCCGGCACCGTGGACGTGGTCCTCAACTCCCTCACCGGGGACGCGATCACCGCGTCCCTGCGGCTGCTCGGCGAGGGCGGCCGGTTCATGGAACTGGGCCGCAACGAACTGCTCGGGTCGGGCGACGTCCCCGAAGGCCTCACCTACCGGGCCTTCAACGTCCTGGAATCGGGGCCGGAACCGATCCGGCGGGCCTTCGCCGCACTCCTGCCGCTGCTCGCGGACGGCACCCTGCCCCGCGGCCCCCTCAGCCGGTATCCGATCGAGGAGGCACCCGAGGCGTTCCAGATCATGCAGCGCGGCCACAACGTCGGCAAGGCCGTACTGGAGCTGTCCACCCGCTTCCGCCCCGGCGGAACGGTCCTGGTCACCGGGGCCACGGGCCGCCTGGGCAGCCTGGTCGCCCGCCACCTGGTCGTCCGGCACGGCGTGCGGGACCTCCTCCTCATCGGTCGTCAGGGATCACGTGCCCCCGGAGCGACCGAACTCGTCGCCGAGCTGACCGCGCTCGGCGCCCGAGCCCGGGTCGAGGCGTGCGACGTCACCGACACCGACCGCCTACGGGAACTCCTCGACGAGGTCCCGGTCTCGGCCGTCGTGCACTCGGCCGGGCTGATCGACGACTCCACCTTCACCGGTCTGACCACCGCACGCCTCGACAGGGTGATGGGACCCAAGGCCGTGGGCGCGTGGAACCTGCACCGCCTCACCGCCCACCTCGACCTGGACGCGTTCGTCCTGTTCTCCTCGGCGGCGGGGGTGTTCGGCAGCGCGGGACAGGCCGCCTACTCGGCTGCCAACGCCTACCTGGACGCACTCGCGCGGTACCGCCGGGGGCAGGGCCTGCCGGCCCACTCCCTGGCCTGGGGGCGCTGGTTGGTGGAGACCCGCGAGTTCGCCGAGATGGACGACGTCTCCGCGAACCGGATGGCCCGCACCTGGGGCGTCCAAGGGATCGGCGACAGCGAGGGATGCGCGCTCCTGGACGCCGCCCTGGCCACGGACCGCGCCGAGCTCGTGCCCTCACCGATCGACCTGGTGGGGCTGCGCACCCGAGCGGTCACCCAGGGGTCCGTGCCGGCGCTGATGCGGGGGCTGGTGCGCGCCCCCGAACGCGCCGCCGGTGACACCGACCAGGTGACCTCGGTACCGCAGGGGGCGGAGCGCCGGGAGCTGATCACCCGGCTGGTCCGTGAACGGGCGGCGGAGATCCTGGGCTACGGGGAGTACGGCGCCCACCAGGAGTTCCCCGAGTCCGGGTTCGACTCGCTGACCGCCGTGGAACTGCGCAACCACCTTCAGGGGCTCACCGACCTGCGCCTGCCCGCCACCCTGGTGTTCCAGTACTCCACCCCGGTGACCCTGGCCGAGCACCTCGATCGGGAGATGGGCGGCGCCGAACCGGCGAAGGAGACGAACGGGGGCACCTCCGACAGCCTGGTCGGGCTCTTCCTGGACGCCTGCGTCGCCAACCGCCCCAAGGAGGCCGTCGGCCTGGCCTTGGCCGCCTCGCGCACACGCGCGGTCTTCACCGGGGCCTCGCCCTCCGCCACCACCACCCTGGCCACGGGCCCGGAGGAACCCGTCCTGATCTGCCACCCGTCGCTGGTCATGACCTCCGGCCCGCACGAGTTCGCCCGGTTCGCCGGCCGTTGGCAGGGGCGCCGTGGCGTCCACGTGCTCTCCGCGCCTGGATACCTGGAGGGCGAGGAACTGCCCACCGACCTGGACACCTTCGTGCGGTCCCAGGCCGACCAGGCGCTCGCCGCGGCCGACGGCCGCCCGTTCGTCCTGGTCGGTCGTTCCTCGGGCGGTTGGACGGCACACGCCGTCGCCGAGGAACTCGCCGCCAGGGGCACCCCGCCCACGAAGGCCGTCCTGCTCGACACGGTCGTGCCGGGTGACGACGAGCTGCTGCCGATGGTCACGGAGTTCGTCACCGAGCGCGCCACCGAGTTCGAGCTGATGGACACCGCCCGACTGACCGCGATGGGCGCCTACCTCGACCTGTTCGACTCGTGGCGGCCGTCGTCGTGGCGAGGCTCGACGGTGCAGGTGCGACCGATCGAACCGGTGGTCACCGCCGGTGGTGCCAAGCTCGGCCTGGACTGGAGCTGGCCGACCGAGCACGAGCGGGTCGAGGTGCCGGGCGACCACTTCACCATGATGGAGGAGCACGCCCCCCGGACCGCAGAGGCGGTGGACCGGAGCATCTCCGAGTGACCCCTTCGTCGGCGCGGTCGCGGTGGAACCACCGCGACCGCGCCACCCTGCCGGCCCGAGATCGGCGGCGGAACAATCCGTCTCGTCGGGGCGTTGGCCTGTGTGGTGCGCCCGGGACCCCGACCCCGGCAGCCGCCCGCGCTTCGGGCCATGCCCGGCAAAACCGGTTGCGGGCCCTCTTAACCTTGGTTACTGATGAGCACCACCACGCCCGCGCACGCGCGCAAGCCCTCCTCCGACGCGGACCCGCTCCGCTCCCGGTTGCGCGGCCTCATGCCCGCCGACCGCCATCGGCTCCGTCGCCGCATCGACGGCCTCGCCAAGATCGACGACGAGCGCCGCCGCGCCTCGACGCGCGAAAAGATCGTCGGTGACGTCGACCGCGCCGAGATGCGCGTGGACCTGCGCCGTGAGGCCGTCCCCGAGCTCTCCTACCCCGAAGAACTCCCGGTCAGCGCCAAGCGCGATGACATCGCCGAGGCGATCCGCGACCACCAGGTCGTCATCGTCGCCGGTGAGACGGGTTCGGGTAAGACCACCCAGTTGCCCAAGATCTGCATGGAGCTCGGCCGCGGTGTCATGGGCACCATCGGCCACACCCAGCCGCGCCGGCTCGCCGCCCGCACGGTCGCCGAGCGCATCGCCGACGAGGTCGGCACCCCGCTGGGCGAGACCATCGGCTACAAGGTCCGTTTCACCGACTCCTCCGGTGACAACACCCTGGTCAAGCTGATGACCGACGGCATCCTGCTGGCCGAGATCCAGCACGACCGGATGCTGCGCCAGTACGACACGCTCATCATCGACGAGGCGCACGAACGCAGCCTCAACGTCGACTTCCTGCTCGGGTACCTCAAGCAACTGCTGCCCAAACGGCCCGATCTGAAGATCATCATCACCTCGGCCACCATCGACCCCGAGCGTTTCTCCCGTCACTTCGACGACGCCCCCATCATCGAGGTCTCCGGCCGCACCTACCCGGTGGAGGTCCGCTATCGGCCCATCACCGACGAGATCCTCGACCCCGACGAGAAGAATCCAAGAGGGGGGTTCGCGCCGGAGGCGTCCGTTGAGGGTGGTGGCGGGCGACGGGTGGGCGGCACCGACAAGGACCAGACCCAGGCCATCCTGGAGGCCGTCGAGGAACTCTCCCGCGAGGACCCCGGCGACGTCCTCGTCTTCCTCAGTGGCGAACGCGAGATCCGCGACACCGCCGAGGCCCTGGAGAAGAAGAAGCTCCGCGGCACCGAGGTCCTCCCGCTCTACGCCCGCCTGTCGGTGGCCGAACAGAAACGCGTGTGGTCCCGGCACGGCGGCCGCCGCGTCGTGCTCGCCACCAACGTCGCCGAGACCTCGCTGACGGTGCCCGGCATCAAGTACGTCATCGACCCCGGCACCGCCCGCATCTCCCGGTACTCGCACCGCACCAAGGTGCAGCGCCTGCCCATCGAGGCGGTCTCCCAGGCCTCCGCGAACCAGCGCAAGGGCCGCTGCGGTCGTGTCTCCGAGGGCATCTGTATCCGGCTGTACTCCGAAGAGGACTTCCTGTCCCGCCCCGAGTACACCGACCCCGAGATCCTGCGCACCAACCTGGCCTCGGTCATCTTGCAGATGGCCGCATTGGGCCTGGGCGACGTCGCCGCGTTCCCGTTCGTGGACGGCCCCGACCACCGCCAGATCAAGGACGGCGTCAACCTCCTCAGCGAGCTGGGCGCCCTGCACCCCGAACCCAAGGGCGCCAAGGAGAGTAAACGCCGCCTGACCCAGACTGGCCGTCGCCTGGCCCAACTGCCCATCGACCCCCGCCTGGGGCGCATGGTGCTGGAGGCCCAGGAACGCGACTGCCTGCCCGAGGTCATGGTCATCACCTCCGCGCTGTCCATCCAGGACCCGCGCGAGCGTCCCACCGAGAAGCAGCAGCAGGCCCAGCAGGCGCACGCCCGATTCGCCGACAAGGAATCGGACTTCCTGGCCTTCCTCAACCTGTGGAACCACCTGCGCGAGCAGCAGAAGGAACTGTCCGGCAACCGGTTCCGCAAGATGTGCCGCGAGGAGTTCCTCAACTACCTGCGGGTACGCGAGTGGCAGGACATCCACGGCCAGCTCAAGCAGGTCCTGCGGCAGATGGACATCGAGGTGCCGCCGCTGCGCGAGGAGACCGCCGACACGCGCGCCGTCCACATGTCGCTGCTGTCGGGGCTGCTCTCCCACGTGGGCCTCAAGGACCCGGACAAGCACGAGTACCTGGGCGGTCGCGGGGCGCGCTTCGCGATCTTCCCCGGTTCGGCCCTGTTCAAGAAGCAACCGCGCTTCGTCATGGCCGCCGAGCTGGTCGAGACCTCCAAGTTGTGGGGTCGCATGGTCGCCAGGATCGACCCGGAGTGGGCCGAGGAACTGGCCGGCGACATCGTCAAGCGCAGCTACAGCGAACCGCACTGGGAGCGCAAACGCGGCGCCGTCATGGCCTTCGAACGGGTCACCCTCTACGGGGTGCCCATCGTCGTGCAGCGCAAGGTGTCCTACGGCAGGATCGACCCGGAGGTGTCCCGGGAGCTGTTCATCCGCCGTGCCCTGGTCGAAGGCGGCTGGGAGACCCGCCACCAGTTCTTCCACGACAACCGCAAACTCCTCGACGAGGTCGAGGACCTCGAACACCGGGCCCGACGCCGCGACATCGTCGTGGACGACAACACCCTGTTCGACTTCTACGACCGTCGCGTCGATGAGTCCGCCGTGTCGGCCGCCCACTTCGACTCCTGGTGGAAGAAGGCCCGCCGCACCGAACCCACGCTCCTGGACTTCACCCGCGAGGAGCTCATCAACGACGGTGTGGACGTGGTCAGCGAGGACGACTACCCCGACATCTGGCGTCAGGGGCCCTTCGTCTTCCCGCTCACCTACCAGTTCGAGCCGGGCAGCGACTCCGACGGCGTCACCGTGCACATCCCGGTCAAGTTCCTCAACCAGGTGGAGAACAACGGGTTCGACTGGCAGATCCCCGGGCTGCGCGACGAGCTCGTCACGGCGTTGATCCGTTCGCTGCCCAAGCCGCTGCGCCGCTACTTCGTGCCGGTGCCCGACAACGCCGCCCGGGCCCGCGGTGCCCTGAACCCCTACGAGGGTTCGCTCACCGAGGCCCTGGCCGCCGAGCTCACCGTCATGGCCTACGGCGAACGCGTCCGGTCCGAGGACTTCCAACTCGACCGGGTCCCCGACCACCTGCGCATCACCTTCCGCGCCGTGGACGACCGCAAACGCACCCTGGCCGAGTCCAAGGACCTCGAAGGGCTGCGCGCCAAGCTCAAACCGCGCCTGCGCGAGGCCATCGCCACCGAGGCCAAGGGCGTGGAGAAGAAGGGCATCACCTCCTGGGACTTCGGTCCGCTGGAGCAGACCCTGGAGCGCAAGGCGCTGGGCCCGAAGGTGAAGGGCTACCCGGCCCTGGTGGACGAGGGCGACAGCGTCGCCATCCGCATCTTCGACACCGACGCCGAACAGCGCTCCGCCATGCGCGCGGGTGTTCGCCGGCTCCTGATGCTCACCATCCCGTCCCCGGCGACGACGGTGAGCAAGGGCCTGAACAACCCGGACAAGCTCGCCTTGGCCGACAACCCGCACGGTTCGATCAAGAAGATCCTCGCCGACGCCGAGTCCGCGGCCGTCGATCACCTGCTCGCCCGGGAGGGCGGCCCGGTGTGGAACGGCGACGACTTCGCGAAGCTGCGCGACCGTGTCCGCGCGGACCTGGGCGACACCCTCGCCGAGGTCCTGGACAAGGCCGCCCGCGTTCTCGTGCTGTGGCGCAAGGTGGCCAAGAAGGTCAAGGGTTCCACGTCCCTGGCGGTGCTGCCCTCGCTCAACGACGTGCAGGGACAGTTGGGCGACCTGGTCTCGGACGGCTTCCTCACCAACGCAGGCCTGTCCCGTCTGGACGACGTGCACCGGTACCTGAGGGGTATCGAGTACCGACTGAGCAAGCTGCCGGAGAACCCGCGCCGCGACCAGGTCAACATGTCCAAGGTCGAACAGATGCGCCAGGCCGTGCGGCGGATCCGCGGTGTGCTCAAGGCCGGCCGCGCGGACGACCCGGACGTGATCGAGCTGCGTTGGATGTTGGAGGAGTACCGGGTCAGCCTGTTCGCCCAGGAGCTGCGGACCGCCTATCCGGTATCCGACAAACGCATCATGAAGGCGATCGAGGCGGTCAAGACCGCCGATAAGAAGTAGTGGTCATCGCGTGTCCCCCGCCAAGGGGGGCACCCGGTGAGCTCAGGCGGGTCTCGCGCTCCTCCTTGGTGGCGAAGAAGTCACCGCCCTTGCGCAGCGTGTCGTCCGTGCCCCAGGACTCGTCGGCGCCGACCTTGCGCAGGTGGGGGATGTGCTTACGGCAGTGGATGTAGGCCTCCTCGACCTGCACCATCATCCACATCTGCGCCCGTTGGCCCGGGGTCTGCGGTAGGGGCAGGTTCGGGATGTGCGGCCGTAGACGTTCGTCCTCCATGATCTTCACGCGGCCGTTGACGTGCAGGCCGATTCGATCGTGTTGGAAGTCCAGGAACATCAGCCCGATGTGCGGGTTCTGGATCACGTTGCCCGCGCTGGCGAACACACCGTTACCGCGATACTCCGGGTAGACCAGGGTCCACTCGTCGATGACGTGCACGAAACCGGGCGGCCCGGCCCTGAAACTGGAGTCGCACTCGCCCCGGGCATCGGCCGTCGCGATGAACAGCATCTCCTGGCGGGCGATGAACTCCCTCATCATCGGGTTGAGGTGGTCCAGCATCTGGTCGCGGTAGAAGCGGTCGGCGCGTTCGGTGCTGCCCATGACCGCCTGTACGTAGCGTTCCCCCTCCAGCTCGGGCACGTGGTTGCTGTTGCTCTGTGTCATCAACGAGGACCTTCGACGGTGTGCGATGTACGAGGGACGGCGATGCGCGGTGGTGTCCGGCGTCGTCAGCGTGCCCTGTGGGTCGCGGAGTGGGACATGGCTTGTTCGGCCCCGGCCATCATGTGCGCGGTGATCCACTGGTAGACCAGCACCCACGACGAACTCATCGAGGAGGACCAGGTGGGGGAGACCTCGCTGACCGCGCGGATCAGGGCACGTCCCACATGGGGGTAGTGCTCGGGTCGGACGCCCAGCTCCCGGTGGTGTTGCAGACCCAGGCTCCGCAGGTACCCCGCGAGTTCCTCGGGGGTGTCCAGGTGTTGGACCACGGACAGGAGGGCGTCGGCCATGCGTTGCTGCTGCTGTTTGAGGTCATGGGAGAACATCACCCGTACTTCGGGGGCCATGACGAAGAGATGATCGTAGAAGCACCTCGACAGGCGCGTCGACCCCTCGGGGATGTCGGCGCACGAGAGGCGGACCTGCTCGATGGTCGCCTGGTCGGGCAGCGGTACTTCGGAGATGGGGCGGAGGGCCAATGGGGAGTCCAGTTGTTCGAGCGTGCGGGGAACCACGGACCGTGAGCGCACGGGTCGGGGTGCATTCTCCACGCCGGCGATGATCGGGTCTTTTTGGGCTTTTGAGTATTTGATGACAAAAGTCCCGAAGCGCCCTGTTCTTCCGTAGTCTCGCGGATTCCGAGAGGTCGGAGCCGTCGAAGCCGCAAAGGACAGGGGTGGAGAAAACGGTTTCGGCCTCCTTGAATCGGTCTTTCGAGGAGGAACTGTAACAGACACGCTACGTAGGGCAGAGCCCTCTTTTTGTGAACAGTGAATACCGGGGGGCTCAAGTGCACACGCCTCGGTGCCTTTTGAGCGGTCGAGCTCCGAAACGTTGGCACGAGCCAGGTCGTCGGCGGGCGTCGGACGACTCGGCCTTCTCCGCCCGCGCCCGGGGGCGATAGCATGCCGCCGGTGGTATGGACCACATCCCTGCCCCAGGCGACGGAAACGAGGCATCCTGTGGACACACCACGACGGCTCCTGCTCGTGGGGACCTACACCCCCGACTCCGAACCGCCGGGGGAGGGCCAGGGCATCCACCGGATCTGGTTCGACCCGCTCACCGGCGAGATGACCGACGGCGGGATCGCCGCCGGCACCACCGGGCCCTCCTTCCTCGCCTACCGACCCGAACCGCCCACGGTGTACGCGGTCAACGAGCGCGCCGAGGGCACCCTCACCGCCTTCCGCCCGCACGGCGACGCCTCCCTCACCGAGATCGGCACCGTGCCCACCGGCGGCGGCTCCCCCTGCCACGTGCGCTACCTGGGCCCGCACCAGGTCGCCGTCACCAACTACGCCAACGGCGTGGTCACCCTCGTCGCCACCGCCGAGGACGGCACGCCCACCGGCGAGACCCTCGAATTCGCCCACCAGGGCACTGGTCCGGTCAGCGACCGCCAGGAGGGCCCGCACGCGCACAGCAGCGCCGTGGCCCTGGACTCCTTCGAACCCGGCAACCGCTACCTGCTCGCCGCCGACCTGGGCACCGACGACCTGCGCGTCTACCACTACAGCCCGGTCCCCGAACAGCTCGCCGAAGAGGCCCCCGAACCCCGCGAGGGAGCCTTTCCGGGCGTGCCCCTACCGCCCGGCACCGGGCCCCGCCACATGGCGGTCAACGGCGACCACGTGTACATCGCCGGTGAGCTCGACTCCCGCGTGCACGTCGTCCGCTGGGACGGGGTGTCCGGCAGCGGTGAGCACCTGGGCTCGGTCACCGCCACCGCAGACGAGGCCGCCGGGAAGAACTTCCCCGGCGAGATCGCCCTGCACCGGCTCAAGGTCGAGGGCCGGGAGATCGCCGAAGGCGACGCCCTGCCCCCGACCAGTACCTACGAGGGGCGCGTGTACGTGTCCAACCGGGGCGCCGACGCCATCTCCACCTTCGCGGTACGGGACGGCGGCGCCCGCCTGGAGCACCTGGCGGATACGCCGGTCGGTGCCTGGCCCCGCCACTTCGCCGTGGTCAGGGGACACCGAGACGAGCCGGATCACTTGGTCGCCGCCGCCCAGAATGGGGATGAGCTGATGTCGCTGCTCATCGACCCCGACACCGGGGTTCCGCGGGACACCGGTCACCGTATGGCGATCCCGGCCCCCGTCTGCGTCCTGCCCATCCCCATCAAACGCATCCGCAAGGCCGAAGCAGCGGCCGGCGCCTCTGAGTGAAGGAGGTCTTGCCGCCAGAGGTGGGGCGGGGGCTGGGTCCGGTGCGGGTCGGG
>NZ_FRFF01000073.1 GCF_900143625.1 Nocardiopsis sp. JB363
CACCCTCACCGCCACCGTCCTTCTCGGTTTCCTGGCGGTTCTGGGTGTGGTGGTGGTCCCAGATCTGCTGGTTCGCTTTCACCTGAAGGCGGTGCTTGAGCCGGTTGTGGGTGGAGCACAGCAGTTGCATGTTGTCGGAGCTGGTGGCTCCGCCGTGGGAGAAGGCGATGATGTGGTCGAACTGCGACCAGCTACGCGGCATGTCGCAGCCTTCGTGCCACTCGCAGTGAAACTCCTTATACCCCGCCGCCTGGCGGACGGGGTCGGGGGCGCACCGGTGCTTCTGCCCTACGTCGAGGAGGGTTTTGCCTTCGGCGTCAGTCAGGAAGCGGCGCAACCAACTCTTCGGGGTCAGGCGGGAGATCATCTGGTCGGGGATGACCACCCCGTCCTCCGTCACCGCCGGCTCCGCGGAGGTATCTCCCAGGTAGCGCTTGAGCGGCACGGTGATGTTCAACGTGACCACCGGCCGGGGCGCCTTCGCGCACGTGCGGTGGGCCAGGGCGGTCTCGAAGATCCGCATCATCGCGTCATAAGTGCGCTGGTGCTTGGGGATGGCGGCGTTGTCGGGCCCGTAGGGTTGGGTGTAGGCGTCCAGCGCGGCCTGGATGAGCTGGTTATCCGCTCCCGGCCCCCACATGCGGAGTAGGAATCCGCCTTCGAAGGTGGGCGAGAATTGGGCGCCACGGTTGTCGAAAGTCTCGTCGTAATCCCGGTCGGCCTTGTCGGGGTCCAGTTGGGCGACGAACCATTTCGCCGCGTCCCGCAACTGGCGCACCGACGCCTTCGGGCATTCCTTCTTATAGGCGATCAGCCCGAACTCCAGGCGGGCCCGAAAACCCTCGGCGTCGGGGTGCTGTGCCCGGAAGTCCTCATCGGCTGTTTCCAGGACCTTGGCCCAGTCGGTCACAGCCTTTTCGGTGGAGGTCGCGATCGCGCACGCTTCACCCAGTGACAGGACATCACCCTGGAATGCTTCGTCGACCAGGGGGAGTTGCTGGTGGTGCAGGGCTCGGGCCAGGGTGGCCAGGTTGCCGGCCTCGGCGGCGGAGGTCTTCCACTTGTGGGTGATCCACGCTTTGAGGGTGTTCTGGCCGCCCTCTTCCAGTAGGTCCCCGGAGGCTTCCTGTGTAGCGAGCATGGTCAGCATGCCGTAGCGCATCTGCTCAAGATCCCGGTTGGACCGTT
>NZ_FRFF01000156.1 GCF_900143625.1 Nocardiopsis sp. JB363
CCGGTGGGGGTGAAGGGGACCATGTCGCCCTCGGGGGAGGGCAACATCAGGGAACTCATCGGGTCGTCACCTCGCTCAGCTCGACGGTGCGTCCGGTACGAGCCGAGTCCAGCCCCGCCTCGGCCATCTGGATGCCGCGCGCCCCGGAGAGCAGGTCGTGGGGGAAGTCGGTGCCCGAGACCACGTGCGACAGGAAGGCTTCCCACTGGGCCCGGAAACCGTTGGGGAATTCGGTGTTGTCGGGCACCCGCTCCCACTGGTCGCGGTAGCCCACCGTGTCGACGGCGTCGGGGTCCCAGCTGGCCTTGGGGGTGGTGGAGCGGTGCTGGATGCGGCAGTCGCGCAGGCCCGCCACCGCACTGCCGTGGGTGCCGTCCACCTGGAACTCCACCAGCTCGTCACGGTCCACCCGCACGCTCCAGGAGGAGTTGATCTGGGCGAGGGTGCCGTCGGCGAGTTCGAAGATGCCGTAGGCCGCGTCGTCGGCGGTGGCCTCATAGGCCCGGCCCTTCTCGTCCCACCGGCGGGGGATGTGGGTGGCCGTGCGGGCGGTGACGGTGCGCACCGGGGAGAACAGGTTCTCCAGGACGTAGTGCCAGTGCGGGAACATGTCCAGGACGATGCCGCCGCCCTCCTCGGCCCGGTAGTTCCAGCTGGGCCGCTGGCCGGGCTGCCAGTCGCCCTCGAAGACCCAGTAACCGAATTCGCCCCTGATGGAAAGGATCTTTCCGAAGAAGCCGCTGTCGATGAGTCTGCGGAGCTTGAGCAGACCGGGCAGGAAGAGCTTGTCCTGGACCACGCCGTTGCGCACCCCCGCCTGCTCGGCGAGTTTGGCCAGCTCCAGGGCTGCCTCCAGGGTGTCGGCGGTGGGCTTTTCGACGTAGACGTGCTTGCCCGCGGCGATGGCCGAGCGTACGGCCGCCTCACGCGCATGGGTGATCTGGGCGTCGAAGTAGATCGAGACACTGTCGTCGGCCAGCACCGCGTCCAGATCGGTGGACCAGCGTTCGATGTCGTGTCGCCGGGCGATCTCGCGCAGCTTGTGCTCGGAACGACCCACCAGCACCGGTTCGGGGATGACACGGGTGCCGTCGGGCAACTCCAGGCCGCCCGCGTCGCGGATCGCCAGGATCGAACGGGTCAGGTGCTGCCGGTAGCCCATCCGGCCGGTGACGCCGTTCATCGCGATGCCCAGCACGTGGTCTGCCATGGGTTGTTACCACCTCTCTTTGAAAGCGCTTTCCAGAGCGTACGGCAAACACGACGATCACACCAGACCCACCCCGGAGGGAGAGTGCCCGTCGTCGCATCGACGAACACCCGCACGAGCGGCCCGAACACGACCCCCGTGCCACACCGTGAGCGGCACCGCAGCAGGGCGAACCGGGCCGCATCGACGAGCAAACGCTTGCCAAGGATCTCCGAGCGTGAGCGTCCCTCTACGAACACCCGAACACGAGGGCCACGCGGAAAGATCACCCCGCAGGACCCGCATCGACCTGCCGTGACATGAGGAAAGAGCGATCGTGGGCGAATCTTTCGCGTTACCGGCATTGACTTGTCTGTAACGGGATCGTAGCTTCTTGTGCACGGAAAGCGTTTGCACGAATACGGGCCACCTTCCCGTCCGGCGCACGGGCCCACTCCCGAGAGCCATCGACCGCGCACCGTTTCCGTTCAGGGGCGTCCCGCGCTTCCCACCCCCCGATTCCGAAGGAAACCCAACATGCGATCCGTGACCATAAAATCCGGTTCCCCCACACGCACCGTCCTGCTGGCCGGCACCGCCGCCGGAGCCCTCGCGCTCGGTCTGCTCGCCGTCACCGACGGCCCGGAATCCACCGTCCACGCCGACCTGATCAACACCGCCCAGGAAGCCCCTTCAGGTTGGGCCGGCGAGAACGGCGGCACCACCGGCGGTGAGGGCGGCGACGTCGTCACCGTCTCCGACACCGACGGGCTGCTCTCGGCCCTGTCGAGCTCCGGTCCCCAGGTCATCCAGATCGACGGCTCCATCGAGCTGTCCGGTATGAACGACGTGCCCGCCGACACCACCCTCATCGGGTTGGACGGCGCCCAGATCACCGGCGGCGGCCTGGACGTGGACGGTGTGTCCAACGTGATCATCCGCAACATCGCCTTCTCCGGTTGGGACGACGACGCCGTCAACGTCCAGGAGGGCAGCACCAACGTGTGGGTCGACCACAACAGCTTCACCGACGGCTATGACGGCGCCGTGGACGTCAAGCGTGAGTCGGACTTCGTGACCATCTCCTGGAATCACTTCTTCGACCACGACAAGACGTCCCTGGTCGGGCACTCCGACGACCACACCGAAGACGCCGGCCACCTGCGGGTGACCTACCACCACAACTACTTCGACGGCACCGACACCCGTCACCCCCGGGTGCGCTTCGGCAACCCGGTGCACGTGTACAACAACTACTACCGCGACAACGACGAGTACGGCGTGGCCTCCACCATGGGCGGCGGTGTGCTCGTGGAGGGCAACTACTTCGAGGACGTGGACAACCCCACCCACACCGGTTACGCCGATTCCGACATCGGCGCCGTGGAGGAGAGCGACAACGTCTTCGACGGCTCCGGCGAGCCCGAGAGCGGGGGCGGGACCGTGGAGTCGATCCCCTACTCCTACAGCCTGGACCCGGCCGAGGACGTGCCCTCGATCGTCGGCGACGGTGCCGGCCCCGGCAACCTGTGACCCGCGGATAGCCCCTTACGGTCGCCGCCCCACCACCCCGGAGCTCCGAGCCGGTGGGGCGGCGGCCCTACCGATGTCGACCTCAAGGTCGACTCGACGAACGTGCGCGGGCGCCGTCCGGTGCCTTTCAGGCCGAGGCCATGCCCAGGCGGGCCATCAGTTCCGAGCCGGTGATGATGTCGATGCGCTGGCCCTTGGCGATGTAGGTCTCCGCCTGTCGGTGCTTGGAGGTCTTGCCTCCGTGGTCGCTGTCGCCGACCACCAGCACGTCGGTCTTCTTGGTGACGTTCTTGGCGGGCCGGCCACCGGCCTCGGCGACGCGCTTCCACACCTCGGGTTTGTCCATTGCGGCCAGGTCACCGGACACGCACACCGTGCGTCCGAACAGTGGGCCGGCCGGGTCGGCGTCGGGGGAGGGTTCGGGCAGCGGGGCCTGCGCGGCCTGCTGCCAACGGCTGAACCGGTCCTCGGTGGCCGCGGCCCGAGGCGGCGCGGGTGCGGCGAGCACGGGCACCACGGCGGCGGCGATCGCCTCGGCCTTGCGCAACGGCATGCGTGCGGCGCGCACCAGTTCGGGCAGTGAGGTGGTGCCGTAACCGCGCATGGCGGCGAGCATGATGTGGGCGGCCGCCTCGGCGTCGGCGTCGGCCCGGTGGTGTTGGGTGATGTCGTGGCCGATGTGCGCGCACACCGTGGGCAGACGGTGGTCGGGCAGGTCCCAGGTGCGTCGGGACAGGGCGAGGGTGCAGGCATAGTCCAGGGCGGGCAGATCCTGGCCGGTGTGGGCACAGGCCTGGCGCAGGGCACCCATGTCGAAGGCGGCGTTGTGCGCCACCAGCGCCCCGCCCTGGGCGAACTCCAGGACCCGGTCCCGCACGCTGTGCCAGGTGGGAGCCCCGACCACGTCGGCGGCGGTGATGCCGTGCACCGCGGTGTTGTGCCGGGAGAAGAACGACACCTGCTCCGGTGGGCGGATCAGGGTGCTGTAGCGGTCCACCACCCGACCCTCCTCGACGCGCACCAGACCCACCGCGCAGACACTGCCGCGGTCGGCGTTGGCGGTCTCGAAGTCGATCGCGGTCCAGGTGTGGGTCACCCCGGCCCCTCCTTCTCACAGCTCAGGGACGAACGCATCGAGGGTACCGCCGCGTGTCCACCGCCGTGGTCACAACGGGTCGAAGGAGGTGACGGCGCCCTCGCGCAGGTCGCCCTGCTGGGTCCACCGGTTCTCCTCGGCGGCGAAGAGCACCGTGTAGTAGTCACCGCTGGTCACCGTGATGTTGCGGGCCAGCAGGTGCCGGGGCGTTCCGTTCTGGGACCAGATGAATTCCCAGTCGGCGGCCGAGTGGAAGTCGGTGTCTCCGGTGACGTCCTCCACCCGGACCCGCTCGTAATCGGGGAAGCGTTCGGCACCGCCGGAGCCGCCTTCCTGGTCCAGCACGTGTTGGTACTGGTCGTCGGTGGGGTGGGCGGTGCGGTCCACCTGCAGGTAGGAGTTGTCGGTGTGGGAGTCGTAGAAGACGCTGTTGCCCTCGACCCGGCGCACCCAACCGTCGGGAACGAGCATCGAGAAGCCCTCGGGGTCCTGGGTCCAGGTCATGCCCGCGGCGGTGGGGTCGCCTTCCTCGTCGGTCTCCACAGCGGGGGTGGAGGGCGAGGCCGCCGGTTCCCCGGACTCGGTGGGCTCCTCGCCGGCCTCCTCCTCGGAGGTTCCGGTACCGGCCGAGACCACGCCCTCCTCATCGCTCCAGGGGTTGAACACGACCAGGGAGGCGGCCACCACCAGGGAGGCCAGTCCCAGGGTCAGTACGACCACCGGCCAGGACAGGCGACGCGAACCCTGTGGGGTCACGGGCATGGTGCCCGCGCCGCTCATCTGGGTGGTGGGGGTCGAAAAGGGCGGGGTCGCCTGTTGGTGCCCCATCTGCTGCGGGGGCGGCCCATAGGGGTGGGGTGGTCTGTTGCCCGTGGG
>NZ_FRFF01000200.1 GCF_900143625.1 Nocardiopsis sp. JB363
GGGCGGGGCGGTGTTCTCCGACGCCGATCTGGTGGCGGCGTTGTGGGAGTTGGTGTGGGCGGGGTGCGTCACCAACGACTCCTTGGCTCCGTTGCGGGCCGTGTCGGGTTCCGGGGCGGCGCCGCGTCGGTCGCGGTCGCGGTCGCTGCGTCGTCCGGTATTGCCGACCCGCGCGGGGCCGCCGACGGCGTCGGGCCGGTGGTGGTCGTTGCCGGAACCGGACCCGGATCCGACCCGGCGGACCCTGGCGCGGGTGGAGGCGCGGCTGGAACGCGGCGGGGTGTTGGTGCGCGGGCACCAAGGGCGCGGGTTGTCGGCGGACGAGTACCGGGTGCTGCGATCGATGGAGGAGACCGGGCGGGTGCGTCGCGGCTACTTCGTGGAGGGGCTCGGTGGCGCGCAGTTCGCGCTGCCGGGCGCGGTGGACCGGTTGCGGGCCCTGACCGGAGAGAAGCCGGGCGGTCCCTCGGACCCGGTGGTGTTGGCGGCCACGGATCCGGCCAATCCGTACGGTGTCGAGTCGGCGTGGCCCGCGGGGGTCGAGGGTGCGCACCGACCGGGTCGCACGGCGGGGGCCCTGGTCGTCCTGGACGGGGGTCTGCCGACGTTGTACCTGTCTCCGGGGCGGTCGGCGCTGACCTTCGGGTCGTCTCCGGCGTTGTTGGAGCGGGCGGCCCGTGCGGTGGCCGCGTCGGTGCGCGAGGGCCGGATCGACTCCGTCCTGGTGGAGCGCGCCGACGGTGTGGAGGTGTTCGGTTCGTCGCTGGACTCGGCTCTGGTGTCGGCGGGTTTCCACGTCACCCCCAAGGGGCTGCGTCTGCGACGCTGAGGAGCATGAGGGAACCGGTGATCCGCGAGATGCGGCGACATGACACGGACGCGGTGGTGGCGGCGTCGCTGGCCGCGGACACGCTGTTCGAGCGGGCGGGGCTGGAACTACCGCCGGACGATCCGCGGGAGATGCTGGACCACGTCGAACACGTGCTGGTGGCCGAGGTCGACGGGTCCGTGGTGGGGCTGGCGGCGACCATCGTGTTGGACGGCGCCACCCATGTGGAGCAGTTGGCCGTGGACCCGGCGCACGGGCGACGCGGGGTGGGCGGTGCCCTGTTGGAACGGGTGTGCGCCGAGGCCGCCGTTCGCGGCCACGACCGGGTCACCCTCACCACCTTCCGTGACCTGCCCTGGAACGGGCCCTGGTACGAGCGACGGGGCTTCGTCGCACTGCCCCGTGAGGCGTGGGGACCGGGTCTGGTTCGTCAGTGGGAGACCGAGGAGGAGGCGGGCATCATGGTCCGTCCCCGAGTGGCGATGTCCAGAGGAGTGTGAACCGGCACCCCGGTTTGAGATGATGTGCTCATGGTCCCCATTGATCCCCCGGAGCCCCTCTCCCGGTCCTCCGCCCGTACCTCCGTCGGCCGTTACGAGCTCCGAGGCGAGCTCGGCAGCGGCGCCATGGGGACGGTCTGGCGTGCCCACGACACCCGCCTGAACCGCGAGGTGGCGATCAAGGAGGTCCTCCTCCCCCATGACATGCCTCCGCGCGAACGCGAGCGTGCCCGGGCTCGGATGATCCGTGAGGCGCAGGCGGCGGCGCGCGTGTCCCACCCATCGGTGGTGACCGTGCACGACGTCCTGGAGGTGGACGGGATCCCGTTCATCGTCATGGAGCTGTTGGACGGCGAGTCGCTGCGCGAACGCCTGCACCGCGCCGGGCCCCTGTCGGAGGCGGAGGTGGAGCGGATCGCGCGTCCGTTGCTGGAAGCGTTGTGGGCGGCGCACCGGGCGGGGGTGGTCCACCGTGACGTCAAACCCGCCAACATCATGCTGACCTCGGGCGGCACCCGGCCGGTGCTGACCGACTTCGGTATCGCCAACCTGCCCGACCACGGAGGGACGGCGCTGACGGGGACCGGCGCGATCCTGGGCACCGCCGCCTACGCGGCGCCCGAGCGACTGGAGCACGACGACCACGGCGCGGTGTCGGATCTGTGGAGTCTGGGCGCCACCCTGTTCGCGGCCCTGGCCGGAGAGTCACCGTTCAAGCGCGACACCATCACCTCGACGCTCACCGCGGTGCTGACCCAGCCGATCCCCCCGGTGCCGGCCCGGGGCCGGTCGGCCTCGGTGATCGCCGGATTGTTGGAGCGGGATCCGCGGCGGCGGCTGGTGCCGGAGCGAGCGTTGTCCCTGTTGGACGCGCCCGCCGCACCGGTGGCGCCCTCGCCCGGCCGGTCACGCTCCCTGCTGTTCGTCGGCGGGGCCACCGTCCTTGCCGTGCTGGTGTTGGGCGCGTTCACGGTGTGGTTCGTGTTCTCCTCGTCCAACGGTCAGGAGGTCGCCACCGGCCCTGGAACCCCCTCCACCGAGGCCGTCACGGAACCGTCACCGGAGCCCTCCGAACCGGTCGTGGAGGACGCGCCCGAGGGGTTCACCCGGTACGACGACGGGGTGGTCACGCTGATCGCCCCCGAGGACTGGGAGATGGTGGACAACGAGGAGGACCAGCCGGGGAACGGCGTCGACCGGTTGGCCTCCTACGAGTTCGAGACCGGCGTGGAGACCGGAGGCCTGCAGCTGCTCGTGACCAGGTACGACCTCATGGTCTACGACGCCGAGGGCGCCATGGAGCGGATGGACGAGCTGCTCAACGAGGACGAGGACTTCAGCGACGCGGAACAACTGATGCTGGAGCCGCGGCTGGAGGGCCCTGGTGTGCTGAGCGCGGTCTACGAGGCCGTGTACATCCACGGGGAGCGCGAGATCCCGGAACGGTGGATGTTCACGCGTGAGATCACCGACGAGCACACCGCGATGTCCTACCGATTGAGCTTCAACTTCCCTCAGGACCTGCGCGAGGAACAGCGGGACGAGTTCGAGACGGTGCTCGATTCCCTCGCCCCGTCCCAGAGGACCGCGGAGAACGAGGAGGACTGACTCCCCCGCGCCCCGGTGAGCAGGATCGCCGGGACGCGGTCGGGGGTCAGACGGTGGCGGAGAACACCTCGTCGCGAGCACGTTCCAGTCCGTGCAGGAGGGCTCCGCGCACGACCGGGCTGCCCTCCACCGTTCCCAGGGCCACCTCGGTGGCGTTGGGGGCGATCCGGGCGGTGGCGGCAGCGACCCGTTCGGCGAGCTTGGGGCCTCCGGCGCGGGCCACGTCGCCGCCCAGGACGACCAGACCGGGGTCGATCATCACGCTGACGGCGGCGATGCCCCGGGAGAGCCGTTCGGCGAAGACGTCGAGGAAGGCGTCGCCTTCGGGGGTGCTGGAGCCCGCGGCACGGGCGACCACCTCGGTGACGTCGTCTCCGGTGAATCCGTGTTCGCCGGCCAGGCGCAGTACCTGTTTGGCGTGCACCAACGCCTGAAAGCCGTGCGGTAGTTCCTGGTCACCGTCGGACTTCAGGGACTCGTAGCCACCGGAGAGGCCGACGTCGGTGGACAAGGGGGCTCCGGGCACCGGCAGGTAGCCGATCTCGCCCGCGCCGCCGGAACGGCCCCGGTGAACCCGTCCGCCGATCATGGTGGACATGCCCACGCCGCCGGCGGCGCTGAGCCAGATGAGCACGAACTCGTCGACGTCCGTGGCGGCCCCGTCGGCGTGTTCCGCCAGTGCCGCCAGGTTCACGTCGTTCTCCAACATGACCGAGCGTTCGAGGTCGGCGCGCAGTGCCTCCAGCACCCCTTCGTGCCAGGACATGAGGTCGAAGGAGAAACGGATGTCGCCGGTGCGCGGATCAACGACACCGGGGGTGCCGATGACGCAGGCGCGGACCTTTTCGAGGGGGACCTCGGCGGTCTCCACCAGGCGCATCACGGCGGTGTGGACCAGGGCCACGGGGTCGTCGGAGGCGCTGGGGTCGACGCTGACGTCACTGATGATCCGACCGGTGATGTCGGCGATGGTGGCGGTGACGCGATTGGCGCTGACGTCGAGGGCGGCGACGTAGGCGCTCTCCGGGACGACCGCGTAGAGAGCGGCGTTGGGGCCGCGTCCCCCGGCCCGACTGCCGACGACGCGGACGAGATCCCGTTCCTCCAACCGAGCGAGGAGTTGGGACGCGGTCACCTTGGACAAGCCGGTCCTCGTGCCGAGTTGCGTCCTGGTCAACGGGCCGCCGGAGAGTAGAAGTTCGAGTGCCGCGCGATCGTTGAGTTGGCGCAGCAGCCGGGGAGTCCCCGGACGTTGAGACATAACCGTGACACCTCACCCTGTTTTTATTAGGAAAGTTTCCTGTTAATTTAGCTCACAACCTCACAGGAGGCCACGTCCCGGCAGGTCCGCAGTGGTTTCGGACCCCGGTACCCGCGCCGGAGGGGCGACCAAGACACCGCCGTCCCAGCACACCCCCATCAGACGTCGAGGCACACGGATCCGTTCATGATCCCAGGTTGCTTCGGGCACAGGCGCCGCGCCCCGGCGCGACGTGCGAAGGGAGATAGGCCCACATGAAGTTCCCCAAGATCGCACTGGTCTCGACCGTGGTCATGTTGGCAGCCGCCTGCGGTGGCGGATCCGACGACGGAGGCAACGCCTCCGGTGACGCCCCCGACACCCTGACCGTATGGCGCATGGGCGACGCCAACGAGGACCAGAACGCCTTCATGGACTCGGTCACCGAGCAGTACCAGGAGCTCTACCCGGACACCGATGTGGACGTCCAGTGGGTCCCCTGGGGCGAGTTCAGCCAGCGCTTCCAGACCGCCCTGGTCTCCGGCGGGCCCGACGTCGTCGAGATCGGCAACGACCAGGTCGCCACCTGGGCCGAGGCCGAAGCCTTCTACGACGTGTCCGAGTACGTCGAGGGCTGGGACGACAGCGCCGATCTCCTCGAAGGAGCCTACGCCAACGGCACCTTCGGCGACGCGCAGTACAGCGTCCCCTGGTACAGCGGCGTGCGCGCCCTCTGGTACAACACCGACCAGCTGGAGGAGCTGGGCCACGAACCGCCCACCACCTGGGACGAACTGGTCGAGGTCGCCGAGGACATCGAGGACGAGTACGACGTTCCCGGTTTCGCCGCTCCCACCGACTTCCTGAACGGCATCGCCAGCTTCGTCTGGGCCAACGACGGCGAATTCGCCGTCGAGGAGGGCGGCGAATGGGTCGGGCAGCTCGACTCCGCCGAGACCGGTGAGGCCCTGGAGTTCTACGCCGACCTGACCGTGGACGGCATCTCCCCGAGCGCCTGCGTCGGCCTCAACGAGGTCGACTGCGCCCACGCCGACTTCGTCAACCGCGAGGTCGGCATGTTCATCGACGGTCCCTGGGCCCAGGCCCAGTTGGAGGACCTCAACGACGAGCACGCCGGCCACTGGGCCACCGCTCCCATCCCGGGCGTGGACGGCATGGCGCCCGCCTTCGGCGGCGGCTCCGACCTGGCCGTGTGGGGCACCTCCGAGTACCCCGACGCCGCCTTCGACTACATCACCACGTTGAACAGCAAGGACAACGCGCTGGCCTACACCGAGGTGTCGTCGATGTTCCCCACCTACACCGACGTTCTGGAGGGCGACACCTTCCAGGAGGACCCGATCCTGTCCGGCGCCGCCACCCAGGCCACCGGAGACCTGCGTCTGTTCCCGGACACCGCCAACTGGGGCCACGTCCAGTGGGAGCTGACCACCATCCAGACCGCCGTCCAGCGCCTGGCCGAGGGCGAGTCCGCCGACGACGTCCTTCCCGAGCTCAACGAGGAGCTCACCGAAGCCCTCAACCGTGAGGTCTCCGAGTAGGGCGCGGAACCCGCCCCGACATCCTCGTCAGGGGCGGTCGCCCACCAGGCGACCGCCCCCTCGACCCGCCAGGAACGGCCCATGACTCAAACGTTGGAACGCCCCACGGAACCCGAGGCGCCCTCGCCCGGACGGCGACGGAACGCGTCCCGCCGCACCCGCACCAGGCTCGTTCCCTACCTCCTGATCCTGCCCGCTTTGATCGTGCTCACCGTGGTCCTGCTCTGGCCCATCGGCCAGATGCTGTGGATCTCGCTGCACGACTACGGTCTACAGCAGTTGCGGGGCCAGGACGCGCAGTGGAACAACTTCGGCCACTACCTCTACGTGCTCACCGACGACCGCTTCTGGTCGGTGTTCCGCAACACGATCATCGTCTGCCTGACCATGGTGGTCCTGACGATGACCCTCGGAACGCTCGTCGGCATCTTGATGCACAAGCTGCCCAAGTGGGCGTCGACCACCCTGGGACTCGGCCTGATGCTGGCGTGGGCCACGCCCGTCATCAGCGCCGCCATCGTCTACCGCTGGTTGTTCGACACCAGGTACGGGCTGATCAACACCCTCCTGACCGCGCTACCGGACTGGTTGGTGGGATCGGGGTGGAACGAGTTCAACTGGTTCAACTCGCCGAGCACGCTCTTCCCCATCCTCATCGTCACCGTGGTGTGGCAGTCGTTCCCGTTCGTGGCGATCAGCGTTCTGGCCGGGCTCAAGAGCATTCCGCACGAGCTCTACGAGGCCGTGCGCATCGACGGCGCCGGCGCCTGGAAGAGCTTCTGGAGCGTCACCTTCCCGATGCTGCGTCCGCTCTTCGCGCTGCTGCTGGTGTTGCAGGTGATCTGGGACTTCCGGATCTTCACCCAGCTGTTCATCCTCGGCAACGGCGTCAGCAACCGTGACATCTCCCTGATCCCGACCTACATCTTCCAGCTGGGCTTCGCCTCGACCCCGCCCAACTACGGCATGGGGTCGGCGATCGCCGTGATCATGACGGTCCTGGTCCTCGTGATCAGCGCGTACTACCTGCGCACCATGATCCGCCAGGAGGAGGCCCGATGAACAACGTCCACCGGCTGCGCAGGTCCATCGGAAGGCTGGGCCTGTACCTCGCCGCCCTCGCGGTCTTCGTCTTCGCGGTCTTCCCCGTCTACTGGGTCCTGGCCACCGCGCTGCGACCCACCGGTGAGATCTTCACCCGTCAGCCCACCTTGTTCCCCCGTGAGATCACCCTGGAACACTTCGAGCGGGTCCTGTCGGGCGTCCTCATCCCCGGCACGTCGTTCTGGTCCTTCCTCGGCAACAGCCTGGTCGTGGCCGTCGGATCGGTGGCCGTCGCCGCGATGCTGGCGTTCCTCGCCGCCATCGCCGTGGCCCGCTTCCGGTTCAAGCTGCGCTCGGCCTTCATCATCATGCTGCTGGTGATCCAGATGGTCCCGGTCGAGGCGCTGATCATCTCCCTGTTCATCAACTTCTTCCACCTCGGCAACACCCTGGACCTCGAACTGATCGGCAACCTGTCCGGCGTGTTCGTGATCTACGTGGCGGTCGCGCTGCCGATCACCATCCTCATGATCCGCAACTTCGTGTCCGCGGTACCCCGGGAGCTGGAGGAGGCCGCCGCCATCGACGGCGCGAGCGGCTGGACGATCTTCTGGCGGATCCTCATGCCGCTGGTGGCGCCCGGTCTGGCCGCGGCGAGCATCTTCGCGTTCATCACCGCGTGGAACGAGTTCCTCGTCGCCTTCACGTTCCTGCAGAACAACACCGGCGCCTACACCCTGCCGATCTCCCTGCAGTACTACTTCGGCGCCGTGTCCATCGAATGGGGATCGATCATGGCCGCCTCGACCCTGCTGACCGTCCCCGTGATGATCTTCTTCCTCTTCGTCCAACGCCGCATGGTCTCCGGCCTGACCATGGGCGCGGTCAAGGGCTGACCCGCACGTTCACACCCACACCCCCCTTTCCACGCCACACGTCTGCCCTCGACCGGGCACCCATGTTCACGAACGGAGTCCGTCATGCCACACGACCCGACCCTGGAGCGTCTGGCCAACGCCACGTTGCTGGTGCCCTTCGAGTCCTACCGGGCCCCCCGCTGGATCCTGGACGGTCTGGCGGATGGGATCTCGGGCGTCTGCCTGTTCCACAACAACCTACGGAGCGCCGAGCAGGTGACCGCGCTCAACGCGAGCCTGCGCGAGGTCACCGACCTTCCGCCGCTGATCTCCCTGGACGAGGAGGGTGGCGACGTCACCCGCATCGGACAGGCGCACGGCAGCGACTACCCGGGCAACGCCGCGCTGGGCGCGGTCGACGACCCCGACCTGACCCGCGAGACCTTCCGGGCCCTGGGGCTGGAACTGGCCGACCTGGGGTTCAACCTGGACCTGGCGCCATCGGTGGACGTCAACGTCGCCGATGACAACCCGGTGATCGGAACCCGTTCCTTCGGATCGGACGCCGAACTGGTGGCCCGGCACGCGGCCGCCTCGGTCCGCGGGCTACAGGAGGCGGGCGTGGCCGCCTGCGCCAAGCACTTCCCCGGCCACGGCGCCACCTCGCAGGACTCCCACCACACCCTGCCCTTGGTGGAGGCCGACGCGGACCTGCTGCGCCGCCGTGAGCTGGCTCCCTTCCGGGCCGCCGTCGACGCGGGCGTGCGGTCGATCCTGACCGCCCACATCGAACTGCCCGGCCTGGGCTCGCAGGGGCCCGCCACCCTCAACCACGCGCTGCTCAACGAACTCCTGCGCGACGAGATGGGTTTCACCGGGGTCGTGGTGAGCGACGCCATGGACATGCGCGGGGTGAGCGGACACATCGGCATCCCCGAGGCCAGTGTGCTGGCCGTCGCGGCCGGTTGCGACCTGTTGTGCCTGGGCCGGTTCGTGTACGCCGACCAGGTCGCCGAGGTCCGGGCCGCCCTGGTGCGGGCGGTCCACGAGGGTCGGCTCCGTGGTGAGCGTCTGGAGGAGGCGGCCGAACGCAACGCGCGCCTGCGCGAGTGGGTGGGCCGATCGGCCGTCGAACGCGCCCACGACGACGCGTCCTCCGCCATCGGGCTGACGGGTGCCCGCCGGGCCGTGCGGGTGGACGGTGAGCTGCCGCCGTTGGCGGACCCGTTCGTGGTCGAGGTGGACGCCCCTCCCGGCATGGCGGTGGGCGACGTCCCCTGGGGCCTGGGCCCGTGGTTCCGCGACACCGTACGGGTCTCCCCCGACGGCGACGACCCCTCGGCGGTGCTCTCCGCGGTGGGCGATCGCGACCTGGTCGTGGTCGTGCGGGACGCGCACCGCTACCCCAGTGCGCGTGCGTTCGTCAGCGGCCTGCTGGCGGCCCATCCGAAGGCCGTGGTGGTGGAGATGGGCCTGCCCATCTGGCGGCCGGACTGCGGGGCCTACGTGAGCACGTACGGGGCCGCCCACGTCAACGGGCTGAGCGCCGCCGAACTCCTCGGCGCCGCCGGGGCCCTGGAAGTGACCGGCTGACCGGGGCACGGAGTCCGTCTCCGAATCATCACCCATGTCCCCCCTAACCCGGTAGGAGAAGTACCCTTGACCCGTAGCATCCCGGGCTCCGGCGACACCCGTCGGAGCCCGGTGCCCCATTCGCCCTTCTAAACACGGCATAATCACAGCATGCGCCTTTCAGCCCGGGTCGACTACGCGCTTCGCGCGGCCGCAGAGCTCGCTGTCGCCGGCGACGGTCCGGTGACGGCCGAGCAGCTCGCACGCGCGCAGGCCATCCCCGGAAAATTCCTAGAGAACATCCTCACCCAGCTACGCAGAGCCGGCCTGGTTCGCAGTCAACGGGGTCCCGTTGGCGGCTACTGGCTCGCCCGACCCGCGGGGGAGATCTCCCTCGCCGACATCATTCGAGCGGTCGACGGACCACTCGCCAACGTGCGCGGGGAACGCCCCGAACACGTGGATTACGACGGGGCCGCCCGCAGCCTGCAACAGGTGTGGATCGCCCTGCGCGCCAGTGAGCGCGCCATCCTGGAGGGAGTCAACCTCCAACACCTGGTCACCAACGAACTTCCCGATCAGGTGCGGGTCCTGGCCGAGGATCCCGAGTCCTGGGTCAACCACAGCCACCGCTGAACCCCGAACACACGAAAAACCGGTCCTCCCCTCGGGGAAGGACCGGTTTTCTGCGTCTGTGCTCGTGCGGTGGGGGTCAGACACCCGCCATGTCGGCGACCTGGGGGACGCGATCGGGTACACGCGTGATACCGAGGTCCCGGGCCGGGTCGGGGTCGCCGGAGACAGCGTCCTCCAAAAGGGCGGCTTCCTGGAGTTCGGCCAGCGCCAACTGGTCGGAGACCTCTCTCAGCACCTGTGAGAGCGGGACCCCGAGGGCCCCACAGATCGACGACAGCAACTCGGAAGAGGCTTCCTTCTGCCCGCGCTCGACCTCGGACAGATAACCGAGGGAAACACGTGCGTCGGCCGACACTTCACGGAGGGTGCGGCCCTGGCGCTGCCGTAGCCGCCTGAGCACGTCACCCAGTAGGTGACGAAGCAGGACCATCATTCGCGCTCCCTCCCACCGGTAGCGACCTTCATATACAACACCGTACCCGCCTCACGCCCGATTCGGGCACCTCTCGCCGTCCTGTTCGCTGGAGGGGGAACCTCTTACGGGGGTGTTTTTGTTCCCGCGCCCGGGCAGAGGGCACCGGCCGAAAGGGTCAATACCGGGTGCTGCCCGCCTCGCTCCCGCGAACGGCGGTCCTCAGGAGCCTCAACGCGCCCTCGACCGTGTGGTACCGGATACCCGCACGATCCCCGGTGAAACGGAACCGTTCGACCCGTGTGTGCGAATCGGGTCCCGCCACCGCCGCGAAGACGGTGCCGACGGGTTCCCCGTCCTGGGAGTCGGGGCCGGCGACCCCGGTGACGGCGACCGCGAAATCCGCGCGCAACGCCCGGCGGGCGCCCACAGCCATGTGGAAGGCCACGTCGGGGTGGACGGCACCGTGCTCGATGAGCAGCTCGGTGGGCACCCCCAGGAGGGAGACCTTGGCATCGGTGGCGTAGGTCACCAGGCCACCCCGATAGGTGGCCGAGGTCCCCGGGACAGCGGTCAGGTGAGCGCCGATGAGACCGCCCGTGAGGGACTCCGCGGTGGCACAGGTGGCCCCGGCCTCGTACAGGGCCCGGTGGACGTCTGTGGCGGCCTCCAGGGCCGCCGTCCCGATGGCCCCGGCCTCGTTCACGTCCGGGCTCCCTTGGCGCGTACCAGGCGTACCGCGTCGACGATGTAGGTCAGACCGGTCCACAGGGTGATCGCCAGGGCCACCGCCATGACGGCGTGCGCGATCCAGGTGAACACCTCGGTGAACGGCAACAGGTTCAGCGGGAACAGGTAGATGCTGATCGCGACGATCTGCAGGACGGTCTTGAGCTTGCCTCCGCTGCTCGCGGGCATCACACCGAAACGCAGCACCGCGAAGCGCAGCAGTGTGATTCCCCACTCGCGCACCAGGATCGCGATGGTCACCCACCACCACAGGTCGCCCTGGATGGACAGCACGACGAGCGCCGCTCCGGTGAGCGCCTTGTCGGCGATCGGATCGGCGATCTTGCCGAAGTCGGTGACCAGATTGCGGCGACGGGCCAGCTCACCGTCGACGCGGTCGGTGATGGCGGCGACGACGAAGACAGCGAACGCCGCCAGCCGCCACCACGTGCCGTCGAAGAACATGAGCCAGACGAAGAGCGGCACCATGACCAGGCGACTCATCGTGAGGATGTTCGCGATGTTCCACAGGGGAGCCTGGGGGGCCGGCGACGCCGCGGGGTCGTGGGTGCTCATCTTTCTCCGGCTTCCCCGTCCTGTTCGGCGACGAGGTCGGCCCCGGACGCCTGGATGACGGTGGCGCGCACCAGGTCCCCCACGGCGAGGCCCTCGCCGTACAGGATGGTGCTGCCGTCCACCTCGGGCGCCTGGTGGCCGGACCGGCCCTCGAAGACGCCATCGTCCAGGACGGTCTCCACCAGCACGGTCACCTCGCTGCCGATCCGCTCCTCGGCCCGCTGGGACATGAGTTCCTCGGCCAGCCGGTTGAGCCGGTCGACCCGCTCCTGGACGAGGTCCTCGGGCACCTTGTTCGCGTGGCCCAAGGCCTCGGTACCGTCCTCGTCGGAGTAGCCGAAGACGCCGATGGCGTCCAGACGCGCCTCGCTGAGGAAGGCGACCAGCTCCTCGAACTCCTCCTCCGTCTCGCCGGGGAAACCGACGATGAAGTTGGAACGCGCGCCGGCCTCCGGTGCGGTCTTACGGGCGGTGGCCAGCAGTTCCAGGAAACGCTCGCGGTCACCGAAGCGGCGCATGCGGCGCAGCAGGGGGCCGCTGGCGTGCTGGAAGGACAGGTCGAAGTAGGGCACCACACCGGGGGTCGTGGTGAGCACCTCCACCAGTCCGGGGCGGACCTCGGCGGGCTGCAGGTAGCTGACCCGCACCCGCTCCAGGCCCTCGACGGCGGCCAGTCGCGGCAACAGCTTCTCCAGGGCGCGTACATCGCCCAGGTCCTTGCCGTAGGAGGTGGAGTTCTCGCTCACCAGGAAGACCTCGCGCACGCCCTCGCTCGCCAGCCACTCGGCCTCGCGGACGATCTCGTCGGCCTGACGCGAGATGTAGGCGCCGCGGAAGGCGGGGATGGCGCAGAAGGTGCATCGTCTGTCGCAGCCCGACGCGATCTTGAGGTTGGCCACGGGGCCGCCGGTGAGGCGGCGACGTGGCACGGTGGCGCGGTAGGGCAGATCGGTGCCCTCGGCCCCCTCCGCCTCGGCGAAGGCGGCGTGACCGGGCACGTGGACCTGGGAGGCGTCACGGTCGGCCGGGCTGATCGGCAACAGGGTGCGGCGGTCACGCGGGTCGTGCGGGATCAGCGGACGCCCGGAGACGACGTCGTCGAGACGGTCGGTGATGTTCGCGTAGTCGTCGAAGCCGATCACGTGGGCTTCGGGCAGGGAGTCGGCCAGTTCGGAACCGTACCGTTCGGCCATGCACCCGGCCGCGACGACCTTGCCACCGTTCTCGGCCGCTTCCAACAGGGTCTCGATGGAGTCCTGCTTGGCGGCGTCGATGAAACCACAGGTGTTGACGACGGTCACGTCCGCCTGGGTGTCGTCGTCGACGAGGTCCCAGCCACCGGCGGCGAACCGCCCGGCGAGCTCTTCGGAGTCGACCTCGTTACGCGCACACCCCAGGGTGACGAGTGAGACAGTACGGCGCGATGACATGGCTTCCAAGCGTGTGGGAGAGCTGTGAGTGGTGCGGGGACGCGGCACGGCGAAGGCCGGGGTACGGGCTGATCACTCGCGCGACGCGACGTCGATCGGCGTCGCCCGCAACATCCCACCCTACCGTGATCGACTCACCCGCACGTACCCCGGCCTTCGCATACTTCCACCTCGTCAGTCGACGTACCCGTCGGCACCGACGCTGAAGTCCTCGACTCCCCGGGACTTCCCCTCGGTTCCCAGGTCCTCTCCATCGACGGCGACACCGACCGACCCGGGCTCGCCGAGGCGGAAGGTCAAGGGACCTTCGGTGACGTAGTCGAGGGTCTCCCCCTCCACGATGAAGCCGGTGAACAGGTCCGTGCCCTCATCGTCGGTGACCTCGACCCAGCTTCGCCCGGAGCCCGTGAGTCGGACGGTGAAATCGACGGGTTCGGCGGCCTCCTCGGGCACCTGTGCCTGGGCCTTCGCCTTCGCGGCGATCTCCTTCTCATCGGGCACGCTCCCCGAATCCACGGTCTCCTCCCCACCCGAGTCGTCGCGCGGGGACTCGAAGGCGGTCCGGGACGGGTCACCCTCTTCCCAGCCGTTCCAGGCCCGTACCCCGACGATGAGCGCGGTGATGAGGATGAGTCCGACCACGGCCCAGGGCCAGTGTCGACGCACTCCGCCCGCGGGGCGTGCCTCAGCGGCCGTGTTCCTGCTCCGCGGCGCCGGGGCCGTCGCCCCGTCGGTCGCCCCGTCCGTCGCCTCCTCGGTCTCGTCCCCCTCCGAGCTCCGAGGTGGTGGCACCTCGGCGTGTCCGCCGGGCCGGTCCGTCGGCCGGGTCACGCGCGCCAGTTTCTTGTTGCGTTCGAAATAGCCCCAGTTCTCGGCCCGCTGATTGGGGTCGAGGTCCTCGTCGCCGACGCGACGGGGGACGTCTTGGGACGCCTCCTGTTCGCCTCGGGCCGCCGCGACTCGTGCCGCCTTCGACTCCGTGGCCGGATGCCACTGTGGGGGAACGAAGAGGGGCTTGTCGTCAGAGGCGTGTTCGCGGTCGTACTCCTCCAGCAGTGACCGCGGGTCGAGTCCGAGGAACTTGCAGATCCTGCGGATGTGACCACGCGCGTAGAAGTCCCCTCCACAGGGGACGAAGTCCTCGTTCTCGATGCCCCTGAGGACCTGCATCCGGATGCGTGTACTTGTGCTCAGGTTCTCCAAGGAGCAACCCGCCGCGATCCGTGCGGCGGACAGGGTCTGGCCGATCGTCGCCATGCGCACTCCCCCCGCGACTGTCCGTGCCTACGTCGACCCACTCTGCTACTTCTGGGCACTCGACGCAGGTCACCACGCCCCATGCGGCGTCCAAGATCGCACCAAATCGGGCGACCCGGGCGTCGGGGCGTGTGTCGGGGGAGAGTCAGTGACCGCGGATGTCGGTGAGGACGGCGGCCAGATCGTCGGCCTGCACGAGGACGTCGCGGGCCTTGGAACCCTCGCTGGGGCCGACCACGTCGCGGCTCTCCATGAGGTCCATGAGCCGGCCCGCCTTGGCGAAACCGACCCGGAGCTTGCGCTGAAGCATCGACGTGGACCCGAACTGGGTGGTGACGACCAGCTCGACGGCCTGGAGCAGCACGTCCATGTCGTCGCCGATGTCCTCGTCGATCTCCTTCTTCTTGACCGCCTCGACGGCGACGTCCTCGCGGTAGTTCGGTTCGGCCTGCTTCTTGCAGTGCTCGACGATCCCGCGGATCTCCTTCTCGGCGACCCAGGCGTTCTGCAGGCGGATGGGTTTGCCCGCGCCCATCGGCAGGAACAGCGCGTCACCCTTGCCGACGAGTTTCTCCGCGCCGGGCTGGTCGAGGATGACGCGGCTGTCGGAGAGGCTGGAGGTGGCGAACGCCAGCCGGGAGGGGACGTTGGCCTTGATCAGACCGGTGACGACGTCGACGCTGGGCCGCTGGGTGGCCAGGACCAGGTGGATACCGGCGGCACGGGCGAGCTGGGTGATGCGCACGACCGAGTCCTCTACGTCGCGCGGGGCGACCATCATCAGGTCGGCGAGCTCGTCGACGATGACCAGCAGGTACGGGTAGGCCTCGTATTCGCGTTCGCTGCCCAGCGGCGCCTTGAGTTCGCCGTTGCGCACGGCCGCGTTGAAGTCGTCCACGTGCCGGTAACCGGACGCGGCCAGGTCGTCGTAGCGGCGGTCCATCTCCCCCACCACCCACTGGAGGGCCTCGGCGGCCTTCTTCGGGCTGGTGATGATGGGGGTGATCAGGTGCGGGATGCCCTCGTACATGGTGAGCTCGACCCGCTTGGGGTCGACCAGGATCATGCGCACCTCGTCGGGCGTGGCGCGCATCATCAGCGAGGTGATGAGCCCGTTGATACAGGTGGACTTACCGGCACCGGTGGCGCCCGCGACCAGTACGTGCGGCATCTTGGCCAGGTTGGCCACGACGTTGGAGCCCTCCACGTCCTTGCCGAGGCCGACCAGCATCGGGTGGTCGTCGGTGGTGGCCGCCGGGGAGCGGAGCACATCGCCCAGGCTGACTATGTCCTTGTCGGTGTTGGGGATCTCCACACCGATCGCGGACTTGCCGGGGATGGGCGACTGGATGCGCACGTCGGCGCTCTTCACCACCAGGGAGATGTTCTTGGACAGAGCGGTGACCTTCTCGACCTTCACCGCCGGACCGAGCTCGATCTCGTAGCGGGTGACCGTCGGTCCTCGGGTGAACCCGGTGACCTCGGCGTCGATCTTGAACTGCTCCATCACCCCGGACAGGGCGGCCACGACGTCGTCGTTGGCCTGGGTCCGCTGCTTGGGCGCGGAGCCGGGCTTGAGCATGGTGGTCACCGGCAGCTCGTAGTCGCCCTCGACCACGCGGGAGGGGATCGAGAGCTGCTCGGTGGTGGCGGGCACCGGTGTGGGGTCGGGGACCGCGGTCTTGGCCTTGGGCTTCCTCTTGGCGGGCTTCTTCTCCGCCTCGTCGGTGAGGGCCGGGACGACCGACCCGGACTCTTCGGAGACCACGGGGGTGTCGTAGGGGCGCTCGTGGTCGCCGGCGACCGACTCGTGCTCGGCGGGCTTGGCCTTGCGCTTGCGCGGCTTGGCGGGTTTCTTCTCCGCCTCGGCACCCAGGATGCCGATGCCGGAGTCCGGCCCGGGGTCGCGTTCCATCAGGGCGCTGAACAGGATCTGGAGCCGGTCGGGGATGCGCCGGATGGGGGTGGCGGTCACCACCAGGATGCCGAAGATCAGGACCAGGGCCAGGAGCAGCCCGGTGAGCCAGGGGGTGACCACGGAGCTGAGCGGTCCCGAGGCCACGAACCCGATGATGCCGCCCGCGTTCTGCAGACCCTCCATGCCGTCGGCGGGTTGCGGGATGCCGTGGGCGATGTGGATGAGCCCGAGCAGGCCGAGCATGATCGCGGTGACCCCTATGAAGAGCCGGCCCCCATCGCCGTCCTTGGCGGTGCTGGGCGTGCGCATCAGCTTGATGGCCAGGGGCAGGAACAGCAGCGGCAGGATCGGGGAGAACACGCCGAAACCGCCGACGACCACCATGCGGGTGGCCTCCAACAGGGGTCCGTCACTCTGCCACCACACGGCCGCGGCCACGAGGATGCCCAGGGCGAGCAGGATCAGGCCGACACCGTCCCGGCGCAGGTCCGGGTCCAGGTCACGGGCGCTGCGTCCGACCGCGCGGGCCGCCCCGCCCACAGTGTGGGCGATGAGTTTCCACAGGACCAGCAGGAACTGGCCGAAGAGGGCGACCACGTAGGCGATGGGCCCGTCCGGCATGCGCTTCTTGGCCGCGGGCTTGCGCGTGGCGGGCTTCTTGCGCCCGGAACCACCAGAGGAGGCACGCGTGGCCATCGGAGGTCACCTCCACGGGGACGGGGTCGAACTCAGAGGCCCGGACACAGCGTCCCGGCACGGCGGGAAGCCTACTAAGCCGTCCAGCCCGAGGCACGAACACGAACCGGCGTGTCGAAGGAAACGGCCCGGAGCGTGTGTGCGCTCCGGGCCGTCGATCGGTGGTCCCCTACGGTCAGACCTCGACCAGGACCGGGATGATCATGGGACGACGGCGGTACGTCTCGTTCACCCAGCGGCCGGCGCTGCGGCGGATGAGCTGCCGCAGCTGGTGGGGGTCGTTGACCCCGTCCGAGGCCGCCCTGTCCAGGGCGGCCTGGAGCTTGTCGATGACGTCGTCGTAGGCGTCCGCGCCGATGCCCGCGCCCCGGGTGTGGATCTCGGGCTCACCCAGGATCTTGCCCGTGTTGGAGTCCACGGCCAGGACGACGGAGATGAAGCCCTCCTCGCCGAGGATGCGGCGGTCCTTGAGCGCGGCGTCGGTGACGTCGCCCACCGAGGAACCGTCGACGTAGACGTAGCCGGCCTGCACGGCGCCCACGATCTTCGCGCGGTTCTTGTACACGTCGACCACCACGCCGTCCTCGGCGATGACGACCCGGTCGTTCGGGACGCCCGTGAGCTTGGCCAGGTCGGCGTGGGCGCGCATGTGCCGCCATTCACCGTGCACCGGCATGAAGTTGCGCGGGCGCACCATGTTGAGCACGTACAGCAGCTCGCCGGCGGAGGCGTGGCCGGACACGTGCACCAGGGCGTTGCCCTTGTGCACGACCTTGGCGCCCCAGCGGGTCAGACCGTTGATCACCCGGTTGACCGAGTTCTCGTTGCCCGGGATGAGCGAGGAGGCCAGCAGGATGGTGTCCCCCTCCTCGATCCGGATCTGGTGGTCCCGGTTGGCCATGCGGCTGAGCGCCGCCATGGGCTCGCCCTGGGAGCCGGTGCAGATCAGGACGACCTTGTCGGCCGGCATCTTGTCGAGTTGCTTGACGTCGACGATGGTGTCGCCGGGGATGCTGAGGTAGCCGAGGTCGCGCGCGATGTTCATGTTGCGGACCATCGAGCGGCCCACGAACGCGATCTTGCGGCCGTGCTCGGTCGCCGAGTCGATGACCTGCTGGACGCGGTGCACGTGCGAAGCGAAACACGCCACGACGATGCGCTTCTGCGCCTGGCGGAACACCTTGTCGATGGCCGCGGTCAGGTCGCGCTCGTTGACGACGAACCCGGGCTGCTCGGCGTTGGTGGAGTCCGACAGCAGGATGTCGACGCCCTCCTCACCGAACCGGGCGAACCCGGCCAGGTCGGTGAGGCGGTTGTCCATCGGCAGCTGGTCCATCTTGAAGTCACCGGTGTGCAGCACCGAGCCGCCGGGGGTGCGGATGCCGATGGCCAGCGCGTCCGGGATGGAGTGGTTGACCGCGAAGAACTCCAGGTCGAAGGGGCCGAAGTCGCGCCGTTCCCCTTCCTCCACCAGGACCGTCTCCGGCTTGATGCGGTGCTCGCCCAGCTTGGCGCTGATCAGCGCCAAGGTGAGCTTGGAGCCGACGATCGGGATGTCCGCCCGCTCGCGCAGCAGGAACGGCACACCACCGATGTGGTCCTCGTGCCCGTGGGTGAGCACGATGGCCTCGATGTCGTCCAGGCGACCCCGGATGTAGTCGAAGTCCGGCAGGATCAGGTCGACACCGGGCTGCTCCTCCTCGGGGAAGAGCACGCCGCAGTCGACGATGAGCAGTCGGCCCGCGTACTCGAAGACCGTCATGTTGCGACCGATCTCACCGAGTCCACCCAGCGGGACGATTCTCAGAACACCCTCGCCTTGGGGCGGGGGCGGACCGAGCTCGGGGTGCGGGTGACTCATACGGAACCCTCCGTGAGACGTTCGATGCGGACGGCGCTGGCCGGAACCGCCTGATGCGGGGCGAGCCCGATCGGGCCCTTGACCCCCGCTGCCGCCAGGTCCTCGCGCAGGAGGGTCTGGAGCTCGGCGGAGGCGTCGGCCAACGGTGTGCGGACCGGGCCCGAGGGAAGACCGAAGAGGTTGAGGACGGCCTTGGTGGTGATGACGCCCTGGGTGCGGAACATGCCGGTGTAGACCGGGGTGAGACGGCGGTGGATGGCCAGCGCCTGGCCGACCTCGCCCTTCTCGAACGCGTCGATCATGTCCTTGAGGTCGGCGCCCACGATGTGGCCGACGACGCTGACGAAACCGGCGGCGCCCACCGACAGCAGCGGCAGGTTCAGGATGTCGGTGCCGCAGTAGTAGGCCAGGTCGGTGCGCTCCATGACCCAGGAGCTGGCGCCGACGTTGTCCTTGGCGTCCTTGTTCGCGATGATGCGCGGGTGCTCGGCCAGTCGGACCAGGGTCTCGGAGGCGATCGGCGTCCCGGTGCGATGCGGGATGTCGTAGAGCATCACCGGTAGTTCGGTGGTGTCGGCGATCTCGGTGAAGTGCCGGATCAGCCCTTCCTGCGGAGGCTTGTTGTAGTAGGGCGTGACGGCCAGGAGGCCGTGCGCGCCCGCCTTCTCGGCGGCCTTGGCCAACCTGACGCTGTGGCGGGTGTCGTTGGTACCCACCCCCGCGATGACCTGGGCGCGGTCGCCGACCGCTTCGACGACGCTGCGGAGCAGGCGGTCCTTCTCCTCGTCGCTGGTCGTGGGCGACTCACCGGTGGTGCCGCTGATGATCAGGCCGTCGTTGTGCTGCTCGTCCACCAGGTAGGTGGCGAGTCTGGCGGCGCCGTCGTAGTCGAGCTCGCCGTCTTCGAGCATCGGGGTGACCATGGCGGTCAGCATCTTGCCGAACGGGCGGTACTTGGTGTCCATCATCTTGTGTGAAAGGCCCTCGGGTCCGTCGCCGCGAGGCGGTCGGACCCTCGTGTGCCCCTCCTCCTCTCCATGTCTTGGGAATCAGCTGATGCGTCCCGTGTCGAGTGCTTTCCTCCGTGCACGGGTGAGGCGGCGCTGTGCGTCCGCCACCGCGATCGGCCGTAGGGGGCCGGACGCGGGAAAGTCTGTGTCGCTCCTATGAGTATCGGGAGCGCGGTTCGGTTCGGTCCCCGTCCTCGTCGGTCGAGGTGAGGGACCGTCACCGTTGTGTGGAGCCCGGATATGTGAACCTACCCGCCCCGGGCCCTCGCCACGCGGGCGGGACCCGGGGACCACCGCTTTCGGGAGGTGGCGAGGGTGTGTCCGAGGTCAGTCGTCCTTGCCGTCCGGAAGGAACATGCTGAGCAGCCAGCTCACGACGGTGACGACCAGGGCGCCCCAGAACGCGGGCCAGAAGCCGTCGATGTGGAAGGGGAGCTCGAAGAGTCCGGCGATCCACCCCGTGAGCATGAACAGCAGCGCGTTCACGACCAACCCGATCAGACCCAGGGTCAGGGCGTAGAACAGGCAGCCGACCGTTTTGACGATCGGTTTGATAACGGCGTTGATCACGCCGAAGATCGCACCGACGATCAGGTAGACGACGATCTGACCGACGGTGTCGTCGGTCTGGATCTCGATACCGTCGATCAGGAATACAGCCGCCCAAAGGGCCAGCGCGTTCACGATAACTCTGATAATGAGGCTCACATCGTAGATGTTCCCATGCTCGGGCAAGCTCCGGAAACTCCGGCATCCACTTGTTTCGGGCGGGGACCCCCAGAGGAGGCCCTTCATGTCCAGTGCACAGTTCGTCCGTCCCGCCCGTGCCGCCGATGTGGACACGGTGGTGGACCTTCAGGTCGCTTCGTGGCGTGCGTTGTACGACGAGTTGTTGCCCGCCGAGGTGGCCGAGGAGATGTCCGGTGAGCAGGCACGGAAGAGTTTCCGGGAGCAGTGGACCACGGCGCTGGAATCACCTCCCACGTCCAAGCACCGGTTGGTCGTGGCCACCGACGAGGTGGACGGGGCGCGCACCGTTGTGGGATTCGCCGCCTTCGGCCCGGCCGGCGACCCCGACCTGTGGCCGGCCAAGGACGCCGAGGTGTTCGCCCTGCACGTGGATCCCGAGCGTGCCCGTCAGGGGCACGGCAGTCGGCTGCTGAACGCGTGCGTGGACCATCTGGTGGAGGGCGGGTTCGGCACGGTGCACGTGTGGACCCCCGAGGAGGACAACGCGCTGAGGTCGTTCGTGGAGGCGTCGGGGTGGCGAGCCGACGGTGCCCGTAGGGAGATCGACATGGGCCGCCTGGTGCCCATGGTGCGGCTGCACGCGGCCATCTCCGAGTAGGGTTCGGGCCGACTTCGAGCAGGGACTACCGTGGGGTGGTCGTTGCGGCGTGCCTTGACGCGCCCTGGGTGGAAACTGGAGGACCGGCACGTGGCCACGGTCAGTGAATGGGTCTCGGGGCTGCGCCCCCGCACACTTCCGAACTCGATCGTGCCCGTGGCGGTGGGGAGCGCGCTGGCCTTCGCCTTGGACGGGTTCGTCTGGTGGAAGGCCCTTCTGGCGTTGGTGGTGTCGATGGCCCTGCAGGTGGGGGTGAACTTCGCCAACGACTACAGCGACGGGGTGAAGGGCACCGACACCGAGGAACGGACCGGGCCCACCCGGTTGACCGCCTCCGGGCTGGCCGCGCCCGAGCGGGTGCTGGCTGCGGCTTTGGGAAGCTTCGCGTTCGCCGGGCTCGTCGGTCTGGTGCTGGTGGCGACCACCTCGTGGTGGCTGCTGCTGGTCGGCGTGGCCGCGATCGCCGCCGCTTGGTACTACACCGGTGGCCGCACCCCCTATGGGTATCGGGGCCTGGGCGAGGTCTCGGTGTTCGTGTTCTTCGGTGTGGTGGCCGTGGTGGGCACCGTGTTCGTGCAACTGGAGTCGGCGCCCTGGCAGGCGTGGGTGGCGTCGGTACCGGTCGGGTTGTTGTCCTGCTCGGTGCTGGTGATCAACAACCTGCGCGACATCCCCACCGACACGGAGGCCGGGAAGGTCACCCTGGCGGTGCGTCTGGGCGAGACCGGTACCCGCCGCGTGTTCGCGGGGATGATCGTCGCCTCGTTCGTGTTCGCGTTGGCCCTGCTGCCGCTGTCCTGGTGGGTGCCGCTGGTGCTGTTGTCGGCTCCCTTGGCGGTGCCGCCGCTGCGCCGGGTGCTGGGCGGCCAGGTCGGCCGTGACCTGGTGCTGGGCCTGGGCGAGACTGGCAAACTCCAGATGGCCTTCGGCGTGTTGTTCTCGCTCGCCCTGGCTCTGGGCTCCCTCGGATGAGGGAACGGAGCGAAGAGGACTTCTTCGCGTCCCTGCCGGCCACCCGGGGATCGGCGGGAGCGCTCATTCGTTCGGTCGAGGGCGACGTGCTGCTCGTGCGGCGGGTGTACATGCCCGATCGGCCCTGGGGCATCCCCGGGGGGATCATGGAGGCCGAGGAGTCGCCCCTGACCGCGTGTCTGCGGGAGGTCACCGAGGAACTCGGGGTGTCGGCGTCGCCCCGGGCCCTGCTGGTGATGGACTGGGCGGCGCCCGCTCCGCCGCGCACCGCCGCCCTGCACTGGTTGTTCCGGGTGGAGGTGTCCTCGGAGGAGTTCGTCCTCCCCGAGGACGAACTGTCCGGGTGGGCCTGGGTACCGCCGCGGGAGCTGGACGAATACCTGGTCGGGGGTACGGCGCTCCGCATGATCGCCGGGGTCCACGTGGACGACCACACCGGAGTGCCCGTCTACCTGGAGAACGGACACTCCGTTCTGCCAGGAAGTATCTGAGCGTGCACCACATCGGACACATGTCCGGCTAGGATTCGCCTCCCAACCCGCATCATCAGGGAGAGACCACCGCCGTGCCGAGTGACCACACAGACCAACGTGACCTCGCCCCGGACCCCGTAGCGTGGGCCGAACGCCGCGCCGAGCAGGCCGAGGCCTTCGACGCCATCGGGGAACGCTACGAAGAGGCGTTCCCGAACAAGGAGGGGCAGGAGGCCTGCGTCCGACGTCTGCTGGACTCCCTCCCCCAAGGAGCGCACGTCCTGGACCTGGGATCGGGGACCGGCCTGCCGACCGCCCTCCAACTGGTCAACGCCGGTGCCCGGGTGACCGGTTTCGAGATCTCCGAACGCATGTTGGAACTGGCCCGCGTCAACGTCCCGGGGGCGGAGTTCCGTCAGGCCGACATCATGGACCTGGACCCGGTCGAGACGTCCTACGACGCCATCGTGGCGTTCTTCTCGCTGCTGTGCCTGCCCAAGAACCGCATCGCCCTGGCCTTGGGCCGTGTGCGCGCCTCCCTGGCCCCGGGCGGCCTTTTGTGCCTGTCCATGGTGGAGTCCGACCTCGACGACGAGCCGATCCCGTTCCTGGGTTCGGCGATCCGCGTGTCGGGCTACCCCCGGGACGAGCTGCGCGAGGTGGTCACCAACGCCGGGCTGGTCATCGAGGACGAGCGTGTGGTCACCTTCGAGCCGACGGACCCCGACGCCCGACCCGAGGTACAGCTCTTCTTCACCTGCCGCCGCGGCGCCTGAACACGTGAAGGGGGCCGCCCACCGGGCGGCCCCCTTCGAGAACGGGTGCGGCTAGTCCAGGCCCAGGATGGGCTCCAGGCCCAGAGTCAGGGCGTCGGGCAGGTCCGCGGCGCGGCGCACGCCGAGCAGGACGCCCGGCATGAACGAGGCGCGGTTCATCGAGTCGTGGCGGATCTTCAGGGTCTCGCCGTCGGTGCCGAACACCACTTCCTGGTGGGCGATCAGACCCTGGATGCGCAGCGCGTGGACGCGAACGCCCTCCACGTCGGCGCCGCGGGCGCCCGGGATCTCGGAGGTGGTGGCGTCCGGCATCGGCTCGCTGCCGGCCTCGCGACGGGCCTCGGCGACCAGTTCGGCCGTCCGGTAGGCCGTGCCGCTGGGCGCGTCGGCCTTGTTCGGGTGGTGCAGCTCGATGATCTCGGTGGAGTCGAAGTAGGGCGCGGCCTTCTTCGCGAAGTGCATCATCAGCACCGCGGCGATACCGAAGTTCGGGGCGATGAGCACCTTCGCACCCGGCTTCGCGTCCTGCATCGCGCGGATGCTCGCCAGCTTCGTCTCGTCGAAACCACTGGTGCCGACGACGGCGTGGACGCCGTTGTCGATCAACCACCGCAGGTTGTCCATCACCACGTCGGGGTGGGTGAAGTCGACGACGTAGTCGGCCCCCAGCACCGCTTCACGGTCGTCGCCGGCGTCCACGCCCGCGACGAGTTCCATGTCGTCGGCGGCCTGAACCGCTTTGACGACCTCTGACCCCATGCGCCCATCGGCGCCGAAAACTCCTACCTTGAACACGGGACGAGCGTACCGGAATCCGGGGCGCGAGGTCGGCGGACGCCTCAGCGGGCGGTGGACAGGTTGAGGGAGAAGTCGCCGGCCGGGTCGGTCCACCAATGGGTGAGGGTGAACCCCGCGGTGTCCAGTTCCCGGGTGAGTCCTTCGCGGCGGAACTTGGCGGAGATCTCGGTGCGCATCTCTTCGCCGGGCTCGAAGACGACCTCCAGGTCGAGGTCGGCCACACGGACGCGCTGACGGGTCCGGGCGCGCAGGCGCATCTCGATCCACTCGTGCTCGGCGTTCCACACGGCCAGGTGGTCGAAGGCCGTCGGGTCGAAGTCGCCGCCCAGCCGCCGGTTGATCACGGACAGGACGTTGCGGTCGAACGCGGCGGTGACGCCTTGGGCGTCGTCGTAGGCGGCGACCAGGCGCGCCGGATCCTTGACCAGGTCGGCGCCGAGCAGGAGCGTGTCGCCGGGGTCGAGCGCTCCGCGGACGTCGCGCAGGAACACGGCGCGTTCGGCGGGCGCCTGGTTGCCGATGGTGGATCCCAGGACGGCGAGCATCCTGCGACCGTCGTGTTCGCCGACCGGCAGCAGGCCCAGGTGTTGTTCGAAGTCGCCGACCACGGCGTGCACGTCCAGGCCCGGATGATCGTCGGCGACCCGTCGGGCGGAGTCCGCGAGGAAGTCACCGCTGACGTCGACGGGGACGAAGTGCTTCAGGGGACCGTGGCGGCCCAGGGCGTCGAGCAGCAGCCGGGTCTTGACCCCAGACCCGGATCCGAGCTCGATGAGGGTGACGGCGTCGGCGGCCCGGGCGATCTCGTCGGAGCGTCGTTCGAGGATGGCGCGTTCGGCGCGGGTCGGGTAGTACTCGGGCAGCCGGGTGATGTCCTCGAACAGGGCGCTCCCGTGTTCGTCATAGAACCACTTGGGCGGGAGCCGTTTGGGATGGGCGGTGAGGCCTTCGGCGACGTCGTCGCGCAGGGCTTTGTCGAGGTCGTCCGCGGTGAGGTTTCGGTCGATCCGGAACATGCTGTCTCCTGTTTCCCCGCTGGTCAGCCGATCGGCCGGACGTCGGTGTGTTCGCGGGTGGCGACCACCACCGATTCCTCGGGCACCTCCCGCCAGCCGCGCCCCTCGTCGAAGGGTTCGGAGGCCAGGAAGACCTCGTCGCCCTCCCCCGCCGCGCGTCCTGGTCGACGCAGGGTGAACAGGGTGTCCCCGGCGGTCGTGCCGACGATCATCCCGCCGTCCCCGGCCAGCAGGTTGTAGCGGCCGCGGGAGTGTTCACGGGCGTGACGCACCACTGCGGCCAGGGCACCGGACAGGTCGCCGGAGGCCCGCCACAGGCGCAGTGTGCGTGCGAACAGTGGGGCCGAGTCCACCGGGGAACGGGCGTCCAGCGCCCCCGAGGGCATCGGGGAACCGAGCGCGGCGGCCACCGCCTCGTCGTCCTCGACGGCCCCGTTGTGGCTGAACAGCAGCCGGTCGGCGCGGAAGGGCTGGGCTCCGGACTCCTCCGAGCCGAAGCCGATGGTGGCGTCGCGCACGGCCGCGACCACGCACCCGGAGGTGATGGCGCGGGCCGCATCGGCGAAGGACGCGTCTCCCCAGATGGGCATGGCCCTGCGGTAGCGCAGGGGCTCCGCCGGCTCACCCGTCCCGGTTTCGGTCGGGTACCAGCCGACTCCGAACCCATCGGCGTTGACGGTGCCGTACCGCTGACGGCGGGGCGCCCAGGACTGGACGCACAGTGAGTGGGGCGCCGCGTACAGCAGCTCGTGCAGAGTGCGCGGCGGCCCCAGGTAGGCGAGATGACGGCACATCAGTCGCGGTCCGCGTCGCGTGCGCAGCGGAACCCGCTGAAGATCTGCCGTCGGATCGGGTGATCCCAGTTGCGGAAGGTGGAGCGCACGGCGGTGTGGTGGGTGGCCCAAGAGCCCCCGCGCAGCACTTTGTAGCCGTCGTCGAAGAAGACCTCCGAGTACTCGGGGTAGGGGAAGGCGTGAAAGCCCGGGTAGCCGTGGAAGGTGGTGGAGGTCCACTCCCAGACACCGCCGACGAGCTGACGCACCCCCAGCGGGGAGGCGCCGTCGGGGTGGGCGTCCACGGGCGCGGGACCGAGCCGGCGTCGGCCGAGGTCGGCGTGGCGCGGTTCGGGTTCGGCGTCGCCCCAGGGGAAACGGTGGGAGCGTCCGGTGGCGGGGTCGTACCGGGCCGCCTTCTCCCACTCGGCCTCGGTGGGCAGTCGTTTGCCCGCCCAGCGGGCATAGGCCTCGGACTCGTGGAAGCTCACGTGCTGAACGGGCTCGTTCGGCGGTACGTCCTCGCGGCGACCGAAACGACGTCGGGTCCAGCGACCGTCCTCCAGGGCCCAGAAGGCCGGGGCCACGGCGTCCCTCGCGCAACGCCACTCCCAACCGTCCCGGCTCCACCAGCGGGGATTCCGGTAACCGCCGTCGCCGATGAACTCCTGATAGGCGGCGTTGGTCACGGGGGTGGTGTCGATCCAGAAGGCGGCCAGGTCGACCGTACGCGCGGGGCGTTCGTTGTCGAAGGACCATGGGTCGTCGTCGGTGCCCAAGGTGAAGGGGCCTGCCGGAACCAGGACCTCCCGGGCCCGGGGCGGGCTGACCGGCGCGGAGACGGGCGCTTCCTCCAGCAGGACGGGAGCTCCGCGCCGCAGCTGGTGGGTGGCGAGCATGGTCTCCCCGTGCATGAACTCGTGTTGGACGACCATGTGGAAGACGAAGCCCGCCTCCAGCAGGGAGGACGGCCCCGAGGGGGCGGTCCGGTCGGGCGTCGTCGGCGAAGGCGCGGACAGGTCGGCGCTCTCCAGGGTGTCGAGGACCTCTCGCCGCACCCGCGCGTTGTACTCGCTCGCCTCGTCGGGGCGCAGCAGCGGCAGGGTGACCCGGTCCGCGCGCGGGTTCTCGAAGGCGTCGTAGAGCCCGTCGATGTCCGGGCGCAGGGCCCGGCGTCGGCCGGCGGCCCGTAGCAGCCACTGTTCCTCGTAGTTGCCGATGTGCGCCAGATCCCAGACCAGGGGCGACATCAACGGTGAGTGCTGGGCGAGCAGTTCGGACTCGTCGAGCGCGTCGATGGTCAGCTCGTTGCTGTGCCGCCTGCTGTGGTCGAGTTCGGCGGCGATGCGTTCCTTGACTCGTTCCTGTTCGTGGCTCACGACGAACCTCCGGGATGGGCGAGGCGTGGTTCGGGCACCTGGACGGTGGTGTCGGCGGGGCACAGGCCGCGTCGAACGTAGTGGTCGGCGTACTCGTCGACGAGTGCGGCCAGGGCGGCCGCGCCCATGCGGGGCAGGGCCTCCACGGCGGCGTCGAAGCAGGTCCGCGCGCACGCGGCGACCTCGGCGTCCTCCGGCCCCAGACGGGCGGAGCGCAGCCACAGCGTGGGTGTGGGCGCGGCGCCGCGGCACAGGCGTTCGGTGGCCTCCTCGGCGGTGGCCCTGGCCCGTGGGTCCTCGGTCAGGGCGGCGGCGAGCGCCACCGGGACCGGCCACCAGCGCAGGGGCACGGTGTCGATCATGCGCAGTTCCCACCAGCCGCGCGGGCGGATGGGGGGAAACAGGGTGCTCAGATGGAATTCCAGGTCGTCGAGGGTCATCGAACGCGGCCCCCGTCCGTCGACCCAGTCGGCCAGGGTGATTCCCGGATCGGCGATCCACTCACCGCCCCCGCCGGAGATCTCCGACAGGGCCATCACCCGCGCCCCCAGGGCGTACTCGGCCCAGGCGGTGGCCGGGTCGGTACCGGTGCCCGGTTCCAGGACGGGTCGGGTGCGGGTGGCGTCGGTGGCCGCCCAGATGGCCCACCTGGTGGACTTCCAGCCGGTGGGGCGTCCTCGCCAGACGGCCGAGTCGGCGAAGGCCGCGACCAGCACGGGGCCGAGGCGGTGCAGGAATTCCCAGCGTCCGCGGAGGTCGGCGGCGTCCGCACCGTTGTCCAGGCACACCTGGATGGACGCGGTACTGCACATCATGGTGCGGCCACTGGCGTGACGGTGCCCGTCGAAGAAACGCTCCATCGCCGTGTAACGGGGGGTTCGGAGCTGACGTGCGGGCGGTCGTACGGGGTCGAGAGCGGTCTCGGCCAGGTACAGTCCGGCGTCCGCGAGCGTCTTCTCGATATGCCGTAGGTCGACGGCGAGGGCCTCGTGGGCCCGGGCCGGCCCCGGCAGCGCCGGTGAGCTGAGCTCGATCTGGCCGCCCGGTTCGAAGGTGATCCGGCTTCCCGCGGGCGGGGGGCCACAGGCCTCCACGAGCTCCGCGAGACGGTCGATGGCGACGGGCGCGGTGGGTCTTTCAGGGTCGATGACGAGCCATTCGGTCTCGGCTCCGACCTTGCCCGGAGGGCCGGTCTTGAAGCAGATCCCGTTGATGTACTCGTGAACGTCTTCCGTGGTCATGCGGGACATGGGCTGACTCCCTCGGAGTGACACCTCCAAGGTCCTGCCCGGGGATCCGCGACGGTGAACATGTGCGATCACCCAACCGGGTCGAGGGCGGCCGGGCGGGCGTTTCGACCCGGACCCGGCACCCCCGCCGGCCACACGCTTCTCGTGCGGTCGGGATCCGAGCCGATTCCGACACCCGCATAATGTGATGCCTGTCACATTCCGAGAAAGCCGCGCACCCGTTCCTCGACCACCTCTCGTTCCCGCTGGTCGAGGTGGATGCCGAAGACCTCGTGCAGCACCTTCCCCACCTCCTCCACCCGCAACTCGCGCACCTCCCGTTCCGGCCCGGCGCCGCCCGGGTCCTTCCGGTCCAGCCGCAGGTCCCAACCGTCCTGGGAGGTCTGGTGTCCGTCCACGAAGGGGAAGGGCTCCAACGGGCCGCCCCCACCGAAACCGACGTCCACCAGCCACGACGCACCCTCCAGGTCCACCCGCGACAGGGCGTGCGTGGAAGGACGGGGGCGCCCGTCTCCGCCCATCAGCACCCGGGCGCTGAACGCGGTGAGCGTGAACCCGAGCCGGTCCAGGACCGCGGCCAGCAACAGGTTCTGCTCGTAGCAATAGCCGCCCCGGTGGTGGTGGACCATCTTGTCCGTCAGGGACGGCACGTCCAGCGGGACGGGACGGTCCAGCAGCAACTGGAGATTCTCGAAGGGGATCGCCGCGAGATGGGCGCGGTGCACCGCGGTGAGGGTGTCCAGGGTCGGCGGCAGATCGGCGGGCAGGCCCACCCTGTCCAGGTAGGCGTCCAGATCCAGGTCGGCGCCGTGCCAGAAGTCGCGGTCGGTGAACACGGGCCCGGGTGGTGGCGCGGGGTCCCGTGGTCCGAGCGTGGTCTTCTCGGTGGTCGACATGCTCGTGCCAACGGCGCGGGCGGTTCCCCTGTTCCGCGTCGGTGGGGTCTCCCCCCGGCCGCAACCGGCCGGGGGGGGGAGGAGGTGTCGGATCGCGAAACCCGGAGACGTCCGCGGTCAGGTGGCCTGTTCGGGCAGGCGGCCGGACTCGTCGACGGCCGCCCAGTGACAGGCCACCCGACGCTCGGCCCCTCCGCTCAGGATCGCGGGGTCCACGCTCGTGCACAGGTCGGCCACCCCGGCCCGTTCTGCCGCACCAGAGGACAGGACCGGGCAGCGCGGGTGGAAACGGCACCCCGAGGGCACCTGCTTGGGGTCCGGCGGCTCGCCGCTGAGCACCACCGGCCCCTCGTCCACCCCGGAGTCGGGCAACACCGACAACAGGGCGCGCGTGTACGGGTGGGCGGGCGAGGCCAGCACCTCCTCCACCGTGCCCAGCTCCACCACCCGACCCAGGTACATCACTGCCACCCGGTCGGCGATGTTCCAGGCCAGGCCGAGGTCGTGTGTGGCCACCAGGGCGGACAGCCCCAGTTCGTCGCGCAGTTCCAGCAGCAGGCGCAGGATCTCGCCGCGCACCGAGGCGTCCAGGGACGCCACCGGCTCGTCGGCCACCAGCACCTCGGGGTCCAGGACCAGGGCCCCGGCGATCACCACGCGCTGGCGCTGCCCTCCCGACAGCTCGTGCGGGTAGCGGGACAGGAAGCGTTCGGGTGGCCGCAGCCCGGCACGGGACAGCGCCCGTTCCACCCGCTCCAACTCGTCGACGGCGGTGCCCTCGTGGACGCGCAGCCCCTCGACCACCGACTCGTACACGGTGCGCCGCGGGTTGAGCGAACCCATCGGGTCCTGCTGCACCAACTGCACCCGACGCCGGTAGGCGCGCAGGTCACGAGACCGATAACGCAGCGGCTCACCCTCGAACAGCACCCGGCCGGCGGTGGGCCGTTCCAGCCCGAGGAGGGTGCGGGCCAGGGTGGTCTTGCCGCAGCCCGACTCCCCGACCAGGGCCACGATCTCCCCCGGCGCGACCTCCAAGTGGACGCCGTCCACGGCACGGGCGGTGCCACGGCCTCCGCCCGGAGCGAACCCGGCGGTGAAGGCCACCTCCACGGACTCGGCCCGTAGAACGGGCGGGCGGGGGGCGGTGTCGGCGCTCAACGGCTCGTCTCCTCTGCGCTGGTCTCCTTCACGAGCGGCCCCGGGCCCACGTGCACGCACGCCGCGTACCGGTCGGCGTTTCCGTCGGCGCCGGAGTGGACCGGCCACAGGGGCGGATCGACGCTGGCGCACACCGACTCGACCACGGCGCACCGAGGTCGGAACACACAACCCGACGGAGGGTCGGCCGGATCCGGCGGATCGCCCGGAAGCCCGCGTGGAGCCAACCGGGAGGCGGGGTCGCCGATCTTGGGGAAGGCGGCGCTGAGCGCGCTCGCGTACGGGTGGGCGGGCCGGTGCACCACGTCCCGCGCCGGCCCCTCCTCCACGATCCGACCGGCGTACATGACCGCGAGCCGGTCGCAGGTGGCGGCCAGCACGGACAGGTCGTGGCTGATCATCAGCATGCCGATGCCGGTCTCCTCGACCAATCCGCGCAGCAGCGCGAGGATCTGCGCCTGGATCATGACGTCCAGGGCGGTGGTGGCCTCGTCGGCGATGATCAGACGCGGTTCGCAGGCCAGGGCCATCGCGATCATCACCCGCTGGCGTTGTCCCCCGGACAGCTGGTGGGGATAGTCCCGGGTGCGGGAGACGGGCAGGCCCACCTGTTCCAGGAGTTCGGTGACCCGGGCATCGACCCGGTCCGGCTTCACGGTCCGGTGCAGCAGGAGGGGCTCGGCGATCTGGTCGCCGATCCGCTTGACCGGGTTGAGGGAGTGCATGGCCCCCTGGAAGACCACCGAGGCGCCGACCCAGCGCACGGCGCGCAGGCGCCCCCACTTCATCTCCAGGACGTTCTCGCCTTCGAGCAGGATGTCCCCGGTGACGCGGGCGGTGGCCGGCAGCAGGCGCAGCAGCGCCAGGGCCACGGTGGACTTGCCGCTGCCGGACTCCCCCGCCACACCGAGGGTGTCACCGGGGTCCAGGGACAGGTTCACGCCGCGTACCGCGGGGATCTCGCCCCCGCTGGTCGTGTAGGTGACGCGCAGGTCCCGGACGTCGAGAAGGCCGCTCATCCGGCTCCTCCCCTCAGTCGTGGATTGATGACGGACTCGACCGCGCGCCCGCACAGGGTGAAGGACAGCGCGACCACGGCGATGGCCAGGCCGGGCGGGACGATGTACCACCAGATCCCGGCGCTGATCGCCCCGGAGGTGCGGGCGGCCTGGAGGATGCCGCCCCAGGAGATGGTGGTGGGATCGCCCATGCCCAGGAAGGCGAGGGTGGACTCGGCGATGATGGAGGTGGCCACCAGCAGGGTGGTCTGGGCGAGCACCACCGGCATGACGTTCGGCAGCACGTGCCAGCCCATGACGTGGGCGTGACCGCCGCCGAGGGCGCGGGCGCGTTCCACGTAGGGTCGGGCTTCCACCGCCAGGGTCTGGGCGCGCACCAGTCGCGCCGTGGGCGGCCAGACGGTGAGCCCGATGGCGAGGATGATGGTGCCGGTGCCTCGCGGCAGGACCGCGGCCAGGGCCACCGCCAGGACCAGGGTGGGCAACACCAGGAACCAGTCGGTGACGCGCATGATCACCGAGGAGACGATGCGTCCGCCCACCCCGCCGGAGGACCCGAAGTGCCCGGCGGTGATGCCGGCCAGGGTGCCCAGGGTGACGGAGACGAACGTGGCCAGCAGACCGACCGTCAACGAGACGCGCGCGCCCCAGATGATCAGATCCAGGATCGAACGACCGAAGTTGTCGGTGCCCAGCGGGTATTCGAAGCCGGGGGGCTGGTAACTGTCGCCCGGTGCGCCGGTGATGGTCAGGTGGGCCTGGTCGACGAACAGCGGCGCGGTCAGGGCGAGCACGCCGATCGTGAGCAGCGAGGCCAGACCGAACAGGCCGGCGCGGTTGCGCGCGTAGTCGCGGGCGAACCGGCCCAGGGCCTCACGGCGCCGTTTCCGGGCCAGGGCACGGGGCGAGAGCGCCGTGCCGAGACCGGGTTCGGTGGGGGCGCTCATGGGCGCACCCGGGGGTCGAGAAGCGGATACACCAGGTCGGCCAGGAGGTTCATGAGGATCACCGAGGCCGCGAAGACCACGAACAGCCCTTGGACGAGGCCGAGGTCGGGGACTTCCAGGCCGGAGTAGAAGAGTTGGCCCAGGCCGGGCCAGGAGAAGACCGTCTCGACCAGGATCACCCCGGACACGACCTGTCCGAGGTTGAGGAAGATGAGGGTGACGGTGGGCAGCAGGGCGTTGGGCACGGCGTGCCTGCGCCTGACGAGGACGTCGCGCAGCCCCTTGGCGCGGGCGGTGGTCAGGTAGTCCGCCCCCTTCTCGTCCATGAGGGAGGAACGCATGATCATCAGGTACTGGGCGTAGATGACGGCCACCATGGTGGTGACCGGCAGGACCATGTGCTGGACGGTGCTCAGCGCGCGTTCCACCGGCCCGGTCAGGCCCGGGTCGACCATGCCGCCGGTCGGGAACAGGCCGGGCATGAAGCCGCGGCCGGAGGCCAGCAGGACGATGAGGAGCAGGCCGAGCCAGAACGTGGGCACCGACCAGAAGAACAGCGCGACGGCGGTGTTGACCCGGTCGCCGCGCCCACCGGGATTCCAACCGGCTCGTGCCCCCAGGAACAGGCCGAGCAGGGCGGCGATGATCGTGCCGGTGCCGGCGAGCAGGAGTGTCGGCCCCAGGCGTTCCAGGATGAGGTCGACGACCGGTTCGCGGTACTGGAAGGACACGCCCAGATCGAGGTGGAGCAGCCCCTCGGCGTAGTCGAGGAACTGCCGCCACACGGGTTGGTCGAGGCCGAACTGGCGGCGCAGTTCCTCGCGCTGTTCGGCGGTGACCTCGCGTCCCTCCGTCATGGCGCGGACGGGATCGCCGGGCAGGATCCGGAAGAGGAAGAACCCGGCGACGATCACGGCGAACAGGGAAACGGCCGCGGTCAGCAGGCGGCCGAACACGTAGGCGATGACCCGTTGTGCCCGGCCCCCACCCCCGGGGGCCGCCGGGGCGGGGAGCTCGTCCGTCCCCGCCCCGTCCGGTCCGTCCGCCTCGGTGGGCGTGGTCGTCACTCGCGGTCCTCCACGGTGGAGCGGTTACGGAAGAACAGGAAGGCGCCACCGGCCAGCAGGACGAGGACCACGGCGCCGATGCCGATGCCCACCCCGGTGGAGATCCCACCGCTGTTCGCGGCGGAGCCGCCTTCCGCGGGCTGGGCGGACCACCAGGCCCAGTAGCCGTCCTGGCCCCAGATGTTGCCGCCCTCGGTCGGCTCCAGCTGGATGCTCTCGATCTGGTCGGTCCGGTAGGCCTCCATGATGTTCGGGTAGGCCAGGACGTTGACCACGGCCTCCCGGTACAGGATCTCCTGCAACTGGTGGACGATCTCGGCGCGGGCCTCGTGGTCGTACTCGCTCAGCTGCGCCTCGTAGAGCTCGTCGTACTCCTCGTCGCAGAAGTAGGCGTCGCCCTGCATGGTGCCCGGTTCGGTGGGCAGCCCGTCGCAGGTGTGGATGCTGAACACGTAGTCGGGGTCGGGGTTGACCGTCCACCCGGTGAAGATGAGGTCGTACTCGGCGTCGTAGAGGGCGTCGCTCAGGATGCCCGGGTCGACGGTCTGGTTGTCGATCTCGATGCCGATGTCGGCGAGGCGCTCGGTGATGACCTGTCCGGCCTGGACGTTGTCCGGGCGGTCGGAGTGGACGTGCATGCGCAGTTCGAGGCGGTCGCCGTCGGGCGAGACGCGCACGCCGTCGTCGCCCCTGTCGTAGCCGGCCTCGTCGAGCATCTCGTTGGCGGCGTCCGGGTCGAAGTCGAGGATGGCCTCCTCGCCCTCGGGCGACCAGTGGAAGTCGGTGTAGCGCGGCGGGATGTAGCCGCCGGCCGCGACGGCCTGTCCGTTGGCGCCCTGTTGGACGATCTCCTCGTTGTCGATGCCCATGACGATGGCCTGGCGCAGGGTCAGGTCCTGGAGTGCGGGGTGTCCGTCACCGAACGCCTCGCCGTCCTGGGTCTCGGCGCCCGGGTTGATGGTGAAGGCCTGGAACCGCTTGCCGTCGGCGATGTTGACGGCGATGTCGTCGGTCGACTCCAGGGAGGTGGCCTGGGCGTCGGTCAGTTCGTAGACGAAGGAGACCTCTCCGCTGCGCAGCGCCTCGACGGCGGCGTCCTTCTCGGAGTAGTAGCGGAAGTACAGCTCGTCGAAGCCGGGGGCGCCGCGCCAGTGCTCGGGGTTGGCCTCCAGCCGGATGTGCTCGCCGCGGGCGTGCTCGGTGAGGACGAAGGGTCCACTGCCGACGGTGGGGAAGTCGTCGCCGGCGTAGTCGGAGAAGTCCTCGCCCTCCTCCTCCACGATCGGTTCCCAGACGTGCCGGGGCACGATCGGGACGTTGAGCGCGGTCATGGTGGCCTGGGGTTCGCTCAGTTCGATGACGACGGTCTGGTCGTCCTCGGCGGTGACCTCCTCGAACCCGGCGACGTAGTTGCCGGAGGCGATGGAGGCGGCGTCGTTCTCCATGATGGTGGTGAACGTCCACACGACGTCGTCGGCGGTGAGCTGCTCGCCGTCGGTGAAGTAGGCGTCGTCACGGAGGTTGAAGGTCCAGGTCAGACCGTCGTCGGAGGAGTCCCAGCTCTCCGCGAGGGAGGGCGCGGGCTCGTTGGTCTCCGGGTCGACCGTCACGATGCTGTCGTAGACGTGTCGGAGGATGTTGGTGGTGACGGCCAACTGCGCCGTGAAGGGGTTGAACGAGTCCACCTGCTGGGCGATGGCCACGGTGAGGGTGTTCGCGTCGGTTTCCTCGGCCGCCGCGGGTACCGCGGACAGGCCCCCGACCAGGATCAGCGCGCCTGTGGAGGCCACTGTCCGTCGAAGAAGGGTGCCTGAGGGAGGTCGGTGCTGTGTCATGACGGCCCCTGTCGGTTCATCGTGGGGTGGTGGCCAGGCCACCTGGGGGTGGTTGGTTGTCTACCAACAGGTTGTGAGGAGCGTCAATCATCTCCGAGGTGAGGCGGGATATCGCAACACATTCGACTCCTACCCCGGGAATCAGGGACGTTTCGCGGGGCCCGAGTGACGAAAGTGCCCCCAACGGTCGACCGAAAACCAAACTCCGATTCGCGGCGAATAGTCGACTTCCGCTACGGTTCCCGCCATGATGGGGCACTCTCACGCACTGAGCGGCGTGGTCGGTTGGATGGCGGTCGTTCCGCTCGTCCAAGGCAAGGAATTCCTCGGGCTCAGTTTCGAGCTGGGGCCGGGCGAGATCGTCGCCGGATCTCTGGTGTGCGCGGGGGCGGCTCTCCTGCCCGACGTGGACCACAAGAGCGCGACGGTGACCAAGACCTACGGAAAGGTCACCGAGATCCTCAGTGACATTCTGAACTGGGCCTTCGGCGGTCACCGGATGGGAACACACTCGTTCTTCTTCGCCGCGTTGATGGGTGCCCTGGTCACGTTCCTGGCCCTGTGGTCGGAGTTGGCCGTTCAGGTGTTCGTGTTCCTGCTCATCGGTATCGCGCTCCAAGGGCTGGGTTTCGGTCTGGACAAGAACCGGGCCGCTTCGGGGATCATCAACGCCCTGGGCACGGCGGCGATCACCCTGGGCCTGTACGCGGCCGGGCTGAACTACACCTGGCTGGGACTCGCGGTCGCCTTCGGCGTCATCCTGCACTTCTTCGGCGACATGATCACCAAGATGGGCGTCCCGATCTTCTGGCCGTTCTGGAAGAAGCGCATCGGCCAGGGCCGAGGTTTCGTCACCGACGGCCCCGTGGAGAAGAAGGTCGTCACCCCGCTGCTCACCATCGGCGTCATCGTCGGATCGATCTACCTCTTCGACTGGCCGACCCTGCTTCCCCAGCACTGATCCTCTCCTCCCCGCCCACGGCGCGGTCCTGGCCTGGGCAGGGTCGGAGTCCTAGGGTTGCGGACGTGACTCGAACCTCAGAAGGCCTCACCCCGGAACTGCACGCCTACATCGTCGCCCACAGCGAACCGGTCGACCCCGTCCTCGCCGACCTCTCCGAGGAGACCGCTCGGCTCTTCCCCCAACAGCGGGGCATGCAGATCGGTCCCGAGCAGGGAGCGTTCACCACCCTTCTCACGCAGCTGTCCGGGGCCCGGAACGCGGTGGAGATCGGTACCTTCACCGGGTACTCCTCCATCTGCTTCGCCCGCGGCCTTCCCGAGGACGGCACCCTCCTGGCGTTGGACATCAGCGAGGAGTGGACGGCGGTGGCCCGCCGCTATTGGGAGCGCGCCGGGGTCGCCGACAAGATCGAGCTGCGGGTCGGTCCGGCCCTGGAATCACTGCGCGCCCTGCCCGACGACACCCGGTTCGACCTCGCGTTCCTGGACGCCGACAAGACCGGTTACCTCGACTACTGGGAGGAACTGGTCCCGCGGATCCGTCCCGGTGGGCTGCTTCTGGCCGACAACACCCTCTCCCACGGGCGGGTGATCGACCCCGAGCAGACCGCGCCCCACGTGCAGGGCATCCGCGACTTCAACGACCGGGTCGTGTCCGACGACCGGGTCTCCCAGGTCCTGCTGCCGATCGGCGACGGGCTCACCCTGGCCCGAAAGCTGTAGGATCCCCGGTTCTCCCGACGGGAACACCCGCGACTTGGGTAATGTCCAGTTCCATGCGCCTGCTGCACACATCGGACTGGCACCTGGGTCGCTCCTTCCACCGGGAGAACCTCATCGACGCCCAGGCCGCGTTCCTGGACCACCTCGTCGCCACCATCCACGCCGAACGGATCGACGTGGTGGTGGTCGCCGGGGACCTCTACGATCGTGCCCTGCCACCGGTGGACGCCGTGCGCCTGTTCGACCGGGCGCTGGGCCGGATCCGGGCGACCGGGGCGCGGGCGGTGTTGATCAGCGGTAACCACGACTCCCTGACCCGCATGGCCTTCGCCACCGACCTCATCGACGCCTCCGGGGTCCACCTGCGCAGCTCCCTGGAAGGGGTGGGCGAGCCGGTGATCATCGACGACGAGCACGGACCGGTCGCCTTCTACGGCATCCCCTACCTGGAACCGGAGATCGCCCGCCACCACTGGGACCTGACCGAGCGCGGGCACCCCGCGGCGATCGGACACGCCATGGACCTGGTCCGAGCCGACCTGGCCGAGCGACCCGGCACCCGTTCGGTGGTGCTCTCGCACGCCTTCGTCACCGGCGGCGAGGGCTCGGACAGCGAACGCGACATCTCCGTGGGCGGCGCCTCGTACGTGCCCGCCTCGATCTACGACGGCGTCGACTACGTCGCCCTGGGCCACCTGCACGGCCGACAGACCATCGCCCCCACGGTGCGTTACCCGGGCAGCCCGCTGGCCTACTCCTTCTCCGAGGAGCACCACCGCAAGGGCTGCTGGGTGGTGGAACTGGACGCCGACGGGTTCGCCGGGGCCGAGTTCGTGGACGCCCCGGTGCCCCGTCCCCTGGCCCGGATCCGCGGCAGGCTCGACGACCTGCTCACCGGTACCGAGTGGGAGCGCTACACCGGCCACTGGTTGCAGGTCACCCTCACCGACCCGCGCAGGCCGGCCCGACCCATGGAACGGCTGCGCGAACGTTTCCCGCACGCCCTGCTGCTGGAGTTCGCCCCCGAGGGCGGTGCCCCCGACCGACGGCCCGTCACCGGCTCGATCGCCGAACGGCCCGAACGCGACGTGGTCGCCGACTTCGTCGAGTGGGCGCGCGGCGCGCCCGCCACCCCGGACGAGCGCGCGCTCGTGGACCGGGCCGTCGAAGAGGTCCGGCTCCAGGAAGGGATCCGCTGATGCGCCTGCACACCCTCACCATGACCGCGTTCGGCCCCTTCGCCGGTACCGAACGGGTGGACTTCGACCGGCTCGGCCAGGGCGGGCTCTTCCTCGTCCACGGGCCGACCGGGGCGGGCAAGACCTCCGTGCTGGACGCGGTCTGCTTCGCGCTGTACGGCAGCGTGCCCGGGGCCCGCAGCAAGGACCGCTCCCCCAAGAGCGACCACGCCCCACCGGACCTGGAGCCGGAGGTGACCCTGGAGTTCACCGTCCGGGGCCGACGGATCCACATCATCCGCAAGCCGAGGTGGGAACGGCCCAAGAAGCGAGGCAGCGGCACCGTCACCCAGAACCAGAAGGTGGTGGTCCAAGAGCTGCTGGAGGGCACTTGGCAACCGGTCACCACCCGCCCGGACGAGGCCGGACAGTTCGTCGGGGACCGGGTGGGGCTCACCCTCACCCAGTTCTGCCAGATCGTCATGCTGCCCCAGGGCGACTTCGCCCAGTTCCTGCGGGCCAAGTCGGACGACCGCCGCAAGTCCCTGGAGCGGATCTTCAACACCCGGGTGTTCCGGGACGTGGAGGAATGGCTGGGCGGGCACACCCGCGGGCTCGAACACGAGGTGCGTTCGGCCGAGGAACGGGTGCGCGAGGTCGCCGGGCGGATCGCCGAGGTGGGACGGTCCGACGCACCCCGGGAGACGGACCCGGCGGAGTTGAGCGCCTGGGCCACCGAACTGGCCATGGTCACCGCCGCGACCGCCCGCGACGCCGAACCGCTCACCGGTGAGTTCACGCTCGCCCGGGACCGGTCCCGGCAGGCGCTGGCCGACGGACGCGCGCTACGGGAGCGACGCGCTCGGCTCGACGAGGCCCGGGAGCGAAGCGCGCTGTTGGAGGAGCACCGGGCCTGGCGGTCCCGGTCCGAGGAACGCCTGACCGCCGCGGAACGCACCGACGCCGTGCTGCCGTTCCTGCGCGCCCGCGACCACCGGCGCACCGAACTGGACAAGGCGGAGCTGGCCGTGACCGACCGGCTGTCGCTGGCGGGAGGCCTGCCCGACCTGGACGTGACCGCGTCGACGGACGCGCGGACGTTGCGCGCCGCCGAGCGGGAGCGCCGCGACGAGCAGGCCCGGTTGGAACTGCTGCGCGGTGACGCCGAACGCCGACGCTCCCTGCGCGGGGAGCTGACCGATCTGGACCGGCGGCTCGCCGGGGTCCGCGCCGAGTCCGCGCGGGCCGGGGAGCGTACGGAGACACTGCCGGTCCGGGTGACCGCGGTCGAGCGGGAACTGGAACGGGTGCGCGAACACGCCGGGCTGGTGGAGACCGCCCAGGACGCGTTGACGTTGGCGGAGAAGCGGCGCTCGGCCGCCGTGGAGCACGAGCGGCTCACCGTGGAACTGGAGCGGGCGGAGGAGACCCGGCGAACGGTCGTGGACACCGCCCAGCGGTCCCGGGACCACGCACAGGACCTGCGAGAGCGGCGCATCGGACAGATGGCGGCCGAGCTCGCCGCCGACCTGGCCGATGGGTCGGCGTGCGCGGTGTGCGGATCGGTCGAACACCCCTCCCCCGCGATGCCGAGCGAAGGAGGCCTGGTCTCGGCCGACGGGGAGAAGGAGGCCCAGACCGCCGCGGAGCGGGCCGCCACGGACCGGTCGACGGCCGAGAGCACGGTGGTGCGGTTGCGGGGTCGGTTGGAGACCGAGGCCAGGGTCGCCGAGGACCGCACCGCCGCTCGCGCGCAGGAGGAGGTCGGGGCCGAGCGTGCCCGGTTGGCCGAGGCCCGCGCCGCCGCCGGTGAGCGTAAGAGCCTGGAACAGGAGCTGGGCCGGCTCCGCGAGGAACTACGGCACGCCGAGGAACGTGTGGGCGCGCTGGGCCGCCAGGAGGGTGAGTTCCTGGCCCGTCGGGAGAGCGCACTGGCCGAATACGAACGGCTCACGGCGCTGCTGGACGAGGCCCGTGGTACCGACGCCGGCCTGCCCGAACGCATCGCGCGTCTGGTGGGCGAGGCCGACCTGCTGCGCGGGACCGCCGAGGCGATGGACCAGCGCGCACGGGCCACCGAGGAGCTGCGCGCCGCCACGGTCGAGGCCGAGGGCGCGCGAGCGGAAGCCGGGTTCGCCGACGAGGCGGAGGTCCTGACGGCGACGCTGGACGATCACGCCCGCCGCGACCTGCGCCGCCGTGCCCGGGACTTCGACGACCAGTGGGCGGCGGTCCGGGCACGCCTGACCGACCCCGAACTCGTGGCCGCCGGGGAACAGGAGCCACCGGACCTGGTCGCGTTGGAGACCGTCGCCGCCGCCGCGGAGCGCGCCGCCGACCGCGCGATGACCTGGCAGGGCATGTTCGCGGATCGGGCACGCCGGTTGGGCGACCTGCGCGCCGAGTTGACCGACCGGATGACGGGTTCGGAGCCGGTGCTGCGCAGGTACGCGATCGCGCAGGGGCTGAGCACCCTGGCCGCGGGCACCTCCCCGGACAACACCGACAGCGTGCGGTTGTCCGCCTACGTCCTGGCGGCCCGGCTGGAGCAGGTGGTGGCCGCCGCCAACGACCGGTTGCTGACCATGTCGGACGGCCGTTACGAACTGCGGTACACCGTCGACAAGGCCGCCGGGGACGGGCGGGCCCGCTCCGCCGGTGGTCTGGGAATGCGTGTGGTGGACTCCTGGACCGGGGTCGAACGCGACCCGGCGACGTTGTCGGGCGGCGAGACCTTCTTCAGTTCCTTGGCGCTGGCCCTGGGACTCGGCGACGTGGCCACCGCGGAGGCCGGCGGCGCCGAGATCGACACCCTGTTCGTGGACGAGGGGTTCGGCACACTGGACGAGGACACCCTGGAAGAGGTCTTGGACGTGCTGGACCGGCTGCGCGACGGTGGCCGGGCCGTGGGCGTGGTGAGCCACGTGGCGGACCTGCGCCAGCGGGTGACCACGCGGTTGACCGTGCGCAAGAGCTCCGCGGGTTCGCACGTGGAACACCACGGCTGACGCGCCCCGCCCCCGGTCGGGCACCCCGGGTCCGAAGGCCCGGCCGACGGTGGGACAATGACCATCGTGAATTCGCTGGTCAACATCGCCGTGTTCGGAATCGGGGGCGCCATCATGGTGGCGGCCCTGCTCGGTCTGCTGCTCGTCTTGTCGGGAAGCTCTCGTGGGATCCCTCCCCGGTTGCTCACCGCCTTCGGAGCCGCCTCGATCGTGTTGTGGGTGGTGCTGCCGGCCTTGACCGCCCTGAACGAGATGTCCGCGGGCACCGGCTTCTGGGTGGGGTTCGCCGGCGCGAGCGTCGTGGCGGTCGTGATGTACGCGGTCAACGCGGCCATGCTGCCGATGGTGGCCCGCCGTCAGGCCCTGGTGAACGGCCAGGCAGGGCTGGCGGGGATCAAACCCACCCCCTCGGTGCTGGTGGGCGGCCTGGTGATCTGTCTGGCCATGGCGCTCCTGGTGACCGGTGTGATGGCTTTCATCTCCTGAGCACGGTGTCCATACCCGTGACCGTTTCCGGCCACAAAGGCTCCAGGGGCGGCGACGCTCTGTAACTTCGTGCCGGGGTTCCCCGACGGGGAGCCCCGGCATCGTCGTGCGGAGTGGACGGAGGCGGGATGCGCGGGTGGAGATGGGCGGCCGTGGGCGTGGCGGCCGTGCTGGTCGGCGGCTGTGGTGGTGAGGTCGATCTGGCCGAGCGCGACTCCATCGACCAGTTCGACGTGCCCCCGTTGGACCCCACCGCGCGGCACCCCTGCGACCTGCTGCCCGACGAAACCGCGATCGACCTCGGTCTGCTCGGCGAGGGTGACAGCGGCGTCCCGCAGTCGGACGACAACTGCTTCTTCACCGACGCGATCGACTCCAGCGTGGACGTGCGAGTGGAGACCCACGACCCCGACGCCGAGGAGGACGAGCCACCGGTCCCCCACACCCTCTCGGCGGCGTTCGAGGGCGGAGAGGCGCACGAATACGTGGCGGTGGAGGGCTACCCCGGCTACACCGAGACCTTCCCCGACTCCTGCAACCTGGGGGTGGCCACCTCCGACGAGCACAGTCTGTTCGTTCAGGTCAGTGCGGAGGACGCCTGTGAGACGGCGATCCGGACCGCCCGGAGCGTCATCGCCGGCTCCCCGGAGCTGTGACGGCGCCCATGACGACGGGCCCCTTCCACATTCGATGGGAAAGGGCCCGTCGGGGATCGACCACGGATCGGGGTCAGTTCGGCTGTTGGCGGGAACGACGGTCGAGTTCGGCGAGGTACTCGTTGTAGGCGTCCATGTCGGAGTCGTCGGAGTCACCACGGCTGCTGTGCCGCTGCCGGCGACGTTCCTGGCGCTCGTCGTCGCGCGACCACTGCACCACCAGCGCCAGCATCACCAGGAGTGTGGGGATCTCGCCCAGGGCCCAGGCGAAGCCACCGCCCTGGTACTGGTCCGCCATCGGGTCCTGCATCCACGGGATGTCGAACTGGCCGTAGAACTCCGCGGCGATGGGCGTGGTCTGCTCCATGATGGCGATGCCGAAGAAGGCGTGGAACCCCATCACCACCAGCAGCAACAGCAGGCGCAGTAGGAACGGGACCTTCCGCGGGGCCGGGTCGACACCGATGATCACCCAGTAGAAGAGGAAGCCCGAGACGAGGAAGTGCACACCCATGAACAGGTGACCGAGGTGGTCGTTCATGAGCATGCCGAACAGCGGCGTGAAGTAGAGGGCGTACAGGCTGAGCACGAAGACCGGTGCGGCCACCGCGGGATGGGTGACGAACTTGGAGAAGCGGCTGTTGAGGAAGGCGTTGAGCCACTCGCGCGGCCCTCGGTCGCCCCGCTGCTCGGCCGGCTTCAGGGCGCGCAAGGCCAGGGTGGCCGGCGCACCCAGCACCAACAGGATCGGGGTGACCATGGCCAGCACCATGTGCTGGATCATGTGGGCCGAGAACATGATCATCGCGTAGGTCGCGAAACCGGTGAGCTGGACCAGGACGATGGTCAGCAGCCCCGCGAAGAAGGCCACGACGCGCCCGATCGGCCACTTGTCGCCCCGCTTGGACAGCCGGTACACGCCGCCCAGGTACAGGCCCGCGGCGATCACCACGAACATGATGAAGAACAGGTCGGGGCGCCACAGGGTGAGCAGGTTCTCCAGGCTCATCGCGGACGGGATGGTGAAGCCCAGGATGGCGGCGGCCGGGTCGACGGTGCTCTCCAACGGCGGGGGCGGCGCGGTGCGCCCCAGCCCCGCGGAGATCCCCATGACCGCGGCCATGACGACGACCTCGACCCCGGACAGGCGGATGAAGTTCCAGCGGCGGAAGGCGTGGCCGGCCTTGCCTTCGGGTGCCTGGGCGATCCGGTCCACCGTCCACTTGCGGTGCGCGTAGCCGAACACTCCGAGAACGCCGAACAGCACGATCTTGGCGACGATGATGAGCCCGTACTCGGTGCCGAACAGGTGATCGATGGATTCGAGGCGGGCCAGGGCGCTGGCGGCCCCGCTGACGGCGACACCGACGTAGGCCCACAGCGCCACGCGGCTGAACCGGTGTGCGGCGGTGGCCGGCGCCTCGCCGTCGGTTCGTACGGCGTGGTAGGTGACCGCGGCCAGGCCGCCTACCCACACGGAGATGGAGATCAGGTGCAGGGCCAGTCCGGTGACGGCGAGTTCGTGGGAACCGGAGGAGGCGGAGTGGCCCGTCAGGGCCGGAGGGGTGACCGCGACCAAGGCGGCGACCAGCAGCCACAGGCCGGAGGTGGCACCGGTGGTGGTGCGACCGAACAGCGCGATGCCGGTCGTGATCAGGATGACGAACATCAGGGCGATGCCGCCGGAGACCGACCCCGCGAAGGCGGTGACCTCGTCGATCGAGACCTGTCCCATGGGTTTGGCGAGGAACTCGGAGGCCTGGAAGTAGAGGGTCGCCACGGCGGCCAGGGTCCAGGCCAAGGAAGCCCAGGTGGCGGCGCGTACGTAGCCGATGGCCTGGTCGGACAGGCGTCCCTTGAAGGAGGGCAGCAGCAGGGTCGCCATGACCAGCAGCCCGATCGTCAGGACGGCTCCGACGTTCATGGCGTTCTTGGCGATCGGCATGCCCCACCGCACGGCCTCACCGGCGTCGGGGAGGCCCGGGATGACCCTGGCGAAGACCGAACCGCCCAGGACCAGGGTGGCGCCCAGGAACAAGGCGCACACCAGGGCGGCGATCAGGGCGAAGATCGGTACGATCCCGGTGCCCGGAGGCAGGTCGGCGTTGTCGGGGTGCGCTTTGATCGGGGAATTGTCGTTCTGGGTGGGAGAAGCCACGTGCCACTCCGTCGTCGAGTGCGGTCAACAGCAGGTCAGGGCTCTCGGCCGTGAGGGCCACCGCTGTGCTGTTCGGATCGGGGTCCGGCAGGGGCCGTGCACGGAGGAACACCTCGACCAAGGTTAGTCCGTTTACTACGCGGTGTCGGACTTGGTCCCCGATCGACCGCCTTTCGGCGCGGCCGGCAAGCGAAAGCCGCCACCGTTGGTGATGTTTCCCCTATATGAAGGGGATCCACGCGATACGCTCGACGCTCCGACGAGTCCCCGCTCCGTCCCCCTCCTCGACACCTCTCACCCTGACCTGAGCCCAGCGCACGAAGGGGGAGCGATGCCCGATTTCGACACCGTCATCCGCTCGACACGAGTGGTGGTCCCCGAAGGGATCGAAGCAGCGGACGTGACCGTTCGCGAAGGACGTATCGAGGCGGTGCTGCCGTACCGTTCGATCACCGAAGGGCCCGGCCCACGGATCATCGACCTGGGAGACCGGGCCCTGTTGCCCGGGGCGGTCGACCTGGGCACCGGGGTGCACGCACCCGGCGAGGAGTTGGCCGACTCCTATCACCGGGCCGGTTCCGCGGCCCTGCGCGGCGGGGTCACCTGTCTGGTGGTCTCCCCCGCGCCCGCCCGACCCGCCATCACCTGCGCGGACTCCCTCCAGGTCCACCAACGCGCCGCCGCCGGTTCCCCGGTCGCCATCGCCTTCCTGGGCGGTGTCAATCAGGGCGCCGGCCCCTTGGAACTCGCCGACCTCCAAGCGGGCGGCGTGGTGGCCTTCCAGGCCTCCCTGTCGGACGGGGGCGCCCCCGACATGGCGGCGTTGAGCGACTCCGGTCTGCGCAAGGCCATGGTGCAGATCGCCACCCTCGACTCGCTGTTGATCGTGCACGCCGAGGACTCCGCCGAGCTCGGCACCCCTGCGGTGAGCGCCGAACAACGTCCGCCCCGGGCCGAACGTCGTGGACTGGAACGGGTGTTCTCCGCCGCCAGGGTGGTGGGGGCGCGTACCCACATCGCCCCGTTCACCGCCGCCGAGTGCGCGGCGCTGCTGTCGGCCGCGGAGGCGGCCGGGGTGGAACTGGGCGCGCACACCTGCCCGCACTACCTGTGCCTGCCCTCGGAGTTCCCCGGGCCGGACTCACCGGTGCACGGCTGCCGTCCGCCCCTGCGTTCGGACGCCAACCGCAAGGCCCTGTGGAGCGCGCTCCTCGAACCCGGTTCGGCGCTGGCCACCATCGGTTCGGGACACCTGCCGGCGATCGGGTTGTACACACTGCGGTGGAGTCTTTCGGCACTGTGGACCGCCGCGCGTCGCCGCAACCTCACCTTGAGTCACTTGGCGCGATGGACCGCCCAAAGCCCCGCCGACCTCTTGGGGCTGGCCCGTGGCCGGATCCAGCCCGGATTCGAGGCGGACCTGGTCGCCTTCGACGACGAGGCGACCACACTGGTGCCCGAGAACGACCCGGGTCCCTACGCGGGGATGCGCCTGACCGGTCGGGTCACGAGGGTGTGGGTGGCGGGTCGGGAAACACATTCGTAGACCTGTGTCACACACCACACGGAGTCCTTACACCCTGTCAACATGGCCCTACAGGGTCATGCACATTGGCGATGGCGTCCAGGCGCCTTCACCGGTCACAGTGGTAGGTGTCCAGGGCGATACCAGTTGGAGGAACCGTGCTCATCGGCGTGCCCCGTGAGATCAAGAACCACGAGTACCGAGTGGCCATCACCCCGGCCGGGGTCCACGAACTGACCCGTCGGGGGCACGAGGTCTTCGTCGAACGCGACGCGGGTCTGGGTTCCTCCATCAGCGACGACGAGTACCGGGAGGTGGGCGCCACCATCCTGGACACCGCCGACGAGGTGTGGGCCACCGGTGACCTCATCCTGAAGGTGAAGGAGCCCGTCCCCGCCGAGCACCACCGCATGCGCGAGGGGCAGACCCTCTTCACCTTCCTGCACCTGGCCGCCTCCCGCGAGTGCACCGACGCCCTGGTCGAACACGGGGTCACCGGTATCGCCTATGAGACCGTCCAACTGTCCGACGGTTCACTGCCCTTGCTCGCCCCCATGTCGGAGGTGGCGGGCCGGCTGGCGACGCAGGTCGGGTCGGTGACCCTACAGCGTTCCGCCGGCGGCCGCGGGGTCCTCATGGGCGGGGTTCCGGGGGTGCGGCCGGCCCGTGTCACCGTGGTCGGCGCCGGTGTGTCCGGACTGAACGCCACCCAGATCGCCGTGGGGATGGGCGCCGAGGTCACGGTGCTGGATCTGAACGTCGACAAGCTGCGGCACATGGACTCCCTGTACCGGGGCCGGGTCAAGACGGTGGCGTCCAACGCCTTCGAGGTGGAGTCGGCCGCCTTGGAGTCCGACATGATGATCGGCGCGGTGCTGGTTCCCGGCGCCAGGGCACCCAAGTTGGTCTCCAACGAGTTGGTCTCCCGAATGCGCCCGGGAGCGGTCCTGGTGGACATCGCGATCGACCAGGGAGGCTGCTTCGAGGACTCCCGGCCCACCACGCACGGCGACCCCACGTTCACCGTGCACGACACGGTGTTCTACTGCGTCGCGAACATGCCCGGCGCGGTCCCCAACACCTCCACGCACGCACTCACCAAGGACACACTGCACTACGTCGTGGCGCTCGCCGACAAGGGCTGGAAGCAGGCCCTGCGCGACGACGCGTCCCTGGCGGCCGGCCTGAACACCTTCGACGGGGACGTGGTCTACGCTCCGGTGGCGGAGGCCCACGGCCTCAAGCACCGTGAGCTCGACGAGGTCCTCGCGCGCTGACGCCGCACCCGAGGGGGCCGCCCGACCCGGGCGGCCCCCTCCTCGTTCCCATGGTGAGACACATATCGCGGACCCGTACCCGGATGGACGAACCCGCTCCGACCCGCACAAAGCCCGCACCACCAGGGAAACCTTCGTCCACAGGGTGAGCCGTACGGGGTGGTCGGGCGGGACCGGCGGGGGTACCGTCGAAAGTGGGTCCTTCCCCGTGGCGGGCCCGTTGCCCGTGGCCCGAACAGAGGTGGGGACTGTAGTGACGCACGCCGGAGCGGTGACCATGACCCGCATCGTCGAACTCGAACTGGTGCGGCTACGACCGTCGCTGGCCGGGCGAGGCGCAGGCGGTACGGCCCCCGTCCTGGTCCGGGTGTCCGACGGCGAGGTGAGCGGTTGGGGCGAGATCCCCCGTGCCACCCCGCGGCAGTGGGACGCGCTGGCGCAGGTCTTCGCACCCGTACTGCTCGACCACTCCTGGCGCAGGCCGACCGAGGTGGTGGAGGCCTTCGCCGACCTGCCCTGGGATCCCGCGCTGGTGGGCGCGTTGGACACCGCCTGTTGGGATCTGTGGAGTCGACAACGCTCGACCCCGTTGGCGCACGCCCTGGCCGGGTCGCGCACCGCGCTCACCGCGGGGGTGACCCTGGCCCGGCAGGTGACGTTGGAGTCCGTGGTCACCGAGGTGAACCGGCAGGTGGGATCGGGTTTCCGGCGGATCAGGCTGGAGGTCCAGCCGGGGTGGGACATCGACGTGGTCCGCGCGGTGCAGACCAGCTTCCCGTTCCTGGTGCTCCAGGTGGACGCGGGCGGTCGGTACACCGAGTCCTCCGAGCACCTGGACGCGTTGCGGTCCCTGGACACCCTGGGACTGGTGACCATCGAGGACCCCTTCGCCCCCGACGACCTCGCCGCGCACGCCCGACTGGCCTCCGAACTGCGCACGCCGGTGGCTCTGCACCGTTCGTTGTCCTCACTGGACGACCTGGGTGAGGCGATCCGGGCCGAGGCGGGCCGGGCGATCAACGTGGACCCGACCCGGTTGGGCGGGCTGACCGCGGCCCGTCGGGCGGTGGACATGGCGGTGGACGCCGGTTGGCAGGCGTGGTGCGGTTCCTCGGCGCGGACCGGGGTGGGCCGCGCCGCGACGGTCGCGTTGGCGTCGCTGGCCGGGGCGACCCTTCCGGTGGAGATGCCCGGCGCGGGTTCACGAGGGCGCGACCTGGTCGTGCCGCCGGTGCGCGCGCACGACGGCGTGGTTCCGGTGCCGTTGACCGTGAGCGGCCTGGGACACGAACCCGACCCGGCGACCCTTCCCTCCTTCACCGCCAGGACGTTGCTGCTGGGTTCTCCACGGGCCTCGGATCCGGATGCGGCCTGATGTCGGTCCGGCCCCGCCCACGCTTAACCGAACACTGTTAGGTAGAGTGGCGCGCACCACACGGGGTCCCGGCAAACAGGCCCGCCCCCCAACCCGAACGTGGAGGCGTGGTGCGCGTTTTCGCCGACATCAACGAGGTCATCACCGCTCAGGGTGAGCCCCTGGGCCTCACCGACTGGGTCACCATCGACCAGAGTCGCATCGACAGGTTCGCCGACGCGACCGAGGACCAGCAGTGGATCCACCTCGACGCCGACCGCGCCGCGGAGGGCCCCTTCGGCGCCACCATCGCGCACGGCTTCCTGTCGCTGTCCCTCCTGGCGCACTTCTCCCAGCAGATCTTCGAGATCACCGAGAAGCCCCGGATGTCCATCAACTACGGGCTCAACAAGGTGCGCTTCCTTCAACCCGTCGTCGTGGGCTCACGCGTACGCGACGCCGTGGAGCTCATCGAGGTCAAGGAGACCCCCAAGGGCTACCTCGTCTCCACCCGGCACACCGTGGAGATCGAGGGCCAGGAGCGTCCCGCCCTGGTCGCCGAGAGCCTGGGGCTCTGGGTGCCCTGAACCGTTCAGCGGGCGAAGCGACGTAGGACTCGACGGAACAGGCTCGGGGTGAACCAGCGCAGCTTGCGTTCGGCGCGTTCGGCCCGTCGACGCATCCGATCACCCCGGTCGGTGGCCTGGCGCAGTTCGGCCTTCAGTCGCTCCGTCGACGCCTCCTTGCGGCCGGTGGGGGCCTTCTCCTCCAGTTCGGCCTCCTCCGGCCCCAGGGACGCCACGATGCCGGTCGCCGGCGCCCAGTGGATCCCGAACACCTCCTCCACCAGGTGGTCCAGGTCCTTGCCCGCGGCCAGCGGATCCAGGTGCCGGGCACGCTCGAAGGCGGCCACCCGCTCCAGTCGCAGGACCCCCTCGCCGGCCCGTAGCGCCCCTGGTAGCGGGGCGCACAGCAGACCGGCCCCGGACCGGTCACAGGTCTTGACGAGTTCGACCAGGGCGTCCGGGGTCGGCGGCGGCCCGGCCTCCAGGTACAGGCGGTACGGCACGCGCGGGTCGGTCTCCGGCGGTGACTCCACGAAGCGCACCCTCGGGTCCCCCCGGAAGGCCTCGTGCGCCAGGCGCAGGTCGAGGAACTCCTCGTCCAGCGGCGTGCGGCGGTCATCGTGCAGCCGCGACCACGGCCCCACCATCCACAGACGCAGGTCGGGGGTGGAGCCGCACAGCAGCGCCCCGGTGGTCTCGTCGACTTCCTCCAGGGTGCGTTCGGCCACGTCCAGGACCACGTCCACCAGCGGCACCTCCCACTGGCGTTCCGGCCGTTTGCGGCGCAGGTGGAAGTCGGGCACCCGGTTGGACACGAAGGGCATCCGATAGCGGGTGCCGGCGTCACGTTGCTCCTGCATCTGGGATCGGCCCAGGTGCCAGCTACTGCTGTCCAAATCGGGCACGAACACCGCACCGCGCTGGGCCAGGCGGTGCCCGAACTCGCTGTCACCGCCCAGCACCATCTCGGGGTCCATGCCCCCGGACGTGACGTACAGGGCGCGGTGCAGCGACCCGGTGGCGCCGACGTAGACCTTGAACCCCTCGTGGCCCGCCGAACGCAGCCGGTCGGTGCGGTCGATGAACCGTTCCACCCAGTGCGGGTCGGCGTTCTCCCTGTCGAAGAGCGTGTCGCCGCGGCCGGCCGCCACCTCCTCGTACACGTACTCCGGGACCATCGCCGAGGGGTCGAAGTCGACGAACAGCTTGTGGCCCAGCACCACCGCGTAGTCGACCTCGTGGTGCCAGCGCAGCTGCGACTCCACGTGCTCGCGGTGGACCAGCATGTCCGCGTCCAACCGCAGGATCACCTGGCCCGACGCGGCGGCGACGCCGGTGTTGACGGCGTGCGCCGATCCCCACCCGCCTTCGGCGGACCGGATGATCCGGGTGTTCTCGGGTCGCACCCGTGGCGGGGTGAGCGGTTCGGGGCTGCCGTCGTCCACCACGATCACCTCCGTGAGGTGCGCCGGGTAGCTCTGCGCGGCCAACGACGCCAGCACCAGGGAGAGCTTGTCCGCCCCACCATGCGCCGGAATCACCACGCTCACCGACAACGTCGGCGTCCACTCCCCCAGGTCGGGGACGTCCAGCACGGCGTAGTCGTTGCGGTGGATCCGAGGCTGTGCGGGCGGCCCGTCCTGGGGTGGGGCGGCCTCGACCAGCGGTGACGGTCCGGTCGCGTCGTACGCGGAGGTGTTGTCTGCGGTGGTCAACGGTGGCCTCCCATAGTGGTCGGTGACGTCGTCGTGCCCGGCGTCCCGGGCACGCCCGGTCGCACGGAACCCTCGATGCGGGTTCGGACCGGCGTCGGTGTCGCGAGCAGGGGATCGTGTCCGCCGCCCATCGGCTCGGGTGCGCCCTCCAGCAGGGCGCTGGGCCGCCACCCGGACCACTGCTTACTGTTGCGGCGCAGGAAGTAGCCCATGTCGGCGCCCCAGGTGTGCCCTTCCCCCGCCCGACGCAGCAGGTAGCCCAGGCCGTGGGTGCGGAAGATACGACCCCCATTGCGGCGTACGGCCAGCAGCAGTTGGCTGTCGATCGCGCGGGGCAGCGGCCGGAACCCACCGACGGCGTCCAGCACGGACCGGTCGATGACGATCGTGCTGCCCACCACGTCCGGCGAGGGTTTCTCGGTCTGGTAGCTGCGCCACACCGTGACGTCCAGTTCCTGTAGGTAGACCAGGTCCTGGGTGACGCCGACCAGGTCGGCGCTCGAATAGTGGCGGGCCATGAGCATGTCGGCGAGGTGGTCGGGGCCGTACCAGTCGTCGTCGTCCCACTTGGCGATGACCGTTCCCGAGGCACGGTCGGCGGCGTCGTTGAGGACGGCGCCGAACACCTGGTCCGAGGGGGCCTCGTGGACGGTGAGCGGGATGCCGGTGGCGGCGAACTCCCGCAACGCCGATCGCACCTGGGGCAGGTCGGCGGTGAACCCGTGCATGGCCAGCACCAGCTCGAAGCGGGCGCCTCGTTGGCGGGCGATCTGGGCGAGCGCGAAGCCCACCAGTTCCGGCCGGCGGGTGCAGAGCATGACCGTGACCAGGGGTTCGGATGGGAGCGGGACCCCGGCCCGGGTGGCCAGGGCACGCCAGCGGACCGACTGTGAGTGGGTGCCCAGGGCGGCGCGACGCAGCCGGACGCTGTGCTCCTCGCGGGTGAGGGGGTCGGCGAGCTCCCACTCCTCCACCGATGCGAGCAGCTCGACGAGCGGATCTCCGAGATCGGCCGCCCACGGGGGGACGGGCCGACCGATCAGGGGCACGCCCCCGGCGGCCAGGGAGGCCACCGCGCGTACCGCGGCGAGCGGACCGGAGTGTCCGGTCCAATCGATCCGGACGCCGCGCAGGTACCGGAGCCGGCCGATGTCGAGGTCGGTGACCGTGCCGTCCTCGGGCAGGACGCACAGCACCCTCTTGCCCTCCATGACGACGGCGCGGTCGCCGTGGGCGGTGAGGTCGCCCATGGGTCCGCCGGTCTTCTTGGTGAAGCCGATGGGGTTGACGAGGTACTCGTCCACGGGTGGGACCCGGTGCGGGTCGACCTCCCCGGCCCTGGGCGGAACGGTCCTCGTGAGGGAGGACCAGGTGCGGCCCGTGGTCGCCGAGGTGTCCAGGTGGGGGACGGCGGGGTCCTCCCAGACGGGAAGACCCACCTCGTCGGTGCGCAGGACCAGGTCGGACTTGGGTGAGACCCGGCGCAACGGGACCGGTCCGGTGGCGCTGACCCCGGTGGTGGCGATGTCGCCGGGCCGCCACAGGGCCCCCTCGTTTCCGTGGAGACCCACCAAGGGAACGGGGCGTCGGCTGCGGCGTCCCCCTCGGACTCCGTGCAGGACGCAGTCCATGGCCAGGGCGGTCTCGACGGAGTTGGGGAAGAAGAGTTCGCACACCCAGCCGCGCTTGCCCGTCCGACGCACGCGGGCTTCGAGGAGGTCGTTCCACTCGTCGATGCCGGGGGGCGAGGGCAGAAGCGGCCCTTGGTGGCCGGGGGTGTCGACGACGGCGACGACCAGGTGCACGGTACGCGGCAGCGCGGTCGCCGTGGTCAGGACACGTCGCAGGTCGGTGAGGCTGGCGGCCAGCACGACGACCAGTCCCGCGGTCCCGGTGCCCTCTTCGGGGCCGCCGCTCTCGTTCTCGACGTCCGCGACCGATACCAGGTCGCCCATCCGGTGGGCGTCCAGGTCGATCAGCCGGTCGCCGGGCCGAAGCCTGAACCCCGCCAGTTCGCGCCTGGTCGTCGTCGGATCACCGGTGTGACAGAGGACGGCGGGTTCTTCACCGCGGATACGTAGGGCCTGACGGACGACAGAGGTGATCATCGGGCAACCTTGAACGTGGCGGGCGTGTGAGACCCGTGACGACGGGTCGAACCCAGAGTGCCATATTGATTACCCTATGTGATCTCCGCGAGCGGTGTGTCGCCGGGGCGGGCACGACCCACGCGCCCGCCCCGTCCCGGTCTCAGCGAGCGATACGGCGCAGCAACCGCTGCCCCAGGCCCGGGGTGAACCAGCGCAGCTTGCGTTCGGCCCGCTTGGCGCGCGCCCGCTGCCGGTCGGCATCGACCAACGCCTTGTCCAGACGCTGTTGAAGGACCTCCGCGCTCGGCTGCGAAGTCTCCTCGACTTCCTCCTCCACCGCGATGAACCGCTCCCCCGGCATCCAGTGGGTGCCATGGGTCTGCTCGATCACCTGGTCCAGCTCCTTGCCGGCCACCTCGGGTTCCAGGTGGAGGGCGCGGGCGAAGGCGGAGGCGCGCTCCAGACGCAGCACCCCGTCGGCCGCCCGGGTGGCGCCGGGCAGGGGCGCGCTCAGCAGTCCACAGCCCAACTTGTCGATCTCCTTGATCAGATCGGCCACGGCCGTGTCGGTCAGGGTGGGCCCGGCCGCCAGGTACAGGCGGTACGGCACCTTCGAGTCGGACCGCGGCGGCGACTCCACGAACCTCACCCGGGGATCGCCGCGGAAGGTCTCGTGGACGAGACGGGCGTCGAGGAGCTCGTCGTCCAGCGGGGCACGGCGATCACCGTGCAGCCGCGTCCACGGTCCCAGCAGCCACAGGCGCAGGTCCGGGGTGGAACCCGACAGCAACGAGGAGACGGTCGTGTCGACCTCCTCCAGGGTGTGGTCGGTGGTGTCCACGACCACGTCCGCGAGCGGCACCTCCCACTGAAGGTCCGGGCGCTTGCGGCGCAGGTGGAAGTCGGGCACCCGGTTGGACACGTACGGCATCCGGTAGCGGGTGCCGGCGTCGCGGCGGGTCTGCATCTGGGTACGCCCCAGGTGCCAGCTGCTGGTGTCCAGGTCGGGCACGAACACCGCGCCGCGCTGGGCGAGACGGTAGGCGAACTCGGTGTCGCCGCCCAGGATGAGCTCGGCGTCGAGCCCTCCGGCGGCGTCGAACAGGTCGCGGTGCAGCGACCCGGAGGCGCCGATGAACACCTTGTAGGCGAGGCGCCCCGCGGTGCGCAACCGGTCGTGCTGGTTGATCAGGCGCTCGATCCAGTGCGGGTCGGCGGTCTCCCTGTCGAAGAGCGTGTCGGCACGGCCGGCCTCGACCTCCCCTCGCACGTGCTCGGGGGTCAGGGCGGTGGGGTCGAAGTCGACGAACAGCTTGTGTCCGAGGACGGCGCCGTAGTCGATCAGGTGGTGCCACCGCATCTGCGACTCCACGTGCTCGCGGTAGACGAGCATGTCCGAGTCCAGCCGCAGGATCACCTGGCCCGACGCGGCGGCGACGCCGGTGTTGACACCGTGCGCCGATCCCCACCCACCGGGAGCCGAGGGGATGACGCGGGTGTTCTCCGGGTGGACGGTCGGCAGGGCGAGCGGTTCGGGGCTGCCGTCGTCCACCACGATCACCTCCATGAGGTGCGCCGGGTAACTCTGCGCCGCCAACGACGCCAGCACCAGGGAGAGCTTGTCCGCCCCACCATGCGCCGGGATCACCACGCTCACCGACAACGTCGGCGTCCACTCCCCCAGCGGCGGCGGGGTGAGCACCGAGTAGTCGTTGCGGTGGAGTCGAGGCTGCTCGGACAGGTCCACCGCCCCGCGCGGCAGTACGGGCACGGTCTCCGCCGGCGTCACGGTCGGCTCGGTGATCGAGGCGACGGTGCGCTCTTCGGTACTGGTCAAGATTGTCCCCCGGGGTGCGTCGTGGCCATGACCGGCTCCTCGTGGACCTCGGTCGGTCCACCCAACGGGTGAGGTTCGCCTTCGAGCAGGACGCTCGGTCGCCAGCCGGACCACTGTCGTGCGTAGTTGTGCAGGAAATAGGCCATGTCCTCGGACCAGGTGTGTCCGCCGCCGGTGCGGCGCAGCACGTACCCGAGCCCGTGGGTGCGGTGGATACGCCCCCCACCCCGGGACACGGCGATGAGCAGTTGGGTGTCGATGGCGCGCGGCAGCGGGCGGAAACCGCCGGTCTCCTCCAGCACCACGCGGTCGGTGAGGATCGTGCCTCCGGCGATGAACCGGGTGGCGGTCTCGGACTCGCGACTGCGCCACACCATGAGGTCCACCTCCTGGAGGTAGACGAAGTCCTGTCCGGTGCCGACCAGCTCGGCCCCGGAGTAGGTCCGGGCGAGCACGAGGTCGGCCAGGTGTTCGGGCCCGTACCAGTCGTCGTCGTCCCACTTGGCGATGAGGTCACCGGAGGTGCGGGCGACGGAGTCGTTGAGCACCGACCCGAAGATCTGGTCGGCGGGGGCCTCGTGCACGGTGATCGACAGCCCGGTGTCGCGGTAGGCGTCGATCGCCGAAGCCACCTCGGGTCGGTCGGCGGTGAACCCGTGCAGGGTCAGCACGGTCTCCAGCTCCACCCCGCGCTGACGGGCGATCTGGGCCAGCGCGAAGCCGACCATCTCGAGACGTCGGGTGCACAGGATGACCGAGACCCGGGGGGCCGGCGGCAGCGGAACCCCGGCCTGCTCGCCGAGGGCCCGCCAGCGTGAACGCAGACCGTGCGTGTACAGGGCGGCGCGGCGCATCCGAATACTGAGTTCCTCACGGGCCAGCCGGTCGGTGAGGTCGGCGTCGGTGGCCCCGGCCAGGAGTTCGCTCAGCGGTGCGCCGAGCCCGGAGGCCCAGGAGGGCACGGGGCCGGCGACCAGGGGCACGCCCCCGGCGGCCAGGGACGCCACCGCGCGCACGGCCGCCGTGGGGCCGGTGTGCCCGGACCAGTCGACGCTCACCCCGCGCAGGTGGCGCAGCCGGGTCAGGTCGACGTCGGTGACGGTGCCGTCGGCCGCCACCGCGACCAGGTCCTTGTTCCCCTCGCGGACGACGGCGCGGTCCCCGTGCACGGTGAGATGGCCCAGGGGCCCCTTCTCGGCCTTGGAGAACCCGGTGGGGTTGACGGTGGTCTCGTCGATCGGCGCCACCAGGTCGGTGGGGGCGGCCGTGACCCGCGCCGCCGAGCGCCCCGCGGCGACGACGTGCGCGGCGCGGTCTCGGCCGTCGGGTCCGGTGAGCTCTTCCCAGGCGTCGGCCTTGGTGGGCGCGCGGTCCAGCACCGGAACGGTCTCCTCGTTCCATACCGGGTCCGCGCCGTCGTGCACGCGCAGGGACAGGTCGGCCACGGGGGTGACCCGGCGCAGCGGGACCGGACCGGTCGCGTCGACACCGTGCGCGCCGGTGTCACCGGGCCGCCACAGCGAGGACTCGGGGCCGTTGAGGGCGGTCAGGGGCGCCACGACCGGGCCGCGGCGGCGGCCCCGGGTTCCGTGCAGGACGGCGTCGAGAACCTGGGCGGTCTCGACCGCGTTGGGGAAGAAGAGCTCGCACACCCACCCGCGCTTGCCCATCCTCCGCACCCGCAGTTCCTGCAGGTCGCGCCATTGGCCCATGCCCGGTCCGGCCGGGACCGGTGGGTCCTGGTGGCCGGGGGTGTCCAGGAGGGCGACCACCACCTGCACGGCCCGGGGCAGGTGCACGGCGGCGGTCAGGGCCCGGTTCAGGTCGGTGGGGGTGGCGGCGACCAGCGCCACCAGCCCGGCGACGGGTTCCTCCTCGTCGCCCTCGCCGGAGCCGATCCGAAGCGGCTCGCCCAGAGGGTGGACTCCCAGGTCCACGAGCAGGTCCCCGGGCCGCCGAGGCTGTTCGGACACCTCCCGGAGGGTGTCGGCCCCGCTGTGGCAGAGCACGGCGGGCTCGTCGCCACGTGCGCGCAGGGCCTGCCGGAGGACAGTGGTGATCATCGGTGACCTTCTCGGTTCTGCTGCGGATCGGGGTGAGTGGGGGACGCGGGGAATGCTCGGGGACGTTCGGGTCAGGGTGTGCGGGTGAAGACGTGCGCTCCCTTCTCGGTGGCCTCCTCGACGCGGGTCAGCTCGGGGTGGGCCGCCAGCCAACGGTCGCCCAGGGCTCGTTCGTCGAGGCGGTCGGCGTCGTCGAGGACGAACACGGCGCCCTCGGCGCAGGAGGACAGGAGCGCCGGGACGGCCGGGTAGCGGGCCTCCGGACCGGTGGCCGCGGGAGGGCCGTCGATGAAGACCAGCCCCACGCCCTTGAGGTCGGTCAGGGCTTCGGTGTCGTACCAGGGCACCTCGGCGGATACCCCGTCGGCCAGCTCGGCGGGCACCGGTGTGAGCGGCGCGTGCCGGACCTCGACGATGTCCGCCAGGGAGTGGGCGGCGACGAGGGCGCGGCTGAGCTCGGCGTAGCGGGCGTCGTGTTCGATCGCGACCAGACGGCCGGCCCCCGCCTTACGCAGCGCGTAGCCGATCCACACGCTGGAGGCGCCGCTGCCGCACTCCACCACGAGTTCGGGGCGGTCCCGGTCGATGATCCGGACAAGAATCCGCAGCACGTCCGGCGACGCGGCCCACCCGCGCAGCGGCGGCATGAACGGGGCCACGTCCAGGTACTCCCGCAGCTCGGTCCAGGCGACCTGCTGCTCGTAGTCCTCGCGTCCGCTCCGCACACCCGAGCGGGTGATGTTGTGGACCGCTCGGGGCAGGGCGGTGTCCCGCAGTTCCTTGACCTCGGCGCGCACCCCGTCGAGGGAGCGGGCCAGTTCCAACCGGTCCTGCCCGAAGAGTTCGGTGACCTGGCCGGTCTGGGTCCGGACCGACGTGGACAGTTCCAGCACCGATAGGCGGAGTCGCCGCAGGCCCATGCCCAATCCGCACACCGCGACGCCCAGGAGCAGGACCGTGATGGCCAGAACGGCCTCGGCCCAGGTCACCAGCCCGAAGACTCCGAGGACGACCGGGGTCGCGACAGCCGCCAGGCCGAAGAGCCCGACTATGGGCAACAATCGGCGGATTCTGTTCTTGAGGGAGCTCATGGGGGTTACCTCCGCGGAAGGGGTGCGGCGCTCGACGCACGGATCAGTACGCGGAACCGTTCGGAACAGCGTCGACGGGAAAAGCACCGTGCGGCTTCGACATTAACGCCTTGAAAGAGTCCGGAGCATCGGGTATGCGCATCCGAAACCCAAGAGACCGTCAATTACCTCGCCGTTCACCGGGCGATCACCCGAAGATCATCGAAGCGTGTCCGGAATTTCGGGAAAGGGATTCCGAAGTGCCAAGGAAAACCATCGGAACGGCACGAACCCCACCCGGAACACCCTGGGGCGTCATCCGGGCGAGGTCGTCGCGACGGGGCTCGGGTCACCAACCCGTGGCCTCCGACAGGGCGCTCTCCACCGCCGGGGCGAGGGTGGCCGCGTAGGTGGCGGTGATGTGCGAGTGGTCCCAGTACACCAGCACGTTGCCCACGACCGCGTCGCAGTCGCCGCCCGGGCACACGTGTTCGGTCAGGTCCATCAGCGTGACGTTGGGCGGCAACTCCTCCAACCGCGCGGCCGGGTCGACCTCCTGAAGACTCAGTGCGGCCGGGCTGGTGCACTCCACCTCCTCCGTGGACTCCAGGCACTCCGCGCCACGGTAGGGCAGCCGGGGCAGGTCACGGAGGCCGATCACCTCGATGCCCAGGGCGTTCAGGTGCCACCACATCTCCGGGTAGCCCTCGGGAACCGTTTCACGGGTGGGGGTGGCCCGGGTGGAGGACACCAGCACCGCGTCGGGGTTCAGCTCCTCCAGCTCGGCCAACGCCTCGGCCTTCCACGCCTCGCACTCCTGGAACACCGCGTCCTCCCGAGTGGACGTGGCCAGGCTGAACTGGCAGCCGCTCTTGGTGAACGACACCAGCCGCCAACCGTGCTCGGCCGCGGCCTTCTCCACCGCCGGATACCAGTGGGCCATGCGTGAGGCTCCCACCAGCGCCAACGTGTACTCCGCGTCGGCGGGACCCCGCTCGCAGACCACCAGTTCCGCCACGGAGAGGTTGACGTGGCAGCCCTCCTGGTGGTGGGAGGACAGATCCTGCCGGGCGTCCGCCGGGTCCGGGCGTACCGGCAGATCGGGCAGCACCGACAACAGGTCGGGCTCGGCGACCACCTGCGCGCCCGGATACCTCTCCGGTGCGATGACCTCCTGTACCCGCTGCGCGCGTTCCTCCTCCAACCGCTGCGACCACAGCTGCGAGGCGAGCAGGACCGGGACCAGGAAGAGCGCGGCGATCACGACCGACCAGCCGGGCGTGCGGCGGGCCTCCGCCCGGGTGAACCGATCGACGCCGCCCTCCACCACCCTGTGGGTGATCCAGGCCAGCGCGAACGACGCGCCCAGGACCAGCGCCCCGCCGAGCGGGGTGGCCGTCTGCCGCCCGGTCACCTCCAGGTAGCCGACCAGGACCGGCCAATGCCACAGGTACAGCCCGTAGGAGAGGCGGCCCACCGACATCAACGGCCGCCACGTGAGAAGCCGGTCGGCCCCGTACCGGCTGCCGGTGTTCCCGGCCACGATGACCATCAGGGCCGCGAGGGTCGGCCACAGCGCGATGTACCCGGGAAAGAGCGTGGAGACTTGGAGGAGCAACCCGCAGGAGACCAGCGCCACCAGCCCGAACCAGCCGAGGAAGACCCTGATCCGGGCGGGGAGGCGCAGTTCCGTGATGATCAGGGCGAGGATCGCGCCCAGGGAGAGCTCCCACAGGCGGGCGCCCGTGTCGAAGTACGCCCAGGCCTGGTCGTGGGCGGTGATGTACACCGAGTAGCTCAGGGAGAGGGCGAACAACGCCGTGACCAGCACGAGGAGACTCCGACGCAGGGACAGTCCCGCGCGGGTGGCCATGAACGCGGCGACGGTGATCAGCAGCGGCCACAGCAGGTAGAACTGCCCCTGGATGGAGAGCGACCAGAAGTGCTGAAGGGGGCTGGTGGCCGCCTCGCGGGCCAGGTAGTCGACCGCGTTGTCGGCCAGGGTCCAGTTCTCGTGGTAGAGCGCGGCGGCGCGCACCTCGGCCAAGAGGTCCGCCCAGCGTGAGCGGGGCAGCCACATGTACATGCCGGCCATGATGGCGACCAGGACCACCGCGACCGGGGGCACCAGGCGCTTGGCCAATCGGGCCCAGAAGGCACCGAACCGGACCCGGCCGTCGCGTTCGACGGCGCGCACCAGCGAACCCGTGATGAGGAAGCCGGTGAGCAGTAGGAACACGTCCACACCGCCGGAGACCCGTCCGAGCCAGATGTGGTAAACGGCGACCAGGACCACGGCGACGGCGCGCAGTCCCTCGATTTCGGGGCGGAAACCGCCTCCGGTCCGGACGGTCCCCCGGGTATCGGTGGCCGAGGGGATACGGGGAGTACTGGGGGCGGGGACCCCAGTGGTGGTTTCGCTCATATGCGCAGACGGCCTCGGAAGTCTAGGAAGCGTGTTTCACCGAACGAGGCTTCGCGGGTACGGCCAATTCGAATTCAGCGCTGAATTCTCCCCTGGACCGATGCCACCACGGTGAATGTCGAACGAACACGCGGTCAACGTTCACTCGCGATTCTGAGACACGCGGGTCAGGGTAGCAGCACCGAATCGCACCACCCGGGAACGGAATCCCGGAGGGTCCCGGACAAAGGGAGCGACCCCGGCGGATCACGCGGGAGGATTCATCGCACTCACGGGGTTCACGGGCCCCCTGTGGCGGGCAGGGAGGATGAGGAGCGTGGGATCGCCTTCCGGACCGGCGTTTCAACGAGGGTCCGGCCCGGTTTTATTCCCGGTCGGCCGTGTCCGCAGGCTGACATCAGGGACCCGCTTCCGCTGCTGATAGCTTGCTGGTGAGCGATCCCATCGCTGGTAAGAACACGACGAATATCGTCACTGGAAAGGTGCGTCAGAGTATGTCTGCGCCGTACACGCTTCCCGAACTGCCCTACGACTACGCGGCCCTTGAGCCGTGGATCTCCGGCCAGATCATGGAGCTGCACCACGACAAGCACCACGCCACCTACGTCGCGGGCGCCAACACCACCCTGGAGAAGATGGCCGAGGCCCGCGAGGGCGGCGACTTCGGGACCGTGAACCAGCTCCAGAAGAACCTCGCGTTCAACCTGGGCGGCCACGTCAACCACTCCGTGTTCTGGAAGAACCTGTCCCCGGACGGTGGCGACAAGCCCGAGGGTGAGCTGGGTGCGGCCATCGACGACCAGTTCGGTTCGTTCGATGCCTTCCGTGGGCACTTCAACGCCGCGGCTCTGGGCATCCAGGGTTCGGGTTGGGCGATCCTGGCCTGGGACGCCCTGGGTCAGCGCCTGATCATCGAGCAGCTGTTCGACCAGCAGGCCAACATCGCCATCGGCACGCAGCCGCTGCTCATGCTGGACATGTGGGAGCACGCCTTCTACCTCCAGTACAAGAACGTGAAGGCGGACTACGTCAAGGCGTTCTGGAACGTCGTCAACTGGGCCGACGTCCAGCAGCGTTTCACCGAGGCTCGCAAGACCCAGCTGGGCTAGCGTCTCGCACGAACGTTCGAGAACGTTCGGACGGGGGAGGATGGCACCGACCGGTGCCATCCTCCCCCTTGTTCGGGGCCCTCCCTCTCAGACCACCAAGGTGTCCGGGTGACCGACCATCGGACCGTGCCGGTCCAGTTCACGCCAGGCGCGGGCCAGCCGCCACACCATCTCCTCCCGGGTCGCGTGGTCGAAGGACACCGGAAGCCGGAAGTACTCCTCGTGGCCCTCACCGCCCGACGCCGACATGACCGGACCGGGCACCAGTTCGACCTCGTGTGAGAGCGCCACCCGGGCGAAGGTCCGGGCCGCGACACCGGGCAGCCGCACCCATAGCGCCGCCCCACCGTCGGGGGTACGCCACGCCCAGTCGGGCAGGTCCCGCCGGAGCATCCCCTCCATGTGGGCCATGGCCTCCTGCAGGAGCTCCGAACGCTCGCGGGCGAGCGCTTCGTAGTCGTCCATCAGGCGCACCCCGACCGCCTGGTCCAACAGCGGGCCCGCCAGGTCGGCCAGGACCTTGCGGCGGCTCAACCGCAGCGCCATCTCGGCCGGCGCCCGCAGCCACCCCACCCGCAGTCCGGCCCACGCCACCTTGGACAGCGAGTCGACGGTGATGATCTCCGCTCCCCGCGGTGCGAAGGCGGCCAACGGAGCGGGTTCGTCCTCGGCGCGGATTCCCGTGTAGGCGCTGTCCTCCAGGATCGGCACCCCCGAGCTCGCGGACAACTCCCCCAGTTCCCGGCGACGGGCCGCGGACATCATCACCCCGGTCGGGTTGTGGTACGAGGGCATGAGGTACATCAGGTGCGGGCGATGCTCGGCGACGGCGCGGCGCGTCCCGATCGGGTCGATGCCCTGGTCGTCGAGCGGGACGGGGATGATCTCGGCCTCGCGATCACGCATGAGGTCCAGGCATCCGGCGAAGCCCGGGTCCTCGGCCACCACCGTGGAGCCCCGCCGCAGGTAGAGCTGGGCGACCAAGGACACCGCCTGGTGGGCGCCGGTGGTGACGACGATCTGGTCGGGGTGGGTGGGCAGCCCTTGACGTTCGTAGTACCGACAGATCGCCTCGCGCAGGGCGGGCAGGCCGCGCGGGTGGTAAGTGCTCTCCGCCATGAGCGAGGGCAGGTCCTGGGCCACCACCTCGCGGACGGCGCGTTCGACCCCGCCCAGAGCGGGGGTACGCAGGCAGGAGGCGGAGATGAGCGAGTCGTCTGTTCGCAGCAGCGTCCCGTAGATGGGGTTGCCGTTACCGCTGGAGGTCCACCCGTCCGAACGCACCGGGGGCAGGGCGCTGTTGATCCGGGTTCCGCTGCCCTGCCGGCTCTCCAGGGTCCCTTCCTCGCGCAAGTGGTCGTAGGCGGCCACCACTGTGGTGCGACTCACTCGGAGCGCGGTGGCCAACGCCCGTTCGGAGGGCAGGCGTTCCCCCGGGGCCAGCGAACCCTGTCCGACCAGGTCCTTCAGGGCGTCGGACAAGCGTTTGTAGAGGGCACCGGACCCGCTCGTCCAGGATCCGAGAAGACCCACGAGCTCATCGGTCCGCCGAACAAGGTCCATTTTCCGCTCCATTGGATCTCGCGACTTTGGCCTGCCCTTCCGATAATGGCATCAAGTTCGCGGATCCACCAGAGCCAAAGTGGCCCCGATCACAGGGTCCATTTGAAGGAGACCCCATGAGTACCCTGCTTCGTCGCCGATCCTCCTCCGACCACTCCCGCCCCGCCCAGAACCGCTTCCGGGCCGAGCGACCGAGCCGTGCCGCCGGGCCGGTCCTGGTCGAGTACCGGGTGATCACCGGCGAGCCCGCACACCTGAAGGTTCTGGCGCGAGCCCTCCGCGAACGGATCGAGGACCACATGGGCCACCTGGGAGAGGTCCACTTCCGCCACGAAGAAGACCGCATCCGATGGGTACACCTGTGGCACGACGCCACCGACCTGCGGTCCTTCGTCGAACGGACCCACGACGACCTGCTCGCCTACCGCCGGGAAAGTGGAACCTTCCCCACCGTGGAGCGCACCCTGTGGTGGTCCACCGCGGGAACGGAGACCACCCTGGATGAGGCGGCCGGTCGGGCCGTCCACCTGCGCGAGCACGGCCCCCGCCCGCACGCGTTCACGCTGGCGTCCCCGGTGCCGGCCTGAGCCCGGCAGTTTCCTCCAGGGAGGAGATCCACCCGTCCACGAAGCCCTCGTGCGCCGACGTCTCCGCCCTCCGCCGCTCCCGCTCACCCTCGACCGGGCAGCGCTCGGCCCTCACCCGATCCAGCGTGAGGGCCGGAAGCCGTACCGCCAGGGCCCACTCCGTTTCGGTCACCCACCTCAGGTCGCGGCCCTGATCCAGGAACACTTCGGATACCCGCTGGATCCGCCCCAACCGGGCCCGGTCGACGTCGTCGAGCATCACGTCCACCACGAACGAGTCCTCGAAGAACGCGATCGTCACCCGAGGGTCGATCGAGGCCTCCGCCTCGTCCGCCTTACGCCGGTATCGATGCTGACCCGCAGTGGCTCGGGGGATTCCGGCACGAGCAGCCGCCTTGCCGCGTGGGGGATGGGGGACCCTCAGCCTAGCGTTCGGGTCCCTCAGCCGTCCTGGGTCTCGGCGGGGGCCAGGGGGGCGCCCATGGCGTGGTAGCCGCCGTCGACGTGCAGAACGGTGCCCGTGATGGCCCGGGCGGCGGACGACATCAGGAACAGGGCGGGGCCGGCGACCACCGTCGTGTCCTTGGTGTCCCAACCCAGCGGGGAGTTGTCCCCCCAGGAGTCGGCGATCCGGGAGAAGCCGGGGATGGACCCGCCGGCGAGGGACTTGATCGGGCCGGCGGAGATCGTGTTCACCCGGATGCCGTCCGGACCCAGGTCACGGGCCAGGTAGCGGGCCGAGTTCTCCAGGACGGCCTTGGCCGAACCCATCCAGTCGTAGACCGGCCAGGCGACACTGGCGTCGAAGGTCAGCGACACCACACCGGAACCCTCGGGGGCCCTGGCGAGCAGGTCGCGCATGCCCACGGTCAGGGCGGCCAGGGAGTAACCGGAGATGTGGATCGCCTTGGCGACGTCCTCCCAGTCGGTGTTGAGGAAGTTGCCGCCCAACGCGGACTCGGGGGCGTAGGCGATGGCGTGCAGCATCCCGTCCACGTGGTCCCAGTGCTCACCGATGGCCTCGGCCGTGGCCTTGATCTGCTCGGGGTCGGTGACGTCCATCGGCAGCACCGCGACCGGTTCCTTGGGCAACCGCTTGGCGATGCGCTCACAGATGGAGAAGGCGCGGCCGGGCGGGTTCGTCAGGATGACGTCGTGGCCCTGGTTCATGGCCTCCTCGGCGATCGCGTAGGCGATGGAGGACTGGGTGGTGATACCGGTGATGAGCAGGTTCAAGAGGTCCCCTTGGCGGTTCGGTGGCTGGCAGTGGAAACGTATCGGCGTACCGGCGGTTTTTCAGTCGTGGAAGCCGACAAAGATTCCCACCCCGGCTTTGGTGACGCGGCCCGCGCCGGTGGAGGGAGAGGCCGGACACACCGGCGAAGCCGCGGTCCGTACGAGTGAGCCAGAAATCCGCGCCGATTCTTTGTGGTCTTCCACGGGTGACCGGAGGGGTGTGGTGCGGGCAGAGTCGTAAGGGCGCCTCCCTGGCACGGACTCGGGGCGTCCCAGCGGGCTTGGCCGCCGCTGGGGCGCCCCGTCATCACACGCCCCCGAGTCAGGGGCCTGCTCCCCGAACGAGCCCGTCCCCCGGCCGGCTCACGGACGTAATCCGCACGAATCACCGCGGGTAGGCTGGCTGCTGGACCACAGGCCCGAGTACACGCGGGAGGCTAGCGGCCGTGTCATCACGTGACGGTGAGCCGGACGTGCCCGAAGGGACCCCCGGCCCCGATGACGACGGCGCCGCCGAGGAGAACGCTCCCTCCGAGGTCCACGACCTCCCCGAGGTGCCGGGCGCCGGCGCCAACGCCTTCGACATCGAGGACGCCAGACCCCCCGAACGCCGTCGTCGTCGCCGTTCCAAGGTCACCGTGGTCGTCGCGGCCGCCCTGGTGATGGTCATGGTCGTCATGGTGGCCGTCCCCACCACCCGCAACGGGCTCCTGAACCTGTGGTGCGACGTCACCGGCGGGGTCTGCCCCGGTGAGGCGCTGCCACCGATCACCGAGGACGAGGAGATCGACTGGCGGATAAGCGTGGAGCCGGACGAGGCCGCGTTGTGGGGCAACTACGTGTCGCTGGGCGACTCCTACTCCTCCGGTGACGGCGCCGGCGACTACGACCCCGAGACCGCGGAGCCGGGCGAGTGCTGGCGTTCGGAGAACGCCTACCCCAACCTCATCGAGCAGGAGTTCGACTTCGAGGGCGCTCTGGGGTTCTACGCGTGCAGCAGCCACCGGGGCGCGCAGATGCTCGAACAGATCGGCACCCCCGAATCCCAGATCGAACGCGTCACCGAGAACACCTCGCTGGTGACCGTGGGCATCGGCGGCAACGACCTCGGGTTCATCCCGGTACTGCGCACCTGCATCGTGCGCATGCCCCTCTTGGAACGGGGCGGCTGCACCGCCCAGGACGCAGAGGTCGAGGAGAAGATGGACGAGTTCGAGGAGATCCTCACCGAGGTGCTCACCGAGATCCGTGACCGTGCTCCCGACGCCCGCGTCCTGGTCCTGGGCTACCCGCGGCTCTTCCCGGAGGAGCCGCCCGGTATGTACTACACGCTCTCCAACAGCGACCAGCTGTGGCTGAACACCGTCGCCGAGCGGTTCAACGACCGCATCCGAGACACCGCCTACCGGGTGGACGGCGAGGTCTACGGGTCCCGCCAGGTCGGCAGCGTGGAGTACGTGAACGTGTTCAGCTCGCTGACCGGCCACGAGGTCAGCGCGGACGACGCCTGGCTCAACGGCATCGTGCTGGGTGAACTGGGCGAGGGACTGAAGGTGGACCGTGCGAGCTTCCACCCGACCGCCGAGGGTCAGCGGTCGATCGCCGAGCGGGTGCGCCTACAGATCATGGAGGGTCCCGAACGGGTGCTGTACCAATCCCGGGACCGTCTGGAGAGTGTGACCCCGGAGAAGCTCACCAGCGAACTCGGAGGCCCGCTGGACCCGGTGCACGTTGAGGGTGAGGGCGAGGGTGACGAGGAGGCCGCCGACGCGGACTCGGGCCCCGAGTCCTGACCACGTTCCCGAGGCAAGGGTCCGGTACACCGGACCATGAGGGGGCGGGCCAGCGACGTCGTCGACCGCCCCGCCCCTCTCTGATCGCTACTTCTTCTCGGCCTTGAGTTCGGCGATGACCTCGGCGAAGCGATCCAGACCCCAGTTGAGGTCCTCTTCGGAGATCACCAGGGGCGGCGACATCCGCACGGTCGAACCGTGGGTGTCCTTGACCAGGACCCCGTGCTCGGCGAGCCGCTTGCACAGCTCCTTGCCGGAGGCCAGTTCCGGGTCGACGTCCACACCGGCCCACAGGCCGATGCTGCGCGCCGCGACCACCCCGTCACCGACGAACTCGTCCAACCTGGTCTTGAGGACCTCGCCGAGCTTGCGGGCGTTCTCCAGGTAGGGACCCTCGCTGAGCATGTGCACGACCGTCTCCCCGACGGCGCCGGCAAGCGGGTTCCCGCCGAAGGTGCTCCCGTGCTGGCCGGGCTGGATGACGCCCAGCACGTCCTCGTCGGCGACCATGGCCGACACCGGCAGGATGCCGCCGCCCAGGGCCTTGCCGAACAGGTAGGCGTCGGGGACCACCCCGGTGTGCTCACAGGCCCGGATGGTGCCGGTGCGACCCAAACCGGCCTGCACCTCGTCGGCGATGAACAGCACCCGGTTGTCGTCGCAGATCTCCCGGACCCGGGGCAGGTAGTCGGCGGGCGGCACGACCACGCCCGCTTCGCCCTGCACCGGTTCGATGAGCACCGCGACGGTGGTGTCGTCGACGGCGTCCTCGATGGCCTTGGCGTCCCCGTAGGGCACGGAGCGGAAGCCGGGCGTGTAGGGGCCGAAACCCGTCTTCGCCTCCGGGTCGGAGGAGAAGGAGATGATGGTGGTGGTGCGTCCGTGGAAGTTGGCGCCCGCCACGACGATGGTCGCCTGGTTCTCGGGAACGCCCTTGACCTCGTAGCCCCATTTGCGGGCCACCTTGATGCCGGTCTCCACCGCCTCGGCGCCGGTGTTCATCGGCAGGACCTTCTGCTTGCCGACCATGTCGGCGAGGGCGCTCACCCACGGTGCGAACCGGTCGTTGTGGAAGGCCCTGCTGGTCAGCGTCACCCGGTCGAGCTGGGCGTGCGCGGCGGCCAACAGGTCGGGGTTGTGGTGGCCGAAGTTCATGGCCGAATATCCGGCCAGGCAGTCGAGGTACCGCTTGCCCTCCACGTCCGTCACCCAGGAGCCACGGCCCTCGGAGATCACGACGGGAAGGGGGGAGTAGTTGTGTGCGGATCTCGCCTGGGCGAGTTCGATGTGGTCCGCGCTGGAGAGTGCCTGTCCGTCGGGGTTTCCGACAGAGTCCTGCTGTCCCAGGTTCTGGGTGGCCATCTAGCCGCTCCGATCACCATTGACCGATGTCAGACAGTAGATACCCACCGTGGGGCCGGGTAGAGCCCCCGCGGCGGGATCCCCAGAATTTGAGCAGATAATCCGGTGAGCACACAAGAGGTGGCCGACATCACCGCGCGGAACCGACGCCCGAAACTCACGCGTAACTTATGCCGGTACACCGTCTGAGCGGGACTCTTCCGAGCCCCGGTCACAAGGGGGTCACAGGCATGGTTGCGCAGGTGACGCGGTACACAGCCCTCACCACGATCAGCTCGGTTTCCGACGGGTACGGTCGCCGTACAGTCACAGCCGCCGCGAGCACCCTTGCCGGGGACGGCCGTCACACCACGTCAGGGAGGACCAGTCGTGCCACACGCGTCTTCGGATACCCCTTTCTCCCTCGCGGGACTGATGTCGGCGGTGGCCGCGGCCGTGCCCGAGCGGATCGCCCTGGTCGCGGGTCCTCGTCGGCTCACCTACCGCGCCCTGGACGAACGTTCCACCCGGCTGGCCCGGCACCTGGTCGACTCGGGTGTGCTCCCTGGTGAGAACGTGGCGATCCTGTCGTTCAACCGGGCCGAGTGGATGGAGTCGTTCCTCGGTGTGCTGCGTGCCGGCGCGGTGCCGGTCAACGTCAACTACCGGTACGTGGCCGGGGAGCTGCGACACGTGCTGTCCGACTCGCACGCGGTGGCACTGATCGCGGAGGACTCCCTGGCCGCGACGGTGACGGCCATCCGACCGGACCTGCCGCGACTGCGGCACGTGCTGCTGCTGGCGGACGGGACCGAGCGCACCGCCGACGGGGTGGACTACGAGGCCGCCCTGGCTCCGCGGGTCGAGGGGGCCGCCGCTCACGAGAGCGCGCTTCCCACCACCGGCGGAGACGACCACTACCTGCTCTACACCGGCGGCACCACGGGCTACCCCAAGGGCGTGCTGTGGCGGCAGGCCGACGTCTTCCGCGCCGCGGTGGAGCGTCGCTCCCCCGGCACCCCCCGTGCCCGCACCCCCGAGGACGTCGCCGAACGCGCCGTTCGCTGCTTCCCCCAGCGCATGCTGGTCCTGGGCCCGCTCATGCACGCCGCCGGACAGTGGCACGCGTTGAGCATGCTGCTGTGCGGAAAGCGCGTGGTGCTGTCCACCGACCGCAGCTTCCGCCCCGACCGCGTGCTGGAACTGGCGCACCGCGAGGGCGTGCACGCGCTCCAGCTGGTGGGCGACGCGATGGCGCGCCCGCTGGCCAGGCACCTGCTCACCGAGCCCGAGCTGTGTCCCGACCTGACCTCGGTACGTTCGGGCGGTACCCCGTTGACCCCGTCGGTGCGCAACCTGTGGACGGCCTGGCGCGAGGACGTGACCCTGGCCGACTCCTACGGGGGCTCGGAGACGGGTGTGTGCGGTTCGGCGACCGCCCCCGACGAGGCGGCCACGGTCGCCGACGCCGGCGACCGTCGCAGCTTCACCATGGGCGGCAGCATCTCGGTGCTCGACGACGCGTTGCGTCCACTGGAGCCGGGGTCACCGCAGGTCGGACGGATCGCGCGGACCGGGCGGATCCCGTTGGGCTACTACAACGACCCCATCGCCACCTCCCGCACCTTCCCCACCGACGCCGAGGGGCGACGTTGGGCGCTGTCGGGCGACTACGGGACCCGGGCCTCGGACGGTTCGATCGTCCTGCTGGGCCGGGGCAGCGTGGTCATCAACACCGCCGGGGAGAAGGTGTACCCCGAGGAGGTGGAGGCCGTGCTCAAGGCCCACCCGTCGGTGGACGACGTGATCGTGGTGCCCGCGCCGGACGAGAACCTCGGCCAGCGGGTCACCGCTCTGGTGTCGTCGGCCCCCGGGTACGCCCCGGACGAGAAGGCGCTGCACGCCCACTGCCGGGTTCTGTTGGCCGGGTTCAAGGTGCCGCGGACGGTGCACTTCGTGGACCGGGTCCAGCGCACGGCCGTGGGCAAACAGGACTACCGTTGGGCCGCTTCCGTGGCCGATCAGGGTGCCCCCAGCCCCCAGTCGCGGTGATCCACGGGGGACTCCCGTGGGTCCTACGGCCCCTTCCCGAGTCATCCCGCGATTCGGTCTCCGAGTCGACATACGACCCAGCAGCCGAAACAGGGTTTCGGCGCCCTCTCGACGTCTCCAGGACAGCTCCGGGACGCCTCCCGCCCTCTCCGGCGACGCTAGAATGGCCACACCCGGCCCGGGGCCCGCGGTCCCCTTCCCCCAACGTGCGGCCGGAGCGACGAACCTCGGCGCGGGATCCGGGATCAGACCGCGACAGCGGCCTTCCTCATGGACCGCGCCGATCAGCACCCCTTTGACCTGTCGGTCCACCGTGTGAACGGAACCGACGGCACCATCAGGACGGAGGACGGCGCCCCCTACCCCGGAAGTCCCTTCCGGGACCGCGCCCGACAATATGGCCAACTCAGTAGGCTCCTACATCTTCAACGCGGTGCGCGGCGGGGCCGTGGGCACCTCCGAAGCACTTCCCGGCATCAGCGGTGGCACCGTCGCGCTCATCGTCGGCCTCTACGACCAGTTGATCGGTGGCGCGGGCCACATGGTCAGCGGGATCAAGCGCTACGTCACCGACGTGCCCCGTGGCCGCGGCAAGGACCGCGCCAGGGAACAGTTCCGTCAGGTGGAATGGTCCGTCCTCGTCCCCGCCCTGGTCGGCATGGCGGTGGCCCTGGTGGGAGCGTTGCTGCTCATCGCCCCGCTGGTCGAGGAGTACACCCAGTACGCGTACGCGATCTTCTTCGGGCTGGTGCTCGCCTGTCTGTGGATCCCCTACACCGGCGCGGGCAAGTCCTGGAAGGCCGGGCACTACCTCCTGGCCCTGGTCTTCGCCGTACTGTCGTTCTTCCTGACCAGTCTCCCCGGCGCCAATCTGCCCCCGCACCCGGTGGTGGTCTTCCTCGTCGCCTCGGTCGCGATCTGCGCGCTGGTCCTGCCGGGCGTCTCCGGTTCCTTCATCCTGTTGGCCGTCGGCCTGTACACCCCGTCCAAGGACGCGTTGGAGAACCTCGACTTCGTCTACATCGGTGCCTTCGCCCTCGGCGCGCTCACCGGTCTGGCGCTCTTCGTGAAGGTCCTCCAGTACTTCCTGGAGAACTTCCACCACTTGACCCTGGTGGTCCTGACCGGCCTGATGGCGGGTTCACTGCGCGCCCTGTGGCCCTGGCAGAGCGAGGACCGGGAGATCCTCGCCCCCACCGAGGTCCCGTTGACGGTCGCCCTGATGGTGGCCGGTTTCGCCATCATCGTCGTGTCCATCCTGTGGGAGCGCCGCAAGCGGCTCCAGCGTGAGGTCGAGGCCGGCCACGAGAGCGTCTCCGTCTGACCCTTAGAGTCGTACTCACAACCACATACCGAGTCGGGGTCGAGCGAGCGCTTCACAGCGCTCCGACCCCGACGGCGCGGGGTGCCGGGGAAACGAACCGGCTGAGAGCACACCCGTCGAACCTGCCCTAGTTCGTACTAGCGAAGGAACGCCCATGAGCGTGTACAACGTCGTGTCCATCGCCGGAAGCGACCCCAGTGGGGGCGCCGGCATCCAGGCGGACCTGAAGTCCTTCTCCGCCCACGGAGTCTTCGGGATGAGCGTGGTGACGGCGTTGACCGCCCAGTCCACGCGCGGGGTCACCGGGGTTCACGGTGTCCCCGCCTCGTTCGTCGTCGACCAGATGGACACGCTGTTCGAGGACGCGACCGTCCACGCGGTCAAGGTGGGGATGCTGGGCACCGCCGAGGTCACCGAGGCCGTGGCCGCCGCGATCGATCGGCGCGGATTGTCGAACGTGGTGGTGGACCCGGTGATGGTCGCCAAGAGCGGTGACCGGTTGCTGGAGCGTTCGGCGATGGAGGCGCTGCGCAGCGAACTGCTGCCGCGCGCCGACCTCCTCACTCCGAACCTGCCGGAGGCCGCCGACCTGCTCGACGAGGAGGAGGCCACGGACCTGGCCACGATGCGGGCCCAGGCGGAGAGGCTTCTGAAGCTGGGGCCGCGTCGGGTCCTGCTCAAGGGCGGGCACCTGCCGGGGACCGACAGCGTCGACCTGCTGGTCGACGGGGAGTCCGCCCCGGTCGAGCTGAGCGCCACGCGCGTGGCGACCCGCAACACCCACGGCACCGGCTGCACCCTGTCCTCCGCGATCGCCGCGCTGATCCCCCAACGCCCGGACATGGCCACCGCCGTGGCCGACGCCAAGACCTGGCTGACCGAGGCGCTGCGCCGCGCGGACGAGATCGACGCCGGCGGCGGCCAGGGCCCCGTGCACCATTTCCACGTCTGGTGGTAGCGGGCACGGCCACCTCTGGTGGTGAACACACGAAAGGGAGACCGGCCCGTGCGGACCGATCCCCCTTCGCGTTCGCCCCGTGTCGGGGTCCGTGCGTCGGCTAGCGCCGGACGTCGTCCATGGTGATGTCCGGGTTACGCCAGTCGGGGTGGCCGAAGAACCTCTTGGTCTCGGCCACGACGACAGGGGACAGCAGAAGCAGTCCCACCAGGTTCGGCAGCGCCATCAGGCCGTTGGCGATGTCGCTGAACAGCCAGACGGAGTCGAGGCTGGCGACCGAGCCGATGAAGATGATGACGATGAAGATGAGGCGGTAGGGCAGGACCAGCTTGCGACCGCCCAGGAACTCCACGCACCGCTCGCCGTAGTAGGCCCAGCCGAGCAGGGTGCTGAAGGCGAAGACCGCGACGGAGGCCGCGACGATGTAGGCGCCGGCCGCACCGAAGCCGGGGCCGATGGCGCCCAGGCCCTCGGTCATGGCCTGCGAGGTCAGCAGCGAACCGTCCTCGGCCTCGTCTCCCTGCCACACACCGGTCACGATGATGACCAGGCAGGTCATGCTCACCACGATGATGGTGTCGATGAAGGTCTGGGTCATGGAGACCATGGCCTGACGGACCGGCTCCTTGGTCTTGGCCGCGGCGGCGGCGATACCACCGGTGCCCAGACCGGACTCGTTGGAGAAGATGCCGCGGGCGAAGCCCATCTGGAGGGCGAGCATGACACCGGCACCCGCGAAACCGCCGACGGCGGAGGTTCCGGTGAAGGCGTCGGTGAACACCATCTGGAACGCGGGCAGGAGCGACTGCCAGTTGGCGATGAGCACGACGATGCAGATGCCGACGTAACCGATGATCATGATCGGCACGAGACCGGAGGCGACACGACCGATGCTCTTGATGCCACCGAGGATCACTCCGCCGGCCAGGATCATCAGAGCGAGACCGATGACCCACGGCTCCAGCGGGGTGACGCTGCTGACCTGCTGGGCCACGGTGTTGGCCTGGGTGCCGTTGCCGATACCGAAGGCCGCGATGGCACCGAAGACCGCGAAGGCCACACCGAGGAAGGTACCGAGACCACCCTTGATGCCGTTCTTCAGGTAGTACATCGGGCCGCCGCTCTGCTCGCCCTTGGCGTCGGTGCGGCGGTACTTCACCCCCAGGAGGGCCTCGCTGTACTTGGTGGCCATACCGAAGATGCCGATGACCCACATCCAGAACAGCGCGCCCGGGCCACCGACACCGATGGCCAGTGCGGCGCCCGCGATGTTACCGACACCGACGGTGGCGGCGAGCGCGGTGCTCAGTGCCTGGTAGTGCGAGATGTCGCCCTCGACGGAGTCGTCCTCCTTGCGGCGGACGAGGGCGAGCCACAACGAGTGCGGAAGCCTGAGCAGCTGGAGAAGGCGCAGCCTGATGGTGAGGAAGACACCGACACCCAACAGCAACGGAATGAGGACGAAGGGCCCCCAGATGATGCCACTGATGATGTCGGCCATCTCAAGGAGTTGGTCCACAGGGGATCTCCCTTTCGGTGTGTGCGTGGGGCCGAGGGAACCGGGAGTGGAACAGGTGGACCGTTGTTCGCGGAGTCACATCGGCACAGATGGGCGCATTTCGATATCGGCAAAGAATGGCACTGACGCGTAACGAACGAATCACGTGTGTTCGACATGCGCGTTGCGTCGTGCGGGCGTCGCCGTCAGCGCGCCTTGGACCAACCGAGAACGGACCTTCAGTCCGTTTTGTCGTCCTCGGCGTGGGCCAGCGCGAGCCTGCTGAGCGCGGCCGCGGCCTCCTCCGGGTCCGCTCCCCTACCGACCGCCACACCCAACAGGTAGGTGGTGAGCGGCGCCGCGGGGCGGGCGACGGAGTGCGCGGCGTCGCGGGCCAGGTCGAGGATCCGATCGACGTCGGCCTTCTGGAGCGGCTCGCTCCCGGACAATCGCAGCTCCTCGAACACCCGCTCCGACCATTCCACTAGGGTCACCGCTCGACTCCTCAACGTGTGTCCTGCACTGTTTCCGACGATCATGGCCATCCCGGTGTCACGCGACGGCCAGACGACCGTACACGCCTCGTCACCGTCCGCTCGTCGAACCCACCCCCTTCCGACGGGGCGGGTTCTCTCGGACCCGGGGCCCGGTTCACCCTCCGAGCCTAGCGTTGGTAGTGGCGATATTCCGGCGTTGGGAGCCCGCTCGCATGTCCCCCATCATCCCGCTCATCGACACCTCCCCCCTGACCCGATCGGGCCGCCCCCTCCGGGTGGCCGTCGTGACCGAGTCGTTCCTGCCCCAGGTCAACGGGGTCACCAATTCCGTGTGTCGGGTGCTGGAGCACCTGGCCGCCGGGGGCCACCAGGCCGTGGTGCTGGCGCCCGGTCGCGGACCCACTTCGTACGCCGGGTTCCCGGTGGTACGACTGCCTGCCGTCCCCCTGCCCGTGTACCGGGACTTCGCGGTGGGCCTGCCCCTGCGGCGGGCGATGACCGCCGCCCTGCGCGCCTTCGCCCCCGACGTGGTCCACCTGGCCTCCCCCACCTTCTTCGGTGCCGCAGCGGTGGACGTGGCGCGACGTTGGGCGTTGCCGACCGTGGGCGTGTTCCAGACCGACCTGGCCGGTTTCGCCGGTCGGTACGGTCTGCCCGGGACCGAGGCGCTCTGGTCGTTGCTGCACCGCGTCCACTCGGCGGTGGACCGCACCCTGGTGCCCTCCTCCGCCACGATGGAGGCGTTATCGGGCCGTGGGTTCCCCCGGTTGGCCCTGTGGCGACGCGGGGTGGACACCGACCGGTTCCACCCCGACCACCGTTCCGAGGAGCTGCGGCGCCGTCTGGCCCCCAACGGCGAGACGCTCGTCGGCTATGTGGGCCGACTGTCCAAGGACAAGCGTGTGGATCTGCTGGGCCACCTGGCGCGCCTGCGCAACGTCCGGATGGTGGTGGTCGGTGACGGCCCCGACCTGGTTCGTCTGCGCCGGATGCTGCCCGACGCGATCTTCACCGGCCGGCGCACCGGCCAGGACCTGTCCCGGCTGTACGCGGCGCTGGACGTGTTCGTGCACACGGGGGCCGACGAGACCTTCTGTCAGACCGTCCAGGAGGCGCTGGCGTCCGGGGTCGCGGTGGTGGCCCCCGCCGCGGGTGGCCCGCTGGACCTGATCACCGACGAGCACAACGGGTTGCTGTTCGCGCCCGACTCGTCGCGTGAGCTGAAGGTGGCGGTGGGCCGACTGGCGCACAACCGCGGGGTGCGCGAGCCGATGCGGGCCGCCGCCCGGCCATCGGTGGAGCACCGCACCTGGGCCACGGTCAACACCGAACTCGTCGCGCACTACCGGTCCGTGATCGCTCCCAGCCGGGAACTGGCCGAGCGGTCGGCGCAGACGCAGGGCGCTTGACCCACAGCGGCCGTGACCCCGCAGCATCCACGGACCCCTCGGCGTCGCGGGCCCCGAACATGACGAACGGGCCCCTCCCCGGGAGAGATATGGGGAGGGACCCGTCGGTTGTGTCCGCCGCGCCCCCTTAAAACGCGGCGGCCACAAGCTGTGGGGGTCGGGTCAGTTCACCGACCGGGCGACCTCGCGTCGCACCGGGATGACCTTGGCGGCGTGGCCCTGACCCACGTCCAGCAGGCCGCCGAGCACCTCGGTGAGCCGATCCAGGTGGGCGCGGATCCACGGCAGCGCCAGCGGGTCGTGGGCGGACAGGGCCGCGTAGCGACGCTCCTCGGAGTCTCCGTAGAGCAGGCTGGTGGCGACCCGCATGCGCAGGGTGTCGGTGCTCTCCCCGAACTCGACGGCGGGCAGGACGCCCATGCCGTACCGCTCCAGCAGCAGCCCGGTGAGTTCGGGCCCGGTCGTGACCCCGTGCAGGGCGTGCAGACGTTCCCGGACCGGTTCGAAGTCCGGGTAGAGGTAGAAGGCCGCACTGGGTGCGGCGACGTTCGCGCCGGCCGCGGCGAACACGTCGGTGACGGCTCCGGCGACGATGCCGTGCAGGCGACGGCTGCGGTCGATGTGGTCGACGAGCTCGGTCGGTTCGGCGAAGGCGTGCGAGGCGGCCTCCTGCACCGGCGCGGCCGGGCTGGACCAGATCTCGCTGGCCACACCGAGCAGTCCGCCGCGCAGCCGGTGACCGATCTCGGAGTCGGGCAGGCGCAGGACACCGATCCGCCAGCCGCCCAGGGCCAGGTTCTTGCTCAGGCCGGTGGAGATGACGGTGCGCTCGGGCGCGTACTCGGCGGGACTGTGCACGACGACACGGTCCTCGCCGTCGGCGTCGAGGTGGACGACGTCCCGGTAGATCTCGTCGGAGATGACGATGAGGTCGAGTTCGCGAGCGACCTCGGCGAGCCGTCGGACCGTCTCTGCGTCGGCGACGGTCCCGGTGGGGTTGTCGGGGACGGTGACGACGACGGCGTTGACGGTGCGGCCCTGCTCGCGGGCGTCGGTGACGGCGGCGTGCAGCAGGTCCGGCTGGGGTACGCCGCCCTGGCCGGTGGCGGTCGGCACCATGATCGGGCTCTGACCGAGCAGGCGGCTCTGCGCGGCGTAGCTGACCCAGCTGGGCGCGGCGATGGCGGTGTCGCCGCCGATTTCGAGAAGAAGGCTGTAGAGCAGGGGCTTGCTGCCGGGGCCCGCGATGACCAGGTCCGGGTCGGTGGGTAGACCTCGACGGCCCCAGTACCCGGCGGCGGCCTCGCGCAGCGCGGCCGAACCGGCGACGGGCCCGTAGGCGTTGGCTCCGTTGCCCGCGGAGAGGTGGTCGCGCATGACGGGGTGCACGGGAAGACCCGCCTCGCCGAAGCCGAGTGGAAGCACACGCACCCCTTGGCGGCGCTTCTCGTTGAGAGCTTCGTTGACGGCGAGAGTGGCGGACACAGTGACGGTCATGGGTGACTCATCTCCGATATGGACGTTAGGCGATGGGTCAGCCTCTGAGCTGCTGTTCCACTCTTCGTCTGACCTCTCGCCCTCCACCCTGCCCAGGAATCGTCATCAGTACAAGCGCGGCTTTTTGATGCTGAGCGTAAGATGTCCTTATGCTTGATCTCCATCGCCTGCAGTTGCTGCGTGAATTCAGTGTTCGGGGCACGATCGTCGCCACCGCGAGCGCCCTCGGCTACACCCCCTCCGCGGTCTCCCAGCAACTGGCCACACTCGAACGGGAGACGGGCGTGGCACTACTGGACCGTTCTCCACGCGGTGCGGAGCTGACCGACGCCGGACGGCTGTTGGTGATCCAGGCCGAGGAGATCCTGGCGATGGTCGAGGCGGCCGAGTCGGTCCTGGCCGAACAGGCGGACGTGGCTTTGGGAGTGGTCACCGTCACGGCCTTCCCGACCGCGGCGGTGGCGTTCGCGCCCGAGTTGGCGCTGCCGTTGCGTCGGCACCGGGGCATGCAGCTGGTGCTGCGGCAGACGTTGCTGGCCACCGGGACGCAGAAGGTGCGCTCCCGCGAGGTCGACATCGCGATCGTCGACGACTGGACCGGCAAGCACCCGGGGCGAGGAGCGGACAGCGGACTGCGCCACGTCCACCTGTTGCGGGACCCGATGGTGTTGGCGGTCCCGGAGGATCACCGGCTGGCGGACCCGTCGTACCCGCTGGTGTTGGATCGTCTGCTCAACGAGTCGTGGATCGTGGCGCCCGAAGGCGAGCGTTCGCGTTACGGCACCGACACACTGTTCGCGGATGTGGGCGGCCTGCCCGCCGCCACCTGGGAGTTCGAGGGGCTGGGCACGATTCTGAGCCTGGTGTCGAAGGGCATCGGGATCGCCGCGGTCCCGGCGTTGGCGATGGTGGGCGCACCGGCGGGGCTGGTCTACCGGAAGCTGCCCTCACCCCCGGCCCGGCACGTGTACGCGGTACTGCGGCCGGCGTCGCTGCGCAGGCCCGCGATGCGGGTGACCCTGGACGCCCTGCGGCAAGCGGCCCGCGGCGTGGAGGACGAGATCGACCCGCTCACCACCAAGGACGAACCCACCATGTGACGGCGAGGTACCGGCCCGTACACGTCGAACGCGACACGTAGTGGACGTGTCGCGTTCCTTGGTCGGTTGTCGGGAACCCGTGCTCTCATGCGTCGTGCGCTCTTCGGCGCATCTTGTCGATCTTGCGTCGGATCCGACGACAGACGTGTCGGGCCCGGTCACGGTCGTCGCGGGCGTCCCACCAGCGAGCGTAGGCTTCCAGTCTTCTCTTGCGAAGGGACTCCAGCTCGGCCTCCATCCGGTTCACCCGGTGCTCCAAGTCGATCCGCTCTCGTTCGAACGACGACATGTCGCGCTCGTGGAACCCCGCCTCCCGTTCGGCACTGAGCAGCCGATCGGTGAGGCCTTCGGTCGCGTTACCACTCTTGGCGTTCCGGCCGAGGCCTGCCTGTCCACTGATGCCTTCGAACCACACAACCTCTGGTGTTTCCTGTATCGCCCGAACATCACCGTTGGCCACGCAAAGAATACGGAAAGTGGCATTAGGTGCTTTTGTCGCATTTCCGGAAGGCGCCTCCCGACGGGCACCGCTCGCTCAGGCGACCAGGGAACGCTCCCCCGCCACACCGACCGCACCCCATCCGCGCAGCCTCCCGTACACCCGCTCGAACCGGTCCAGCGACCGGTGGTGGTCGTGTTCCAAGGCCACCTCCCGGCTCGCCTCCCCCAGCTTCTCCCGGTTCGGTCCGAGCACCGTGAGCAGCCGCTCGGCCAGCACCGCGTCGTCCCCCGGCGGGAACAGGTAGCCGTTGTGCCCCTCCGAGACCAGGTGCGGCAGGGCCATCGCGTCGGCCGCCACCACCGGCAGCCCCGTCGACATGGCCTCCAACGTCGCGATGCTCTGCAACTCGGCCACGCCGGCGATCGCGAAGGCGTCACCCGCCGCGTACACCGACGGCAGCTCCTCGTCCGGCACGAACCCCAGGAAGAACACCCGGTCGGCCACCCCGAGCCGGGCCGCCAGCGCCCGCAGCTCATCCTCGCGTTGCCCCGTCCCGGCCAGCACCAGCTGTACGTCCCGCTCCGGCACGATCCTCGCCAGGGCCCGGATCGTTTCGTCGATCCGCTTCTCCTGGTCCAGCCGCCCCACGAACACCACCGTGTCCCGGTCCGGCAACCCGAACCGGGCACGCGCACCGGCCCGATCCGTCGACGGGTGGAAACGCTCCAGGTCGATCCCACAGGAGATCGCCTCGACCTCGCGGGCGAACCCCTTCTCCCGCAACAGCGCCGCCGCACGCGGGGTCGGCGTGGTCACGTGGTCGGCCGCCATCGCCACCCGCACCATGTCCCGCCAGGCGGCGGCGCCCGCGGCCCGCCGCATCGAGTGCGGCACCCGGGCGTGCGCGTACAGGTTGTCCGGCATGAAGTGGTTGGTGAGCACCACCGGAACGGCCACCGAACGCGCCCGCCGCAGCACCGAGCGACTCAGGGTGAAGTGGCTCTGGATGTGGACGACGTCGGGGTCCAGGCGGCGCAGGAGCCGGGCGATGTGCCCGCCCATGCCCAACGGCAACGCCGCCCGCATGTCCGCTTGGAAGGGAATCGGGGCGGACCTGAGTCTGTGCTCGGTGACCCTCCCGTTCACCCTCACGTACGGTTCGCCCCTCTCCGAGGGGCACACCACGTGCACACGGTGTCCCCGCTCGGCCAGCCCCTCCGCGAGACGGTGGGTGAAGTACCCGGCGCCGTTGACGTCGGGCGGGTAGGTGTCCGACGCGATGAGCACGCTCAGTGGACGCTCGGAGTGAATCATGGTGGGAACTCCTTCGTTCGACGTGGCGGTGCTCGCGACGGTCGCCGTCGGTTCAGCGGTTCCGGGTGCGAGCGATGGTGGTCGTGGAAGCGCGGGGGTCGGCCTCCGGATTGCGGTTCCGGGAACGGGCCAGGCTCACCGTGCCCAGCACCGCCAGCACGGCGAAGAACGCGGCCGCGGTCGCCGTCACCGGGGTGTCGGGCACCCCCTCCCCCAGGAGGAAGACGCCGATGCCCACCCCGACCACCGGGTCGGCGATGAGCAGGGTGGCGTAGGCGGCGGCGAAATGACCTGATCGGTAGGCGTTCTGCAACAGCAGGGCGCCGAACACGGCGGTGACGACGGCCAGCACGGTCAGCCAGCTGAACAGGCGCACCGGGTCGGCCATGGTGTTGGCGGACACCACCCGCGCCAACCCGGAGGTGGTGCCGAGCGCGGCACCACCTGCCAGGGCGAGCGCGAGCGCACGCGCGTTGCTGGGCATCCACTGGGCGGTGACGTACACGAGGACGCCCACCCCGATGACGCACCCGGACAGCCACAGGGCGGTTCCGTTCGACATCACGGGGGTCTGCCCACCGTGCGGGAACAGCCACAGGACACCGACCAGACCCACCATGACGGAGGTCCCGGCGAGGATCTGCGAGACCCGCACCCTCTGACGGTTGAAGAACGCCGACAGCACGATGGCGAACAGCAGTCCGGTGACCCCGATGGGCTGGATGATGGTCAGGGGCGCACCACTGAGGGCGATCAGGTGCAGTGTCGCGCCCAGCACGGCCGCGCCGCTGCCGAGCAACCACCGGGGTTGGCGCAGCAGGTGCAGGAGGAAGCCCGCGCGAGCGACTCTCCCTCCGGGGGCCCGGACGGCATCGCGTTCCTGCATCGCCGAACCGAACGCCAGACTGAAGGCGCCCGCCACCGCGATCAACACGTGCCAGACCATCAGCGGGTCCGGCACGGTCGGCGCGGAGCGCCACCGCGCGTCCCTGGTGTCATCGACGACATCCCCGCCTCCTCCGGCACTCTGTCTCCATCCGCGTCCGTTCGGAAACCGGATACGGTCACGACCGTACGGAACAAGGCCGTGACCAGGCCATGGGGCCGCCCCCCGTCCTCAAGGTGGTGTCGGCACCCCCTCCATGTGCGGGCATTCCCTACCCTCGGGGTCCGCACGCCCCGTCGTTTCGGCGATGCGCTCATCGGCCCCCTCGTCCCTACGTCTGCCGCGATCACCGGTGTCCTAAGAGTCCGCGCGGGTCAAAAGTCGGTATGGGGTGATTGGACCTTTCGACACCGACCCCTTGGGTCCGGGAGTGGATTCGTGACAGGATGTCCGATAGTGGTCTAGACCGGATAGGAGCAGTGCCTCGTGCCTGACAACCCCCGCAACTCCCCCGTCTCCCTCCTCCCCCGCCCCGGTGAGGTCACAGCCGACGGCTCGGAGGGCCTGGCACTCGACGCCGCCACCCGCATATCCGCGGACCAGGCCGCCGGGCCGACCCTGACCTGGTTGCGCCGCGAACTCGGCGCCGCGACCGGGCTTCCCCTCTCCATCGGCCACGAACAGGACGCACGGATCCGACTGAGCGTGGACCCCACCGCGGGTCTGGGCGAGGAGGGCTACCGGCTGATCGTGGACACCGAGGGAGCCATCGTCGTCGGCCACGACCCCGCCGGTGTCTTCTACGGGGCACAGACCCTGCGTCAGCTCCTGCCCGCCGACGCCTACCGCGACGCACCCGTGGGCGAAGCCTCCGACCGTTGGAAGCTGCCCTCCGTGCGCGTCACCGACGCCCCCCGTTTCCGTTGGCGCGGGGTGATGCTCGACATCGCCCGGCACTTCCAGCCCAAACGCGAGATCCTCCGCTTCATCGACCTCCTCGCCCTGCACAAACTCAACGTGCTGCACCTGCACCTGAGCGACGACCAGGGCTGGCGGGTCGAGATCCGCCGCTACCCGAAGCTGACCGAGAAGGGCTCCTGGCGCACCGAGAGCCAGGTCGGCATGACCAAGCCCCCGGTATTCGACGGACGCCCGCACGGCGGGTTCCTCACCCAGGACGACATCCGCGAGATCGTCGCCTACGCCGCCGAACGACACGTCATGGTGGTCCCGGAGATCGACGTGCCCGGCCACTCCCAGGCCGCCATCCACGCCTACCCCGAACTCGGCGAGGTCGGCGAGATCCCCGTGGGAACCCGGTGGGGCATCTTCGACGAGGTACTGGCCGTCACCGACCACGTACTCGACTTCTACAAGAACGTCTTCGACGAGCTCATCGAACTGTTCCCGAGCCCCTACGTGCACGTGGGCGGGGACGAGTGCCCCAAGACCCAGTGGAAGAACAGCGAGTCCGCTCAACAGCGCATCCGTGAGGAGGGCCTGGCCGACGAGGACGAGCTGCAGAGCTGGTTCATCCGTCGGCTCGGCGACCACCTCACCGAGCGCGGCCGCCGCCTGCTGGGCTGGGACGAGATCCTCGAAGGAGGGCTCGCGCCGGGCGCGACGGTGCTCTCCTGGCGAGGCGAGGAGGGTGGTATCGCCGCCGCCCGCGCCGGCCACGACGTCGTCATGGCCCCCACCGCCACCTCCTACCTGGACTACAAGCAGTCCGAGAGCCCGGACGAACCGGTGCCGGTGGGCACCCTGCTGCGGGTGGAGGACGTGTACGCGGGCGACCCGGTACCGTCCGACCTCACCGAGAAGGAGGCCGAGCACGTCCTGGGCGCCCAGGTGAACCTGTGGACCGAGCACATCGACACGCCCCGTCGGCTCGACTACATGGTGTTCCCCCGCTTGTCGGCGTTCGCCGAGAAGGTGTGGTCGACCCACGAACGCGACTACGCCGAGTTCGAACCGCGCCTGGTGCACCACCTGGGTCGCCTGGACGCCGCCGGAGTGGAGTACCGCCCGATGGACGGCCCCCGCCCCTGGCACAGCCGCCCCGGCGTCCAGGGCTGGGGCTAGAGAGCGTCTTTTCGGGCCTCCGCCGGCGCTTCGGTGCCGGCGGAGGCACCTAGAAGTAGGTGGCGGTCGCGTCGACCACCCGGTCGTCGTCATCGATCACCGGGATCACCTGCCAGCGGTCGAAGGCCGTGCAGGGATGGGAGATACCGAAGGAGAACAGGTCGCCCGGGCGCACACGCAGCCCGTCCGGGATCCTCAGGTAGGCGTGGTGGTCGTTGAGGTCGAACACCTCCACCCCCTCGGCCGGGACCACGGTGCCGTCGGTGCGGCGCAGCACCCTTGGGATCGGGAACCCCTGGTCGTGGTTGGCCTCACGGCGACCCATGCCGACGATCGCCAGTCCCTCCTCCGGGACCGAGGTGACCTGCGCCCACAGTTCCAGGGCGCCGGAGAGGCTCTCCGGTCCCTCGGGCAGCCGGTTGTAGGGAGTGGTGCGCTGGTACAGGCCGTCGTCGTGGGCGACGTAGGCGCCGCTGCGCAGGATCGGCAGGACGTCCTCGCGTCCGCCCAGCGCCTCGGCGACCAGGTCGAACCAGGCGCTGCCGCCCACCGACAGCACCGGGCGTGTCGGCCCGTGTTCTCCGGCCAGGGCCGCGGCGTCGCCGAGGAGGTCGTCGAGGAAGCCCCGTACGCCGTCGGCGTCACCCAAGGGCCCCTCGTATCCGGCCACCCCGGCCGTTTCCAGGCCCTGGGCACTCGCGACCTCGCGGGCGACGGCCAGCACGTCCTCTCGGGTCCGGCAACCGGTGCGACCACCCGGAACGCCGCGTTCGATCAGCACCCGGAGCGGTCGTGCGCCCTCACGCATCGTGCCGTGCGGTGCGACGGCCTCGGAGGCGACGGCGACGCCCTCCGGCGAGTCGACGTAGAAGAGGAACTCGAAGTCGGGGTCGGTGTCGAGTTCGGCGGCCGCCCAACGCAGCACCTTCGGGTCGAGCAACTCGTTGGCGAGCAGGATCCGGCGCACCCCGAAGCGGTGGAAGTCCAGTACCTGGTTGGCGGTGGCCGCGGTGATCCCCCAGGCGCCCGCGTCGAGCTGGCGCTGGGTGAGCACGGGTGACATGGCGGTCTTGCCGTGCGGGGCGAACAGGAGCCGGTGGTCGCGGGTGAAGTCGGCGAGCGCGGCGATGTTGCGGTCCAGGGCCGAAGCGCGCAGCACCATCAGCGGCCAGGTGAACGGACCGGTGAACAGGTGGTCCTTTCGGGCGGCGAACTCGTCGAGGGTGACGGGTTCCCCCGGCCACCACAGACCCTTCGTGCGCCAGTCGACGTACTCGGTGGGAATGGTCAGCCGTTCACTCACGTGGTCTCCGCTTCGTGGCCGGGCCCGGTGCCGGACGGCGAACACCGCCCGGCACCGGAGAGTTCGTCACCGATCATCCCATCGGTGCGCCTTCCCAGGAAGCCTCAGGAGACGAGCTCCACGGACTCCCCCGACTCCTCGGAACCCGGGTCGGAGACCGGGTCGGTGCGGCCCTCCAGGAACTCGTCGATGGCCCGGCGTCCGGTCTCGGGGAAGTCGGTGATGAAACCGTCGACACCCATCTCCAGGACGCGCCGCATCCCGTCGGCCTCGTTGATCGTGTACGGCATGATCTCCAACCCGGCGTCCTGGACGGCCGCGACGTAGTCGGCGTCGATGGATGTGTGGTTGGGGTTGATCATGTGCGCCCAGTCGTGGTCGGCGATCTCGTCCTTCGGGACGAGACCGAGCAGGCCGTGCGGCACGGACGGCAGCAGGCTCTTGGAGTGTTCGGTGGACTCCCAGTCGAAGCTCTGGATGACGAGTCGGTGGGGCTCACCGGGCGCGTTGGGCATCAGCCAGTGCGGGCTGCGCGCCAGTTCGACGGAGACCTGGTGCTCGATCCCCGGGTACAGGGAGGGTTCCTTGACCTCCAGGAGCAGATTCATGTCGAGCTCCTCCAGTCGGTCGAGGGCCTCCCGCAGGGTCGGGACGGGTTCGCCGGCGAACTCGTCGTCGAAGGAGGAACCGGCGTCGAGGCGACCGATCTCCTCCATGGTGAAGTCGCCGACGTCGTAGGGCGCCCGGTCGGGGAACACCTCGGCGACGTCGGTGGTGCGCTCCAGAGTCGTGTCGTGCATCACGACGATCTCTTCGTCCGAGGTGAGTTGGACGTCGATCTCCACGGTCTCCGCGCCGAGTCGGTGTCCCTCGTCGATGGCGGCGAGGGTGTTCTCCGGCGCGGTGCCGGCCGCCCCTCGGTGGGAGACGGCGATGAGCGGGCGCGTCGGCGCCGTCTGCTGTGGTGGGGTGGCCGCGTTCTGGTGGACGCGCCGCACTTCGATCGGCTCGTGATCGTTCCGCACGAGTGTGGACGGGTCCGCGAGCGCGGGGCTCACGAGAACGGACATCGAGAACGTGACTGCTCCGACAACGAATCCGATGCGATGGTGCACCGGGCCTCCCATGTACGCGTGGATTGGCCGACTGCCCACTCAGGGTGAGCGCGCATGGTGACCAGTTGGTGACCGTACGCAGAGCAGCCGATGATCCGCCGCCCATCTTCTGGTGGACCGCACCAGACGACCGGCGAATCTCACCCTATGAATGCATTTGGCTACTTCATGTCCGATTTTTGACCATGAATACCCTCGATAACTACTGAGAGTCCTGAAATCATCACTGGTAGTAGTCGATGGGAAGGAACTCGCATGCGCAAGCACCAAACGAGGTGGGTCGCGCTGTTCAGTGCCGCCGCCATCTCCACATCGGGACTGGTGGGCCTCGCCGGGCCCGCCGCGGCGGATGAGGATACGAAGGCGCTCAGCTGGCCCGTCGTCAGCCAGGGGGTCTCCTCCTACAGCCTCGACGGGTACCGGATCGCCTACCTGCCACCGGGTCTGGACCGTTACGGGATCAACGCCAACTCCACGACCGACCGCCAAGGCGACAGCCGGTCCCAGCTCTCGTGGGTTCAGGGACCCGACCAGCTCTACGGTCGGGTCGCGGTCCTGCGTTCGGAGAACCTGCAGGAACTCGACGACCTCAGGAGCAGCCGCTACAGCCACCTCGCGGATTCGAGCCTCGAAGAGCTCCCCGAGAGCGAGACGTTCGAGCACGGCGCCTACCTGGCCGAGGAGACCGGGGACCTGTTCTGGTTGGCGAGCCCGGGGGTCGCGGTCACCACGCACCTCCAGCCCGACCGGTGGGAGAGCGACGAGCTGGTCCGGATGGCCGAGTCGGTCGCCGAACCGGCGGCCCCGGCGACCCCGGTGACAGAGGAGGCCGAGGAAGCCGAGGCTCCCGAGGAGAAGACCCCGGAGGAAGAGACGCCGCAGGACGAAGTACCGGAAGAGGAAGCGCCCGAGAACGAAGCCCCGGAAGACGCGACCCCCGAGGACGAGGCACCCGTTGAGGACGCCCCGGCCAACGAGGACGCCCCCGAAGAGGCCCCGGAAGACGACGTGACCCCGCAGGCTCCGCAGGACGAGGCTCCCGAGGAGGACGCCACCGACGAGGAGACCACCGAGGAAGAGGGCGCCGACACGGCCCCGGTCGACGAGGTCTCCGACGAGACCCCCGCAGAGGACGCGGACGAGGACGGTGCCCAAGAGGCCGACCTGCCCGAGGCCACTACCTCTCAGGAGGCCAAGACCTGTCTGGTCGAGCACTTCGTGGACCTGGAGTCCGGCTCCACCGACCTGGACCAGGAGCAGATGGCCCCGGCGAGTCAGGAGTTCGTCGAGCAGGCCCTGAACGCGGACGACCTCGATGAGGCCGACCTCGACCGCCTGCTGGCCACCGCCTGGTACTACGGCGACGAGTCCGACAAGGTCGCCGCGATCGACGAGTGCGCCCAGAGCCTCGGCATGGGAAGTGACGAGGTGGAGGACGCGATCGCCGAGGTCGCGGACCAGATCGGCGCGTTGGTCGAGGAGGCCGGCGAGGCCATGGCCGAGGCGATGGACCAGGCCGAACAGGCCTCCACCGACGCGCAGGACGCCGCCGACACCACCGACGCCGCCTCCGCCGACATGGAGGACCCGGTCGGCGCCGAGGAGTGGGAAGAGCTGTGGGACTCTCTGCCGTGGAGCATCCCCGCCGAGACCTCCTGAACGGGGCGCGCTTCGAGTAGCGGCGCGCGAAGCGGACGGAGCCGAGGCTCCCCCGCGACACATGCGACCCGGGGCCGGTGCCCGCATCCACCGGCCCCGGGTTCTTTGCCGCACGGAACACTCTGCTGCGCGGAACACCGTGCCGCGCGAAACCGACCCCCACGGCTTTTCGGTCCACACATATCCGGCTCACCTCTGGGGCCACATTCGGACAAGCCTTTTCCATCGGCCCTCCCGGCTCCACCCCGCCGGCCCGCGCCTCCCGCCCGACCGGCGTGGGCGCACCGCCTCCGAATCTGTCACCCTCAGCGATACTTCGACCACTGATCGATTCTTTTCCGGAATCTCCCGGGAGAAGACGGCAAGAAAACCGGAACTGAGGTCCTTGGGCCCGAATCGCCCGAACGCCCGGCATTCGTGCCAAGGCATGATGTACCGTCGCCCACGTCCGACCGACACCTCGATCCGATGCCACGGCCCCCATCGCGGCACGCACCCCCGCCGTGCCCTACCCCGGGCCGGCCC
>NZ_FRFF01000054.1 GCF_900143625.1 Nocardiopsis sp. JB363
TGGAAGCCGTGGTCGCGACGATCCGTCACCGGTTGTCGTTGCCGGTCGGGACCAATGGCACCAGGAAGACGCCGGGCGGTTACCGCAGTAAGCGGGAGTGGCACGCCAAGTCCCGGCGCCTGGCCGCCCTTCAAGACCGGCTCACTACGGTGCGCGCCGACTTCGAGGCCGGGAAAGTCTCCGTGGTGCGTGGCGGTAGGCACGTGGCCCGCAACCGCCACCACTTGGACGCCACGGGGTTGGATCGATCTCAGTGGCGTGAGCGGTGGGAAGCGGCTCGTTGGTTCCTCCAAGCCGATGGGGAAACGGGGAAGCGGTTCGGTAACGAGACGATCCGCGTCAGTCCTGAGGGTGAGGTGTCGATTAAACTCCCTCGGCCTTTGGTCGGGTGGGCGAACGCACCGCATGGCCGATATGTGCTCTCCGGCGCGGCCGCCTTCGCACACCGGGGCCGGGAGTGGACCGAGCGGGTGAAAGCGAATCGGGCGGTGGCCTACCGGGTGCACCTGGGCGCGGAACAGGGACGCTGGTATCTGACCGCCTCATGGCAGATCGCGGCGCCAACGCAGACCCCTCTTCGGGCCGCCCTCACCGAGGGGGTGATCGGGGTGGATATGAACGCCGACCATCTGGCCGCTTGGCGTTTGGACACCCACGGCAACCCCATCGGGGACCCGCGCCGCTTCGACTACCAGTTGTCCGGCAGCGCCTCGCATCGCGATGCCCAGGTCAGGCACGCGTTGACCCGGCTGTTGCGCTGGGCGCACGGGTGCGGGGTGAAAGCGATCGCGGTCGAAGACCTGGACTTCACCACCTCCAAGACCCGAGAGAGGCACGGCCGTAGGAAAAGGTTCCGGCAGCTCATCTCCGGTATGCCCACCGCCAAGCTGCGTGCTCGGCTGACCTCGATGGCCGATGCCACCGCGGTCACGATCATCGCCGTGGACGCGGCCTACACCTCCAGGTTGGGCGCCCAGCACTGGCAAAAACCCACCACCACCAAGAGAAGGAAGACCTCCGGTCATGATGCGGCGAGCATCGCGATCGGGCGACGCGCCCAAGGACACCCGATCCGGCGACGGACGACACCGCCCCGCACCCACCAGAGCGATGGATGCGGGCCTCGGATCGTCCAGGCCGAACCGGGCGCTCATGGGCGTGAGGGAATCCGCCACCCCGGTTGGGAACACGCACACGATGCGCGCACCCCGACCCTGGGGGAAGACGAACGCGGAGGACCAGCGCATCCAACACCGTTCGGGACGCGCGCAGTACCAGGGGCGGCATCGGATGCCTCCCCTGCACACTGCTGAGGAACGGTGACCTAACCTGTTGGAGGCCGCCCCCAGGACCACGTCGAGCCGTGTCACGAACCCGAGGAACCACCTTGAACTTCAACTCCCTGTCCGCCCTGGCCTTCCGCGTGGTGGCCGTCTTCGAGGCCTTCACCTGGGTCGGACTGCTGGTCGGCATGTACTTCAAGTACCTGGGCAACGGCAGCGAGCTCGGGGTGCAGATCTTCGGCCCGCTGCACGGCGGGGCTTTCGTGGCGTACGGACTGGTCGCCCTGCTGGCCGCCTACCGATTCCGGTGGGGCGCCTGGCCGACCCTGGTGGCCCTGGCCGCGTCGGTTCCTCCGCTGGGCACCCTCCTCGCGGACTGGTGGTTGCACCGGACCGGACGCTTGGACCCCGAGCGCGCGGAGACCGTCCGCACGCCGGAACCGGTGGCCTGATCCCCACCATGTGAAACGAAGCCCCGAACGGGTCACGATTCTCTTCGTGACCCGTTTTTGTTGTTTCCGATGAACACATGAATCCCACGGGTCGCTTCAGCCACAGGAGGCCACTCCCTTACCTCAGAATGGTCTTCCCGAGAAGGGGTGTAAAAGATCTACATGATGACCGGTAACGGACAACAGAAACTTTCATTGGACCCTTTGCGTACCGGGTGGGATCCATGTTCTGTTGTGACCGGCAAGTAACCCCCGAACCGAGAAGGGCCTCCCCCGCATGTGTGAGCAACACGAACCCGCACGCCGCACGCTCCTACAGGGAGCGGCCGTCGCGTCCGGCGCCGCCCTGCTCGCGGGCACCGGCGTGGCCACCGCGAACGCCGAGACCCGGGCCGCGGCGGCCGAACCATCGATGTACTTCCGCGCCGACTGGAACGCCCGGCCCCCGTCGAGCCCCGTCCAGGTCCTGGCGGCCCCGCCCACCCACGTGGTGGTCCACCACACCGCGACCCCCAACAGCACCGACTACTCCGAGGCCCACGCCCTGGCGCTGTCCAGATCGATTCAGAATTACCACATGGACAGTCAGGGCTGGATCGACGCGGGCCAGCAGTTCACCATCAGCCGCGGCGGCCACCTGATGGAGGGCCGCAACCTCGCCGTCGTGGCCGTCCGTGAGGGCACCCACTGCGTCGGTACCCACGTGGCCGACTACAACGGCACCACCGTGGGCATCGAGAACGAGGGCACCTACATGGAGGAGGGCCCCACCCAGGAGCTCACCGACAAGCTCATCGAAACCCTCGCCTGGCTGTGCGGCACCTATGGTCTGGACCCGCAGCAGGCCATCGTGGGGCACCGCGACTTCAACTCCACCGCGTGCCCGGGCGACCAGCTCTACGCGATGCTGCCGGAGCTGCGCAACGCGGTGGGCGGCCTGATGGCCACCCAGGGCATGGAGATCGGCACCGCCCGCGTGCCGGCCGAGGACCGTCCCACCTACCCGCCGGTCCCCGAGGACGAGCCCCAGCGCGAGTTCTTCCACGGTCCCGGCCGCGGAGCCGACGACTTCACCCGCTGACCACCGAACGCGACGACTCCCCGCTCGTCGTCGACACACGCCCGTGAACCCTCGCGGGTGACAGGGGGCGGCGCCACCGGAAAGGCGCCGCCCCCTTCTTCGTGCCCGCGTCGGACACCCCCGTTTTCCGTCGGTGGGTCCCGCTAGTGTCGGAGCGCTCGACATTGGTGGAAGTGGAAGGCGTGGAAGGGGAACCGGAGATGGTGTTCGAGGAGCCGACGGAGGAGTTCACGTCCACCGAGGGCACGGTGCGATGGCGGGTGATCGGTTCGGGAGAACCCGTGGTGCTGCTGCACGGCACCCCGTTCTCGTCCTACGTGTGGCGGGAGATCGCCGGCGCCCTGTCCCACCGGTACCGGGTCCACACCTGGGACATGCCCGGGTACGGCGCCTCGGAGAAACGCGCCAGCCAACAGGTGTCCCTGGCCGCGCAGGGGCGGGTGTTCACCGAACTGCTCGCCCACTGGGGGCTGGACCGGCCCCGGGTGGTGGCGCACGACTTCGGCGGGGCGGTGGCGCTGCGCGCCCACCTGCTGCACCACGCCGCCTACTCCCGGCTGGCGCTGGTCTCCCCCGTGGCGTTGGCCCCCTGGGGATCGCCGTTCTTCCGCCTGGTGGGCGAGAACACCGAGGTGTTCGAGCAGCTGCCACCGGCCCTGCACCGTGCCCTGGTCACCGAGTACGTGAGCTCGGCGAGCGCCGTCGGACTGCTGCCGCGCACCCTCGACGCGCTGGTGGACCCCTGGACCGGCGCGGAGGGACAGCCCGCGTTCTATCGGCAGATCCAACAGGCCGACCAGGCGCACACCGATGAGATCCAGGGGCTGTACCCCGACCTGGACCTGCCGGTGATGCTGGCCTGGGGTGAGGAGGACACCTGGATCCCACCGGAGCGCGACCACGAACTCGCACGGCTGATCCCGGGCGTGCTCACCCGCCCCATCGACGGCGCCGGTCACCTGGTCCAACTGGACGCCCCCGCCCGGCTCACCGCCGCCCTGCTCGACTTCCTCCAGGACTGACCGCCGCCGAACCGACCGGACCCGCACCGCGCCGGGCGATCCGCAGTGCGTGTGACAGCTGTCATCGGAAAGTGCGTCGATACCGCACTTGTGGGTGGTCACCGCTCCCAGCGAGCATCGAAGCATGAACCCCACCCCCCAGAGAACGGACCGTCCCGGCCACCTCACCTCCCCCGCCCTGGGCCCACGTGTCCGACTCATGGCCACGTGGGCCCCGGTCCTGTTCCTGCTGTGGCCGGGGATCGCCCTAGTACTGGAGCCGGCGGTCTCCTGGGCGGTACCGGTCGGGCTCACCGGCCTCACCCTGTTCGGCGCCCTGTTGGCGCTGGTACTGCACCACAACATGGGCTCCCCGCACAGCGCCCGCGCACCATCGGCCCTGGTGGTGCTGGTCGTCATCGCGATCGCCCTGGTTCCGGTGATCGGCCCGGTGTGGCTGCTCACCGCCTCCTACGTCCTGGTGGCGGTGGGGGTGCTCACCCTGTCCGCCCGTTGGTGGCCGGTGGTTCTGGGCGCGGTCCTCGCGAGTGATGCCCTGGCCCTGATGTACGTGCTGGACTCCCCCGACCGGTTGCCCGGTGTCCTGGCACAGATCGGGGTGTTCGGCCTGCTGATGATGGCGGCCTACCGCATGGTGCGGTTGAACGAGGAGGTCATCGCGGTGCGAGCCCGCCTGGTGCGGGCGGCGGCCACCGAGGAACGACTCCGTATCGCCCGGGACATGCACGACGTCCTCGGCCAACGGCTGAGTCAACTCTCCCTGCAGAGCGAGCTGGCGCGTCGACTGTTGCGCACCGATCCGGACCGGGCCGATGATGTGTTGACGGAGGTCTCACGGGTGACCCGGCAGACCCTGGGCGAGGTGCGTCGGACCCTGAGCGGGTACCGGTCACCCTCACTGCACGGGGAACTGGAGACGGCCGAGGCGCTGCTGGACGGTGCCGGGATCACTCTGGTGCGGGAGATCTCCGGTGACCCGTTGAGCGACCGGCTGGACACGTGCGCCGCCTGGCTGGTCCGCGAGGGCGTCACCAACGTGGTCCGCCACTCCCGCGCCCGGACCTGCACCATCCGGATCTCCTCCGAGCACACGGGCACATCGGTGTGGGTGGCCGATGACGGCCCCGATCAGGACGAGCGACCACCCGGTCCCCTCCCATGGGGTCTGGGCCTGTCCGGGCTGCACGAACGAGTGGTGGCCGAGGGCGGGTACCTGGAGATCGAACCAGGCCCACCGGGCTTCGTCCTACACGCTCACTTCCCCCTGGAGGAACGGTGATCCGGCTTCTCATCGCCGAGGATCAACACCTGGTGCGCGGCGCCCTGGCCGCACTGCTCGACTTGGAACCCGACTTCGAGGTGGTCGCCCAGGCCGCCGACGGCACCGAGGCCGTGGAACTGGCGCTGCGGGAACGGCCGGACGTGGCGCTGCTGGACATCGAGATGCCGGGCCTGGACGGAATCTCGGTCGCGGAGCGGCTGCACACGGACACCCCCGAGACCCTGTCGATGATCGTCACGACCTTCGGACGCCCCGGCTACCTGCGCCGGGCCATGGACGCCGGGGCTCGGGGGTTCGTCCTCAAGGACACCCACCCGGACCTGCTGGCCGGCCTCATCCGGCAGATGGTGGGCGGCGCCCTGGTGGTCGACGGCGAGCTGGCCGTGGCCTCCCTGGAGTCCGGCCCCAACCCCCTCACCAGCCGGGAGCGCGCGGTCCTACGCCAAGCGGAGGGAGGTGGGAGCGCCACCTCCATCGCGGCGGCGCTCCGGCTCTCGGAGGGCACCATCCGCAACTACCTGTCCCGCGCCATCGGCAAGATCGGTGCGAGCAACCGGAACGAGGCCGCCCGAGCCGCCCGGGACAAAGGATGGCTCTGAACCGGACCGGCGGGTTACCGGTGGGACGGATGTGGAATGGTGTGCGATGAGCGGTACGAGAAGTGCCGCAGGTCAGCCATGATGGACAGGAGCTCACATGCCCCAACGAGTGCAAGGTGTCATCTCACGCGCCAAGGGAGCGCCGGTGGAACTCACCACCATCGTCGTCCCCGACCCCGGGCCCGGCGAAGCTGTGGTGCGGATTCAGGCGTGCGGGGTCTGCCACACCGACCTGCACTACCGCGAGGGTGGGATCAACGACGAGTTCCCCTTCCTGCTCGGCCACGAGGCGGCCGGGACGGTGGAATCGGTCGGTGAGGACGTCACCGGCCTCGAACCGGGCGACTACGTGATCCTGAACTGGCGGGCGGTGTGCGGCCAATGCCGGGCGTGCGCCCGGGGTCGCCCCCAGTACTGCTTCGACACCCACAACGCGAAGCAGAAGATGACCTTGGAGGACGGCACCGAACTCTCGCCCGCGCTGGGCATCGGCGCGTTCGCCGAGAAGACCCTGGTGGCTGCCAGCCAGTGCACCAAGGTGGACCCGACCGCCTCGGCGGCCGCGGCGGGGCTGCTCGGCTGCGGGATCATGGCCGGAATCGGCGCGGCCGTCAACACCGGCGGAGTCACCCGCGGTGACTCGGTGGCGGTCATCGGCTGCGGCGGGGTCGGCAGCGCCGCCGTCGCCGGGGCCCGGTTGGCCGGAGCGAACCGGATCATCGCGGTGGACCTGGAGGACCGCAAGCTGGACTGGGCGCGCGGCTTCGGCGCCACCCACACCGTCAACGCCTCCCAGGCCGATCCGGTCGAGGCGATCCGGGAACTCACCGGCGGGTTCGGCGCGGACGTGGTGATCGACGCCGTCGGGGTCCCCAAGACCTACGAGCAGGCGTTCTACGCCCGTGACCTGGCCGGCACCGTGGTGCTGGTGGGGGTGCCCACTCCGGAGATGAAACTGGAGCTGCCGCTGTTGGACGTGTTCGGTCGTGGCGGATCGCTCAAGTCGTCCTGGTACGGCGACTGCCTGCCCTCACGCGACTTCCCGATGCTCGTCGACCTCTACACCCAGGGCAGACTGGACCTGGACGGATTCGTCACCGAGGAGATCGGCATCGGTGACATCGAGGAGGCCTTCGCTCGCATGGAGCGAGGCGACGTTCTGCGATCGGTGGTGCGGCTGTGAGTCAAGCGCGAGTGGAACACCTGACCACGTCCGGGGTCTTCGCCTTGGACGGCGGTTCCTGGGAGGTGGACAACAACGTCTGGTTGATCGGTGACGACGATGAGGTCGTGGTCATCGACGCCCCGCACGACGCCGACACGATCATCTCGGCGGTGAACGGGCGCCGGGTGGTGGCGGTGGTGTGCACGCACGGCCACAACGACCACGTCAACGCCGCTCCGGCCCTGGCGGACGCGGTGGACGCACCCATCCTGCTGCACCCGGAGGACCGGGTGCTGTGGGACATGACCCACCCCGACCGCGCCCCCGATGGGGAGCTGGCCGACGGCCAGGTGGTGAAGGTGGCCGGTACCGAACTGCGGGTCATCCACACCCCGGGGCACGCACCGGGCGCGGTGTGCCTGTACGCGCCGGGGGCGGGGGTGCTGTTCAGCGGGGACACCCTGTTCCAGGGCGGCCCGGGGGCGACGGGTCGGTCGTACTCGGACTTCCCGACCATCGTGGCCTCCATCCGGGACCGGTTGCTGTCCCTGCCGGAGGAGACCGTGGTCAACACCGGACACGGTGACTCCACCACGATCGGTGCGGAGGCCCCGCACCTTCAGGAGTGGATCGACCGGGGGAACTGAGTCCCGGTCCGGCATTCCCGGAGCCCCGCACCGTTCCGTCCGTGTGCGGGGCTCCGGCGTTCTCTGTTCAGTCCAGGAACAGTTCGGCGACGACCTCGCCGTCGAAGACCCGGCCGGTGTCGTGGAAGCCGAGTTTGCGGTAGAACTCCGCCGGGCCGCCCTCCCCCGGCACCCACATCACGGTGACCCGCTTGTTCCCGCGACCGCGCGCCTCCTCCAGAAAGGCCCGCACCGCGAAACTTCCGTATCCCTTTCCCTGTTCCCCCTCGGCGACGTTGAGCCGCCAGATACCGCACTGGAAATCGGGTTCGTCCTCGTCGGGGGCGAAGTCGGCCATGACGAAGGCGACGGGGCGGTCGCCGTCCAGGATCAGGCGGGTCCACACGGTCTCGCGGGAGGCGTAGGCCTCGGCCAAGGAGGTGACGACGGGGGCGACGAAGGTGTTCTGGTCCTTTCGGACCTTCACCTTCATGGCGGCTTCGACGTTGTCGGGGGTGATCTCCACGGCCTGGAGAGGGGGATTGCTCATCCGGACACCGTAGAGGTCCACCCCGACGGTTCCCACCCGTTTTCCGCGCCCGGACACGGGTGCGCCCCGGGACCGGGCGGTCCCGGGGCGCACCTCTTCGTGCCGAGGATCAGGCGGCGCCGTCGACGGCGGCCGACCAGTGCAGGGCCTGCCCGACCTGACCGAACAGGCCCTTGGGGTGGTTGCGGAACAGCGGTTCGGTACCGAACAGCACCACCGCCGCGCCGGGTTCGGCGACCCCGCTGACCACGGACGCCTGTCCGGCCGCGTCCTGCTGACCTCCCGTGCCATCGGCTCCGGGCCGCCAGTGCCCGGCGACCAAGGGACTCTCGGTCGCGTAGGACTGTTCGACCGTGACATCGGGGCCCAGGTCGGTGAACCAGCCGGGCGAGTACACGAACCCGTACCCGCCGGTCCCGCCCAGCACCCCATTGCCGTCGTCCACGCGCACCACACCGTTGGCGTCGGATCGACCCGCGTCGCGGGTGGCGTCCAACAGGCCGGCCGCGTCGTTGAAACGGGCCCCGGTCGCGCCGCGCGCCACGACCCCGCCCCGCTCCAGGAACGTGTCCAGGGCGGCTCGCGCGTCCTCGTTCAGGTCACCGTGGACCAGACCGCTGGACACGTACAGCACGTCGATGTCGGACCAGTCGAACCCGTCGTTGAGCACGGAGGTCGACACCGTGGTGACGTCGAATCCCAGCTCACCGAGGGTGAAGACCTCGTCCGCGGCCCCGGCCACGGCCGCCCGGACCTGCCCCAGAACGGGACCGTCCGGTTCGGTGTCGGCGGCGGTGAACACCGCGCCGTGGCGTTCGGAGACCTCGGCCACCGTGTCGGCGGCCTCGGAAGGCACCCACACCGTTCCCTGATCTGCGTGGACCGGCTCCACCCCGGCCTCGACCAGGTCGTTGAGCGCGGCGACGTCGGCGGCGTCGTCCAGTCGCAGGTTCCAGTCACCGTCGCCGTCCACCCTTCCAGTGGGGTCGGCGACCGCCACGGCGGTGCCGGCGGGCGGTTCGGACTCGGTGGCGGTCACCGTGGCGCCCCACAGGCGTCCGTGGCTCCACCCGGAGATGTCGTACATCGCGTCCACGTCGTCGCTGATGTCGCGTCCGTCCTCCAGTAGGACGTTGGCCATGCCGCGTTTGGGCTGATGCATGTCCACGACGTAGGACCCGGCCGGGTAGGCGATGCCGTCCAGCTCGAACCCCTCGTCGGCGCGCTGGACGCGCACGTCGTTGGCGACGAGGAAGTCGACCAGGCGGGCGGCGGCCGGCGCGGACCTCTGTTCCTCCCCGGCGGGGATCACGTATCCGCGCGGGAAGTCGGTGGTGTACACGTCCTCGGGGCCGAAGCCCGGCACCCAGTCCTTCGGCGGGACGATCTGTTCCTCGCCGTTCGCCCCGCGACGGAACACCTCGATCTGGTCACCGACCAGTTCTTCGTGGTTGTCGTGGGCGTAGTCCAGGGTGGCTTCGATGGTGGCGGCGGAGATGTCGGTGTTGATCGCGCTGCGCCGCCGCAGTTCCTCCTCGGGCAGGTCGTAGTCGGCGTTGTTGACCCGCATCGGGAACTCGATGGTGGCCGCGGCGACCGCACCCTGGTAGGGGGCGAACATGGGGGTGAAGATGGGCGGCCAGTCGTCCCAACCGTCCTCCCAGTCCCGGAAGGGGATCTGCGGGGGTTCCACCCCGTCGTCCTCGGGGCTGTACCCCAGGTCGAGGACGGCCTGTTCCATCTCGATGGCGTTGGCGTAGGTGTGCTTGATGAACAGGTCGTACTCGTAGTTCTGGCCGTGCGGTGGAGTGGTGGGTTCGATGAGGGTGCCGTTGACGTACCCGTGCTGGTCGATCATCACCACCGGCTGGGTATCGATCATGACCTGGCGGATCGCGGCGGACTCGGGCTGGGAGACGGTGACGAAGTCGCGGTTGAGGTCGAATCCGGCACCGTTGGCGCGGGTGCCCGCCACCCGACCGTCGGGGTTGGCGGTGACGGTGAAGTACAGGCGTGAGGACCCCAGCAACTCCTCGGTCCGCTCGTCCTCGGCGGTGGCCAACTCCTCGATGATGCGCAGCGAAGCGTCGGTTCCCTCCCACTCATTGCCGTGGATGTTGGCGTTGACGTGCACGGGGGTCTTGTACCGGTCGATCAGGGTGTGGTCGCGGGCGGCCCGGTCGGGGTTCTCGGCGATCAGCTCGCGCATGCGCCGCTGGTGCCGGGACTCGGCGCGCGTCTCGGGTTCGGTGAGGGTGACCAGGTACAGGTCGCGTCCCTGCACCGACTCACCGATGATCTCGGCGCTGACCCGGTCGGAGGTCTCCTGTAGGTCGTTGAGGGTCGGTGCGATGTCGTGGAAGGGGGCCAGCCCGAGTTTGACGGAATGGTCGTCGGGGTCCTCGGGCGGGACTGGAAGGTCGTTCCGGCGCGGGTAGGCGGCGTCCGCCTCGATCCCGGGCACGGACGGGGGCGCGGCCAGGGGTTCGGCGGTCAGGGACTCCGCGTCGGCGGCGATCTCGTTGCGCTCGGAGCCGTTGGCGTCGTCGCGGGGTTCGGCGAGGGCGGGCGCGGGTGCGGCCATCAGGGAGACGGCCACGAACGCGGCGGTGGCTCCGGCGAGCGTTACGGGACGGGCGGTGCGGCTACGGTCCGGTCTCGGATCGGGGGGAATGTGCACGGACTCCTCCTGTGGTCTTCGACGTTCCTACCTTTCCGCCGGGCAGGCCACAAGACGCCCAGAGTCGACTTTCCACACTCACCCGTGACCTCCACCGGAATGTCGGTGTCCAGGCCTAAGGTGCGCACCAGGACCCGCACCCCGGCCCGGATCAGGAGCTCACCCATGACAGAGCATCTCCCCACCAGCACCGAAGCGCTGATCGACGCCCCCGCCGGGGACTGGGCCGCGGTGCTGCGGGAGCTCTCGGAGACGGCCGTCACCTACTGGCTGACCGTCACTCGTACCGGCTCCGCCCCGCACACCCGGCCGTTGCTCGCGGTGTGGTCGCGCGGTCTCCCCCACTTCGTGTGCGGTCCGGACACGACGAAGGCGCGGCTGCTGGGCGAGGGGGCGCCGGTGAGCCTTGCCGTGTCCACCGGCCGCTGGGACGTGGTGGTGGAGGGCCGGGTGGAACGGGTGGGCGACCCTGAACGGGTCCGAGCGGTCGCCGAGACCTACCCGGTGGTCCACGGATGGGCGCCGCTGCCCGAGGGCGACCTGTTGGTCGGCCCGGACGGCGCTCCCACCGCCGGTCCCCCGCCCTACGCGGTGTACTCGGTCTCGCCGCGCACCGTGTACGCCTTCCCCACCGACGCGACCGCCCACGGCCCCACTCGCTGGCGGTTCGCCCCGCCGGAAGGCCCATGACCACGGTCGTGGACACCCTCATCCCCTGAGTGGCGGGGCTTGTAGGTGAGGACCGGGGATCGCGGGGTAGGTCTTCCGAAGAGTTCGAGACCCCGACGATCGCAACAGCCCCACCCCCGGGAGGCAGTAGTGCGCATCAGTATCGTTCTTTCCGTCCTCGTCGTGCTGTGGTTGGTGATCGGTGTGATCGCGGCCTTCCAACGCGGCTACTTCAGTCCGGCGGACACCAACTGTTCGACGCTGAGCAGCACCGTGGTGACTGTTTTCGTCGGCCCGCTCAACTACGTCGGGGTCAACCCGACCGTCGAGTGCCCGACGGTCCCCCAGCCCTCGGAGTGAGGGGCCACGAAACGGGGTGCCGTTTGGGGCCGCGCTTCCGTAACAGGCAGGATGTCGGTTATGGATGTTCTCAGCAGCCGCGTGATGATCCACCCCACCGATCCGAAGCGCAGCCGTTCCTTCTACCGTGACGTGCTCGAACTCGGCGTGCATCGCGAGTTCGGGCCACCCGACGCCCCCGGAACCGTGTTCTTCCTCGGCAACGGCCTGCTGGAGGTGTCCGGGCACGCCGAATCCTCTGGGGTGCCGTCGATGTCGCTGTGGTTGCAGGTACGCGACGTGCACGCCGAGTACGCGCGGGTGATAGCCCTGGGCGCCCGGGGGTTGCGTCCCCCGCAGAAGGAGTTCTGGGGTCTGATCGAGGCGTGGATCGCCGACCCGGACGGGGTCCGCATCGTCCTGGTCCAGGTTCCCGACCACCACCCGTTGCGCCGGGACCAGCGCGAGTTCTGATCCCTCTACCGGGGGCCGTCGAACCCGATTCCGTCGGCCCCCGTCACTGGTGTCCCCTCCCGCGCCACGCGGTCGAGAACATCCGGCCGCGCGGTGAACTCTCCCGCGCGGCGGCCCCGACGTGGCCCGGACTCCACTTCGCGACGACACGCCGCGTCACGCTCCGTCACCGACCCGTCCGGCACGGGCAGACTCTTTACCGTCCGGTGCCGCCCCTCGCCGGCCCGGAGGACCTCCCCTCTCCTCCCGCGTCCCCGCGAACGACGACACCATGCAGAGAACGGAGTCCATGTGCGATCCGAGTGGCCGGGAGTAGGGGCACTTGTCAACAGGTGGAACGCGACCCGCCGAGCCCGCGCCGAAGAGGACCGGCAGCGGGAAACCGAGCGGGCGGAGAACGTCCCCGTCGACGAGGACGCCGAGGCACGGGACGACACCAGCGCCGGTGACCTCCTGCGCGTCGCCAGCGACACGTGCTGGCGGCTGCTGGTCATCGGCGTGGTCGCCGGTCTGCTGGTCTACGGAGTGGTCCACCTGTCCGTGGTCACGCTCCCGGTGATCATCGCGGTGTTCCTGACCGCGTTGCTGATGCCATTGGCCAACCGTCTGCGTCGGCCCAACATGATCCGACGCGCGGGGTTCGGCCGGGGCACGTCCACGACCCTCACCCTGTTCGTGGCGTTGATCGTCTACAGCGCGACCGTCGTCCTGATCGTGACGCCCGCCGTCGCCGGCTTCGGCGACCTGGTGGACAGCGTCACCCAGGCCATCACCCGGATCAGCGAGGTACAGCTGCCGTTCGGGCTCGATCCGGCCCTGCTCACCCAGGCCATCGACAACGCCTGGGACCAGGCCAGATCCCTGATCTCGAACAACTCCGACCAGATCCTCAGCGGCGCCTGGACGGCGACCACCGCCGTGTCCCGGATCGTGCTCGGGATCGTGCTGATCCTCGTCCTGACGATCTACTTCCTGCACTCGGGCGACAAGCTCATGGAGTGGATCGCGCGACTGCTGCCGCCCCGTTCCCGCCCGGTCCTGCGCCACTCCTCCCGAGTGACCTGGGACGTCATGGGCCACTACGTTCGGGGGGTGGCGCTGGTGGGCCTGTTCGACGCGGTGGGCGTCGGTATCGCGCTGGTCCTGCTGATCGACACCAGCCTGGCGATCCCGCTGATCGTGCTCACCTTCGTCGGGGCGTTCCTGCCGGTCATCGGCGCGTTCCTGAGCGGTCTCCTGGCCGTCCTGGTGGGACTGGTGACCGAAGGCTGGATCGTGGCACTGATCATCCTCGGCGTCGTGCTGCTGGTACAGCAGTTGGAGAGCAACGTCTTCGCGCCGCGCGTCTACGGTCGAACCTTGGACCTGCCCTCCGCCGTGGTGTTGATCGCGCTCACCGTCGGCGGTTTCCTCGGCGGCATCGCGGGGTTGTTCCTGGCCACCCCGGTCGCCGCGGTGTTGGCGGCGCTACTGCGCGAACGTCCCGTGTCCAAACCCGACACGGAACCCCACGATGCCCCCGAGAGCACGTCTTCGCCCTAGCGCACCGAAGCGGGTTCGGTGGCGGACGCGTAATCTGGCCCCATGCTCAAGCGCGAAGGTACCGACCTCGACGTCGACGCCATGCTCCGGGACCTGCGGACGCTCGTGGAGGTCGAGTCCCCCTCCCGGGACCTCGCCGCTCTGCGGAGGTCGGCCGAGGCGGTGGCCGCGCTGGTCGAGCACCGTCTGGGCGGACACGCCACGCTCGTGGACGGCCCGGCCGGGACGCACGTGCGCTGGTCGGGCGGGGGTACGCCCCGGGTCCTGGTGCTCGGCCACCACGACACGGTCTTTCCCCTGGGCGCCCTGGAGCACCGCCCGTTCCGGGTGGAGGGCGGCCACGCCACGGGCCCCGGGGTCTACGACATGCTGGGCGGCCTGGTGCAGGCGGTCCACGGTCTGGCCACGTTGGCGGACCTGTCCGGGGTGGAACTGCTGGTGACCGCCGACGAGGAAGTCGGCTCGCACCACTCGCGGGCGCTCATCGAGGAGCGGGCGCGGGCGTGCGGCACGGTGCTGGTGTTCGAGGGCGCCACCGAGGACGGGCACCTGAAGGTCGCCCGCAAGGGCTGCGGAACGTTCGAGGTGGCGGTGCGCGGTCTGGCCTCGCACGCCGGGCTGGAACCCGAGGCGGGTGTGAACGCGCTGGTGGAGGCGGCCCACCAGGTCCTGGCGATCGCCGCGTTGGGTCGCCCGGAGGTGGGCACGACGGTGACGCCGACCGTGGCCGCGGCGGGGACCACCGACAACGTGGTGCCGGCGGAGGCCACGATCGTGGTGGACGTGCGTGTGCCCTCCGCGGCGGAGAAGGACCGGGTGGAGACGGCGTTCGCGAACCTGAGCCCGGTCCTGGCGGGCGCGGAACTCACGGTGACGGGTTCGGTGAACCGGCCGCCGATGCCGCCGGAGGCGGCGGCGGAGCTGCTGGCGAAGGCCCGAAGGTCGTTGCCGGGAGTCGAGGGTGTGGCGGTGGGCGGTGGTAGTGACGGCAACTTCACCGCCGCGTCGGGCGTGCCCACGTTGGACGGGTTGGGCGCGGTCGGGGGCGGCGCGCACGCCGACCACGAGTACCTGGTGGTGGACTCCATGGTCGAGCGCGCGCGGCTGGCCGCCGATCTGGTGAGGGCGATCCGTACCTGACCCACGGAGTCGCCGGTTCAGACGAGTTCGGCCAGGAGGGGGATCTGGTCGGGGTCGGCCAACGCCGAGCCGACCGCCACCATCCGTGCCCCCGCACCGAGGTATTCCCGCGCGTTGTGGGCGTCCATGCCTCCGGTGGCGACGATCCGTACGTCGGGGAAGGGTCCGCGCATGGCACGGAACCACTCCGTGCCGAGCACCGTGGCGGGGAAGGCCTTCACCCAGTGCCCGCCCGCCTTCAGCACCCCTTGGACGTCGCTCGGGGTGGCCACTCCGGGCAAGTGGGGCAGGCCCGCCGTCTCCGAGGCGGCCATCACCTCGGTGTCGAAGCCGGGTGCGACCGTGAAGGCGGCGCCGGCCCGGGCCACGGCGTGGACCTGCTCGGTGGAGATCACCGTGCCCGCGCCGACGGGGTGACCGCGTTCGGCCCCGGCCCTGACCGTCGCACGCAGCGCCTCCAGCCCCGATTCGTCCCGGGCGGGCACCTCGATCGCGGTGACACCCAGGTCCCAGGCTCGTTCGGCCAACGCGACGGTGGTATCCACGGGCATCCCGCGCAGGATCGCCAGCACGCTGTGTCCGCCGAACAGGCCGTCCAGTCCCTCATCACTCATGGTCGTCTCCTCTCATCGCGGCCATGGCCGCGGAGGCTCGGGCGGTCCACCGCTCGTCGGGGACCGCGAACAGTTCTTCCACCTGCTCTGGAGGGGGCGGGTCGGCGAGGTCGCCGGTCACCCGTAGGACACGTCCGGCGCACAGGTGACCCAGTCGTAGGCGCCCCCGGGAGTCGAGGCCGCGCAGCTCACCGGCCAGGTAACCCGCGGCGAACGCGTCTCCGGCGCCCACCGGTTCGACGACCTCGACCGCCGGCGCGGGCACGTATCGTTCCGTGCCGCCACCGAACTCGGTGGCCCCGTGTTCGGCGTCCTTGACCACCAGGCGGGCCACGTCGGGCAGGAGTGCGCGCACGTCGCGTGCGGTGGCGGTGCCCCACAACTCCTCGGCCTCGTCCCTGCCGACGAGGACGAGGTCGGCGAGTCGGGCCAGTTCCAGGAGACGGGTGGCCGCCCGCCCGGCCGGCCACAGCCGAGGCCGGTGGTTGACGTCGAAGCTCACTCTCAGCTCGGGGTCGGTGAGCAGCCGTTCGGCGAGGGCGTCGCACGAAGGGGACAGCGCCGGGGTGATGCCCGACAGGTGCACCGTCCCGGCCGACCGGACTTGAGGGTGATCGGCGAGTTCGGGGCCCAGCGCCGAGGCCGCCGATCCCGCACGGTAGTAGTGGACCGTGCTCCCCGAAGGGGAGGGATCCTTGGCCATCAGGCCCGTGGGCCGGTCGGGGTCGATACGGACACCGGACACGTCCACGCCCCGCTCCCCCAGGCTCCGCGTGAGGGCCCGCCCGAAGGGATCGTCGCCCACGGCGCTCGGCCAGGCGGCACGATGGCCCAGGGCCGCCAGTCCACAGGCGACGTTGGACTCCGCCCCCGCCACACCCATGCTCAGGTGCGGCGCCCGGTCCAGGGGGACCGGCTCGGTCGCGGTGAGCAGCAGCATGGTCTCACCGACACAGGTCACCTGTGGGGTCATCGGTTCCCTCCGAAGTGCCGGACCGGTGGGGCCCCGACGTCCACGGGGACGGAGAAGAGCGCGCCGTCGAAGGGTCCGGGGCGGCTGAGGCCGATCGTGGCGGAGGTGACGAACAGCCGTGGCTCCGGATCGTCGACGACGCACACGCTCGTGGGTTGGGCGGCGGGCAGGGCGACCACGCGTTCCAGGGTCCCGTCGGGGTCGTAGCGGTGCACCCTTCCCGCGCCCCAGACCGCCACCCACAGGTGTCCTTCCGAGTCGACCTGCATCCCGTCGGGGTTGCCCCCGTCGACGTGGGCGAAGACGGACCGGGCCGCGGGTTCACCCGTGGCGGAGACCTCGTAGGCGTCGATCCTGCCCGCGGCGCTGTCGGCGAGGTACATGCGGGCGCCGTCGGCGGTGAAGGCGGGCCCGTTGGGGATCGTGTAGCCCTCCAGGACCCGTGTGACCCCGCCTTCGGGGTCGGCTCGGTAGAGCGAACCGGCGCCGGGTGTGCCGTCATAGGCCATCGACCCCGCCCAGAACCTGCCCCGGGGGTCGCAGCAGCCGTCGTTCATCCTCATCGGCGTGGCCGCGCCGTCCTCGGGTCGGGCCAGCCACCGGGGCCGGTCGCCCGCGGCGATCAGCGCCACCCCGGTGCCCGCCGCGGCGACGTAAGTCCCCGGCCGGTCCCGTACCGGGGCGACGGCGCCCAGGGGTACGTCCAGGTCGACGAGCACCTCGGCCGGCCCCGGTAGACGAGGGTCGAGTCGCAAAAGCCTGCCGGTGAGGATGTCCACCATGAGCAGGTTCGGGCCTTGAAGGCGCAGTCCCTCCCCCAGTTCGAAACGGTCCGTGCTCCACGCTTCGTTTCGCATGTGCGTCACCTCCTCACCACTCCGCGAAGGAGCCGTCGTCATGGGTCCACAGCGGGGGCCGCCAGCGGTGGCCCCTCCGGTCCGCCCTGCGCACGGCGTCCTCGTCCACGTCCACGCCCAGCCCCGGGGCGTCGTTGCGGTGGATGTGCCCGTCGGGGAAGGCGAAGACCTCGGTGTCCAGGACGTAGTCGAGCAGTTCGGCGTCGCGGTTGTAGTGGATGCCGATGCTCTGTTCCTGGATGAGGAAGTTGGGGGTGGCGAAGGCGACCTGGAGGCTCGCCGCCAGGGCCAGGGGCCCGAGTGGGCAGTGCGGGGCCAGCAGGACGTCGTAGGTCTCGGCCAGGGAAGCGATCCTGCGCACCTCGGAGATCCCTCCCGCGTGGGACAGGTCGGGTTGGGCGACCGCGATGCCCGCCTGGAGCGCGGGGAGGAAGTCGGTCCGGCTGAACAGGCGCTCCCCCGTGGCGATGGGCACGGGGCTGCTCCGCACGACGTCGGCCAACAGGTGCCCGTACTCGGGGAGCACGGGTTCCTCCGCGAACATGGGGCGCAGTGGCTCCAGCAGAGGCAGGACCCGGCGTGCGGTGGCGGCGTTGAAGCGCCCGTGAAAGTCCACGGCCACGTCCCGGTCCGGGCCCAGCACCTCGCGCACTCCGGCCAGTCGTTCCACGATGCCGTCGATCTCGCGGACGGTGGCCGAGCGGCCCACCACCCCCGAGGCGTTCATCTTCACGGCGGTCAGACCGGACTCCACGCGCGCGGCGACCGAGTCCGCCAACTCCGCCGGGTCGTCGCCGCCGACCCAGCCGTACACGCGCACCTTGTCGCGGACGGGTCCGCCCAGGAGTCGGTGCACGGGGACGCCCAGGCTCTTGCCCGCGATGTCCCACAGCGCCTGGTCGAGCCCGGCGACCGCGCTGGACAGCACCGGTCCGCCCCGGTAGAAGGCGGCCTTGGTGAGTCGCTGCCAGTGGTACTCGATGGGTGCGGGGTCCTGACCCAGAAGGAGTTCGGACAGCTCCTCCACCGCGGCCCGCACGGTCTCCGCCCGCCCCTCCACCACGGGCTCGCCCCAGCCGACGATCCCGGCGTCGGTCTCCACCCGGCACATCAGCCACCGGGGCGGGACCAGGAAGGTCTCGATACGGGTGATTCTCACTGTGGTCTCTCCAGTCGATCTTCGGACGCGTCGTACTCGGTGACGCGAAGCTGGTCCGCCCTGGCCTGGGCCAGCAGGGAGCGCATGGCGGACTCGGCGGCGAGGGGGTCTTTGGCGATGACGGCCTCGGTGACCGCGCCGTGGCTGGGCACCGGGTCGTCGTGGGCACCCCCGTGGACCAGGCGGTCGCGTTCGGACAGTCCCGCGGCGAAGAAGACGTCCGTGCGGGTGAACAGCTCGTTGTGCGTGGCGTCCAGCAGGGCCCTGTGCCAGCGCAGGTCGGCCCGCACGGCCGCTTCGGCGGGACCCTGGACCGAGGCGGCGATGTCGGCGAGCGCGGCGCGCAGCTCGACGACGTCGGTGTCTCCTCGGCGCCGGGCCGCGAGCCGGGCGGCTGCGGGTTCCAGGGCGTCGCGCAGTTCGGCCAGCTCTTCGAAGAAGACGTCGCCCGCCCCGGCGGCGATCCGCCACCGGACCACGTCCGGGTCGAGCAGGTTCCAGTCGCCCCGCGGACGCACGAACGTCCCCTTCTTCTGCCGAGAGCCCACCAACCCCTTGGCCGCCAGCACCTTGATCGCCTCGCGGAGCGCGGTCAGGCTCAGGTCGAGCTCCTCGCTGAGCGCGACCAGGTCGATCGTCTCCCCCTCGCCGAACCCGCCGGAGAGCAGTCGCTCACCCAACAACCGCACCGTCTGGCCGTGCACACCGCGTCCCGAGTAGGCCGCCATCACTTCCTCCGTTCCAGGCGCCGGATCACGAAGACGCCTTGTAGATACTCCACCCTCCGTCCACCGGGACGCTCACCCCGGTGACGTAGGAGGCCTCTTCGGAGGCCAGGAAGGAGATGACGGAGGCGACCTCGGCCGGGTCCCCGAAACGGCCCGCGGCGGTCTGAGCGACGCTGGCGCGACGGTCCTCCTCCCCCACCCCCTCCCAGGCGGCGGTGAGCACGGGTCCGGGCAGCACGCAGTTGACGCGCACGTTCGGCCCGTACTCGACGGCGAGTTGGCGGGTCAGGGCGGTGAGACCGCTCTTGGCGGTGGCGTAGGCCGGTCGGCCGGGCAGCCCGAACCAGGCGTGCACCGAGGAGGTGACGACCACGCTGCCCTCGTTGGCGATCAGGTCGTCCAGGCAGGCGCGCACCCCCAGGAACGCCCCGGTGAGGTTGACGGCCAGTTGGCGTTCCCAGGAGGCGAGGGTGGTCTCGTGGGCAGGTGCCTCCTCGAACGTGAAGGCGTTGGAGACGAGGACGCCCACCGGTCCGAAGGCGCCGCGGGCCTCGGCCACGACACGGTCCCAGGAGGCCTCGTCGCTCACGTCCGCCCGCACCGCCAGCGCGCGTCCGCCCTCCGCGCGGATGCGCTCGGCGGCCCCCTCCAGGCGCGGGGACAGGTCGGTCAGGACCACCGCGGCCCCCTCGGCGGCCAAACGGCGCGCGGTGGCCTCGCCGATGCCCTGTGCCGCGCCGGTGACCACGGCGGTCACCCCGTCGTGCCTGCTCTTGGTCATGTCTCTCCCTTACGGTACGAACTCGACGTCGGTCGCGGTGTGCTCGTCGGCTCCGGGGACCGGGCTCGCCCAGCGCGTCGATTCCCCCGGTTCGGCCTGGGCCACGATGTGCCCGGAGGCCCGGTGGACGAGAGCGCCGGAGCGCAGGGCGGTGAAGGCCCCGGCCAGCCGCCCTCCCCCGGAATCGAACCCGACCCAGTGCGGCGGTTCGCTCCAGAAGCCGTCGGGGGTCACCTCGGTCACCGCTTCCGTCCCCGCGCCGAAGCCGACCTCGATGCCCAGGGTCGCGCGCTCTCCCGGCGCGAGCTCGGTGAGCGGGCCCAAGGCCTCGACCTCGGTCACCCGGTCCACTGGGCACAGTCCGCCCAGGTGTTCCAGCGGTCGCTCCACCGGCACTTCCGACCAGACTTCGGCCCGGGACCCCGAATCCGGGTAGTCGGCGCCTTCGCTCACGTCGAAGCGCTGGGTGAGCGTGCCCGCGGCGCCCACATGGGCCAGCCACCCGGACGCCGTGGGAAAGCCGACCTTGCCGACGACCTCCGGAGAGGGCACCCGCATCACTCGGGGCGTGTGTTCCTCGACCCGCGGATTCCCGTTGCCCGCGACGAGTTCGACGGTGTGGGGACCGTCCCCCTCCACGCCCACGAAGACGCCACCGGTGTCCCGCCTCGCGCCGGGAGCTCCATCGATCTGGGTGACGTTCCACAGCGCCCACCGGCGGACGGTGTCGGAGACGTTGAGCGCCTCCAGGTCCAGCCGGTAGCCGGCGGCGCCCGGTTCCAGGGTCAGCCGGCGACGGAGGCGCAGGCCCGACCTCGGGTCGTCGGCGCTGGTGAGGGTGAGCGTGACGGAACCGTCCGGGGCGGAGGCGGTCTCGGCGGCGTAGTGGCCCGAGTCCAGGACGGGGTCGGGCGGACCGGCCCACTCCTCGGGGCCGTCCCACCCCTGGGGCGCGGGCCAGGTCTTGTCACCGCCGACGTTGTTCCAGGCGCTCATCGGCCCGTCCACCGGACCGAGCGCCACGCCTTCCACGGGCCGCAGGTCCTCGTCCAGCAGACGGGGGTTGCGGTACAGGTGCTCGCGTCCACGATGGCGCACCGAGAGCACCCGTCCGCCCAGCCCGGGGGCCGCGACCAGTCGGATCACACCGTTGTCGAGCTCGATCCGCTCGCACGTGCCCACGCCTTGGAGCCGGATCTCGACGGGGTCGATCATCCTTCCTCCCGGTTGATCAGGCACACCTTGCCCCGGCTCTCGCCGGCGGCGAGCCGATAGGCGGTGTCGGCCTCGGTGAGGTCGAAGCGGTCGGAGACCACACGTTGCGGGGACAGCCCCCAGCGGACCAGGTTCACCGACAACTCGGCCATGGCCGGCAGCGAAGTCACCCAGGAGGCGTACAGGGTGAGCTGCTTGTGCAGGAGGGTGTCGGAGACCTCGGTCTCCAACGTGCCGCCCTCGCCGACCAGGGAGACCCGACCCCATTCGGCCGCGTTCTCCAAGGCCAGGGATCGACCCGCGCGCGATCCCGAACAGTCGATGACCGTCGCCGCGCCCCGGCCGGAGGTGGCCCGGCCGATCTCCTCGGCCGCCGTCTCCGGGGCGGCCAGGACGTCGAAGACGTCCAGGGTGGCGGCCCATTCACGGCGCCGCTCGTTGGGTTCCACCCCGATGACGCGGGTGGCGCCCATGCCCCGGCCGATCATCCCCGCGGCCAGGCCGACCGGCCCCAGGCCGACGACGAGCAGGTCTCCGTCGCCGTCGACCCCGATGCGCCGCAGGCCCTCATAGGCGGTACCGAACCCGCAGGCGATGAGCGCCCCGTCCACGAAGGTGAGCTCGTCGGGCAGGGGGACGCAGGTCGACTCCTCCGCCAGCAGGTACTGGGCGTGGCCGCCGTCGCGCTGCCAGCCGTAGGAGGCCCGACCCGGGTCCGTGCAGCTGATCATGTAGCCGCGGCGGCAGTTGTCGCACAGCCCGCAACCGGCGATGTGGTAGACGATGACCCGGTCGCCCGGACCGAACCTGCGGCAGCCCGGGCCGGCCTGGACGATCGTCCCCGAGGGCTCGTGACCGGCGATGACGCCGCGGTAGGCGGGCCCGTCGACGCCTCGGTGGGTCTTGTGCTCGTGGTAGATGTAGCCGATGTCGCTGCCGCAGATGCCGGAGGCCCCGACCTTCAGCAGGACCTGTCCCGGTCCGGGCTCGGGCACGGGCAGGGTCTCCACGACCGCGGTGGAGTCGCCGGGCAGACGCACCCCGCGCATGGTCCGGGGCGGAGTGTTCGGGTCCTTGGCGTTCATGTCGGTGTTCCCCCGTTCGGGTCAGGCGAGTCGGTTGGCGGCGCTGCGCCGGCTGATGATGACGTTGATCAGGACGGCCCCGACGATGATGAGGCCGCGCACCACGTCCTGGAAGAAGGAGTTGACTCCGAGCAGTACCAGGCCGTTGGCGATGACGGTGATGAAGACGACGCCGAGGAAGGTACCGCCGAGCGAGCCGCGCCCACCGGCGAGCGCGGTGCCCCCGATGACGACGGCGGCGATGACGTCGAACTCCAGCCCCGCCGCGGCGCCGCCGTTGCCCGAGCCCAGACGGGCCGCGAGCAGCACACCGGTGATGGCGGCGAGCAGCCCGGTGGTGGCGAACAGCAGGATGCGCACCCGGGCCACGTTGAGCCCGGCCAGCTGTGCGGCCGCCGCGTTGCCGCCGGTGGCGTACACGGACCGCCCGTAGGCGGTGTACTTGGCGACGTAGGCGAAGACCGCGAACAGCACGAGCATGACCAGCGCGGCGGTGGGCACGCCCAGGATGGATCCGCCGAGCACGTCGAACACGGCGCTCTCGGGCAGCGGCACGGGTAGCGCGTCGGTCATGTACAACGCCAGGCCGCCCAACACGCTCCACAGGCCCAACGTGGTGATGAAGGAGGGCACGTTGAACCGGGCTCTGAGCCACCCGGCGAGTGCGCCCCACAGCAGACCCATGGCCAGGGTGAGCAGGATGGCGCCGAGCACGCCCAGATTCCACTCCGTGGCGCCCTTGGCGACGATGACCGAGGCGAAGGCGACGGCCGGGCCGATGCTGATGTCGATCTCCCCGGCGATGATCACCAGGGTGACGCCCCAGGCCGCGATGCCGATCGTCGCGGCGTTGCGCAGGAGGCCGAGTTGGTTGTCCATGCTCAGGAACCCGGAAGCGGAGAACCCGAGGATGACGTAGAGGAGGAGGATGGCGGCCAGGAGGCCGATCTCGTTGAGGCGGTGGCCGTAGCGGCCGATGAAGTCGCCGCGGGCGGAGACCGCTTCGCCGGTGACCTTGGTCGTGGTGGTCATTTCTACCTCGCCGTTCACGCCGCCATCGCGGCGGCCATGATGTTGTCCAGGGTGATGTCTTCGCCGGTGAACTCGCCTTCGAGGCGTCCTGCGCGCAAGGCCAGCACGCGATCGCACACGAGCGGCAGCTCCTCCAGTTCGCTGGAGACGAAGAGGACCGCGGCGCCCTGCTCCGCGAGTTCACGGACGATCGCGTAGATCTGGGCCTTGGCCTCCACGTCCACGCCGCGGGTGGGTTCGTCCAGGAGCAGGATGCGGCTTCCGGCGTGCAGCCAACGGCCGATGACGGCCTTTTGCTGGTTGCCGCCGCTGAGGTTGACGATGGGTGTCTCGGGTGTGGCCGCCTTGATGGACAGGCGGTCGATGAGGTCGCGTCCGAGGGAGGAGACCCGCGAGGGGAGCACGGTCCCGGCCCGGGAGGCCCCTCCGTACCAGGTCATGATCATGTTCTCGGAGACTCCGAGGAGGGGGACCACGCCCTCTCCCTTGCGGTCCTCGGGGGTGATGCCCACTCCCAGACGCCGCATGGTGCGCGGGGTGGGGCGTGCCACCGGCTCACCATCGACCGCCACGGCGCCCCGGGACGGGGTGAACCCGGCCAGCGCGCGCAGGAGTTCGGTGCGCCCGGATCCCATGAGACCACCCAGCCCCAGGACCTCCCCGGGGTGCAGGTCGAAGGAGACGCTCTCGACCTTGGGAGGGACCGCGAGGTCGCGGACCGACAGCAGGGGCGTGTCCGAGAGGGGGCTCCGGCGCCGTGGCGCCGCTTCCGCCTCCTTCGCGCGTTCGCCGAGCATGAGCGAGACGATGCGCTCGGTGGTGGCGCCCCGTACCGGCACCGTCTCCACGATGGCGCCGTCGCGCATGACGGTGACGGTGTCGGCCACGCGGCGGATCTCGTCCAGGCGGTGGCTGACGTAGATGACGCCCACCCCGCGTTCGGCCACCCGCGAGACCGCTTCCAGGACGGCCTCCGCCTCGGCCGCGGCCAGGGCGCTGGTGGGTTCGTCCAGGATGAGGAGTCGGGGCCTGGATCGGAAGGCGCGGGCGATCTCGACGAGCTGTTGTCGAGCCAGGGGCAGCTCTCCGACGCGGGTGCCGGGCGAGATGCGCACGCCGAGTTCGGCGAAGATCTCCTCGGCACCGGACGTCATGGCCGCGTAGTCGATGCGTCCGTGTTCCTTGGGCCAGGACCCGAGGTAGAGGTTCTCCGCGGCGGAGAGCTCCGGGACCAGGCTGAGTTCCTGGTAGACGGTGCCCACGCCGAGCTCCGCCGAACGGCGGATCCCTCCGTCGCCGAGGAGGAGGTCGCCGATCTCGATCTCGCCCTCGTCGGGTGTCTCCACTCCGGACAACAGACGGATCAGGGTGGATTTGCCGGCTCCGTTGCGGCCGAGCAGGGCGCGGACCTCTCCGGCCCGGACCTCGAAGTCCGCGTGGTCCAGTGCGGTGACTCCGGGGTAACTCTTGGTCGCGCCGCGCACGCGGGCCACGACCTCGGTGGCGGGCGCCGCCTCGGTGGGGTTGTCGCTCATGGGTGCTCCATGGGTGGGACGAAGGTGGGACGGGTGGCTCGAAGGGTCGTCAGGGGATGCCCTCCGGGTGGGTATCCAGCCACTCCTCGCCGTCCTCGGGTGTGGTGTAGAGGTCGATCGGGGCCGGGGTGACGAACTCGTCGGACTTCTCGCCCGCGATGACGCTCTCGACCGTCTCACCGGCCAGGAGTCCCACCTCGATGCCGGAGATGTCGACGTTGGCCTTGAGGATCGTGTGGTCCGACAGCGCGCGGGCGGCGTCGGTGGACATGTCGCTGCCGAAGACCACGACCTCGCCCTCCGCACCGCGGTTGCCCACGGCGCGGACCGCGCCCATGGTGGCCCCGCCGGCTTCGCCGTAGAAGGCGTCCAGGTCGGGGTGGGCGGTGAGGAGTCGTTCGCTCACGTCGACGGCCTCGTCGATGGTGGCGCCCTCCTGGTTGGCGACGATCTGCGCGTCGGGCAGTCGGTCGAAGAGCGCGTCCTCGAATCCTTCGCGTCGCTGCACGCAGACCTCGACGAACTCGCAGTTGACGACGGCGATCTGCGGGTCCCGCACCCCTTCGCTTTCGAAGTGGTCCGCGGCGGAGTCGCCGAGCAGCCGCCCGAACTCGTGGGGGTCACCGAGGATGTAGGAGGTCACGTACTCCTGGGCGGCCTCGTCCTCGATGCAGGTGTTGTAGCAGATCACCGGCACGCCGCTCTCGTGGGCCAGGCGCAGGGCCGGGATCGAGGCGGTGGCCGAGACCGGTGACAGCACCAGGGCGTCGACGTCGGCCGATGAGGCGACGTCGACGAAGGTGCTCTCCTCCGAGGCGTCGCCGCGGGCGTTGAGCTCCAGGAGTTGGAGTTCGCGTCCGGAGTTCTCGGCGTGATTCTGCATGCCCTGACGGACTCCCGCGTAGAAGCCCTGCGCGTCCATGTAGACCACGCCGATGCGGCCGTCCTCTCCGAGCCGGGCGCCGCATCCGGCGAGTGTCAGCACGCACATGACGGCGGCGAGCGTGGCGAGCGCACGGCCCGAGAGGCGTGGCGGTCGTCTGCCCATGGGGGTCCTCCTTGACATAGGGCGCACCGCTCACCTGCACGGACGCCTTTCTCAACTGTGCATGAGCATCGCAGAGTGACCCAGGTAACGTCAATAATAAATACTAATTAATTATTTTACGGGTGCGTGCGGGGGTGACCCCCGCCCTGAACGCACGTCGGGGAGGCTCCCCGAACGGGAGCCTCCCCGGAGCACCTCCTCGCGCTACTTCACCGCGCCCGCCGACAGCCCGGACACGAGGTAGCGCTGGATCAGCATGAAGGCGATGACCACCGGCAGGGAGATGGTCAGCGATGCCGCCAAGAGTTGGTTCCACAGCGTGTCGGTCTGGCTGGTGTAGAGCTTGAGCCCGATGGAGAGCGTGCGGGTCTCGGTGTCGGTCAACACCGAAGCGAACAGCACCTCGCCCCAAGCCGTGATGAACGCGAACACACCGACCGCGATGATGCCGGGCCTGGCCACCGGGAGGATGACACGGACCAGGGCACCGACCCTGGTCGTGCCGTCGATCATCGCCGCCTCCTCCAACCCCTCGGGGATGGCGCTGAAGTACCCGGCCAGCATCCAGATCGAGAACGGTAGGGCGAAGGTCAGATAGGTGATGATCAGCCCGAGGTAGGAACCGGTGAGCTCGATACCGAGGAGGTCTTCCACCCGGACGAAGATCAGGAAGAGCGGTAGCAGGAACAGGATGCCCGGGAACATCTGCGTCGAGAGCACCGTCATGCTGAACAGCCTCTTGCCGCGAAAACGCAGCCGCGACAGTGGATAGGCCGCGAGCACCGCCACCAGCAGCGACAGGACCGTCGCCGTGGTCGTGACGATGAGGCTATTGACGAGGTAGCTCGCCAAGGGGATCGTCGTCCACATGTCCACGAACGGCTGGAAGGTGAGCCGGTCGGGGAACCACGTGAACGTCCCCCGGACGTTTTCCAATGGCTTCACCGAGGTCACCACCAGCACATACAGCGGCAGCACGGTGAACACGGTGAGAAAGGTCAGAACGACCCTTCGAAACCAACGGAACCCCTTGGTCTCAATCATTGCCACTCCCCTTGGGCAGCACCATTCGGACGTACATCGCCGACGCGACGATCAGCACGACCAGCAGCATCACACTCATCGCGGCGCCCAACCCGAAGTTCCAGTTGACGAAGGAATGCTCATAGATGAGTGGCGATATCAACCGTGCGCTCTCGGGCGAGGTATCACCGAAGAGCAGATAGGGGATGTTGAACTCGTTGAACGTCCACAACCCCATGACGAGCAGGACGACCAGATTCGCCGGTCGGATCATGGGAAGCGTGATATTGGTGAACCGTTTCCAGGTCGAGGCGCCGTCGATGGCGGCGGCCTCGTACACGTCCGCGGGAATACTCTGTAGCGCCGCCAACAACATCAAGAACGCGAACGGCCACAGGCGCCACACCGACACGATCACCAGCACCCAGAACGCGTTCTCACCGATGAGCCAGAAAGGACGTTCGTCCAACAGGCCCAGGTCCTGCACGAGTACGCGGTTGACCATGCCATCGCGCTGGTTGAACATGAACGCCCAGAGAATGGCGGCGACGTAGACCGGCAGCGCGTAAGGCACCAGGAACAGCGTGCGAAGCACGCCGCGCCCCCGGAACTTCGTGTTCAGCGCGACGGCCGCCGCCATGCCCAGCGCCCACGACAACCCCACCACCAGCACCGTGTAGACGATGGTGCGGATCAGGCTTTCGAACAGGGCGTTGCCCAGGGCGCTCCCGGGATCGAGACCGCGTACGAAGTTGTCGAACCAGACGAACGGCGCCGTCGTCCATCGCCGGATGGTCAGCTGCGTCAGCGAGGTGAACGAGATGTAGATCCCCAGGAGCATGGGGATGATGTGGATCGATAACTCCAGCACCGCCGCCGGCAGAATCATGCCGTACGGCAGGAACCAGCCCGGTCGGCGCGACCGTTTCCGGCCGGACCCGGACTCGGGCGCGGACCCGGACTCGGGCACGGCACCGGACCGCGGTTCTTCGGTGAACGACATCTGGTGCCCTCCATCGGTCGGCCGCCCCACCTCGTGGGCGAGACGGCCGACGGGGTACTCCGCGCTCAGTTCGCGGCGTCCATCTCGGCCTCGGCGTCCTCCATGGCCTGACGGATGTCGGCCTCGGTGATCTCGCTTCCGGTCGCGATGTCGGCGAAGATCCCACCGATCGCCGCACCGAGCACCGTCTCCATCTGTCCCTCTTCGGGGATCAACGGCATCGGTTCGGAGTGTTCGGAGAGGATCCGTTGGAAGGTGTCCATCGACTCGTCCTGGAGGTCTTCGTTGTCGTAGGACTCGGTGGCCACCGGCAGCGTCTGGAACTCTTGCGAGAGGTAGACCTGCTCCTCCGGGCTGGTCAGGTGCTCGACCAGCTGCAACGCGCCCTCTTGGTCGTCGGTGTCGTTGAAGACACTGATGTTGATGCCGGCCGCGATGCTCTGCACCGGCTCCCCCGGGAGTGGGTCGAGTACGGGCACCTCGGCGATCTCGTAGTCGTCGAAATCGCGAGCGGCCATGGTGGTACGGGCGCTGCCCTGCACGATGATCATGGCCGAGCGCTCATCGACGAAGTCGCTGATGGCCTGGGTGCCGTCGCTGAACTCGGCGCTGCTGGGGTCGACGACGTCCTCCGTGGCCATCAGGTCCACCCACTGCTTGACCGCGGCGACCTGCTCGTCGGAGGAGAAGGTGGGCCCCTGCTCCGCCCACAGGTGTCCGCCCTGCTGTCGACCGAGGATGAAGGCCATGTGGGAGTTCTGACGCTCGTTGCCGCCCTCCAGCCCGAATCCGTACTGGTCGATCTCACCATCGTCATCGGTGTCACGGGTCAACTCGTTCGCGGTGTCGACGAACTCCTCCCACGTCGCGGGCGGCTCTTCGATGCCCGCCTCCTCGAACATGGTGGGGTTGTAGAACAACGCGTAGGACAGGCCGTAGAGCGGCACCGACGTCGGGGGTTGTCCCTCGGCGCCACCCGTGGCGAAGCTGCTGGTGACGAAGCGTTCCTCTCCGCCCACCGCCTCCAGTTCCGCGCCTTCGAAGGGCACGAAGGCACCCGTCTCCTGAAGGCTGGCCGCCCAGGTGTTGCCGATGTTGAGCACATCGGGCGAATTGCCGCTACTGACCGCGGTGAGGACGCGGTTGTACAACTCACTCCAGGGGACGACCTCCAGTTCGACCTCGATTCCGGTCTCCTCCGTGAAGCGGTCGAGCGCGGGCTGGAGGACCTCCAGGTCCTCCTCCACACTCGCGCCCTGATTACTGGCCCAATAGGTCAGGGTGTCGCCCTCGGAACCTTCGTCGGGACCGCAGGCGGTCAATGCGGCGACGAGTCCGAGCGCGGTCGAAGCGGACAACACCGCTCTGGCGGAAATCTTCACGACCGTCTCCGTTTCCTATTGGTCATGCGCACCCGCCCGTCACCGACGGTTCGAAGCGCAAGGGAATCGACCGGCCACGTGTTCTCCGATCGGCATCCGACCAATCAGGTAAACCGGTTTACTTCGCAAGTGTAAATGGGATTTTACGCACACAGGAGAGGTGGTTGTCAACTACCCGTGACTGAAGTCCACGGGCTTGCGGGTAGGCGCCCACCTGGTGGATGGATCCCACCTCCCGCGTCCGACACACCTCCTATGTGGAGGGTGCTGGGGCGGTTGACCAACGCCCCGCTATCCACGCCACTTCGCCTCGGTGGGCGAGGTTGCGTGCAGCATTGACATCGGCGTGCAACACCACACCACAGCTTCGGCAGACGAACCGGTTTCTGGTGGGCCGGTTGCGTCTGCTGGTGTGGTCGCACTCCGAGCACGTCTGAGAGGTGTAGGCCGGCCACGGATGCCCCGAAGGTCCCCCAGGACGATCCCGTGATCGGTGCGTTCGGCCCGCTCCACGATGCGCTTGGAAATCGTGTGGTTCACATCCCGCGCCCGCCGCGCCTCCCGGCGACGCAGACGCTTCAACACCCGTTTGGCGCGGAGTTCGTTCTGCTGCCTGCGCTGCCGGTTCAGGTGGCGTCCGACGAACCGGTCCCCGGTGGAGGTGGCCCGCTGACGGCGCGGGGAGCCCTTCCGGCCCAGGTTCCCGGCCTTCAGGTTCGCCTGCCGGGTGGTGTAGGCATCGCACACCTTGCCCAGTACCCGCATCGTCGGCTGCGCCGACAAGACGAACCTGGCTTTCAACTCGTGGTAGACGGCCTCGTTGCAGGCACGCAGGGTCGCCTGTAGTGCCTGCGCCTGTTCCGGCGAAGGCGGCAGCTTGACCCGCACCACCAGCTTCATCACCGAACACGCTGACCACCCCCGACCAGGACGCGGGGGGTGGAACCGTTACCCGAGTGGACCCGGCCGCCCGGAGGACTCCCTCAGACAAAGCCCACCGGTCAGCACTGTCGACAGCGGCGGTTCCTGTCCCTTGAGCATGTCCAGCAGAATGCGGGCCCCCGCGCTGCCCAATGCTCGGTGCCTGCTACGGACGGTCGTCAGCGGCGGCGAGACGAACGAGGCCAGGGGAATGTCGTCGAACCCGGCCACAGCCATGTCGTCGGGAACCACCAGCCCGGCTTTCCCCAATACCGAGTAGCCTCCGACGGCCATGATGTCGCTGCCGTAGAAGATGGCCGTGGGGCGTTCGTCGACGTGCAGGTCGATGAGGCGCTGTGTGGCCCGGGCTCCACCTTCGATCGTGTAACCCCCCTGTTCCTCGACCGGGCCCGGTTCCAGCCCGAACTCGCGGACCGCCTGCTCCCAGTGGCGCCTGCGCTGGAACGCGTGCAGCATGTCGGGAGCGCCCTGGACATGGGCGATACGACGATGGCCCGCCTCGACGAAGCTCCGCACGAGACCGCGGATCGCCTCCTCGGAGTCGATGGTGACGGAAGGGAGGTCCGTGGAGCCCTCGGGCACACCGACCACGACGGCGGGCGCGCCCACACGGCGCAACAACTCGGGACGGCCGTCGTCCACCCGCAGGTCGGTGACGAGGAAACCGTCGACGAAGCGGTCATTGAACAACCGCTCGTAGGTCGCGGTCTCGGTCCGGGTGTCGGGCACGAAGCGGATGACGGTGGCGTGCTCCTCGCCGGAGAGCACCGACTCGATACCCGACAGGACCGAGGGGAAGAACGCGTCGAAGTCGAGTATCTCGGGGGAACGGCGCACCACCAGACCGATGGTGCCCAGCGGCTTGCCATTGAGCGCTCGTGCGGCGTAACTCGGGCTCCAGCCCAAGTCCACCGCCGCCTGACGAATGCGCTCACGGGTGTCTGAACTGGCCCCGGTGCCGCTGTTCAACGCCCGCGACACCGCGCCCTTGGACACGCCCGCTCGTCTGGCGACGTCACTGATCGTGGGACGCTTTCGTCCCGTGTTCCCACTCGTCATAGGGGGGATGATAGTGGGACCGGGGTCCACACCCGATTCGGCCGTATCCGGGCGCGGACCCCTGACTCACCCCTGGGAGCGCGGTTCGTCGTGCAGCGGTTCCACGGGCGGGGCGGTTCCGCCCTGGAGCTCGTGTTGCAGGGCGTCGAGTTCGGCGCCCCCGGCCATGTGGTGGGTGAGCGCCTCCGGGGACAGGTTCTCGCGGGGCTCGTCCAGTTCCACCGCACCCAACTTGAGCACGGTGAAGTGATCACCGACCAGGTGGGCGTGGTGGGGGTTGTGGGTGATGAACACGACGCCCAGCCCGGCCTCGCGAGCGGCGTTGACGTACTTGAGCACCACCCCGGACTGTTTGACCCCGAGCGCGGCGGTGGGCTCGTCCAGGATGAGCACCCGCGCCCCGAAGTAGATGGCGCGGGCGATCGCCACCACCTGGCGTTGCCCGCCGGACAGGTGGCCCACGGACGCGTCGATGTCGGGCAGGTCGATGCCCATCTTGCGCAGTTCGGTGTCGGCGATGGAACGCATGCGCGCCACGTCGAGCATCGACAGCGGGCCCCGGCCTCGGCGCAGTTCCGAACCGAGGAAGAAGTTGCGCCACACCGGCATGAGCGGAACCAGCGCCAGGTCCTGGTAGACGGTGGCGATGCCCCGGTCCAGGGCCTGACGCGGCGAGGTGAGGGCCACGTGTTCGCCGTCCACCAGGTACTCCCCCGCGGTGGGGGCGTACAGGCCGGAGAGGATCTTGATGAGGGTGGACTTCCCGGCACCGTTGTCACCGAGCACACAGGTGACCCGTCGGGCGTGGACCCGCAGGTCGACACCGGTCAGGGCACGGATGTTGCCGAAGTGGCGGTGCACGCCGCGCAGCTCCAGCAGGGGTGTGTCGTCGTTGCCCATGGTCACCTCCGGTTGGCCTGGGTGCGCACCCAGCCGTTGATCACGACGGCGGCGAGCAGCATCGCGCCGACGAAGAACATGACCAGATTGTTGTCCCATCCGGCGTAGACAATGCCCTGGCGGGTCATGCCGTAGATGAACGCGCCGATGGCGGCGCCGATCACCGTGCCGTACCCGCCGGTGAGCAGGCACCCGCCCACGACGGCGGCCATGATGTACAGCAGTTCGTTGCCCACACCCTCGCCGGACTGGACGGTGTTGAAGGCGAAGAGCAGGTGCATGCCGGAGAACCAGGCGAAGAAGCCCACCGTCATGAACAGGCCGATCTTGACGCGGGCGACGGGGACACCGACGGCGCGGGCGCTCTCGGCGTCGCCGCCCACCGCGTAGATCCAGTTGCCCACGCGGGTGCGCACCAGCACCCAGGTGGCCAGGGCCACGAACAGCAGCCACCACAGGACGGTGACGCGCACCGACACCCCGCCCAGGGAGAAGGTGGAGGCGAACACCGCCCGCGCCGACTCGAACCCGTCCATGTCGGAGATGTCGCGGGTGGACACTCCCCCGGTGACCAGGCGGGTGACCGCGATGTTGATGCCCTGGAGCATGAGGAACATCGACAGGGTGACCAGGAAGCTGGGCAGTCGGGTGCGGGTGAGGATCCACCCGTTGAGGAACCCCACGGCCAGGGAGATCGCGAGCGCGAACAGGGCGCCGACCCACACGTTCAGCGAGAACCACCAGGCGAACATGGACGCGGTCAGCGCCGAGGTGATGACGGCCACGCCGGCGGACAGGTCGAACTCGCCGCCGATCATCAGCAGGGCCACGCCCACCGCCATGATGCCGATGGTGGAGCCCGCGTAGAGGATGGTGGCCATGGCCGAACCCGTGCGGAAGGGTTCGGCGATGGTGAAGAACACCGCGAACACGACGACGGCGCCCAGCAACGACCCGACCTCGGGGCGGGTCAGGAAGCGGCGTAGTGGGCCCCGGCGGCCCACGCGCAGTGTCTTCTCCCCGCCCTCGGCGGCGGGAGGCACCTTGGGTGCCACTGTGCTGCCCATGGTCAGCGCGTTCCCCTCTCCGCGTACTCGGCGACCTCGTCGATGTTGGTCTCGTCGATGAACGCCGGGCCGGTCAGGACGGGTTGTCCACCGCCCAAGGTGTTGCCGTTGGTGCGGTACAGCCACAGCGACTCCACCGCCAGGTAGCCCTGGAGGTAGGGCTGTTGGTCCACGGCCCACAGCACGTCGCCGGACTGGAGGGCGGTCACGAGTTCGGCGTTGGTGTCGAAGGTCGCGACGGCCGCCTCGCTGCCCGCGTCCTCGACGGCGTCCAAGGCGGTGATGGCGACCGGAGCGCCCAGGGCGGCGACCAGGTCGACGTCGGTGGACTCCTCCAGACGGGCGGAGATGGACGAACGCACCTCGGGCATGTTGGCACTGTCGACGTAGAGCGTCTCGGACTCGCCGTCGAACTCCTCGGCCAGGCCCTCACAGCGTGATTCCAGGCCGACGTTGCCCTGTTCGTGGATGACGCAGACGACGTTCTCCAGGCCCTCCTCGTCGAGGCGTTCGCCGAACGCCTCGCCGGCCAGGTGCTCGTCGGTGCCGAAGTACTGCTGTACGCCCAGGTCCTGCCATTGTTCGATGCCGGAGTTGAGGGCCACCACCGGGATGTCGGCGGCCTCGGCGGCGGCCAGGGCCCCCTCCATGGCTTCCGGGCTGGGCAGGGTGATGGCGATGCCGTCGACGCCGCGGTCGACGGCGTTCTGCACCAGGCTCGCCTGTTCGCCGGCCTCGGGGTCGGCCGCGTACTCCAGTTCGACGCCGCTCTTCTCGGCGGAGGCCTCGGCACCGTTGCGCACGATGTCCCAGAAGGTGTCGCCCTGCACCTGGTGGGTGATCATCGCGATGGTCAGGTCGACGGTCTCGGCGTCGTCGGCGGGCTGTTCTCGGCCGCCCTCGGAGCTACAGGCGGTGGCGAACAGGAGCGCGCCGAGGGCTCCCAGGGCCATGGCCCGGGTGGTGGGTGTGCGTTGCATCGTGGCCTCCGGGGGATCTGTCGAATAGGTGTGCGGTGGTTTCAGGGCAGGCGCTGGTGGCGTGCGCCCAGACCGCACCCGTTGAGGTAGCGGCGGGTGCGTTCGGCGATGGGGCGGGGCACGTCGAACCCGCAGGGGTACAGGTCCTGTTCGACGATGACGAACACGCGCGCGTCCACCTCGGCCAGGGCGTCGACCACGGAGGCGGGCGAGGGCACCCCGGCGGGGGGTTCCACGCACACCCCGCGCCGGACCGCCTCACCGAAGCTCAACCCCTCCGTCTCCACCTGGCGGAGGATCTCGGGGTCCATCTGCTTGATGTGCACGTAGCCGACGCGTTCGGCGTAGCGGCGGATGAGGTCGACGGCGTCGCCGCCCCCGTAGGCGACGTGTCCGGTGTCCAGGCACAGCGACACCAGGTCGGGGTCGGTGGCGTCCAGGAACCGTTCGATCTCCTCCTGGGTGCGCACGTGGGTGTCGGCGTGCGAGTGCAGGCACAGGCGCACGTCGTACTCGCCGAGCAGGATCCGGCCGAGCTCGTCGGCGGTGCGGGTCAGGTGCGTCCACTGGTCGGCGTCCAGGGTGGGCGACTCGGTGTACTCCCCGGTGCGCTGGTCGCGGTACATGGGTGGGATGAACACCAGGTGATGGGCGCCCACGGCCGCGGTGAGCTCGGCGACCGTGCGGGCGGTGGCGAAGGTGTCCTCGCGGTTGTGCGCGTTGTGCAGGTCCCCGAAGACGGTGCCGCCGCTGACGCGCAGACCCCGACGGGCGACCTCGTCGGCGAGCAGGGCGGGGTCGGTGGGCAGGTAGCCGTAGGGGCCCAGTTCGAGCCACCCGTAACCGGAGTCGGCGAGTTCGTCGAGGAACCGGGGCCAGGGAATCTGGAGGGTGTCGTCGGGGAACCACACACCCCAGGAGTCGGGGGCCGAGCCCAGGACGAGGTGGTCGTGGACGGTGCGGGGTCCGGTGTGTGCCGCTGTGTCGGTCATGGCTGCTCCTCGCGGGGGCTCACAGGTGGTGGCGGCGGGTGCTCCGGTGCCGCTCGTATTCGTGGTGGGCGCGCTGGGTGGTGTCGAGGGTGGACACCTCGGCCACGGGCACGTCCCACCAGGCGGTGGTGGGCGGTCCGGGCGCGTGGGGGTCGGTCCGTACGTGGACGACGGTGGTGGTGTGGGCGGCGCGGGCCTCGCGCAGGGCGCCGGGCAGGTCGCCCGGGTCCTCCACCCGGATGACGTGCGCGCCGAGGCTGGCCGCGTTGGCCGCCAGGTCCACCGGCAGTGGGGCGCCGTCCAGCAGTCCGGTGGTGGGATCGCGGTAGCGGTAGCCGGTGCCGAAGCGTTGGGATCCCACGCTCTCGGACAGGGAGCCGATGGAGGCGAAGCCCTGGTTGTCGACCACGACGATGACGATCGCGACGCGTTCGGCGACCAGGGTGGCGATCTCCTGGGCGAGCATGAGGTAGGAACCGTCACCGACCAGTACGAACACCGACCGGTCGGGGGCGGCCAGTTTCACGCCGAGGCCGGCGGCGATCTCGTAGCCCATGCACGAGTAGGCGTACTCGACGTGGTAGCCCTTGGGGTCCCGAGCCCGCCAGAGTTTTTGCAGGTCGCCGGGCATACTCCCGGCGGCGTTGACGACGACGTCGCGGTCGTCCAGGACGTCGTTGAGGGTGCCGATGACGGCGCTCTGCGCGGGCAGACCGCCGTGGAGGCCGGCGCGACGCGAGTGATCGGCCTCGGTGACCCAGTCCGCCGCCAGGGCGCGGGAGCGGTGTTCGTGGTCGGGGTCCACCCGCCACCCGGTCAGGGCCTCGCGCAGCGCGGTGAGGGTGGCGCGGGCGTCGGCGACGACCTCGGTCGCGGCCAGTTTGGCGGCGTCGAAGCGGGCGACGTTGACGTTGACGAAGTGCGCGTTCGGGTGTTGGAAGAGGGTGCGGCTGGCCGTGGTGAAGTCGCCGTAGCGGGTGCCGACGCCGATCACCAGGTCGGCCTCGCGGGCGAGTTCGTTGGCCGAGCGCGCCCCGGTGGCGCCGAGCCCGCCCACGGCCCGGGGGTGGTCCCAGGGCAGGGCGCCCTTGCCTGCGTGGGTATCGGCGACGGGGACACCGGTGGCCTCGGCGAAGTCGCGCAGCTCGGCGGTGGCGCGCGAGTAGACCACCCCTCCCCCGGCCACCAGCAGAGGGCGGCGGGAGGCGCGGATGGCCTCGACGGCGCGGGCCAGGGCCGCGGGTTCGGGCTGGGGGCGGCCCACATGCCAGAGGCGTTCACGGAAGAACTCCAGGGGCCAGTCGTGCGCCTGGGCCTGGACGTCCTGGGGCAGGCACAGGGTGACGGCGCCGGTCTCCACGGGGTCGGTGAGCACCCGCATCGCCGCCAGGGCGGCGGGAACGAGCTGTTCGGGCCGGGTGAGGCGGTCCCAGTAACGGGAGACGGGGCGCAGGGCGTCGTTGACGGTGACGTCCCCGGCGCGCGGGTCCTCCAACTGTTGCAGGGCCGGGTCGACCGCGCGGCTCGCGAACATGTCCGAGGGCAGCAGTAGGACGGGGACCCGGTTGGTGGTGGCCAGGGCGGCGCCGGTGACCATGTTGGTGGAACCGGGGCCGGTGGAGGCGGTGCAGGCGTAGGCGGACAGCCGGTCGGTGGCCTTGGCGTAGGCGGCGGCGGTGTGCACCATGGCCTGTTCGTTGCGGGCCAGGTGGTAGGGCAGGTCCGCTTCGCCGGTGAGGGCGGCCTGGAGCAGGGCCTGACCGATACCGGCGACGTTGCCGTGGCCGAAGATGCCCCACACGCCGGCGATGAGGCGGTGGCGTTCACCGTCGCGTTCGGTGTACTGGACGGCCAGGAACCGCACCAGGGCCTGGGCGGTGGTGAGCCGGACGGTGTCGCCCGGGTCGGTGGGATCGGTCGCTACGGGCTGGTTCACGCCCGACCTCCTCTGCCTCGATGCGAGCACAACGGCAGCCGCGGATCCATCGGCTGTTCGGCCCAGGTGTCCCGGACCCAGGCGTGGGAGGGGTGGTCGCTGATCCTCCAGGCCCGTTCGGTTCCGGGGCCGGCCATGACGTTGAGGTAGTACATGTCGTATCCGGGCGCGGCCATGGACGGGCCGTGCCACCCGTGCGGGACCAGGACCACGTCCTCGCTGCGCACCTCGGCCATGACCTCGATGGGTCGCCGTTCGGTGCCGTGCACCCGGTGGTAACCCACGCCGTGCCCGTGCGGTCCGTCGGCGACCTCGAAGTAGTAGATCTCCTCCAGCTCCGACTCGGTGGCGGTGGCCTCGTCGTGTTTGTGCGGCGGGTAGGAGGACCAGTTCGCCGAGGGGGTCAGGACCTCGCACACCAGGAGCCGGTCGGCGACGAAGGTGCCCGGCAGGCACAGGTTGTTGACCTGGCGGCTGCTCTGTCCGGCCCCGCGCAACTCCACGGGAACGTCCTCGGCGGCGCCGTACCGGGCCGGCAGGGCCCGGTCGCAGCGCGAGGCGGGCAGGGCGAAGCGGCCTCCGCCCCGGCTGGCGACGGTGGCGCGGGCGCCGCGCGGCAGGTACACGAAGTCGCTCACCCGCGAGAACACGTCGTCGCGCCCCTCCACCTCGAAGACCACCGAGTCCAGGGCGACCGTGCACCCGCCCTCCAACGGCAGGACGAGAGTCTCGGAGTGCCCGGTGGTGATCTCGGCCGACTGCCCGGGCGCCAGTTCCAACACCCGCAGGCCCGAGTATCCCCAACCGGCGGTGTCGGGGGTGACGACGGTACGGAACGGCGGCTGGGCGGTGCTCAGCGCGGACAGGTGGTGTTCGGTGCTCACAGCAACCCCACAGCGGTGTCGACGGCGGCCTCGACGTCGTCGTCGGCCGGGTACAGAAGGGACCGGCCCACGGCCAGTCCGATGACGGTCGGTGGTTCCAACGCCTTGGCCCAGCGGGCATAGGCGGCGTCCGGGTCGGCGGCGACCTCACCGCCCAGAATGACCGTGGGCAGTGTCGTGGCGGCGGCGACACGCTCCATGTCCTCGACGGCGGGGAGTTTGAGCCAGGTGTGCGCCGAGGAGGAACCGAGTCCGGCGGCGATGGTGGCGGCGCGGGTGACGGACTCGGTGGACAGGTCGTTGCGCAGCCCCTCGCGGGGGCCGTCCGCCCGCCGGGCCACGAAGGGTTCCACCATCGCGACCAGTCCGTTGTCGGCCAGGTCGGCCACGGCCCGGGCGCAGTGCTCCAGGGTGCGGGCGGTGCGGTCGTCGGCGTAGTCCAGGCGCAGCAGCATCTTGCCGCCCTCGAAACCGGAGCGGGCCAGACCGTGTGCGGTGTAGCCGGTGAAACGGTCGTCGACCTCGAAGGAGGCGCCCGCCAGGCCTCCCCGGTTCATCGATCCGAACACCACCTTGCCGTCCAGGGCGCCCAGCAGGAGCAGGTCCTCCAAGACGTCGGCGGTGCCCAGGACCCCGGTCACTCCAGGGCGGGCCAGGGCGGTGCACAGGCGGGAGAGCAGGTCGGCGCGGTCGGCCATGGCCAGGGAGCGCTCCCCCGCGCGCAAGGATCCGCGGGCGGGGTGGTCGGCGGCGATGATGAGCGCCCGCCCCGAGGGGCCCACCGGGCCGGTGGGACGTCTTCGCCCGTCGGCGGCCTCGGTGATGGCGGCGGGACGGTACAACCGGGCGCGGGTGAGTTCCCGGAGGCCTTCTCGGGTGATGGTGTGGCCGGCAGGGGCCGCGTCATCGAACACGGGGCGTCCCCTCCACGGTCGTCTCCAGGACGGTGAGCACCTCGTCGGTGGTGGGCATGGCGTCCGAACAGGCCAGGCGGGAGGCGACGATGGCGCCGGCGACGTTGGCGAACCGGAGCGTGCGTTCGGTGGGCCACCCGGCGAGCAGGCCGTGGCACAGCGCCCCGCCGAAGGCGTCCCCGGCGCCGAGCCCGTTGACCACCTCCACCGGAACCGGCGGTGCCCGGTGCAGGCCGGTGTCGTCGGCGGCCAACACCCCGTCGGGGCCCTGTTTGACCACGGCCAGGGACAGGCCCAGCTCACGGCCCCGGCGAGCGGCTTCGACGGGGTCGCGGGTACCGACGGCCGTCTCCCATTCGTCGAGGTTCCCGCAGGCCACGGTGGCCAGGGGTAACGCCTCGAAGACGTGCTGCCTCGCCTGTTCGCGCGAGCCCCAGAACATGGGGCGGTGATCCAGGTCCAGGACGGTGGGGTGACGGCGCTCGCGTGCGCGCAGCGCGGTGAGGGTGGCGGTGCGGCCTGGTTCGCGGCACAGTCCGGTGCCGGTGGCCCAGAACAGGTCGGCTCGGGCGATGGCGCCGGTGTCGAGTTCGTCGGCCTCCACGAGCAGGTCCGGGGCGGGGTCGCGGCCGTAGAAGTACAGCGGGAAGTCGTCGGGCGGGAAGAGTTCGCACAGGGTGATGGGGGTGGCGGTGCCCGGCACGGCGGTGACGAAGCGGTCGTCCACCCCGAAACCGTGCAGGGCCCGGTGCACGAACCGACCCAGGGGGTCGTCGCCGGTGCGAGTGATGACGGCGCAGGCGCGCCCGTGGCGGGCGGCGGCCACCGCGACGTTGGTGGGGCTGCCGCCGAGGAACTTGGCGAACGACTCCACCTCGTCCAGGCCGACCCCCACCTGCTGCGGGTAGATGTCGACACCGACCCGACCCATGGTGATCACCTCGGTCCGCGGGTCCGGATCGTTCACGGCCGCACCTCCGTCAGACGGACCGGACGGCGTTCTCGACGCGACAGGTCGGCGGCCTCGGCGATCAGCACCGCCTCCAAGGCGTCGGCGACCGTGCACGGGCTGGGGGCGTCATCGGCGACCATGGCGACGAACGCACCGATCTCGGCCTCGTAGGCGGCGGTGAAGCGGGGCCAGAACACCTCCCAGGGGTCGCCCACCGGGAAGTCGACCCCGGGTTCGGCCGAACGCAGCGGCACCTGGTCGTCCAGTCCGACGACCAGGGTGGAGCGGGAGCCGGCGAGTTCCATGCGGACGTCGTACCCCGCCCCGTTGTACCGGGACCCCTGGAGCGTGGCCAGGGTGCCGTCGTCCAGGCGCAGCACCGCGGCGGAGGTGTCGACGTCACCGTGGTCGGCGAAGTAGGACTCGCCCCGGTTGGCCCCGTAGGCGAAGACCTCCTCGACCTCGCGTCCGGTGACCCAGCGCAGGATGTCGAAGTCGTGCACGTGGCAGTCGTGGAACAACCCACCGGAGGAGGCGATGTATCCGGCGGGTGGCGGCGCCATGTCGCAGGTCAGGGCGTGGACCCGATGCAGGTCGCCGAGTTCGCCCGCGCGGACGGCACTGTGGGCGCGCAGGTACCCGGGGTCGAAGCGGCGCATGAAGCCGACGTGCACCGGGGTCTTGGCGCGCTGGACCTCCTCCAGTATCCGGACGGTCTCCGCGACCGTGGGAGCGACCGGTTTCTCGCAGAAGACGGGGACCTCGGCGGCGATCCCGGCCCGGATCAGCGCGGGGTGGGCGGGGGTAGCGGCGGCGATCACCAACGCGTCCACGGCGCCGGGGCGAAGGAGTGCGTCAACCTCGACCGACCGGGCACCGACCTTGGCCGCGACGGCGCGGGCACGGTCGACGTCGACGTCGGCGAGCAGGAGTTCGGCCACCTCGGGGCGGGCTCGAAGGGCGGCGGCGTGTGACTGTCCGATGCGTCCGGTTCCGACCAGGCCAATGCGCATGTGGCTCCCTGGGTGTAGCGCCTATCACATCAGGGACTTATGCTCACCCTTCACTCTTCCCGATGTCAATACTTTGTCTAGACATACTGATGTAGTAACCTCATGTTCCGTTTCCCCGTCCACGAGGTAGCACCGGTGACCCACAGCCCTCTGTCCATCGACCTGGACCGCAGCAGCCCCGTGCCGCTCTACTTCCAGGTCGCCCAGGAGCTGGAACGACGGATCATGTCGGGCGAGATGCCCGCGGGCACCCGCTTGGAGAACGAACTCGTGCTGGCCGAACGGCTGGGCCTGTCCCGACCGACCCTGCGTCAGGCCATCGAATACCTGGTGGACCGCGGCATGCTGGTGCGCAAACGCGGCGTGGGCACCCAGGTGATCCGCCCCCGCGTACGCCGCCCGGTGGAGCTGTCCAGCCTCTACGACGACCTGGCGCGCGTGGGCGAGGAACCCCGCACCCGGGTGCTGCGCCTGGCCGTGGAGGTGCCGCCCGACCCCGTCGCGGCGCAGATGGAACTACCCCCCGGGACCGAGGTGTACGTGCTCGAACGTCTGCGTCTGGCCAAGGACGAACCCCTGGCCCTGATGCGCAACCACCTGCCCCTGGGCCTGGTGGAGTTGGACGAGGGCGAGCTCTCCGCACAGGGGCTCTACCGCCTGCTGCGCGCCGCCGGAGTCACGTTGAAGATGGCCTCGCAGAGCATCGGCGCGCGCAACGCCACCCCCACCGAGGCCGAGGCCTTGGACGAGCCGCCGGGCGCACCGCTACTCACCATGGAGCGAGTGGTCTACGACGACACCGGTCGTGTGGTGGAAGTGGGCTCCCACGTCTACCGCGCCTCCCGGTACTCCTTCGAACTCACCCTCACCGGCTGATCCGTCCTACCCCGAGCTCGCCCACCTCCGCCACGAAAGGGCCTTTTTCCAAGGGGTGTTCGTCATGCACTTGGCCGCTCCCGAGCAGGAGCGGTTGAAGTGGCGCCGTTGGAGACCGTTCCGGACCTACGCGCAGCCCTTACGGGCCCCCGCCCCCACCGAGGTGCTTGACGTACGGGAACCGTCATCCTGGCGGGAACACCGGCTCGGCGACGTACACATCGTCGACTTCCTCGCCGGGGGCCGGCACTGGGAGATGGCGGTGGTCATCATCGACACCGACGTCGTCATCACTGCCCTCACCGAATCCTGGTCCTGAAACCACGGGAGCCGGAAAGCGCGGGTGTCGGAAAGCGCGGGTGCCGGCGGGTGACGGCGGGTGACGGCGGGTGACGGAAATTGCGTGGCTCGGTGGGTGAATGTTTTACAGGTGTGCTGGTGGGGGCGCCTGAGGTGGGGGCCTTCTCGTGGTCTCGCACGGTGGGTGTGTGTGGGGGGTGCCTAAGGTCGAATTCCTTGGAGTTGTCGGGCGGGATGGGGTGTGTTGGTGGGGCGCCTGAGGTCGTGTTCCTTGGGGTTGTCGGGCGCGGTTGCGGTGGTCTCCCCCTTCCCCGCCGCGTGATTGTGGCCGTCTCCACTACGCGCGTCAAGGTCGTCGCTGGGGCGGCTTCGCCGAGAGAGCGCTCCACCTTGACCCGCTTCGCTACGACGGCAGTTGGCGGCTATCGGGGAAGCGGGGAGTGGGGTCAGGGACCCAAAAGCCCTTCCGGGCCTTCGGCCCGGGCCCTGACGGGCCGCCGGGCTCCGCCCAGTCCGGCCGCAGCCGGCCGAATCCCTACCCCACCGTCTCGTTGTCTCGTTGAGCGCGTCGCCACTACGTGACCGGTGGGGTCACGAAGGGCCCGCTACAGGTGGGTCGGGTGGTGGTCCGCGTCCCAGCGGTAGCCGGCACCGGTGGGGGGAATGGCAGGAAAGAGGGGTTGTGGATAACCCGCAATGGACGCCATTCCATGATAGGTATGCCGGCGCCCTGAGAAAAGGAAGTAATATACCCGGGAGTAGGACTGCCATTCTTTGGGGCATTGGCATATAATCAGAGTATGATCTTTCCTCCCAGCGC
>NZ_FRFF01000053.1 GCF_900143625.1 Nocardiopsis sp. JB363
TCGCCTTGACGCGTGCGGTGCGGGCGGCAACAATCACGCGGCGGGGAAGGAGGGAAATCCACCGCAACCCCGCCCAACAACCCCAAGGAACCCGACCTCAGGCGCCCCACCAACACACCCATAGAACGCCCGAGAACCTCAATCAACCCCCACCCCATGCGCACCACACACCCGTGAGACGCCCGGCTACCAGTAGGGCTCCGGCTTGAGACGTTCCACCTGAGGCCGAGACCTCCCACCCGAAGCGCACCATGCACCAACCTCACCTACACACCAACCTCACCCACGCGCCCGCACACCCACACACCCACGCACCCACGCCCCCGCTCGCCACTCAGTAGCGACGAGGAGACGCAACCCCAATTCGGCGGCCATAGTGCGCATGTAGGTGGCGGTGATGTGGCCCGCGTCCCAATAGACCAGCACGTTGCCGACGACCGGGTTGCACAGGTCGGGTTCGCAGATGAGGTCGGTGAGGTCGAGGGTGACGACGTTGTCCGGGAGCTCGACGTCGCTGAACGGCGACTCCTCGGCCACCGAGTCACTGAGGGGCGCCGCGCATTCCTCGGGGGAGGCACCGGCCAGGCATTCGGGGGCGTCGAAGCCCAGGCGTGGGGTGTCACGGATCGCGACGACCTCGATGCCCAAGTCCTCCAGCTCGCGCCAGCGCTCGACGTAGCCCTCCACCAGGACCTCTTCGCCGAACCCGGCGGTGGTGTCCAGGCTGGTGGTGGTGCCGGTGGTGAACACCGCGTCCGGCCGCGATTCGGCGAGCTCGGCCATCACTTCGCGATTCCACTCGGCGCACTCGGTGTACGGCTCGCCCTTGTAGAGCTGGGGCGTGTCGGTGAACAGGCAGGCTCCCTTGACGATGTTGACGAGCCGCCAGTTCCGCTCCTGCGCGATGACTTCGAGGGCGGGAAACCAGTGCGCGGCGTGGGAGCCGCCGACGAGGGCGATGGTGCGGTCGGCGTCCTCGGGCTCGGCACCGTACTCACAGACGAGTGCCTCGGTCCCGGCGATGGTCTGGTTGCAGCCGTCCTCGTAGGTGACGGGGGTGTCCTGGGTGGCGGAGGCGGGTGCGGGGTGGACGGGGTCGGGGTACTCGCCGTGCTCGGCGCCGAGCGCGGCGGCGCCCGGATAGCGCTGGGGGTCGGCGAGGAGCTCCTCCATGCGGCGCTGTTCGGCGTCCATGTGCGTCGTCCACACGGTCGTCGTCAAGAGGAGTGGCAGGAGGCAGGCTAGGGCGAGGGCCGGGCCACGGACCTGCGAGGCGCGGACCTGCGAGACACGGACCTGCGAGGCGCGGGCGTACGTGGCGACGCGGTCGGCCAGAGGGGTGGTCGCGGCGGCCAGGGCCACGGACGCCGCGAGGACCGCCGCGCCGCCGAGAGGGCTCGCCAGGGTGCGGCCGGTGAACTCCAGGTAGAACGCCAGGACCGGCCAGTGCCACAGGTACAGGGCGTAGGAGATCGAGCCGAAGTAGCGCACCGGTCGTGGGGTGAGCAGCCGGTCCGCTCCCCAGCGTGAACCGGTGGTCCCGGCGACGACGATGGCGGCCGCCGCGAGGGTCGGCCACAGCGCCGCGTAGCCGGGGAAGACGGTGGACACCTGGAGCAGGACGCCGCAGAGGACGAGGGCGGCCAGGCCGGCCCAGCCGAGGAGGATTCGGAGGGTCTTCGGCGGCTTCAGGTACGGCAGGAGCAGCGCGAGCAGGCCGCCCAGGGCGAGTTCCCACAGCCGGGCACCGGTGTCGAAGTAGGCCCACGTCTGGTCGGCTCGGGTGATGTACACCGAGTACGCCAGGGAGACCGTGAACACGGTGCCCAGGGCGACAAAGAGGCTCCGTCGCGGGGCCGTTCCTCGCCGGGTCGCCCACCAGACGGCCAGGCCGATCACCGGCGGCCACAGGAGGTAGAACTGTCCCTGGATCGACAGCGACCAGAAGTGTTGGAAGGGGCTGGTGCCGTCGTCGCGGGCCAGGTAGTCGACCGACCCGAGCGCCAGGTGCCAGTTCTCGTGGTAGAGCGCCGAGGCGACGCCTTCGGCGACCGTGTCGCGCCACCGTGTCTCCGGGAGAAGGAACCGGGTGGCGACCAGGGTCACCGCGATCACCAGGACGGCGGTGGGGACCAGCCGGGTGGCCAGACGCGCGAGGAAGGCCCCGTAGCGGATCCGGTCGCGTCCGGCCGCCCGCACCAGGGAACCGGTGATGAGGAAGCCGGTGATCAGCAGGAAGACGTCCACGCCGCCGGAGACCCGGCCGAACCAGATGTGGTAGGCGGCGACGAGGAGGACGGCGATCGCGCGGAGCCCGTCGATCTCCGGCCGGTGGCCTTCGGTGGGCACGGGAGAACGCACGGACGACCTTCGGACAGGGGACGGGGAGGTCGCCATGATCGCCCGCCCGGGTGACGGGCGGGCGTACGCGGGTCGACCTCCCGGTCTCGCCCGGAAGAACCCCGTCGAAGGTCAGAGGCGGATGGTCTCGCGGTTCGGGTCGGTGAGCATCTTCGGGTCGCGGTCGCGCAGCAGGGCGATGATCGGCGCGACGGTGTCGGCTTCCTGGGCGTACTCCGCTTCCTCCGCCTTGAGCCCCACGACCTGGAAGAACAGCACCAGACCGTTGTCGGTGTCCAGGATCCTCATGTCGGCGTCGGGCACGATCGCGAGCGAGGTCATGTCGCCGTTGGACTCCTCGCCGCCGAGCGGGGAGCGGGTGATGATCCAGTGGCCGACGTCCAGCTGCGCTCCGGCGACGTACTGCTCGGCCAGGGCGTGCAGGACACGGAGGGCCCACGCGGGTACGGTCTCGTCGCCGCCCTCGCGCGGGATGCGGCAGGAGAACTCGAACCCGGCGCCGGAGACCCGCTTCTCCTCGCTGGTCTTCTCCCCCAGCTCGGTGAGACCGAAGGTCACCAGCAGCCAGTGCCCTTCCATCGGGTAGGCGAGCACGCCGTCGATCCCCAGGTCGGACCCGCCCCCGGGGAACTGGACCGTCAGCGGACGCACGTCCGGGTAGTGCTGCGCCCACCCTTCGTAGATCTGGGTGAGTCCGGGCAGCATCTCCAGCATCGTGCGTTCTCCAGGGTCCGGGGTCGGTGCACTTCAGAGGATAGGAGTCTCCCGGAGGCAGACCGACCGCTCAGAAGGGACGCGGCGAGGGGTCTTGTCCGAACGCCGGAACCGATGTAACTTTCCTGCGAAATAGACAATCAAATAGAAACTTACTGACAGTGACCCGTCGGTAGCCAACCGCTCCCCTCATCCCCGCTCCAGAGGTGGACTCCCTATGAACTCCCCCTTGTTCAGACGTGCCCTGAGCGGCCTGGCCGCAGTGGCGCTCCTCGCGCTCACGCCCCAGGTCGCCATGGCCGACACCGAATTCGTTCCCACACCCGCGGACACCCCCGCCGAACGCGAAGCCGCCGACCGGCAGGCTTTGGAAGACAAGCTCGACGCCGTGTCCGTCCCTTCCGGCCCGCTGACCTTCGGCGCCGAGCCCCTGGCCGCGGCCCAGAGCGCCGCCGAGAGCGCGGCGGCCGGTGCGTCCTGCGCCATCTCCACCCAAGAGGCCACCGCGTTGGCGTTGGCGCCGGTCTGGCCCGAGGTCTCCGGCGGTTCCTCGTCGCCGCCCTCACCGATGACCCTCTCCCGATACGACAACCAGTCCGGCCTGTACGACCCGGCCGGGCGTGACGGCCTGTTCTTCAACCCGGGTGTGGGCCTGTGGCAGATGGACTCGGCCGGGCTGGGCACCGACAACACCGCCGGTGAGGCCATCGACTCGGTGTGGGTGTCCGACTTCGTGGTGCCCTACATCGTGGACAAGTACTGCGGCGCCATCAACGGCGGGTCGGCCGCGCCGGCCGCGCGGGCGACGGCGTGGTCCGACTGGAACGCCTGTTCCGCCGGAGACTGCGACACCGTCTACTGGCGCGCGTACAACGACGGGATCGGCGCGGAGCCGACGGTGGACCGGTACGGCGGCGGCGAGGCGCGGACCTGCTCCTATGAGGGCTCTTCGTACGACTGCCTGTTCGTGAACGTGGCCAACGCGCAGGGCGCGGATTGGTGGGCGAACCCGGGCAGCGGGCAATCCCCGGTCCCGCACCCGTTCTACGTGCTCAGGGCCGGCGACAACGAGGTCCGGGTGTGGTTGGCGCAGGACTCGGGGCACGGGGTGGACGTGACGGTCACCCGCCCGTTCGGCGGCAACGCCCGCGACGCCCTTTCGTGGACCGACGGCCGGGGCCTGTGCGACACGACCGAGGGCCGAGGCGCCTGCTGACGGACCTTCGGGGGCGGGGCGACTCAGCCGCTCCGCCCCCGAGTCGTACCCAAAGGAAAGCGAAAGCGAAAGCGAATACCTTCACACTCAAAATCACACACCGTCACAGAAAAGGCACCCAGGACTATTTCCAAAGGAGATCCACCTCGATCCCATGACGAGCGCCCCATCCGGAGATACAAGGTTAAAAATGGGCAGAGTGGATAAGATCCCCGGTGCCCCACCAGCGCGATCGATCCTTTCCACAGCCCACGAGGGGCACACGGAAAGTAACCGAAACTTACAATAAACTGAACACCCGAAAAAATCTGTATTCGACAGGCGCGAGCCTGGCGATGGTTTCCTCTTGATGCCATCCACACAACAAATTTCTGTGCGCACGGGAAGCGAAGACAGGAATCCCCCACACTCACAAGGCACGGTGCCACCTCAGAATGAAGTACAGATTCGAGATACTCGGTCCCGCCACCATCGTCTCGGACGGCGAGGACACCGTTCTTCCCTCTACCAAGCCGAGTGCGATCCTCGTCAGCCTCCTCCTCAAGTGCAATTCCTTCGTGTCCCTGGAGTACTTGAAGTACGCACTGTGGGGTGAGCATCCTCCGCCCAACGCCGACGTGACCCTGCCGACGTACATCCTCCGGCTACGGCGACTGCTCCGTAAGTACGATGACGAGGCCGATCCGATCGACACCATGTCGCGTGGGTACCGCGTCAGCTTCCCTCCCAACAGCGACGCCCTCGACCTCCTGATGTTCCGGCGCCTCCTCGACAAGGCCGCCCACCACCGTTCCTCCGGGGCGTTGGAGAACGAACGCTCGGCCCTTCAACGGGCGGAGAAGCTGTGGAAGGGCCCCGCGCTGTCCAACATTCCGTCGGACATGCTGCACCGGGAGGAGACCCCCAGGCTGAACGACCAGTGGTTCGACGTGTTGGAGCGCCGTTTCAGCATCGACCTCTCATTGGGAGACGTCGATGGTCTGGCCCCCCAGATCCGTCAGGCCATCACGCACCGACCCGAACGTGAGCGCTACTGGGAGCAGCTCATCGAGACGCTCCATCGGATCGGTCGAACCACTGAGGCCCTGAACGAGTACCGCAAGGTCCACACCTACCTGGCGGACGAACTCGGGATCGAGCCCCGCGCGAGCCTGCAGCGCCTCCACATGGAGGTGCTCGGACAAGCCGAGTTCGAACCGGAGCGGAACGGTCTCGTCCGCGGGGCTCGACTCGCCCCTCCCGCCATCGGCCCCGGCAAGGAACCTCCGTACGGACCGAAGGCCTACCGGGCGACACCTCACCTGCCGTTGTCCCAGGACTTCCTCGGCAGGGGCGAGATCACCGAGGCCTTGGTGGACGGGATCAAGGACTCCGACACTCCGATCGTGGTCGTCTCCGGCCCGCCCACGGCGGGGAAGTCGGAGATCGCGTTCCAGGCCGCGAAGCAGTGCAAGGACGAATTCGCCGGGGGCGTCCACGTCGTACACCTCCTCCGCCCCGACGGCGCTCCCCGGTGCGGGGAGGAGGTCCTGCACGATCTCCTCCTCCAGGCCGGGGTGGAACCGCCCGTCCGAACCGATGCGGGGGACCAGGAGGCACGACTCCTGCGTTCTTGGCGGTCCACCCTGGTGGACCGGCCGTGCCTCGTCGTCGTCGACGGTGCCAGAAACTCCGTCGAATGCCTCCCCTACCTCCCCCGCTCCCCCGAATCGCGCGTGATCGTCACGAGTCGCAACGCCCTTCCCCGACTGCTCGCCTTCCACGGGGCCCGCTCGCACGTCGTCCCCCCACTGAGTCGGCACCATTCGGTACAGCTGCTCACCCGGATCATCGGGGAGGACGCGGAGGGGGAGTCGCACGAGGTCCTGCAACGGATCTGTGACGTCTGCGGCGGCCTGCCCGGAGCGCTTCGTCTGGCCGGTGCGAAGTACCTGTCCACTCCGCACCTGTCCCTGTCGCAGTTCGCCACCCTGTTGGAGTCCTCTCCCCTCGACCAGCTCTCGGCCGCGTCGGAGTCGGAGTTCTCCCTGCGTGAGCAGCTGTACCGGTGCTACGAGGACGTGAGCGAGTCGGCTCGGCGGATCTTCCTGGAACTGGCGTCGACGAACCCCCCGGGCCGGCCGGTGGCGGAACTGTTCGCGGATTTCTCGGGGACACCGCACGAATTCGACCGGGCGTTGGGGGAGCTGTACAACGCCTCCCTGATATACCACTGCGGGAACGGGCGCCTCGGAGTGCTCCGCCTGTTGAAGGGTATAGCCGCCCATACTGTGGACAGACTCACCGAAGTATCGGTGACCAATGGAAAATGAAAAGGGGGATGATACGTGCCAAAGAACATTCCGGACCAGCGGCAGCGTGCCTCGGACCAGGACCGGGAGGAGACCGCGGTCTCTCTGCGCACCGCCTTCGCGGAAGGACGACTGGACCAGGAGGAACATGAGAGGAGAGTCGGCGCCGCCTTCAGCGCCAAGACTCACGGGGAGCTGCGAACCCTGATCGACGATCTTCCCGCCCCCGTGGAACGGACAGGGGAAGTCCCCGTTTCGGCCCAGGAGAAATCCGGCATCAATCCGATCGCCATCTGGGGGATATTCGCCGCGGTCACGTTCGTCATCTGGGGCGTCCCCGCGCTGGTCATGGGCTACCCTCTGGGGCTGCTCGGCTGGGCGGCGTTCTGTGGTTTCTGGGGGATCCCCGCTTTCGTCGTGACGGCGACACGTCGCCGGAAATAGTGTCCACGGATCAGGGGAAGGGGTGCGGAACGGGGTTGGGCGCCCCGGCCCGTCCCCGCCTCACCTCGCGCTCCAGGAGATCGTGGAATCGCGGCATCGTCAGGACCCGCTGCTTGCCCCATCCGAAGTCGATGGGGGCCAGACCGGGGGCGATCACACAGACGTTGGAGAGACCGACGGATTCCTGTTCCGGCGACGTCTGGTCGACGGCGATCACGTCGAAACCCGCCTTCTCCATCACCGACACGCAGAATCGCAGGTCCTCCAGCAGGTCCATGGTGCGCGGACGCTCTACCTCCCACTCGCGGTACAGGTCCTCGATGGGCTCGGGACGAGCGTTCGCGAGCAGGAAGTCCGCCGCGGGAGCCATCTCGGGGAGCGCGAACAACAAGGGGTGGTCCTTGAGTTCCCGCACCAGGCGGTGGTCGTCCGCCATCGCCCGCAGTTCCCCAGCGCGTTTGTCGGCGCGCATGGCCAGTGAGGGGATGTAGGTCGCGATCTCCGACAGGGCGGAGTGGACGGCGCCTTCGGGGTCCATGGCCGATCCTGCGGCGAAGCAGAGGTTTCCCAGCCCACCGTCCCGTCGGACACCCACCGCGTTGACCACCGGGAACGGCAGGTCGATCCTGTTGTCGAAGAGTCGGACGTCGTATCCGTGCAGGCGGATGCGGTCCACCATGTGACGTGTCCGTGGTGAACGCAGCGAGTCGACGTCGATCTCCCGCAGCGGCACGGCCCCGTACCAACCGAGTACGAAGGCGTCCCTCTCCATCAGTTCGAGGAGGGCGTGCAGGATCGCTTCCTCCGGGACACCGCCGACCGCGCAACCGTTGGAGCACTCGTCCACGAACGCTCCGGGGGAACCGTCCCGGACGTAGTAGACGAGCTGCTCGGGGACCAGGATCGGACGGTCGTCACGGAGGGACCTGCCCCAGACCCAGGTCATCTCCCGGTCGGGGTCGAAGGGGATCAAACGATCGGATCCGGCGTAGAGGGCGTCTTCGTAGGTCCCGCACTCTCGCGGGTCCAGCACGTGCGTCCCCTGCTCGGTGAACTCTCGGTAGCTCCCGACCACCAGTTCCCGGTGCCGTCTCTGCTGGGTACCCGCGTGCCGTTCGAGGCCTTCGAAGGCCGCGGAGAAGCGACTCTTCCGGTAGGAGTCGGTCTGCCCCGACCAACCCACCTCAAGGAGTCGCCCTCCGGCGGAGACCCGCATGTTCCCGGTCGCGGGCGCCATCGTCGGGGAGGTGAGGTCGAGGTGTACGCCGTCTCCCAGGACCCCGCACACGGGGTTGGCGAAGACGGCGGTGTCCGTGTCGTGGTCCTCCGCGGAACGGAGTCGAAAGCCGTCGGGATCCGGCTTGCGGCGCGGGACCAGGGGGGCGAGCCCGTACTCGGCCGTGGCCGGCACGGGACGCGCGCAACGCGGACATCCGGAGTCGGCGAGCAGGGGGAAGGACCGCACGGCGAGGGAGGCCAGGGAGAGTTCGACCACCTCGGCGCTCCGGGGGTTTCCGACGGTGGGCCGTTCCCCGCCGATCACCTTCGTGTACAGGTGGTGGACGGCGTCGATCATGAAGTCGGTGAGGTAGGGCGCGGAGAAACCTCCGAAGAAGCTTCCTCCGGATTCCAGGACCTCCCGCTCCGCGGGAGGCCGGATCCTCTGCCAACGGGAGGCGAGACAGTTCACGCAAGGTCCGTGCTCTCCGGCGCCCACCGGACCGATCAGGGCGGAACGGGGGGTGAGGAAGATCCCGGGGCCGTCGCTCCCGATGCCCGCCTCCGTCGCGTCGACCATTCCGAGCAGACGGACCCTCGGACGCAGGGCCTCGGGACGCCCCTCCGCGGACCAATACCGGTTCAGTCCGTCCTGAAGCAGTGTCCCGCTCTCGTGCGCGGCCGATCCCATGTGTGCACCTACTCCTCGTGTGGCCGGTGTCCCGCGTCGGCCGACGCGGGGCGCCGGCCGACCGAAGGCATCCGAGAACGGTCCCTAGGCGCAGCTGCTCGCCGTGCTGGTGCAGCTGGTGCAGCTGCTGCAGGTGCTGGTGCTGCTGGTGGAGGTGGTGCCCGAGAGCATCTCTTCGGGGGAGTCCGCGAAGTCGAGGACCTCGAAGGTCTCCGACTCCAGCTGCTCCAGCTCGTGACGCAGGGAGGTGAACGTGTTGTTCATGGTCGCTCTTCTCTTCATTCTCTGTGGGGGGTCGAAAAGGGGTGGATCATGGACTGCTTTTCCGGGTCAGCCGCCCGCGCAGCTGGTGCTGGAGCAGCTGCTGCTGGAGCAGCTGGAGCAGCAACTCGTGGTGGACGTGGTGCTGCCCAACATCTCCTCGCGGGCCTCCACCAGGTCGAGGACCTCGAAGGTCTCCGACTCCAGGAGTTCGAGTTCTCCCTGGAGGTTGGACAACGCGGTGGTTCTGCTCATAGAGCGCTTCTCCTCTGCTCGTCGTCCGTGGCGGAGTCACGGACCCACTGACGAGCATGGCGATCGGTGCTTGCACTCTCCTGGCAGCGGTATTGCCTCGTCATCGGGCGCTCACTTCTCCCCCTTGCTGAAGAAGAAACCCGCGAGACCCGCCGTCACCACCGTGAACAACAGGAGCGCGGCGCAAGGGCCGAGGAGCGCCTCCGGCCCCTCCCCGCGGACCAGGAGCGCCAGCATTCCGTCGTTCATGTGTCTCAAGGGGCTGGCCAGCGACAGCGTGTCCATCCAGGAAGGCGCGAAGTCCAGGGGGAAGAAGGTCCCGGAGAGGAAGCCGAGCGGAAGTACCACCAGGTTGCAGGCCGCGGAGGCCGCCTGCTCGGTGCGGAAGACCGCACCGATGAGGATGCCCAGGGAGAAGAAGGAGAGCACGCCGAGGAGGAAGAGCGGTGTGGCCATCCACCAGCCGCTCTCCAGGCGCAGTCCGAAGAACGGCAGGAACGCCACGGCGAGGAAGAGGGCCGCCTGGATGACGGCCACGACCACCGTCACCGCGAACCGCGACATCAGGATGGATTGCGGGTTCACGGGAGCCAACTGGAGACGCCGGAGCAGGCCGTTCTGCCGCCAGTTGACCAGGGTCAGCGCGGAGGCGAAGACCGCGGACATGGCGATACCGAAGGAGAGGATGCCCGGCGCGATGTACTGAATCGGCTCCAGGGTGCCCTGTCCGCCCTCCATGTCCCTGAAGAGGACGCCGAACAGCACCAGGAAGAAGAGGGGCAGGACGAACGCGAAGAAGAGGGACGCGCGGTCCCTGACGAAGCCCTTGGTGACGGCCAAGGAGATCTGCTGGAAGGCGATCATGACCGGTACTCCCTTCCGGTGAGTTCGAGGAAGACGTCTTCCAATGAGGCGGCACGGATTTGGAGGGATCCGGCGATCCCCCTCTCGGTGAGGGCCCGCATGAGGGGCCCCGGGTCAGCGGCGCTGAAACGCACTCGGCCGTCCTCCTCCGTCACCTCCTCGACACCGGGGAGCCCCCGGACGTCGTCGGGACCGATCACGCTCACGGGCAGTTCCATGCTCGTCGGCCGTCCCAGGGCGCTGACGAGTTCGGACGGTGTGTCCATCGCGATCACACGACCGCCGTCGAGGATCGCGATCCTGTCGCACAGGCGCTCGGCTTCCTCGATGTAGTGGGTGGTGTAGACGATCGTCTTGCCTTGTTCCTTGATCCCGCGCAGGACGTCCCACAGGTTGCGCCGCGCTTGGGGATCCAGGGAGGCCGTCGGTTCGTCCAGGAACAGGACCTCGGGGTCGTGCACCAGGGCGCAGGCGATCGACAGCCTCTGTCGCTGGCCACCGGAGAGCTTGTCCTCCCGGACCCCCGCGTGATCGGTGAGCCCGACGAGGGCGAGCAGCTCGTCGGTCCGGCCCACCCCGGCCCCGTAGAGGGCTCCGAAGGTGGACAGTTGCTCACGTGCCGTCAGACGTTCGAAGAAGGCCGAGGACTGGAGCTGCACGCCGATCCTCGTCAGCAGCGCGGTGTTCCTCGGCCAGGGGGACGACCCCAGGAGCGACACCGAACCACTGTCGGACCGACGCAGGCCCTCGATCATCTCCAGCGTCGTGGTCTTGCCCGCGCCGTTGGGGCCGAGAAGTCCGAAGAACTCCCCCTCGTGGACGGTGAACGACACGTCGTCCACGACCTTCTTGCCCCCGTAGGCCTTGGAAAGCCCTTGTACGGCCACGGCGACCGCTGCGTCGCCGGTCTCTTCCATCATGTTCTCTCCTTGTTCGCGATCCGATTCCGCCGTCGTACCGCGACGATTCGGTAGACGACGGTGACCAGCACGGCCGTGACGATGAGGATCAGTGCCGCCGCCACCGCCCCATAGAGGTGCTCCAACAGCGCGAACCACCACCACAGCACCAGCGACGCCAGTGCCGTGTAGAAGATCGCCGCGAGCACGGCGTAGGCGGTGTAGACGTTTCGGGCCCATCGGGGCGGCCGGGGCGCCGGGGTCCCGCGACTCAGGAAGTCCCTCAGCGAAGCGGCCACGTGGGCGGCGGAATCCCGTGCGAGGTTCTCCGTGCCCAGGGCGTGGTTCAACATCGCGTAGCCGTCCAGGCGCAGGAACGGTACGAAGTTGGCCAGTGCCGCGGCGGTCCCGAAGAGCAACAGCATCGAAGTGAGCGTGTGCGCGGCGCCGCCCTCGGGAGCCGCCAGCCAGAAGGGCACCACCAGTGGCAGTGTGAGGAGGCTGACGAAGACCCCCGCGAAGGCGATGTGGACCCGATGCCTACCGGGCAGGAGTTGGATCTCCTCGACCGAGCAGTAGGGGGCGATGAGCGGGAACCGCCATTGGATCCCGATCTCTCCCACCCTGGCCCCGAAGTGCTTCGCGGTGAGGCCGTGTCCCACCTCGTGCAGGGCGACGACACCCCACAGGATCAGCAGCGCGACGACGCCCGTCCACGGACGTTCCCACACCCCGGCGGCGGCCCCCACCAGCGACGGCAGGTTCCACACGATCACCACCAGGGTGGCGGTGACCAGGACCATCGCGGTGAGGGTGAACCCCGGCGAGAACACCGGGGACACCCGTTCGGCCAGCCTCCCCAACCGCTCGTCGGGACGGAAGAGGGGCAGCCGAACCCGCAACAGCGAGGCCGGCTCCCGAGTGATGGCGGACGGGGTCCGCTCGTCGGGGGCCATGCCCTCCAGGAAACGCCGCCCGGCCAGCGTCCCCATGATGCCGCCCCACGCCCGGTCATCGAGTACGCGACCGAACTCGGCCCTGTACTCGGAGGAGATGTCGGCGATGCTGTGATCGCCGTCCAGCCGGGAGATGATGAAGTGTTCACGCTCGCCCACCGTCATCAACCGCCCCGACAGCGGGTCCTTGATGACGTGCGCGTATCCGGCCCCTCGCAGCAGGGCGGGCCCCACCACGAGGTCGTCGCGGATGCGCGGGCGCGCGGCGGCGGCGTCCGTCTCGGAGAAGCTCACGGTGTCGACTCCGCGGTGCTCTCCCGGTCCGCGACCACCCGTTCGAGCAGGTAGGACAGGTAGGCCTCGTCGACGATGGTCGCGCCCAGTCGGTTGTTGGTCATGTGCATATAGGGCGAAAGCAGGATGCGCAGCGCCACGTCGGGGTCGGTCACCGGCTCGAAGCGCTCGTCCGTGCGCGAGTGGCGGAGCCGTTCGGGGTCCCACGTGGGGAAGAGCAGGTCGCCCTTCTTCGCGAGGTCGACGACGCGTGCGCGCAGTTCCCGGCAGTGCTCCGCCCACGCCCGGGCGAAGGAACTCAGCCGGGCGGAGTCGTCTCCGCTCACCGCGGCCTCGATGTCGAAGAAGCGCTGGGACAGCCGCTCCGACATGTGGCCGAAGTTCTCCTCGTATTTGTCGACGCTCGCCAGGTCGGTGATCTTGAAGGCGTGCTGCCAGAACTCGTGGTAGCCGCGGTAGAAGGACCGCAGGTCCGTGTGGTCGGGCAGGAACGCGGTCCCCATGACCATCATCAACTGGGAGGAGATACCGAGCAGGACCGTGCGCAAGTGTGTGTTCGCCTGGTCCAGGATGCTCAACACCAGGTCGCTCGAATGCTCGAAGTGCCACTCGGCGAGCTCGATGCCCCGCGGCCCCCCGTACTTGGCGTACTCCGGCTCGTAGGGAAGGTAGGCGTAGGAGTTGTTCTCTCGGAGCGGCATGGGGCCGTCGCTGCCGTAGCGTTCGACCCGCTCCTCCTCGGAGTACTCCAGCCGGAACATGTCCTCGTACATTTCGAGCAGGAACTCGGAGTCGTAGTCGTAGAGCGCCGGCCGTCGTTTCAGGTAGGCCGTGATGGCCTCCTCCACGGTGCGACGCACCTCCTCGGCCAGCTCGGGCCTGCGGGGTTTGACGCGGAACCGTACGTGCTGCCCTTCCAGCCAGTAGTTGATGAAGAAGAAGCGTTCCAGGAGGTCGCGCTCACGAAGGTCGTGGATCAAGGGGCGGACGCACTCCGTCAGAACGGGACGGGAGTCCGCCGCGTAGAAGATGTGGATGGCCATCCAGTCGGCGCCACCGTCGGTCGGTCTCATCACTCACGCCTCGCCTTCTCGTCGGTCGGACCCGGCCCTGGGGGTCCTGGTGATCTCCACCGTCTGCTCGGTGACGTACGCGCCGTCCTCCCCTTGGAGCCACAGCTCGTCGGGGGCGGGAAGCATCTCCGTCATCACCACGCGCCGCTCCGCCCTGGTCGCCATGTGGTCCAGCGACTGCAACGAGAAGTAGTTGTCGAAGTCCACGTACTGGGGTTTGGTCGGATGGGTCGCCCCGGCCTCCTCCGCGCCGTCCTTCCGGTCGCCCAGCAGCGTGTCGACGGCGGCGAACACTCTCCGGGGAAGCCCGTTCTCCCGGCGCCAGCGCTGCCAGGACAGGAACCAGTCGGCCTCGTCCTGGCCCTTCTCCCTGCGAGGCAGGTGCGAGGGCGTCATCTTCCAGGTGTGCCTCGCCAACACGAGGTCGCGGTAGCGCACTCGGGGATGGCCGCCGATCGGCGAGTCCCCCAGCGGTTTGTCGGTGCCCTGCCACAGGTCCAGCGGAGCCATCGCCGTGGGAGAGAACAGCAGCAGTGCCCTCTGCACCTCGGGGAGGGCCAAGGGCATGAGGAAGCCCAGGTAGACCGGGATCACGGTGCGATCGATCCGGGGGCAGTACAGGTGCAGCCCCTTATCGGGACTGTGTCGGATCTGGAGTTCCTCGACCCGGATGCACTCCGCCTCGGGGCGTGAACTGGACTCGCCGGGGCAGACGATCTCGAACTCGGTGACGGCCGGGTGCAGGTTGAGGTTGGTGCTGTCGTACCCGCCCGTCAGTTCGGCGAGGACGGCGTCCTCGGGGCACACCCGCAGCAGGGTCTCGCGGAGTTCGTCGACCAGGGCCGGTTCCCGCGTGTGCTGGAAGCAGTGCAGGAAGCGCGAGTACAGCAGGGTCAGGCCGCTGTAGGAACGGTTGACCACTCCCAGCGCCCGGTCACCCTGCTGGGCGACCTGGAGGAAGAAACTGCGCGAGTCGAGCTGTTGGACCGCCGGGGGCAGCTTCTCGGCCACGGCCGTCATGAAGTCGTCTCCGAGTACGAGCTCTTCCTCGGGGTCGGGAAGCGCCGAGTACGCCTCGCGCATACGGCCGATCAGCTCGACCCGGGCATCGTTGAGGGCGTCGATCTCCGGCATGCGCAGCCAGTTGTCCAGGGGGACGTACTCACCCTGCTCGTCGAAGTCCTTGCGCCGGCCGCCGGCCTGGAGGTACTGGTCGTAGATGTCCAGGTGGAACTCGTGGACGAACTTCAGGACGTCGTCACAGGTCCCGCTCTCGCCGTAGCGGGCGCGGAAGAAGCCCAACAGGATGAGTCGGTGCGGGAGCAGCATGTCGAACAGCGGCAGGATCCCCGTCAGCCCTTGGAGATCGTGCAGGAGTGTGTCGTCCCAGAGTTCCTTGTCCGCGCGGACGTCCAGGTCGGGCAGGGAGACGTCCTCGTAGAGGACCCCCGGGGGAAGCTCCGCCGCTTCCGGGACGAGCGACTTCAACGCCCTGTTCAGGGTGGCGTGGACGGCGTCGCGCAGTTCGCGGCGCTCGGTGGTCCCCGCTTCGGGGTAGGTGTCGGCGAGCGTGGCGGTCCGGTCGAGTTCCGTCACGAGGGTGTCCGACCAGGGACGGTCGAGTACGGCCAGGCCGTCGCGGAAGGTCCGAAGCGGGTCATCGCTGTGGATGTCGATGTCCAGGCTCGGCAGGGTCAGCAGGCTCAGCCTGATCAGGGCCCGCAGGTAGGTCCGTAGTTCCTCGGGCTCTCGTCCCCCGACGTCGGCCAGCCTGTCCTGGAGTTCACCCAGCCTCATACCGGGTTCGTCCGCCAAAAGGGCCATGATCTCGTTGAGCAGCCCGCTGTTGGAGATGAAGAAGAGCTCTTCGCGCAGCGACTCGAAGACGGCGGGGTCCTCGGCGTCACCGCTGAGCTTGGTCCTGCGCACGTAACGGATGCGTTCGCGGTCCAGGCTGTGTCCCGAGGACAGGGCCACGGGCAGGTCGGTGAGGCGTTCCCAGTCCTCGGCGATGGAGGAGGCGATCCTGCCGAGCGCGGCCATGTTCACCCTGACGTGGCTGTGTCCGGCCAGTCCGCGCGGGTCCGCACCCAGCGGTACGCCCGCCAGGGGTTCGAACGTTCCTGTCGCCACTGTGGTCAGGGTGCTGAAGGGGCTGGTCTTGCAGGCCGTACGGAACACGTACTCCAGGAGTGAACGCTCGATCTTGCGCGCACGTTTGGAGAGGGCTCCGGGAGCGGCGTCGAGGTAGGCCGGCAGGTACCGCTCCAACGAGGGGGAGGCGAGCAGGAGCCCGTGGCGGAGCCTGGGGTCGTCCGCGAGCTCTCGCAGATAGGAACGTTGTTCCGCCAGTTCGTTCGAGAGGAGGGTCCTCCCCTCGGCCCGCCGCCGTTCCAGTTCCTCCCGTTCCTCGATCCAGTCGCCGACCGCCCGTCGCACGTCCTCGGGCAGACGCTCCATGACCGGGGTGAGCCGGGCCCGCCCCCGGGGCACCCGAAAGTTGAAGATGTCCCTGCGAAGGGACAGCAGGACCCGGCGTGTCTCGTTGTCGTACTCGGTCACCAGGGGTTCGAGCGTGTCGCTGATCCCCCGGGCACGGTCCTTCAGCCCGGACTCCCGTGCCAGGATCGCGTCCGCCCACTCGGCGGTCGTGTCACAGGCGAGCGGCCGCACCGCCGACCACGGCAGCCCGCCGACCCTGAGCATGAACACGTCCGTACTGATCCAGCCGTCGTCGGGCAGGGGACGTGCCGGCGCCACCGTCGCATTCTCGGTCATCGTGTCTCCACCGTCGGTTGCTTCAGACATTTCGGTACACGAACTCGGGTTGCCCACCGCGTTCATGGCCGATCATGAGGATCAGCAGGGGCCACTCCGTCTCGTCGGTGATCCGCAATTCCTCCCGGTACGAGACGTTGTCGAAACCGAGGGCGGCGCCGCAGCCGACGCCGAGCGCGGCGCACGCCAGGTACACGCTCTGTGTGACCGCGCCGACCTCGGCGTTGACCAGGCGATAGCCCCGGGGACCGACCACTCCGGTCACCGCCGCGGGGCGGGCGACCACCGTGACCACGGCGGCGCACTGCTCAAGGTTGTAGTTGTTCAGGAAGTAGTTGCGCTGGAGGAACTCGGCCACGCTGTGCTCCTGCACGGACCGCAGTTCGCCCTCCCCCATGGCGAAGTCGTAGCTCCCCGCGGGCAGGTCGGCGACATGGTTGGCGAACACCGAGACCCGGGTGAGGCCCGTGTCGTTGAGCAGTGTCGACGCGTCGCCCGCCGCCGTCAGGATCGCCGAGAGGTCCCGCTGGGCCAGCGGCCGCTCCGCGCTGAACCTCCCGAAACCGCTGCGCCGTTCCCGCAGCGTGGTCGTGACGGGAACGTCGAGCGGGGCCGGAGGAGGCAGGCGGCGGGACGTCGCGGCGGGGGCCGGGAGGGCGCGGGCTTTCGCGAGACCGGCCTCGTCGGGTTCCTCCCGGGAGGAACCGAGGATCTCCCGGTGGACATCGAGCACCTGGGAGAACCGGACGACCTCGCGTGAGCGTTCCGACTCGGTGATCTTCACCGTGGGCCGGCCCACGGGCTCCGCCGCGGGTCGCGGGTCGCTCCCCGGCCAGGACAGGGGGACGACGGCGAGCACGCTCTCGTCGCCGGAGTCCAACCCCAAGAGTTCGTTCAAGGCGGGCTCGTCGAACCAGAAACGGGGCTTGAGGGAGAGACCGGCGGCCCGGGCCGCGATGCTCCACGTACCGAGCAACGTACCCACGTCCATGGTGACCGCGTGATAGCAGAAGCTGTTGTACTTGAAGGAGTTCTTCCAGAACTTGACGCTGATCAACAGGTACTGGTCCGTGTCCTGGGCGTCCCGGGGCAGCGCCGCACGCACGTGGGGGGTGACGTCGCCCGCGAGGAGCCTCTGCATGGAGTGGTGCGACGTGCTGTAGTTGTGGATCCCGGGCGGCAGCGGTCCGGAGGGCCCGCTGACCCAGTAGACCTCCAGCGGATAGAGGCCTCCCCCCGAGGCCACCCCCCGCGACCAGGTGGCCGATGGGAACCACGGCATCCCGCGCAGATCGGGGTTGCCGTGCACGGCGAGGCGTCTTCCGGTCAGGCCGTAGGAGTCACGGAGCAGGGAGGAGAGCCGGGGCAGCGTCCACTCCCCTTCGCCCTCGGAGCCGAGGCCCTGGCCCAGGTCCCCCGGCAGGGGGGAGGACGGGGGCAGGGGAAGCCGCACCGCCCCGGGGTAGTACTTGTGCCGGCGGGGCTGGTCGCCCCAGTCGGGTTCGAACCCCCGTGGCTCCATCGGTTCCCTCGCTCGACGCACGATGGCGTCGATGTAGGTGTCCACGGCTGTCATGGCAGGCTCCTCCGGGCGGTTCACGGGAACGGATGGGGGACGGCGGCGGCCAAGACCTCGTCGACCCGGGATCGACTCCAACCGAGATCGTGTGCGACCCGGCCGATCCTCGGCATGAGGAGCGCGCGCTGTCGGTCCCAGCCGAAGTCGATGGGCAAAAGTCCGGGCGTCAGCACACAGAACGTGTGCACACCGCTCCGAAGTTGTTCGGGGGAGGTCTGGTCCACCACCACGCAGTCGACGCCCGACCGGGCGAGTTCGCTCCGGCAGTAGCGCAGGTCGTCGGTGAGATCGTCGTTACGCGGACGGTCCCGGTACCACTTCCGGTAGACCTGATCCGCGGGCACGGTCGGCCCGGGCTCTTCGCCATGGGGTCCCAGGAGGTGATCGGCGTGGGCCCGCATCTCGGGGAGTCCGTACAGCCTCGGATGGTCCGCCAGTTCCCGTACGAGCCTGAAGTCGGCGGCCATGTCGAGCAGCCGTTCCCGGGAGTGCGTGGCGTAGGCCTCGGCGTTGGGAACCTCGAAGGCCACCTCACGTAGCGCCGAGTTCGCCGCCGATTCCGGGTCCAGGCTCGCCCCGGCACCGAAGCAGAGGGTTCCCGGTCCGCCGTCCGCACGCTCGGCGACGACGATCACGACGGGGATCGCGAAGACCGTTCGGGCGTCGAAGAACCGTGCCCGGTACCCGTACAACGCCAGGCGGCGCACCATCCACCGGATGTCCGGGGACCGCCAACTGTCCGCCGCGATCTCGGTCGCCGGGAACCGCCCGTACCAGGTGAGGAGGAACGCGTCCCGTTCGACGCGTTCGAAGAGCCCGTGCAGGATCGCCTCCTCCTCGCTACCGCCGGTGGCGCATCCGTTGGAGCACTCCTGGACGATCTTCCGGTCCTCCCCGAGCCCGTGGTAGTAGACCGAGACCTCGGGGACGAGTACCGGACGCCGTTCGCCCAAGGAACGACCCCAGACCCAGGTCAGCGGCGTGTCCTCGGTGAAGGACCGGTACTCGGGGTTGTGCTCGTAGAAGACGGGGTCGTAGGTGCCCAGCTCACGTGGGTCGAGCGCGTCCGCCGCGAACTCCCGATAGGTGCCCCTGACCGAGGGCCGGTACCTTCTCGGCGCCAGACCCGCCGACCGCTCCAATCCCTCCAGCAGCCCGAAGCGGAGGCTGTCGCGGTAGGTGTCGGCGTGACCGCCCCAGTAGGAGGGGTGCAGGTAACCCGGTCCCCGCACGGACACGTATCCGACCGCCGGAGCCGTGGTGGTGTTCTCCAAACGCAGCACCCCCTTGGCCGAGAGCGCTCCGCACACGGGGTTGACCAGGGCGGTCTCCGACATCCGGTACTCGGACACGGACCGCACCCGCATCGCGTCGGTGGAGCTCTTGGCGCGCGGCCGCAGTTCCGCCACGGTGTGCTCGGGACCATCGGGGAGCCGGGTCGCGCAGGCCGGGCATTGCGAGTCGGGGACCAACGGGTGACGGTCGATCCGCAGGTCCGCCAGGTCCAGGCGGTAGACATACCGGTTACCGCTGTCGTCGGTCTCGTCCAGGAAGGGAGCGGACGTCAACGTCCGAGCGAGGGAGCACACGGTGTCGATCGCGAACCCGGTCAGGTAGGGCGACGGGCTGTGCGCCCGCATCCTGGACCCCTTCTCCAACGTGTCCCGGTACTCGTCCGGGCGCAGCTGCTGCCAACGGCGAGCCAGGCACACGAGGCATCCGGGGGCCAGGGCCGGATCCCGCCGGACCGGTCCGATGAGCACGTATCGGTCGTTCAGGAGAAGGGGGAGCAGGGGGGAATCCGGGTCGAGGCCTTCCCACCAACGCGCGGACGGGTTCCACAGCAGGTCCTGTTCACCCAGCGTGCGCACGGCGATGGCGAGCGACCCCTGCCCTCCCAGGGCCTCCTCCAGCCGGACCCGTGCCTGTTCCAACGGCTCCGCTCCGGCCCTTTCCCCGTTCATGCGTTCCCGTCAGGCTCGGTGAACAACACCTTGGCCGTGTGGACACCGCAGCGCGCCAGGTCCGAGGTGCCGGTCTGGACGGCGACGGCCTTCCGTCCGTCCCCGGCGAGGTCTTCGCGTACCTGGTCGGCCGTGGTGCGGACGTCGTCCGGCCGTTCCGTCGAGGCGTCGGAGCCGGGGTCGGAGTCGAGGACGAGGGAGCGCGGGTCGAAGCCCTCCAGCCACGTGTCGGTCGCCTCCTCCGCCGGAACACCGTTCTCCGTCAGTTGTTCGAGGGCGACCAGGTCGCGCAGCGCGGCGGTCACGGCCTCGGTCGTGGAGACGCCGAAGCCCAGGGCCCAGTCCGCACTGTCCACACGGCGGGCGACGACGGTGGGAACGGAGCCTGTCAGCCGGAGCAGCTCCACCTCCGTTCCCATCGTCGCGGCGACGCCGGTCAGGAACTCCAGCTCGCTTCCGACAGGTGGATCGGACGGGTCGATCCGCGTGACCGGGCGGCCCGAGGCCGCCTCCCGCAGAGCGTCGAAGGCACCCGCGCTGAACAGGGCGGCGTTGATCGCGTATGCGGCCGTGGAGCCCGCTCCCTCACCCGCGACCGTCCGCTCGAAGAGTCCTTCGGAGTTGAACGCGGAGAAGGGGTGGACCGCGGCCAGGGGGACCTCCCGGACCACACCGTCGATCAGGCAATGACCGCGCGCGAGCGGCCCCTCGGCCTTCGATCCGGGCACACCGGTCGCCGTGCCGATCCGGCCCACGTCCGGTCGGCCCGGGTCCCCGGTGACGGTGGCGTTGGTCCTGACGTATCTCAGGGCGGCGGCGCGCATCGTCCGCAGCCGGGCCCGCAGGGTGGTGTGAACGTCCGCGCGCGCGATCCTCGAACCGTTCCCCTCCTGCCCGACGAAGCCGAGCCTGCTCACCTTCAGGGGGGACTGCGTCAGATCCAGGTCCAGGTACTCCTGGATGATGCCCAGGCGTGCGCCGACCAAGGCCTCGGCGGCCTGGTACGCCTCGCTCACGGAATCGTCGTCCTCCGGTTCGGCGTCGAGACCGATCGGCGGGGCGACGGCCGGGGGACCGGCCTCGTGAGGGGCGGGGCAGGACGGGTGCGGCAACACTCTTTCCGAGGCGCTGTCGAGGGTGCGCAGGTCCTGGACCAGGGCCGCTTCGAGCGTTTCGCCCGCCAGGACCCCCGTCGCCCAGCGGAAGGCCTCGAAGGCCAGCGCGTTACCGATCATCGCCGTCTGTGGCTCGTGGATCCGGGTACTCGCGGGCTGTCCACCGTCGACCTGGAAACGGCGCCAGATCCGTGCCGACACCTCGGCGTCCGCCGCTTCGGTGTACCGAAGGAGGAAGCAGTTCCAGCAGGAGTCCGTTCCGTGCGCGTTGAGCGGGCCGACCACCGCGTGCTCGCCGAGCAGTACCGCGGGAAGCAGGGGCGGCGCGTCGGCGTCCGCGCACAGGCGCCACACGTGTGCCAGGGATCGCTCGTCCGCGGTCACGAGGACCAGGTCGTATTCGGACAGATTCGCACCGGTCACCGTGGCCAGGGACAGGTCCGCGTCACGCAGCTCGACCGGACAGCCGTCCCCCTTCAGACGGTCGGCCTCGTCGAGGAGCTCGTCTGTGATCCCGCCGCCATCGGCCATGTCCACGCTCGCCGCACCATTGCGGAGCAGCCCGAGTGCGGCCCAACCGGTGAGCGGACCGTCCCCCGCCACGAGGACGCGCAGATCGCGGAATCGGGCGAACCGCTCGACCGCCCCGTCGACGTAGTGCTCGACGTAGTCGATCTGACGCTGGAACCCGGCCTGGATCTCCGGGGCGAGCGCCCCCTCGGGAGAGAGCCGGGAATCACGGGCGAAACCGCGTTCGAGCAGGGTGCCGACGAGGCTGAGCAGCATCGGTCGCTGCTGTTCCGGGATCGCCTCGGCCAACTCCTCGACGGTGACCTTCCCCGTGAAGTAGGGGGCCAGCGCCGAGAAGAACCGGTACGCCCCTCGTCCCTTGACGACGAAGCTGGCGTCGGCGTGCCGAAGTAGCACCCCCGAACCGGTGTCGGCGAACAGAACGTCGTGCCGAAGGCGGGGTCGACTGCCCCACACCGGGTCTCTTCCCCCGTCCGGGCCGGAAGCGTCCGGCTTCTCCTGGTCCCTGGGCTCTGCCTGCTGCATGGCTGCCGTCCCTGATCGCAAGACTCGGTGTCCTCGGCGGCGCGGCGGATCCGCGTGCCCCGCCCCTTGATGCGGACCCCACCGGGGTGGAACGCGCTCACATCATCCGAGGGGGACATTGCACATCGATGGCGTCGGGATAGCAGGCCGCGGAGGCCGCGGGAGAGGCGTGTCCGGAAGCGATCCCTGGTGGGGCCGGGGGAAGCAGGACGTTCCTTGCTTCCCTCTCGCGCCACGGGGACGGGTCGGGGACCACCCGGCCACCGACGTCACCCGTCGACGTGCCGGGGATCCGAAAAAATAGAATTAATTCGCGAACCCAGAGAACCACAAAGACTTGATCATCATCTAAGGGCGATCATGAATGGTCGCCTTATGTCGCCGATCGATCCTCGCATAATCATCCCTTGCATGGGGAAATTTCGACTTGATCTGCTTTTCTGACAGAGAACTTAACCCGCGCCGGCGAGCATGGACCACGTCCATCGAACGCCCGGGCGGTTCACGAACGAGGACCTACAGCCCAACAGGGATCGACCTTCGGGGACAGGGGGGCCGGGGAACCCCGAGGGCCGACACGTTCACACAACACCCGAGAACCGCGCACGGAACGCCACGGCGTATACCGATATCTCTCGAACCCAGAAACGGACATCATGAAGAACACATTCCGCTCCACCGCCCTGGTCCTTCTCTCCTCCGGCCTTCTCGTCACCGGCATGGCATCCCAGGCATTCGCGGACACGGCGAGCGACTCCGCGGACGTCGTCGCCGAGTCCGCCGGCTTCACCGGCACCCTCTCCGGGGAGGTGGAGTACCTGGCCCCCGGCAAGTACATCGTCGACGGCCAGGCGTTCTTCGTCAGCACGGAGACCGAGATCCTCGGCGGTCTCTACACCTGCGCCTCCGAGTCGGCCGGCGACGTCGGGAACGTGGAGTGCCCCTTCGACGAGTTCGACGAGGCGCTCGCCGAGGGGATGGTCGTCCTCGCGGGGGTCGAGGTCGAGGACGGCATCGCCGAGAGCATCACCGAGTTCCAGGCCTGATCCGGGTCCGATCCACGCCTCCCGGGCCGCTCCGATCCGCGCTTCGCGGGCGGGCGGCCCGATGGCGTGTGCCTGGTGTCCGATAAGCACCCATGGCCTGCCTTTCAAGACACTTGACACACTCCTGGGGGACACAAGTACCTAACAAGACTGGCATCTGGATCTACTCGGTAGTAACATTGACTTGTTACTAGTCGGTAGATCCGCGTGTACAGACACCGCGGCCAGGGAGACAGCGGAGCTGTTCATGACGCATTACAAGAGCAACCTGCGCGACATCGAGTTCAACCTCTTCGAACTCTTCAAGCGCCAGGACATCCTGGGCCAGGGCCCCTTCGAGGAACTCGACGAGGAGACCGCGCGCACCATCCTGGAGGAGATCAACCGTCTCGCCACCGGTGTCGTCGCGGAGTCGTTCGAGGACGCGGACCGCAACCCGCCCGTCTTCGACCCCAAGACCAACACCGTCGCCATCCCCGAGAGCCTGAAGAAGTCCTACCAGGCCTACATGGACGCCGGCTGGTACAACCTCGACCTTCCCCAGGAGCTCGGCGGCCTCGGCGCGCCCCGCTCCCTGGTGTGGTCCGCGGCCGAGCTCATCCTGGGCTCCAACCCCGCCGTCCACATGTACTCGGCGGGCCCCGGCTTCGCCGGCATCCTGCACTCCGAGGGCAACGAGGCGCAGAAGAAGTTCGCCCAGCAGGCCATCGAGAACGGCTGGGGCGCCACCATGGTGCTGACCGAGCCGGACGCCGGTTCCGACGTCGGCGCCGGCCGCACCAAGGCCACCGACCAGGGTGACGGCATCTGGCACATCGAGGGCGTCAAGCGCTTCATCACCTCGGCCGAGCACGACATGTCCGAGAACATCTTCCACCTGGTGCTGGCCCGCCCCGAGGGCGCCGGCCCCGGCACCAAGGGTCTCTCCCTCTACCTGGTGCCCAAGTTCCTGGTCAACGAGGACGGCTCCCTCGGCGAGCGCAACGGCGCCTACGTGACCAACGTCGAGCACAAGATGGGCCTCAAGGCCTCCACCACCTGTGAGCTGACCTTCGGCGACAAGCACCCCGCCATCGGTTACCTCGTCGGTGACAAGCACGACGGCATCCGTCAGATGTTCCTCGTCATCGAGTACGCCCGCATGATGGTCGGCACGAAGGCGATCGCGACCCTGTCCACGGGTTACCTGAACGCTCTGGAGTACGCCAAGAACCGCGTGCAGGGCAACGACCTCGCCGGGGCGAAGAACTCCCCGAAGGTCACCATCACCCACCACCCGGACGTGCGTCGCAGCCTCATGACGCAGAAGGCGTACGTGGAGGCCATGCGTTCGCTGGTCATCTACACCGCCACCCAGCAGGACGAGATCCAGATCGCCCAGGCCAAGGGCGAGGACGCTTCCGAGCTGGAGGCCATGAACGACCTCCTGCTGCCGATCGTCAAGGGCGTGGGTTCGGAGCGTTCCTACGCGCTACTGGCCGAGTCCCTGCAGACCCTGGGCGGTTCCGGGTTCCTGCAGGAGTACCCGATCGAGCAGTACATCCGCGACGCCAAGATCGACACCCTTTACGAGGGCACCACCGCGATCCAGGCACAGGACTTCTTCTTCCGCAAGATCGTGAAGAACGGTGGCAAGTCCATCGGCAAGCTGTCCGCCGAGATCAAGGCCTTCGCCGAGAGCGACGCCGGCAACGGTCAGCTCAAGGAGGAGCGCGCGCTCCTGCTCGGCGCCCTCGGCCAGGTCGAGAAGTTGGTCGAGCTCATGGTCGGCCACGCGATGGGCTCCGCCGAGGACTCCCGCGAGCTGTACAAGGTCGGCCTGAACTCCGTCCGCCTGCTGTTCGCCTTCGGTGACGTCGTCCTGGCCTGGCTGCTGCTCCGCCAGGCCGAGATCGCGCTGAACAGCGTCGACGGCGCGAGCGAAGAGGACAAGAGCTTCTACACCGGGAAGATCGCCGCCGCGCGTTACTTCTCCGAGCAGTTCCTGCCCCGCGTGGAGTCCGAGCTGAAGATCGCCCGGACCGTGAACCTGGGCATCATGGAGGTCCCCGAAGAGGCCTTCTAGGCTCCGACGGGATACCGAACACCGCCGAGGGGCGGGGTGGTCGCACGACCGCCCCGCCCCTCGGGCGTTCTACACCCGTCGACGGTGGGCGCGGAGGATGAACAGGGTCAGCACCAGGGTCGCCGCCGCCGTGCAGGCGGCCAACGGCGCGAACGCGGCCTGGTAGGCGCCCGGTAGGGCCTGGAGGATCACACCGGCGGCGACGGTACAGACGACGGCGGTGGTGAACCCGCTCATGTTCACCAGCCCGGACGCCACGCCGGTGCGGCTCGCGGGGATGCCGTCGCGGGCGAAGTCGAAGGAGACCGTGGGGGCCAGGGTCTGTCCGATCCCGCTCACCGCCATGACCGCCACCCCCAACGGCACCGGGACGCCACCGGGCCACGTCACCAACAGGATCCACCCGAGGCTCAGGAGACCGCCCAGGACGAGCGCCATGTACACGCGCACGCCCGGCCACCGACCGACGAGCAGCCCGGCGACGGGCGCCAACCACAGGGCTCCCGCGGCCAGCCCCGTGAGGGAGAGCGCCGCGGCGCTCTCGGACAGTCCCAGACCGTTCACGAGGAACGGGTAACCCCACAGCACCATCATCATCGTGAACGGCGCCATGACGGCCGCGTGGTGCGCCATACCGATCCGGGGCCCGTCGGCCCGCAGCGCCTCTTTGAGGGCCGCCCAGGCGGAGATGGGGTCGGCTACGGTGGAACGTCCGGCGGCCCCGGCGGGCCGGTCGCGGACCACCAGCAGCATCAGGAGCGCCATGAGCACGGTGAGGACGCCGGTGGTGAGGAAGGCCGCCACCCAACCGATTCCGTCCAGCGCCCAGGCCAGGGGGGCGGCGCTGGCCACCTGTCCGGTACCGCCGACCACACCGGTCAGGCCGCTCACCAGCGCGTAGCGCGCGCGAGGGAACCACAGCGCGGCCAGTCTGATGACGTTGAGGAAGACGAGCGCGTCGCCCAGACCGATGAGGAAGCGACCGACGACCGCCATCTCGATCCCCGGGGCGAGGGCGAACATGCAGGATCCGGCGGCCATCGCGATCATGCCCATGACCAGCGTGTACCGCGGGCCGAGCCGGTCGGCGAGCAGGCCGGCGGGCACTTGCAGGATCACGTACACCAGCAGCTGCAACATGGGCAGCATGGAGAGCAGCGCGGGTCCGACGTCGAAACGGCTCTGCGCCTCCAGGGCGGCCACACCGAGTCCGTTGCGGTGCAGCATGGCGAGGAAGTAACCGCCTACGGCCATGCCCCACACCAGCCAGGCGCGGGCACCGCCCCTCGGTTCGTCGGGGGACGCGCCGTTCACTGTCGTCCGGTCACCGGATGTATCGGATCTGGTCTGGGTCACTTCGCCGCTTCTCTCCTTGTTTCCTGCCGCTCCCCAGTGTCCTCCACGTCGGCGAGGGCCCCTTACCCCGGGGTGACCAGCAGCGCAAAACGGACGGGAATGCGCGATGACGCGGCGGGTGTGGAAAGGGCAAAGCGTCACCGCCGGCAGGCAAACCCTTTCCCACCTGTACAAAATCACTGTAAGCGACAGTTTCGCCGCAGTATGTGGCGAAAGCGGGTGACCCTGACGACAGTCGAATCGGGACCAGAGTCCTTTTATTTCAGTCCGATAACTCGAATACACGTTCGAATATACCGATTGCACCTGCGAGTTCTTTGGATAAACAGGTCGATACGCACTTGTTAGGTGTGGCATGGGTCACACGTCTAAGCCTCGACTGTCGGGGGCCGGTTACTGCTAGCATCCGGAGCGCGAAGGATAACTGCGAGGTAACGACAGAGTTCACATCGCGCCAACTTCGTTCGAGGAAGCCATCCGGTGGCCCCTCGATACCGCGGCGACGTGGCCGCACCAAGCACACACGGTCAGCACCCGCGGTTCCTCGACACACACTGGAGACGACCTTGAGTCACTGGCGCCTGAACAACCCCCGGGCCTCCCGGGCGAAGTCGGTACTCGCCAGCCGGGTCAAGCACAAGCCCCGCCACGCCTTCTGCGCCCAGCAGGCGATCACGGCGCTTCTGAACGAACTCTCCTCCGTGGCCACCCGGCCCCTCTACTGGTCCGGTAGCTCCGAGATGGCCGTCGCCTCCGTCATGCGCGACGTGAACGTCTGGTGCCGCGACGGCCGCTTCTTCTGGAACGACCTCTTCCAGGGCGGCAGCATGTCGCACCCCGCGAACGACCCCACCGGCGCCGCCGCCCTGCTCAACCCGTTCGCCCAGATCCCCGAGCCGGCGCACTACTACACGCACCGCCGCCCGGTGGCCGCCGCCTGACCCGCTCCCGTTAGCCTTCTGCCCCATGAGCAGACCCTTGGACACCGACACCGTCGTGGTCGGCCTGGGCGCGATGGGGTCCCAGACCCTGTGGCGGCTGGCCCGTGAAGGCGTCGACGCGATCGGTGTCGAACAGTTCTCCCCCGGGCACGACCGGGGTTCCAGTCACGGCGAATCCCGCATCATCCGGACCGCCTACCTCGAAGGCGCCGAGTACGTCCCCTTCGTGCGTGCCTCTTGGCGCGCCTGGGACGAACTCCAGGCGGCCGCGGAGGCGCGTCTGGTCATCCGATCCGGCTCCCTGATGCTCGGGCGCCCCGGTTCGGCGGCCATCGCCGGATCCACCCTGGCCGCCGAGAAACACGGTCTGGCCCACGAATACCTCTCCGCGTCGGCGCTCGCCGAACGGCACCCCCGCCATCTCATGCATCCCGACGAGGTCGGCGTGTTCGAGGAGGACGCCGGGGTCGTCCTGCCCGAACCCGCGATCCTCGCCGCCGTCCGTCTGGCCCGACAGGCCGGGGCGCGGGTGCTCACGCACCGGGCCGTCACCCGCATCGAACCCGACCCCGACCATCCACGTGTGTGGGTCGGCGACACCGAGATCCGTGCCCGCCGCGTGGTCGTGACCACGGGTGCCTGGCTGACCCGATTGCTCCCCGGCCTCAGCGACCTGGGCGGCGGCATCCGGGTGGAACGGCGTGTGCTCGGTTGGTTCCCCATCACCGAGCCCCTGCCCAGTACGGCCGGCCCCGAGCCGGTCTTCGCGCGCGACGAACCCGACGGCACTCTCTGGTTCGGGTTCCCCAGCATGGACGACGGACGCACCCTGAAGATCGGGATCCACGCCGAGTCCGAGACGGTGCGCGACGCCGCCGGTCGACGCCCGGGCTCCCAGTGGGGTGAACCCGTCGACCCGGACGTCGGCCCCCGTCCCCCGGACGAGGACGACGCACGCCGTCTGGGCGACCTCGCCGCGGGACTGCGCGGGGTGGGTCCACTGCCCGAACACATGGTGGCCTGTATGTACACGATGACGTCCGACGAACACTTCCTCATCGGCCGTCGGGACGAGCTGCCGGGGTTGGTCCTGGCCGGTGGTTTCTCCGGCCACGGGTTCAAGTTCGCCTCCGCCGTGGGCGTGGCCCTGGCGGACCTGGCCCGCACCGGACACACGGATCTACCGATCGGTATGTTCGATCCGCACCGCTGGGACACCGACGGGCGTCGTCCTCGCTGACTCCCTCGACGGCCCCACCAGGCGGAACTCCGGGCCGGATGAGGACAGCGCCCTGGGTGGTTTGTCGCCAAGCCGCTACATTGGCCCAGTACACGTCCTCTTCGTGAACCCTCCGGAAACACCGCCGCCTCGCGTGCAGTAAGGATCCCTGCAGTCATGCAACCCCTCACCGCCGACGATCCCCCCGCCATCGGCCCTCACCGGCTCCTCGCCCGGCTGGGCGCCGGCGGGATGGGCAAGGTGTACCTCGCACGTACCCCCGACGGTCACCTGTGCGCTCTGAAGGTGGTCAAGGAGGACCTGGCGCACGACAGCGAGTTCCGGGCGCGGTTCGCCCGTGAGGTGCGCACGGCGCAACGCGTGCGCGGCCCCTTCACCCCGGCGGTCGTGGACGCCGACCCCGAGGCCCCCGAGCCGTGGATGGCCACCGAGTACGTGCCCGGCCCCACCCTCAAGGAGGCCGTCAGGGAGGTCGGGCACTTCCCCGCCGAATCCCTGTTGGTGCTCACCTTGGGGTTGGCCCAGGCGTTGGCGACCATCCACACCGCCGGGCTGATGCACCGCGACCTCAAACCCAGCAACATCCTGCTGTCCCCACGGGGTCCACAGGTCATCGACTTCGGTATCGCCCGCGCCGTCGAGGGCACCGTCCTCACCAGGACCGGCCAGACCTTCGGTACCCCCTCGTACACGTCTCCGGAACAGATCACCGGTAAGAACGTCACTTCGCGCGCCGACGTGTTCTCGTTGGGCGGTGCGGTGATCTTCGCCGCCAGTGGGATGCCGCCCTTCGGTGCGGGCAGTCCGGTCAACACCCTCGCCAAGGTGCTGAAGGCCGAACCGAACCTGGAGGCCCTCCCGGAGGGACCGCTGCGGGACCTGATCGCCCGATGCATGGCAAAGGAGCCCGAGCAACGCCCCGACACCGACTCCATCCTGCGTGATCTGTCCGGTCTCCCGTTGCCCTCGGCCGCGCACGGTTGGCTTCCCACCCAGGTGAACCGGCAGATCGACGCCAAGGCGGGTGAGACGGAGCAGGCCAGGGCCGCCGAACGCACCACCGTGCCCATGAACGGCGGCGCGGGACGGAGCGGTGGAACCTCCTGGTGGCGCCGCCGGTCGGTGGTGGTCGCGGCGGCAGCGGCCACCGCCTTGGTCCTGCTCGGTGGTGGGGCGCTGGCGTGGACCGCGCTCCCCCTCGGTTCCGGGGACGAACAGGAACCGACCGCCGACGCCTCCGACGAGGCCTCCCAGGGGGCAGACGACGGGTCCGGTGGCGAAGGTGACCCGGGCGCGGAGGAGCCCGACGGCTTCGGCGGGTTCATGTACTCCCTCACCTTCTCCGAGGACGGCGACCTCCTGCACGTCTTCGGCGGGAGCACCCTCAGCACGTGGGACTGGCGAAGCGGGGAGATGGTCGACGAGTACCCGAACGCCCTCGGCGCCGACTTCACCGACAGCGGTTACGTCGCGACCGCCGTCAACTCCTACATCCGGGTCTGGGAGGGCGGCAGCGACAACCGGATCGCGGTCCTGGGGCAGGACGAGGAATTCGGCATGTTCGACATGGCGGCCCTCACCGAGGACGCCTCCACGTTGGCGGCCGAGGCCTCCGACGACGGAACCGAGGACGGGAACCCGATCCTTCAGACGTGGGACATGGAGAGCGAGGAGGTCGTCTCCGACTTCCCCCTCGACGGGTTCCTGCACGCCCTGGACTACACCCCGGACGGGTCGATGCTGGTGGGTGCGAGCTACAGCGCGGAGGAGGGCGACGCCACCTTCACGGCCGTGTGGGACGCGGAGAGCGGCGAAGAAATCCACCGGTTCGACGGGACGGAGAGCTCCGACTTCGCGCTGTCCGCGGACGGGAACACCATGGTGGTCCTGACCGACTACACCGACGTCCGCACGGTCGACCTGACCGACGGTTCCACCCGGGAAATGGACATGCCGGACGTCGGCGAGGACAACGTGTACAACGTCGCGCTGTCCGCGGACGGTTCCATCGCCTACTCCGGGGCGAGCTTCCCGAGCTCGGACACCCTCGCCTGGGACACGGCCACCGGTGAGGTCCTACCGATCGAGGGCCTGCGCCTCTCGGAGGTCATCGGGGTCAGCCCCGACGGCGAGCACATCGCCACCACCGTGACCGAGGACGGCTACGCCACCGTCCGTGTCCTGGACACCACCGACTACGAAGTCGTCGCCGAGTTCTCCTGAACACCCCCGAAAGGGCACCATGCAGCAACCCGCTCCACACGACCCGCGCGAGGTAGGCCCCTACCGTGTCATCGCCCTGCTGGGCTCCGGTGGCATGGGCCGCGTGTACCTCGGGATGGACTCCGACGGCAGACCCGCCGCGGTCAAGGTCGTACGCGCCGAATACGCCTACGATCCCGGGTTCCGTGCACGGTTCGCCCGGGAGCTGGAACTCGCCCAGCGGGTCCACGGCAACTACACGCCCCGCGTGCTGGCCGCCGACACCTCCGGGCAGACCCCCTGGTTGGCCACCGAGTACGTGATGGGCCCCTCCCTGCAAGACCTGGTGTCCGACACCGGGCCGCTCCCCGAACAGTCGGTGCGTTTCATGGCCCGCGGCATCGCCCAGGCCCTGGAGCGCGTCCACGCGACCGGGCTGGTCCACCGCGACCTCAAACCCGGAAACGTGATGGTGGCGGCCGAGGGCCCCCAGGTGATCGACTTCGGCATCGCCCACGCGTTGGGGGACGCCCAGGAGGCAGGGGAAACCGGGGAGGCCGGGGAGGAGCGACGCTTCGTCGGTACCCCCGCGTTCATGTCGCCGGAGGCCGTCGACGCCGGACACGGCCCGGGGTCGGCCGCCGACGTCTTCGCGCTCGGCGGCGTCATGGCCTACGCCCTCACCGGGCAGGGGCCGTTCGGCGACGGTCACCCCTCCACCGTCCTGTACCGCATCGCCAACCTCGACCCCGACCTCGATCGGGTCCCCCCGTCCATGCGCGGCATCATCACGGCCTGCCTGGAGAAGGACCCCGCTTCGCGGCCCAACGCCGCGCAGGTGCTGCACGCCCTCGGCGGTCCGGTGGCACCCGCTCCGGCCTCCGCCGCGTGGTTGCCCCCGAACGCCGCCGCGCGGATCGACGGTGTCGCGCACGAATACCACTCCGCCGTGGCCGCCAACCCCGATCCCGGGGCCAAGGGCGGCCTGGGCGGGCGGCTGCTCATCGTCGGCGCGGCCACCGTCGCCCTCGCGATGGTCGCCGGGCTCGGTGTGTGGACCGCGGGTCAGGCCGGTCTGGTCGGCGGGTCCACCCCCGACCCCGGGGAGGAGCAGGGCGTGGCCCAGCGCGAGACGTGCGACGCCACCGAACACCTCGCACCCGAGTTCACCGAGGCCGCCAAGGAGGAACCCACGGCGCCCAACGACGACGAAGGCGTCTTCTACACGGAGTTCTCCGGCGACGGCGAGGTCCTGGCCGTGGCCGGCACCGGCGGCGTGGCGTTGTGGAGCTGGCGGGAGGACACCGAGGTCGCGCGGATCGAGACGCAGATCCCCATGCTGTACGGGCATCCGAGCTTCAGCCCGAACGACTGCCTGCTGGCCTATGCCTCCGACGACGGCGCGCACGTCTACGACCTGGAGAGCGGCGAGCACAAGGTCTACTCGGAGGGCTTCGACATCGGCTCCATCGCCTTCACCGACGACGGCACCCGTTTGGTGGTCGGCTCGGGAGGCGGTACCGACTCGGCGGTGATGATCTACGACCTGGAGACCGACGAGCTGACCGACACGCTCTCCGGCCCCTACAGCCTGCGCTCGGTCGACGTCTCTCCCGACGGCGCCCACGTGGTCGGTCAGGACTACTCGGAGCAGCTGCACCTGTGGGAGGTGGAGAGCGGTGAGGTCGTCGGACAGAGCACCGAAAGTCCCCTCTTGGGCCCCCAAGGCGTCTCCATGGTGGACGACTCCACCATCCTGCATCCCCTCTCCAACGGCGCCCACCGGATCAACCTCGACGACCCTTCCGACTCCACCGATTTCGTCGACGAGGACATGGACGCGGAGGAGTTCGAGGTCCACGACGTGCAGTACAGCGTGGCGGCGGACCGCGTCTACGTCACCTACGTTCCCAAGGACTACGAGTTCGAGGACGCGTACATGAAGGTGTGGGAGTACTCCACGGGGGAGGACCTGACCGCCGACGAGAACGAGGGGTACCTGCACGAGATCGCCGTGCACCCCGAGGGCGAGGTCATCGCGGGCGTGCCCGGGCACGGCAGCGGCATGTGGTTCGTGGACGCGGCCGACCTGCGTCTGGTCGAACAGATGTGACCTCCGCCCCACGTCCCCTCCCTCCCCGACCTCGGTAAGGCCCATGTTCCCTCTCCACCCGCACGACCCGCCCGCCATCGGCCCCTACCGGCTGCGCGCTCGCCTGGGCGAGGACGCCTACGCCCGCGTCTACCTGGGGGTACCCGACGACGGTTCGTCGGTGGCGGTGAAGGTCGTACGTCCGGAGTACGCCACCGACCCCACCTTCCGCGCCGCCTTCGCCCGCCAGGTGGAGGGGGCGCGAGGGCTGTCCGGGGCGCACGTGTGCGCGGTCCGGGACGCCGACCTGAACGGCGCGGTGCCGTGGGTCGTCGTCGGCCGTCCCCTCGGGCCGACGCTGGCCGAGCTCCTGCGCGCACACGGCCCGCTCCCCGTGGACGCGGTGCGCCCCTTGGCGTTGGCCCTGGCCCAGGCACTGGCCGACCTGCACGGCGCCGGTCTGGCGCACGGTTCGCTGTGGCCGGACGGCGTCCTCATGGCGGGTCACGGCGCCGCGTTGGCCGACCCCGGCCTGGAGCGGGCGGTCTCCGACACCGAACGGCGGGCGCCGCATCCGGCGTTCGCCGCACCGGAGGGTGGAGCGAGCCCGGCCACGGACGTGTTCTCGTGGGCGGCGACGCTCTGTTACGCGGTCTCCGGGGTGGCCGGACCCGAGGGTCTGTCCGCCGTGCCGCTGCAACTGCGCGGCCTGGTGGACGCCTGTCTCAAGCGGGACCCCAGGCTGCGTCCCAGCTCCTCCGACCTGGTGAGCATGCTCGGTGGACCCACCGAACCACCTCCGTGGTCACCGCCGGTGCGCGCGACGATCGACGCGGTCGCCGCACGTCAGAGGGAGGTGCTGGCCGCTCGACCAGAGGCCGGGCGTGGTGGGCCCCGGAGGCGCGGACGGCTGCTCGCCCTGGGCGCCGGGGCACTGGTCCTGGTCGTGCTCGCGGCCGGGGGCGCGGTGTTCGCCCATGACCGGCTGTCCGATGATCCGGCGGACGCGGCCGGTCCGGAAGAGGGCGCGGAGTCGCTGGTCAGCGAGGGCCGTTGCCTGGACAGCACCGCCTACCCACCGCCGGAGGAACCTCCCGCTCCGGAGACCACCGTCTCCCACCTGGAGTTCTCCGGGGACGGCGACGTCCTGGCGGTGACGTCCGAGGTGGGACCGATGGTCTGGGACTGGCGGGAGGGCCGGGAGATCGCCCGCCCCACCACGACGGGTTCGGCCGTCTTCCCGGAGTTGGCGTTCTCCCCGGTCGGCTGCACCCTGGTCGCCGCGGAGCCCGTCGAGTACGAGGGACGAGAGGAACCCGTCCACCTCGCGCACACCTACGACCTGATCTCCGGCGAGACCGTCCAACACCTGGGGGCGCAGGAGGGCCCGGACGACCAGGAACGCTGGTTGGCCAGCCCGAACGACGTCCGAGGTTTCGCGTTCTCCCCCGAAGGCACCCGACTGGCCGTCACCCTGGACCAGGGTTCCGACGACGGTCCGGGCACCAACGTCGTCGACACCGCGACCGGCGAGGCCGGCGAACCCCTGGCCGAGGGGCTCCAGTACGAGACACGATTCGTGGACGAGGACCACTTCGTCACCAACGACTACGGCACCGTCCACGTCTGGGACGCCGGCACCGGTGAAGAGGTCGGCACGGTGGAGGGGACCTCGGACAGCTCGCTGGCGGTACGGCCGGGAACCACCCAGGTCGCCTACGCCGAGGACCCCGCGATCCACGTCGAGGACTACGAGGACGGAACCGAGGTCGCCTCGTTCACCCGCGAGGAGTTCGAGTCCGACGACGAGCCCATCCTCATCCAGCTCCTGTTCGACCCCGCCGGGGAGAGGCTGTACGCGACGTGGTCGGCGAGCACAGGCCCCGGTTCCCGGGAGTACCACCCCTACGTCTGGGACCTGGAGTCCGGCGAGAACCTGGTGGAGGCGGCCGAGGAGGACGTCTCCTACCGAAGGATCGCGATCCACCCCGACGGCGAGGTCATCGCGGCCGTGGGCGAGGACGGCGCACCCCCGGCCCTGCTCGACCCGGACACCTTCGAACAGGTCGACACCCTCTACTGAGCACCCGCGTCACGTGGCGCTGGTCATCCTCTCCACGAAGGCGAACAGGCCCATGCCCCAGGCGAACATGACGCACATCGTCATGATGATGATGATCTCGACCCAGTTCAGGGCCCTTCGGAGCGAGGCACGAGGGACGTCGTTCAGCTTCACCCAGCTCAGGACGCTCAGGAGTGTCCCGGCGAGCAGGACGGCGACCGGAAGCCACGGGCCGAAGACCGGGTACTGCGTCGTGACCGCGACACCCGCGGCGCCCAGACCCACGACTCCCGCGAGACGCAGGGGCAACACGTGACGGATGCGGTCGAACAGGCGCGAACGCATGACCAACAGCACCCCGAGAAGACCGCACAGCAGCAGGTCGGGGAGTCCGGTGCCGAAATAGGCGAGCAGGACCGCGAAGATCCCGCCGGAGAGGGCCGTGCCCATGGCGATGCCCAGCAGCAGACGGTCGGTGTTGGCGAAGGTCTCCTCGAACCGATCCGTGGCCACCTGACCCGATCGGCCTACCTCGTAGTCCAGCCCGGACAGACCGCCCATCACCATCGCCACGCGCGGCAGCGCCCCCACGCACAGGGCCAGCGCGATGCCCATCGCGCGCACACCCTGGACCGGTTCCGCGAAGATCCCGACCACGACCAGCACGCCCCCGGTGAGGGCCACCACCGTGAGGCCGGCGATGTAGGGGAGACCGGTCTCGTGCATGGACCAGCCGATCACCGCCACCAGCAGACCACCACAGAGCGCGATGGCCCCCATCACCAACGGGGTCGGACTGAACAGGAACCCGGCCGCGAGGACCGCGGTGGCGCCACCCCACATACAGGCCGCCGCGAAGAGGACATGGGCGACGACCGGCAACGGGCGGCGGGCCGCGAGCAGCATCGTTCCCACCGTCAACAGCGTGCCGAACGCCGCCACCGCGAGGTGCCCCGGGGACGGTCGCAACCACATCATGAGGAACAGCATCAGCAACGGACCGATGCCGCCCACGAGCAGGCCGAACGACAACGTGGTCGTCGGGTTCCAGATCCACGCGGTTTCATCGACGCTGTCCTCGACCGCGCCGCGTACGTCGTCGACGTGTTCGGGACGGCTCGGGGCGACCACACGGTCGAGCAGGAGCAGGTCCCCGTCGTAGATTCCGGAGCTCTCCAGAGGTTCTTCGGGCCGGACGGGTTGACCGTCGACCGTGGTCAATGTCCAGGACGCCGGTTCGGAGCTCTCCCCCTCGTCCACGCACACCTCGATGATGCGCGGCATGAGCGTGGCGACCGGCACACTTCCCGGTAGCGCCAAATCAGCCCAGCGCTGGGGGCCGGTGACCGTGACCCTGCAGTATCCGCTCACCCAAGACCCTCTTTGTCGACTCGTGCGGTGATTACCATGCTTAAGGGGTGCCAACCGATGTTAATTAGGCGATTCGTGGTGTTCACGAGATCATCTATAGCGTAGTCACCCATACACGAAACCTTGTAGGTGGACGGAGAAGGGACCCCCGTGGCGACGAGACCTGTTCCCCGACCAGCTCGTGACATCCCATCGGCCCCCGGGACATCTCCGCTGGTCATCGCGACACCGCCGCAGATGCCGGAGAACGCGCCCGCCGGTAGTTCCGGCGCGATGATCATCATGCCGATCATCACCGGTTCCGGTTCCCTCCTGATGTCCATCACCATGGGTCACCGTCCATTGATGATGGTGGCGGGCGTGATGATCATGCTCGCGAGCGTCATCGTCGGAATCATCATGTTCGTTGCCCAGCACAACGGCCCGCGCAAGCGCATTCGTGAGCAACGAGAGCGCTACGTCGACTACCTCGACCAGTTGCGCGAGATCGTTCGTGACGTCGCCGCCAGTCAGCGCTCGGACAACGCCTTCCGCCATCCGAAACCGAGCCTGCTCACGGAACCGGCTCGCTCCCGAGCACGAAGATGGGAGCGCAGGGCGTCCGACCCCGACTTCCTCGACGTGCGGGTCGGATACGGCACACGGCCGCTGGCTCGCAGACTGAAGCTCAAGGTGGACACCTCCTCTCCCCTCATCGTCTACGACCCCGTCTGCCAAGGCGCCGCCGACCAGATCATCGAGCTCTACGGCGACGTCCCCGAGATGCCCTTGGTCGTGCCGCTCCGACGGCACGGCGTAATCTCGATCAACGGAGACCGGGAGGCGGGACGCGGTCTCGTCCGAGCGATGATCTCCCAGCTCTCGGTCTTCCATTCCCCACACGACCTGCGCATCGGTGTGGTCCGCGATCAGAAGCTCCGTGAGCGGTGGGAGTGGACGAAGTGGTTGCCGCACAACACCTTCGACGACGCCACGGACGGGCCGATGCCCGCCCGCTTCGTCTCGGACAACACCGTGCAGGTCGCGGAACTCCTCACGGACGAGATCGAACGGCGCACCGTCGACCTGCAACGTCGCCGCGGTAAGCCCCCCGGCCCCGGAACGCAGCGGCTCGTGGTCGTCTTGGACGGCGAATACCAGTCCACCCTCTCCGGCCTCCAGGCCGAACCCCCCGTCACCAACCTGGCCGACCTCGGGATCCACGTCATCATCCTGTCCTCGGAGCGACGCGAGGAACCCGACTCCGTGGAACTGCGGCTCCTGATCGAGGCCGACGGCACCCTTCGTGAGGACACCGAGGGCATCAAGCCCGACCCGGCCTCCGCCTACGTGCCCCTCGACGGCAAGGCCGACAACGCCGGTGTCGCCCAACTGACCACCCTGTCCCGCCTTCTGGCTCCCTACGGCATCGCGGTGACCGACGGCGACGACGCCATGCACGAGACCGTCGGGCTGCCGGAGATCCTCGGGGTTCCCGACGTCGCCGCGCTGGACACCCGGCGTACCTGGCGCAAACGCTCCACCGGCGACTACCTGCGCGTTCCCATCGGTGTGGGCCCGAGCGGCAACACCGTCCTGCTGGACCTGAAGGAATCGGCCTTCGGCGGCATGGGCCCGCACGGCCTGGTCGTCGGTGCCACCGGTTCCGGTAAGTCGGAGATGCTGCGCACCATGGTGGCCTCTTTGGTCATCAACCACTCACCGGAGAACCTGGCCCTGCTGCTGGTCGACTTCAAGGGCGGCGCGACCTTCGCCGACACCGACCGGTTGCCGCACAGCGCCGGGCTGATCACCAACCTCGCCGACGATGACGGGCTGGTCATCCGGTTCCGTGAGGCGACCTTCGGTGAACTGGTACGACGGCAGCAGATCCTGAAGAACGCCGGCAACCTGCCCAACCTGCACGCCTACGAAGCGGCTCGGGAGAACGATCCCGACCTGGAACCGCTGCCGCACCTGCTCATCATCATCGACGAGTTCTCCGAGCTGCTGACCGCCCACCCCGACTTCGCCGAGTTGTTCGTCGCGATCGGACGGATCGGACGGTCCATCGGCGTGCACCTCCTGCTCGCCACCCAGCGCCTGGAGTCGGGCAAGATCAAGGGGCTGGAATCCCACCTGTCCTACCGGGTGGGTCTGCGGACGTTCTCCGAGGCGGAGAGCCGTGAGGCGATCGGTGTCGGCGACGCCTACCACCTGCCCCCGGAACCCGGTTCGGGTTACCTGAAGGTCGACACCTCCGTCTTCGAACGGTTCAAGGCCGCCATGGTGTCCCAGCCCTACGAGCCACCGGCCAAGGAGGAGAAGACCGAGCACGACCCGGTCCTGCCGTTGCTGTCCTACAACGGCCTGAACAAGGTGACGGGCGCGGGATCGCTGGTGGAGTCACTGGTGGACTCGATCAAGGCGAAGGCCGACGAGAAGCCCAAGCAGGCCAAGCGCACCACCCTGCAGGTGACCGTGGACCGGTTGGTGGCCTCGGGCGCCGACCCCGTACGCCCCGTCTGGCTGCCTCCCCTCCCGGAGATGCTGACGTTCGACACCGTCCTGGCCGACCTCGGCGAAGGGGACGACATCGAGGGCGCGGGAACCGAGCCGGACGCGGCCGAGGCCAAGGCCGTCTTCGGACTGACCGACATCCCGCGCGAACAACGCGTGGTGCCCGCCGAACTGGACTTCACCGGTGGAGAGGGCAACATCGTCGTCCTGGGCGGGCCCCAGTCCGGTAAGTCCACCCTGCTGCGGACCATCATCACCAGTCTGGCCTGGCGGTACCCGCCGGGCCGTGTGGCGGTCTACGCGATCGACTTCGGCGGCGGCGCGCTCCAGGCGATGGACGAGCTGCCGCACGTCGCGGGTGTCGCCGGTCGCGCCGACCCGGAGAAGGTCCAGCGGGTCCTCACCGACGTGTCCGGGCACCTCGACCGCCGGCAACGCCTGTTCCGCAAGCACAAGCTCGACTCCCCCGCGGCCCTGCGTCAGGCCCGCGCGGAGGGCAAGGTGCCGGCCGGTATCGCGGGTGACCTGTTCCTGATGATCGACGGCTGGTCGGCCGTTCGGGACACCTTCGACGCCGCCGACGACTACCTCATGGACATCGCGACGCGTGGTCCGTCCCTGGGGGTGCACACCATCCTGACGGGCGCGGCGTCCTCCCAGGTCCGTTCCCGGTTGCAGGCGCTCTTCGGCGGCAGGTTCGAGCTGCGCCTGAGCGACCCCATGGACTCCGGTATCGGCCGCAAGATCGCCGAGGACATCCCGAAGGACACCCCGGGCCGTGGCCTGTCCTCGGAGGAACACCACACCCACGTGGCGCTCCCCCGCGTGGATGGTTCCGCGAACGACGAGGACCTGACCGACGGCATCCAGGATCTGATCAAACGGATCCGGGAACGCTGGCCGCAGAAGGCGGTCCAGGGCGTCCGTACCCTCCCCGAGCGCGTGGAGCTGGACGACCTGCTCAAGGGCCGCAGGACGGGCCGGAGCAGGTCCCGGGAACTGGTGCTGGGCATGGGCGAGAGCTCTCTGGCCCCGGCCGTCATGAACCTGGACCGGGACCCGCACCTGCTGGTGTTCGGAGACCCGCAGACCGGGAAGTCCACCCTGGTGCGCGGGCTGGTCAAGCAGATCGTCCAGCGCCCGGCCAAGGAACTGGGCATCGTGATGGTCGACTTCCGCCGCTCGCACCTGGAACTGGTTCCGGAAGAGCACCTGTTGGCCTACTGCACGACCGCGGAACAGACCAAGGCGGTCGCCGACAACCTCGCCGGTTCCCTCCAGGAACGCCTTCCGGGCCCGGACGTGACCCCCAAGCAGCTACGGGAACGCAGCTGGTGGCAGGGGCTCGACCTGTACATCATCGTGGACGACATGGACATGATCGCCTCGCGCAGCAACCCGCTGGCACCCCTGGCCAAGTTCATCCCGCAGGGCGCCGACCTGGGCCTGCACGTCATCGCCGCCCGCCGGACCGGCGGTACGGCACGCGCGATGTTCGAGCCGGTCTTGCAATCGCTGAGCGACATGGCGACCCCGGGTGTGCTGTTCTCCGGCGACCGTATGGAGGGACGCCTGGCCAACGGTGTGGCCTCCAAGCAGCTTCCGCAGGGCCGAGCGCAGCTGGCCCTACGCGGCAAGCGCCCCGACCTCGTCCAGGTCGGCTGGAGCGAACCCCCCGCGTAACCACACCCGCGCGGAAGAGGAACCGTTCATCGAGCAATGGCCGCACGCGGCCACCTCGGAACTCGGTCGGGTCGAGCCTTGGAAACCCGTCGTGACACGGGCGAGAGCTCACCTGACCGTTACGGCGGACGTGACCAGGTTCGACTCGACCGAGTAGACGACGACTGCACCCGGGACCACGCGAATACCGGCCCCTTCGTCCTCGGCGAGAGGCCGATCCAACACATCCTCGATGGTGTGCGGAGTGGACCCGTCCCAGGGGTACACCATCAGGTCGACCGACCGTTCACCGCTCTCGGGCCATTCGACCGAGTAGAGCACCTCGTCCGTGGTGACGATCCGCCGGTGCCCGTCCGTCGGGGGGAGCTCCAGCGTGTGCTCAGGCGACCCGTAGGCGTCGGTGAGCGTGAGGGCCTGATCCGACCCCAGAAGCGCACCATTGCCGAGCACACTCTTCCAAAGTTCCCCTTCCCCCGGCTCGCCGCTCAGACGGAAATCTCCCCAGTCCCCCGAAGCGACCTCCTCACCCGTCGCGGCGTCGATGGTGGAATACCGCCGTGGAGAACGATCTCCCTGGTCCTCCCGATAGGCCACGAGTACGTAGAGCAGGGAACCATCCGTGGACGCGGTGACCTCACCACCCAGGTAGCCATCCGCCGGGATCTCGTGGGTCCACATCAGCTCACCCGTCACCGAGGCGAACGCGAACACCTGGGGAACGCGCCGTCGCGAATCGCCGCTCCCTTCGAAACAGCTCATCTGAACGAACACGTGATCGCCGGTCACCTCGCGATCCACCACGATGTTCGACGCGGACTCATCGAGCGTGCACTCAGAGGAATCGGCGAGGGACCAAAGGAGGGCCCCGGAAGAGGCCCCGTACACCTCCAACGGCACGTCCTCCTCGTTCCGCACCACGACGCTCTCCCCATCGAGGGGCTCCGCTGCGTCGGCGTCGTGGCTATCGGGGGATGCCTCGCTCTTCAAGAGCCCCTGCCTGTCCTTCGTCCGGTGAAGGATCCGCCCGGTCCCCACGTCAAGCGTGACCCGGGCCGTATCGGGAGAGGGATCGTCATCGCGCGAAGGCATGTACGCCTCCATCACGATGGAGCCCATGTCCGGCGTGATCACGGACCGCGTGACCGAACCGGGAAGGCGGTAGCGCCACAACTCGTTCCCGGTGACCGGATCCACCACCATCACGCCGTCGTCGAGCTTCAGCAGAACCCCGGACGCGACCGCCTGCAATCCGATCACCGAGCCGTCGGGGAGGTCCAGAGTCCGGTCGATGTCCTCGACGAACGCAGGAATCTCAAGATCAGGATGCTCTACTTCCGTGGTGAGATGCTCTGCCGCTGGTTGAGGAGAGCGGACCACGTCCTCGGCCACCGCACCCGCCCCGGCAGAGAACACCAGGATGATCGCCAGCCCCAAGGACAACGCCGGCCCCGACCCGGGGACACCGTTCTCTCTGTGGTCGAGCACGATCATGACCACCGCGACGATCCCCTGGAGACCACTCACCACGACGGTGACCACAGCGGTCGCCAGTAGAAAGTAGCGCTCCCCAGGGAAGAGTTCGACCTCGGAGTACCCGCTCACGAAGGAGAACGCCATGGCCGCGACCAGGACACCCGCTCCGGTGGCTGCCCAAAGGAACACCGACCTCACCGTCGAGGCCTCGTTTTCCTTGGCCCGCACATCCCAGGACCAGTGGACCAAGAGCAGAACCGTCGCCGTCAAGGGCCCGTAGAGCACATACGAAGGAACCGACGACTGAGGTGTCCCAGACCAGGCGAGAACGGCCTGTGAGAGAAGGGGCAGGAAGCCGATCAGGCCTCCGACCAGCAGCAGATGCCTTCGCAGCGCCTTCATGGTGCCGACGAGTGACATGCATAAAGCCTCTCTGCAACAGGAGATTCACTATACGTCTGCGCAAATCTTTGACTCATCAGGATTCAGCCGAGTTCCCCAGTACCACAGTCAACGTATTCGGCAATACTCTCCTCGTACTGCTCATTTGCCTCGAACAACTCCTCGTGCAATTCCATATAGTTCCGAACAAAGGAGACCACGTCCCGTTGAGCCACGGTCTCTGCGTCTTCCATCTCGGCGAATGTCCGCTAAGGCGCCGGGAAACGGGAAACCATCGCGACCATATCCGGACACCGTCCGATACTTCTCCGCGAGGTGTATCACCGCCACCGCACCCACAGCCCTCCGCGCATGCGCTCTCACCCTGTGTACGGACGCCTCAGGAAGTACAGAACTCGTTACCCTTCTGTTCCCTTTGGTATGAAACCCTCGTTCCTTTGCTGTCGTCGCACCAGGCGACCCTGACCTCGTCACTCCCCCCGAAGCGGCGTTAGCGGACACCGGTACCCGTCACCGGTGCGCACCCTCATGCGAAAGGAGTGCCCTCATGACCAACGAGTCGGGCGCCAACCCGATCGAGGCGATGGAGGGCGGCGAGTACGCCGAGACCCTCGCCGCGGCGATGGCCGGGCTGGCCGACGCGTTCGACCTCCTCCTCGGAGACGCCGTGGGCGCCTGCGGCCACGACGACGTCAGGTCCGGGTTCAACAAGTTCCGAGAAGAGGCCGACCAGGCCCTCATCGACCTCCAGGAACACGGGCTCGCCCTGGCCAACAACATCCAGGCCGGCGCCGGTGAGGTCGCCCGGAACGACCTGGACAGTTCGGAAGGCTTCCACCCTTGGGAGTCCCACCGCGACCTCAACTTCGACTGAACCCCGTGGCCCCGCCCCAGCCCGAGTCCCCGTCCCGTACCCCGCTAGTTCTTCGCCTCTGAGGATGACCGTGGCCACCATCGCCCTCGTTTTCTACCCCCGTGATTTCTACGGACGCTCGGACGATCTGTACGAATGCGCGACGGATCTGGAGATCCTCAACGCCCGTGTGCTCGGTCGTGCCGACGACCTCGGGGGGAGCTACGACTCCGCCTCGCACCAGTTCACCGACCTCATCGCCTGGAACATCCAAGGGCATTCCGAGGAGGACATCCAGAAGTGGCGGGACGCCGCGGTCTCGGTCAGTTACGCCGCTTCGGTCGCCGAGAAGTGGGCGGACACCGTCAAGTCCTTCGATGACGAGCGCGAGGCCCAGCTCACCACCTGGCAGACCAGCAAGGGTGAGAAGGAGGGCGCCATCCCCTCCAAGTACCAGGGCGACCGGATCACCGAGTCCCACCCCCAGGCCGACGGGTTCCTCTGGACGGACTGGGGCGCCGGCGACGAGAAGAAGTGTCGCGACCTGTACGACGAGCTCTCCACCGTGCGTGAGGGCCTCATCGAGCGCGAGCAGACCAACTGGAACACCCTCCAGGACACCGCCGAAGACGTCCGGAGCATGCTCGAAGAGGGGCCGACCCCGGAGAACGTCTCCAAACTCATCGAGTCCGGCAACGCCGGCTTCGGGTTCCTCAGCCTCGATCCGTCGCGTTACTCCGACCTTCTCGAAAACGTCGAGCTCACCCCGGAGAACGCCGAGGAGTACGCCGAGGAGCTCCAGGCCTACTGGTCCGGCGACAAGCCCCTGGACGACCGTTACAACGAGCTCATGCTCGTGATGGCGATGATGGGGTCGAACGCCCGCAGTCACCAACAGAACGGGACCCAGTTCGAGTCGGAGGAGATCGAGTTCCTGGAGGAGTTCTACCGGCAGTTGGAGGAGCCCTACGTCCGTGACGGCGCGGGCGCGGGCATCATGGCCTACCCCGATGTCATGGCGGAGTCCGGTATGAGCGCCGAGGAGCGTGAGCAGGCCCTCGGCGCACTCGGCGACGGCCTACTCGCGCTGTCGGATCCGCGTATCGGCGGTGGCTACGAGAACCTGCCGCAGAGCTTCCGGTACGCGGTCGAGGGTCCGTGGATCAACCCCGACGCGGAGGGCAAGATCTCCGCCGGCCCCGCCGGGCTGGGCATGGACATGAAGGCGCTCTCCGCCTTCATGGAGCACACCGACGAGAATCTGGAGGCCGGTTACGGCCTGTCCACCAACCTCCACCTGAGCACCGGCGCCTTCCTCGACGCCTGGGGCGGCGAGGTCCACGACTCCGACGGCGTGCTGCCCGACTCCGAGCAGGTCTCGCACATGGTCGACGTGGCCTCCCGGAACAAGGACTCCAACTACTACATCCTCACCGGGGATCACCTCAACGAGGAGCCGGGCGTCCCCTACGGCGACGAAGAGCTGCGCACGCAGGCCCTAGAAGGCACCCTCACCTTCGAGTGGCACGACGACGGGCACACCGCGCGACAGCTCACGGACTGGTTGGCGGAGGACGTGCACAGCGAGGACCCGGAGGTGAGCGGGCGCGCGGGCGACGCCTTCACCGGGTTCATGGAGACCATCACCGACCCGGACATGCACGACGCCCTCGTCAACACCGGGGTCAGTGTCACCGAGGGGGACAACGAATACTCCGACGCCTCCTTCACCCAGTTCAACGGTGGGCTCGCCGACAGCCTCGCCGACATCTTCGACGCGCACATCTACAGCTTCGCCGACAGCGACGTCTTCGATGGGAAAGAACCGGTCACTGGTATCGGGGACTTCGACCCGGAAACGAACTTCGTGCGTATGGGGCCGGAGGAGCGGGCCATGTACATGCAGTTGCTCTCCGGCAACGATGAGAGCGCCGGACGCGTGGCCAACTCCATCGACATCTATCAGCAGATCGAATCCGCCGCGTACTTCGAGCACGGCCAGGACGAAGAGGCGTCACGAGGTTCCGGCCAGCTCCAGGCCCTCTTCGAGGAGGGGCTGAAGAGGGACTCGGCCGACCGGTCGGCCGACCTCGACGAGCAGATCGAGCGACAGGAACAGATCACCGAGTTCGTGGTGTCCGAGGCCGGGAGCCTGTCCGAGAAGATCCCCGTCATCGGCCTGGGAATTTCGAAGGGGATGGAACTGGCCTCGGACGACATCGTGGGCGCGATCATCGACGGTGAGTATGACGTGTCCCCACGCCACCCGACCTTCACCGGGGCCGAGTTCATCGAACGCAACTATCGAGTCGAGGGCTTGGACTACCTCGCGCAACACTCTCCCGAGACCCTCAACAGTGTCGTCAGGCCCGACGACATCCAGACCTTGGTCGATGGTGGAGCGATCACCATCGAGCGGGACGGCGAACCGGTCACCTCCGAGGACTTGGGCGACGACTTCGTCTTCGACGACGGCATCACTATCGACGTCCAGAAGAACCCCGCTGAATGGACTGACAACCAAGACCGCGCTCTCGACGGTATGGACACCGCGATCAGCAACATCATGGACGACGTGGAGATCACCACCACCGACGGTCGTACCCACACCGGGGACAAACGTGTTCAGGACATCGTCGGCCAGTACGAGAACGCGTACAACGACACTCGTGGCTACTTCGACGACCAGGGGGAGTGACCGACGGCCTCCCCTGTGAACGACCGCCTCGACAGCACCTGGAGAATCCGTTGATCCGTCGTGAGGGCCGTGCGCCCGCCTTCCTCAGCATCGCCGTGTCGGCGAGTCTGGCCCTGACCGGCTGCTCGGCCTCCCAGTCCGAGGCCGGGCCGGACACCGATGACACCTCTGAGCACATCTCGGCGTTCTGGGTCGAACGCCAGGTGCGGGTACTCACCCTGGATCGGATGTTCACCGAAGGCGACTCAGGCGAGGTCGTCGAGAACATCGGTGACGAACGGGATCGGTTGTTCGAGTCCCGGGTCGTCCAGGAGGAGGGCGACGGGTACACCGTCGAACTCGACGAGGACGAGTGGGACACCACGATCAACCTCAGCCGGATCGACAGTGCGTTGAACGACGCCATGTACCACAACGAGGTCACCTGGTGCGGGGACGTCGTGACCGGTGAGGAGTTCGTCGACGCCTACATCGACGAGTACGAGGGAACCCTCGACGCCCACGACGCCTACGAGGCGAGCGTCGCCGACTACGTCGACTGCGGGACCGGCGAACCGTGAACATCCCCGAAGGCCCGGTGATCGGAACACGCCCCGAGTGGTCGGGGACGCCCACCGGAGGCCACCGGTTCGAACAGGGAAAGGAGGTAATTCCCACTCGATCACCAAAGTCACGAAACGCACATATACATTGACCGACAGGTCATACCCTGACTAATGTCCCTACTCGCCGTACCTCCCCTGATCCCGAGCCCCGGGCGAACACCCTGCTCATGGAGGACGGGACGCACACTTCCCCATCAGCGATTTCGAAAGGGTTCGGATGTCCTCCCAGCACGCCGGTCTTGAAAATGTCAATAGTCTGTCGCAGGGCGGTGAACAGCTCGGACAGGAGTCCGACGGTCTCCGCACCCAGATGAACCAGCTCATCGACGACATGACCAGTGACGCCGACTCCCTCCAGGGGCAGGCCCTCCACGACTTCCGTGAGGCGCGCAACAGCCTCACGGAACGCTTCGACGAGCTCATGAGCTGGTGCAGCCAGAACGGCATCAAGCTGAACGAGGGTCAGCAGCAGTTCAACCTGACCGACGACGAGGCCAGCGACGACTACGCGCAGTCCACCAGCGAGCTCGGCTCCATGTCCCGTCCGGTCAACGCCTGACCCCTTCACCGCTTTCGTCACGGCTTTCGAGAAAGGCACCTTCATGGGTAGTAACTTCGACGTTTACGGCAATGTCGGTGGGCTGCAGAACCTGGCCTCCGACCAGCAGGCGCACTTGGGCCGTTTCACGGCCATCATGAGCACGATCAACGAGCAGTCCGAAAGCACGGTCAGCCAGTGGGAGGGTTCCGGGAGCTCGCAGTTCCAGGCCAAGGCCCAGGAGTTCGACACCCACTTCTCCGAGGTCAACTCCGCGTTCGCGAAGATGATCGACGCGACCGATGAAACCGCGAACAAGTACGACAAGCTCACCCGGCACCTCGACGGTCTGTTCTAGTAACCTGGATCCCGATGTCCTCCCCACCCTCGCCTCCTGCGACCGATCCGGATCCGCAGCTTCCCGAGGCGTTCCACTACACGCCCGACGAGGAGAAGTACGTCCTCGAAGCGGACGCTCTCCGGCATCGGCAACTTCGATCCGCTCTGCTGTACGGCTCCAGTCGGTACTGGCGCCGTCGCCAGCGGGTGTGGCCCGCCGTGATCGGCGGCGCCATCCTCATCGCGCTCATCTGCGGGGTCATCGCCCTCATGGGCGCCTTCGGCAAGCAGCAGGAGATCAATGAGGAGCGAGGGTGGGGAGCCAACAACAACAACCTTCGCAACCAGATGATCGAGAGCCCCATGCTCGATCATCCGGTGTTCCAGGGCCGTCCCTGACTCGGCCCGGCGCACACGCCCCGTTCACCTGAGCGGGTATCCCACCACCAACAGGGGGTCGATCTCTCATGTCCGGCTCCGCTCCCGGGCCCGTGTGGGCCCCGGGGTACGACACCTCGGCGCAACTCCGCCAAGGGCGCCGCGCCCGGATCATCCGCGCGACCCGGGCGACCAGTGGTGCCGAGGTCGTGCTCAAGGTACTTCCCGTCGAGGCCGGCCAGGTCGAACTCGGTCACCTGCGCACGCTCAACGGCGTACCCGGTGTGGTCCCCCTGTTGGACGCGGGCGCCACCGCGGACGGGGGCTTCTTCATCGCCATGCCCTTCTACCCGGACGGTTCGTTCGGGGAGATGTTGGCGAAGAAGGGCCCCGCTCCCCTACAGGAGGCGGCGGCGATCTCGCGAAGCGTCGCCGGCGCCCTGGGCGCCCTGCACGGTCGTGGCCGGCTGCACAACGACGTCTGTCCGGGAAACATCCTGCGGGCCGGACGCACTCCGGTGCTCACCGGTTTCGGCGCGGTGTCCACCTCCGGAGAACCGCTCCCGCCTCCATCCCCCCAGATGGAGTCCTTCCTCCACTCGGCCCCCGAGTCCCTCCGAGGAGAGCCGCGTACGCCGGCGTCGGACGTCTACCAGCTCGCCTCCACGATCTGGACGTTGCTCATGGGCCGGGCACCGTTCTCATCCACGGACGGTTCCCCCTTCGACCCCCAGACCTACGCTCGGCGCGTGCTCAGCGAAGAGCCCGCGCCGGTGCCGCGTCCGGACGTGTCCCGTTCCCTGCGCCGGGTCCTCACTCGTGGCCTGGCGAAGGATCCCGCGAACCGGTTCGAGAGCCCCTCCGAGTTCGCCGCGGCCTTCGAGAAGGCACGTTCCGGACGAACGGCGGCGGCCCCCAGCGGCGCCCAGCCCTCGATGAGCGGGAACGCCCCGGCAAGCGCCCCCTCCGGGCCGCAGACCCCACCCGTACCCACGGGCCCGCAGGCGCCCCCGACCGCCCCCCCTCAAGCTCCCCCGGTCGTCCCACCGGCGCCCCCTTGGCCCGGGTCGGCCGGTCACCCGTCCGGCCCCCAGGTTCCGCAGCCGCCCGTTCCTTCCGGGCCGCAGCGGCCTCCGCACGTCCCGGCCGAGGGCCCGGCCCAGGGGCTTCCCCCCGGCGGGTTCCCTCCGGCCGGTGGAGAGGACCGGAACCGGCTGCAGAGCGCCGCGATGCTGCGTCCACCTCAGCGATCGCTGCCCACCCCCGAGGAACGGGAACTCCACGGCGCCGTTCCCGAGGACTCTCCCCACAGCACCGCCGACCTCATGATGGCGAAGCTGCGCGGGGAGGAGGTCTCCACCCTGCGCGCCTGGTCACGGCTGGAAGGGTGGAGTGGTGACGCCGAATCCGCGTACCTGCCCGTGGACGAGGCCGACGAGGAATCCTCGGACCCGGAGTGGGACTCCCTGTCCGCGATTCAGGAACCACCGAGATGGCGCAAGCAGATGCACATCGCGGTGACGGTCTGCGGTGTTCTCATGGCCACCATCGTGGCGAGTGCGTTCGCGGCGACGAACACTCCCGAGCCGGTGGTCGCAGCTGCCGCCGAGGAGACCGAGGAGGAACCGGTCGAGGAGGACGCACCGGCCGAGCCGGTGGCCGAACCTTCCGCTCCGCCGGAGGTGTCCGCTCCCTCCGACGTCACGCTGGAGGACACCCTCAGCGCGGTCACCCTGAACTGGGTGGACAACACCGGAGGCACGGGCTCCTACTTCGTGGTCGGCGGGGCCCAGGACCACGACCCTCGGACCCTGGCACGAACCGGTCCCGGAGCGGTCACCGCACAGGTCCCCACCGAGAACACGCAGGTGGAGTACTGCTTCACCCTGGTCGCCGTCGACCAAGGGTCGGCCCCCGCCGAGGAGGTCTGCACCACGCGAGGCGCGGACCGGGCCGCCGAAGCCGAACGCCAAGCCGAGGAAGAGGCCGAGCGGGAAGCGGAGGAAGAGGAAGAGGAGGAGGAAGAAGCCGAGGCCAGCCCCGCGCCGTCCCCCTCCCCCAACGCCGATGACTGAGAGCCGGTAACGACCCCGGCACACCCGTGTCGATAACGTGAGGAACCAGGAGAACCATCGTGTGCCTCCGGTGATCCCACCTCCCGGACAGGTTCTTCAGCCCCACTCTTCCCGAGTCCCACTCTTCCCGGAAAGGCGACCCGATGCGGCGTTCCCTCGCCCTGGCCTCGGCCGTGTGCCTGCTCGCCGTGACGGCCTGTGACTCCTCCTCCGATTCCTCCGACGGCTCCCCCGAGACCGTGGAGGAACTCACCGAGGAGGGGATGGTCGGACTGGCGCTGATCCACCGGGGGTTCGAGGGCGGCGACCCCGAGACCGACCAGGTCCTGGTCTTCCACGACCCCGACACCGGTGCGCCGCTCCAGCGGATCGAGCTGCCCGACGGCGCCGTGGACCCGATGGCCTCCGAGGTCCCGGTACACGGACGGTTCTCCCAGGACTGGCAGCATTTCGCCTTCGTCACCGACGAGCCCAGCGCCGTGCACCTGGCGACCCTCACCGACCCCGAGGACGCGGAGGGCGACGAGGTCGAGGGGTTCTCCTATCAACCGGTCGAGTCGATCGCCGCGCCGCAGAACGAGACCCTGTCGGATCCACTGATCCACGAGGGTCGCCTGTGGTACGTCTCCGATAGCGGCGACGGGCAGCCCCCTCAGGCTCTGTCGGTGCCGATGGAGGCGCCGAACGGCACCCCCAACCAGGAGGGCAGCCTGGCCCTGGGCGAAGGACAGCGGCCCAGCGACTGGGCGATCACCCCGGACGGTTCCCTGCACATCCGCAACAGCGTGCCCACCCAGCAGGTGGCCGGCGGGGAGGGCCAGTTGGTGGTGCGGTCGACCAACGGCACCACCGTCAACGCGACCCTCACCACCGGCGGGCAGCAGTGGCAGACCTTCGACGACGCGACGGTGTGGGGCGGGGAAAGCGCCCTGCTGCGCCCCGACGAGGGCGACAACGCGCCCGGCGGCGTCCTTCTGCTGACACTGGAGGGCCAGGGTTTCTCGACGGCGGAGCTGTTGGCCGACGAGGGCTCCCCGGTCGTGCAGTTCGCCCCTTCCGCGGAACGTGATGCGGTCCTGCTCCAGACCGAACAGGCATGGTTCCGCGTCGGTCTGGAGGACGGGGAGGTCGGTGAGGCCGAGGAACTCTTCCCGCGTTACCACGACGCTTCCATGGACGGTTGGCCCTTGATCGTGCGTTGGGCCCAGGAACCGCCCACCGACCCGAGCGAGGAACCCTCGGAGAGCCCCACCGGCTGATCCCCTCGGTTCACCTTGGGCGCTGGACACTCCGGGTCCGTCGGCTTTCACATGACCCTCGGACGGCCCCTATAGCGTGATATCCCACGACCGAGTCCGAGGAGAGGACCCCGAACATGGCGAAGCAGGACGTGCGGCGCGGAACGATGGCCGCCATCACCTCGCTGATCGACAGCACGCGCTCACTGGCCCGGGCCGCCACGGTGTTCGGCGACCCGGTGACCTCCGGAACGACCACCGTGGTGCCGGTGGCGCGGATCAGCGTGTTGAGCACCATCGGCGGCGGCACCGGGAAGATACCCCTGTCCGGTGGCGACGGAGCCGCGGGTATGGGGCTGGTGCGGGCGCGGCCCGCCGGGTTCCTGGTCGTCTCCCCCGAGGGCGCCGCCTTCCGGGCCATCCGTCAGCCGGCCGCGAGGTTGGTCCTGCCGCTGGCCACGATCACCGCGGTGGCGGCGACGCGCATCGTCTCGGTGTCGGTGAAGGAGGCCCGTCGGCGCAAGCGGTTGGAACTCGAACGCACACGAAACCAGGAGCGCTCACAGCACTCGGTGTGACCCGCGCCGTAGTCGCCGTGCGCCGCCTCGGATAGCGTTTCCCGGTCTTTAACCACATGCTTGTTCGGGGGGCGCCCCTTGTCCGGGGTCATCGTCGGGTTCGGAGTCATCGCCAGTGTCGTCGCCATCGGCTACATGCTGGGCCGGATCCCGCTTCTGGGCCCCGGGGCCAGGGAGGTCCTCAACCGGCTGGCGTTCTACGTGGCCAGCCCGGCGCTGCTGTTCACGATCCTCTCCCGCACGGACCTGTCCGTCCTGCTGTCGCCGCCGGTGCTGGTGAGCGTCCTCAGCGTGGTGGTCGTCGCCGGGATCTTCCTCGTCGTCGGAGTCATCCGACGATGGGGCGTCGGGCGCACGACCGTGGGCACCCTCGGGTCCTCCTACGTCAACGCGGGCAACCTCGGTATCCCGATCTCCGCGTACGTCCTCGGTGACGCCTCCCTCGTCGCCCCCATCCTGCTGTTCCAACTGCTGGTGTTGGCGCCGGTGTCGTTGACCGTGCTGGATCTGGGCAACGGGCGCGTGCGGGGGTTCTGGCCGGTGCTGCGCCGTTCCCTGGGCACCCCGGTGCGCAACCCCGTGGTGATCGCGTCCTTGGCCGGAGTCGCGGTGTCCGCGTCCGGCTGGGTGCCGCCGGGTCCCTTGATGGAACCCTTCGACCTGGTCGGTGGGATGGCGGTGCCGGCGATGCTGCTGGCGTTCGGAATCTCCCTGCACGGCAGTGCCTTGCCCGGGCGGAGCGGTCCCGACCAGGTGCCGGTGCTGTTGGCGGTGGCGTTGAAGTCGGTGGGGCAGCCGCTGGCCGCTTGGGCGTTGGGCACTCTGGTGTTCGGCTTGGAGGGCGCCGCCCTGTTCGCGGTGGTGGTCCTGGCCGCGCTGCCGACCGCGCAGAACGTGTTCAACTACGCCACCCTCTACCAGACGGGTGAGGTGCTCACCCGCGAGGTGGTCATGCTGACCACGTTCCTCACCGTCCCGGCCCTGTTCACCATCACCCTGCTCCTGGGCTGATCCCCGACCACCCGGGGAAACGCACCACCCGGGGGCCGGGGCCAGCGGCCAGGGGTCATTCGGCGAAGTACACGCCCTCGATCTCACCGAACGGGCCGGCGCGCAGGGTCAGCTCCTCCACCTCCGCGGATGGGGCGGGGAAAACCGCGATGAGCTGGTACTGGTTGTCCGGTTGCATCTCGTGGACCTCTTCGGCGAACCCGGCGTAGCTCTCCTCCATGCCGAAGTTCAGCTGGGTGACGTACCGGACCAGGTCGGTGTCGGGCTCCAGCAGCTGGAAGCCGCCCAGGGCACCCTGGCTGAAGTCGGCCGGCCCGCCGGGGGAGACGGCGTCCTCGCCGCCCATGTCGGGCAGGACGGGCTCATCGCCGTTGTTGGTGAGGGTGACCGTGCTGATGACGTAGGCACCGTCGCGGCGCAGCGGGTGCACGTCCAGTTGGACGTCGTCGTCGGTCACGCTCTCGACGATCTCGGTGGTGTCGTCCTCGACGAAGGCCGCGGGCGGGTGGACGTGGCGTTCGCTGGAGCCGAGCGCCCCGTCCTCTCCTCCGCCCTCGCCGCCTTCGCCGTTCTCCTCGCTGGACCGGTCGACCCGGTAGGAGAACTCGACGCGTCGGTTGCGGGCCTCGGCCTCCTCGGTGTCCGAACCACCCTCCTCCGCGACGGGCTCGTCGGCGCCGCGACCCTCCACACTGAAGGACAGGTCGTCGGCCTCCCCCTCCAGGATGTCGCGCACGGTCTCGGCGCGTTCCACGGACAGGTCCTGGTTGTAGTCGTCGCTCCCGGTGCCGTCGGTGTGCCCGATGACGGTGACCTCGGGGTCGTCGGGGTCGATGTTGCTTCGCAGGGTGGCCGCGGCCTCGCGAACGACCTCTTCGGCGTCCGAGGTGAGTTCGGCGGAGTCGAAGTCGAACATGACGTCGGACTTGAGGGCGACGGTCTCGGTGTCGCCGTCTCGGGTGGTGGAGGCGACCTCGGAGTCGACGAAGCTCTCCATCTCCCCCACATACTCCTCCCAGCCGGGTTCGGGGCGTTGGTTCTCGAACTCGACGGTCTCGCCCGCGTCCGGGCCGTCGGCCACGGTCATGTCGGCGCCGTTGGGGTCGGCCGGATCGGGCTGTTCCTCGTCGACGTCGACCACCGGAATGCCGGTCATGGCGCCGAGGCCGCTGCCGACGAAGGTGATCTGTTCGACCTCCTCGGGCAGGCGGGGGAAGTAGCTCCGGTACTGGTTGGTGGCGTCCACCCGGACGGGGAAGACACCGTCGTCGGGCGGCACGGAACCGAAGGCATAACCTTCTTCGTCGGTGAGTGCCCAGAACGCCTGGCCGCTGACCGGGTCGATGAGGGTGTTGGGCATGGACAGGCTGCTGTCGATGCCTTGGAAGTGATCGACGAAGGTGTTGTCGTAGTACAGGACGGTGTACTCGTCGGTGCGTTCCAGGCCGGTGATGGCGAAGCGCAGGGTGGAGTCCTGGCCGGACTCCTGGAAGATCCGGCCCTCACGGGTGTAGGGGAAGTCGGCCTCGACCTCGGGGCGCGGGTCCTCCTCGCCCGACTGTTCCTCGGCTGCTTGTTCCTCGGTCGTGGGCTCCGCCTGTTCGGGGTCCTCACCCTGGATGTCCCGGACGATACCGCAGCTCGACAGGGCGAGGGCGGCGATGGCCACCAACGCGGTGGTGGCCAGGAACCTGGCGCCGCCGGTTCGGGAACCGTCGTCTCGGCCGGTGGTGGCCCTGGCGGAGGGCTGGGAGTGCGGGGTGGGCGGCATGGAGGGTGCCCTTCTGTGTCTCTTTTGATCAACGCTGATTGAGACTCCGCCAACACTGTGTTGGTTCAGGTCGGTTTCAGTTTTTCGTCAGAACGGCACCCGCCCGGGAGACCGCTTCTCTCTAGGTGTTGACTGTGGGGAACCGAATCGTCGGTCCCGCTCGCCGACACCCGTCCGTGCCCTCACACGGCATCCCCCGAGGAGCGCAGTTGCCGACCGCCCCCGACCGAAGACTCCCTGCCCGGACCTCCGCACTGGTCCTGAGTCTGACCGCCCTCCCCCTGGCCGCGACCCTGTTGTTCGCCGCACCCGGCTCGGCGGCCCAAGCCTCCCCCGTGTCCCCTACGACCCAGGCGCCCGTCGCGGCACCGAGCGCCCCCACCCCCGAGGACCTCCAAGGCTTCCTGGACACCCGGGTCCCCGAACTGTTGGCGCGGTACGACGTGCCGGGTGCCGCGGCGGCCGTCGTCGCCGACGGCGCCCCGGTCGCGTCGGGCACCTACGGGTACGCCGACCCCTCCGATGAGACCCCCTACACCGAAGAGCACCTGCTCCCCACCGGTTCGGTCGCCAAGTCCTTCACCGCCGTCGCCGTCCTCCAGCTCGTCGACGAGGGCGTCCTCGACCTGGACGAGGACGTCAACGCCTACCTTCCCGAACAGGCACGGCTCCCCGACACCTTCGACGAACCCGTCACCCTCCACCACCTGCTCACGCACACCGCGGGGTTCGAGGACCGGCTCGGCGGCACCGCGGTGACCGACCCCGACGACCTGCTCGCCCTGGACGAGTACGTCCTCGATACCGACGTGGAGCGGGTCCACCCGCCGGGCCGGTACTCCCTGTACTCCAACCACGGGGTCACCCTGGCCGGGTACATCGTGCAGCAACAGACCGGCATCCCCTTCGCCGACGGTCTCCGGGAAACCCTCTTCGACCCTCTCGGGATGACCGACACCGCTTTCGTGCAGCTCTCGGAGGTGGACCCGGAACGGCTGCCCACGCCCCACCACCCCGACGGAAGCCGGGCGGCCGACCTGTACCTGCACCAGACCCCGGCGGGCGCGGCGGTCACGACCACCGCCGACATGGCCCGTTTCATGACGGCACTGCTCTCGCAGGGTGAACTGGACGGAACGCGCGTACTTTCGGCGTCCTCGGTCGACGCCATGTTCGAATCGCAGTGGGCCCTCACCTCGGCGGCGAGCGGAGTGGGCTACGGCACCTGGGAGTACCGCCAGGAGTCCCCGCGCGTGGTCGGACACTCCGGCGACCTCCCCGGGCACCACGCCGAGTACTTCCTCGTCCCCGAAACGGGCCTGGGGTTGTTCCTCAGCAGCAACGCGATCGTCGGACCCGACAGCGAGGTCACCGATCACCTCATCGAGTTCCGGGGCGACCTGCGTCGCACCTTCCTCGACGCGTTCGCGCCGCCGAACACCTCGGTGCCGGCCGACCCCGACGCCGAGGTGGACCTGAACCGGTACACCGGCACGTTCCTGAATCTGCGTCTGTCGGAGTCCGAGGCCTCCCGGTTGCGCGCGCTCAGCACGTTCGTCCTGGTGGACAGCGCCCCCGGAGGCGGGTTGACGGTGGCCTCCGGACCGGGGGCCCCGTTGACCATGCGTCCGGCGGGCAACGGGGTGTTCGTCAGTGAGGACGGGCTCCACCGGGTGGTGTTCGGCGAGGGCTCCGAGGAGGCCTCGTCCCTGATGTTCACCGGGAGCGCGATCACCACCTACGAGCGGGTCGGTCCACTGAGCAACCCCCTCGTGCACCAGAGTGTTCTGTCCGTGTCCCTGTTGGTCCTGGCCACCTGTCTGGTGTGGCCGCTCACCGCGCTGGTCCGCCGGCTCAGGAAGCGACCGCCCCACGCCCCCCGTCGAGCGCTCTGGGCCCGCCTCACCGCGTTCGCCGCACTGCTCGGGTCCGGCGTGACGTTCGGGGCCGTGGGCTACGTCAGTGTCGACATGGACGCCTCCTACCGGTGGTTGTTCGAGGGCTCGCCCATGCTGGGCCTGCCGTTGCTGCTGACCGCGCCGTTCCTGCTGGGGATGGTGGTGTGGGCGGTCATGGCCTGGGCCGGCCGTTGGTGGAGCGTCGTCGGTCGGATCCACTACTCGTTCATCGCCCTGACCGGGCCGGCGCTCCTGGCGTTCGGTGTGTACTACCGGCTGCTGTGGCCCCTGAACTGACGTAAGCGGATCGCCACTCGCGACCGGGGGTCGTACGTCTCCTACGTGCGCGCCCTCGGTCGGGCACTACAGCACGTCCCACCCCCGGAACGGGCACGTGCGCCAGTGACCCGTCGGGGCCCGCTTCCCTAACCTTGTGGGAAGTTCAGTGCCACCACGTCATGGAGCCCTCCCGATGCGTCCACACCCCCGCGCGCTCAGCGCCTGCCTGGCCGGTACTCCGCCTACTCCAACTACGGAACCGGGCCGGCCGGGTTCGTGGTCCGGGAGATGAGCAGGGTGCCGTTCGAGGAGTACGTGGAGCGGAACGTGTTCGCGCCGCTGGGCTGAACCGGCCTTCGTGAATCGGCCTTCGTGAATCGATCGACAAAAACGCCGACCAAAGGTTGGTCAAGACCTCATCACGGGAACACTGGACGGTAGGGCCCGCCCCCACCCCCTTGGGGGACGGGCCCGTCCACGTGTTCGACGGGCGAACGTGAAGGGGCCGGCGCACCCACGGTGCGCCGGCCCCTCGCTCTTCCAGGGTCGAAAATTCGACTCCTACAGGGTCTAACCCCAAGCCAGAGCGGTCAGCTCCGGGTCCTCCAGCGCGGTGCCGATGTCCCGCAGCACCTTGGATCCCAGCTCACCGTCGACCAACCTGTGGTCGAAGGAGAGCGACAGGGTGGTGACCTTGCGGATCTTCAGCTCGCCCTTGTGCACCCAGGGCATGTCGCGGATCTGACCGAAGGCGAGGATGGCGGCCTCGCCCGGGTTGATGATCGGTGTCCCGGCGTCCACCCCGAACACACCGACGTTGGTGATGGTGATCGTGCCCTGGGACATGTCGGCCGGGGTGGTCTTGCCCGAGCGCGCCGTGTCCGTGAGCTCCTTCAGGGACGCCGCCAGTTCCGGAAGGGTCTTGGCGTCGGCGTCCTTGACGTTGGGCACCACCAGTCCGCGCTCGGTGGCGGCCGCGATCCCCAGGTTCACGTAGTTCTTCACCACGATCTCCTGGTTCTCCTCGTCCCAGGACGCGTTGACGTCCGGGTGCCGTCGGATGGCCATGAGCAGGGCCTTGGCCACCAGCAGCAGCGGTGACACCTTGACGTCGGCGAAGTCCGGGCGCTCGCGCAGGCGGGCGACGGCCTTCATCGTCTTGGTGACGTCCACCTGAAGGAACTCGGTGACGTGCGGGGCGGTGAACGCGCTGTTCACCATGGCCGCGGCGGTGTGCTTGCGCACGCCCTTGATCGGCACCCGGCGTTCACGCGCGCTGCGGTCCGACGCGGGCGTGGCCTCCGGCGCCGAGGTGGCAGCGGGCTCCTCGGTCGCGGGGACCTGGGGCGCCTCGGCCGCGGTACGCACGTCCTCGCGGGTGACGACGCCGCCCTTACCGGTGGGCGTCACCGTCGCCAGGTCCAGACCGAGGTCCTTGGCGAGCTTGCGCACCGGTGGTTTGGCCAGCGGGCGACCCACCGGACCCGAAGCGGGCGCCGGACCGGCGGGAGCGGCCATCACGCCGGGGGTGCCCGCCGGAGCGGGCTCGCTGAGCTTGGGCGGTGGTGCGGACACCGGCGCCGTGGGGGTGGGGCGACGGCGGGCGCGGCGCTGGGTGGAAGCCGCCTTCTCGCCGTAGCCGACCAGCGGCTTCTCCCGCTCCTCGGTCACCTCGGCGGCGCCGTCGGCACCACCATGGGCACCACCGTCGGCGGCACCGGAGGCACCCGTGCCGCCGGTTCCGTCGTCCACGGTGATGATGACCGAACCGACCTCGACCGTCTCGCCCTCGGCGGCCATCAGCTCCTTGACCGTCCCGGAGAACGGGCAGGGCAGCTCGACGACGGCCTTGGCGGTCTCGATCTCGCAGATCATCTGACCATCGGTGACCTTGTCGCCCGGTTGGACGTACCAGGTGAGAAGCTCGGCCTCGATCAGGCCTTCACCGACGTCGGGCAGTTTGAACGCGTGCACGCCGTCGACCGCGGGCGTGCTCTTCTGAATCGCCATGTCTTGCGGTTTCCCCGATCTAGTACGCGAACGCCCGGTCGACCCCGTCCAGGACGCGGTCCAGGTCCGGCAGGTAGTGCTCCTCCAGCCTGGACTGCGGGTAGGGGGTGTCGAACGCGGCCACGCGGATGACCGGCGATTCGAGGTGGTAGAAACACTCCTCGGTGACCCGCGCGGCGATCTCCGCGCCGGGGCCGCCGGTGAGGGTGGCCTCGTGCGCGACCACCAGGCGACCGGTGCGCTTCACGGACTCGGTGATGGTGGCGTAGTCGATCGGTGAGAGCGAGCGCACGTCGATGACCTCGATCGAGTGGTCGACGTCGGCCTCGGCGGCCTGCAGGGCGGTCTTGATCATCGGACCGTAGGCGAGCAGCGTGCAGTCGGTGCCCGGGCGGGCGATACGCGCCGCGCCCATCGGGGTGACCGCGTCGATCGAGACTCCGGTGTCGACCTCGGCCTTCTCGTAGTAGCGCCGCTTGGGCTCCAGGAAGATCACCGGGTCGTCGGATCGAACGGCCTGCTGGATCATCCAGTAGGCGTCCTCCGGGTTGGCGACGCTGACCACGCGCAGACCGGCGGTGTGCTGGAAGTACGCCTCGGGCGACTCGCTGTGGTGCTCGACCGCGCCGATGCCGCCGCCGTAGGGGATGCGCATGACCACGGGCATGCTGAGCTTGCCCGCCGAACGACGGCGCATCTTCGCCAACTGGGTGAAGGTCTGGTTCGCGGCGGGGAAGAAGAAGCCGTCGAACTGGATCTCCACCACGGGGCGGTAGCCCCGCATCGCCATACCGATGGCGGTGCCGACGATGCCGGACTCGGCCAGCGGGGTGTCGATGACCCGGTCGGCGCCGAAGTCCTTGTGCAGTCCGTCGGTGACGCGGAAGACGCCGCCGAGCCTGCCGACGTCCTCGCCCATGACGAGGACCTTCGGGTCGTGTTCCATCGAGGCGCGCAGGCCCGCGTTGATGGCCTTACCGATCGTGAGGTTGGTTCCCATGGCCTAACGGCCCCCTTCCGCGCCGGCGCCTTCGAACGAGGCCAGGTAATCGGCGAACTCGGACCGCTGGTGGTCGATGTGGACGTTGGGTTCGGCGTAGACCTCGTGGAAGATGTCCAGCGGCTCGGGGTCGGCCATGGAGCGGCACTGGGTGCGCACCATCTCGCCGACCTTGTCGGCCTCTTCGTCGATCCGGGCGAAGAACGCCTCGTCCGCCAGCTCGTACAGTTCGAGGTGGTTGCGGACCCGCAGGATCGGGTCCTTGGCCTTCCACTCGTCGAGTTCGGCCGCGTCCCGGTAACGGGAGGGGTCGTCGTTGGTGGTGTGGGCGCCCATCCGGTAGGTGAACGCCTCGACCAGCGTGGGGCCTTGGCCGGTGCGCGCGTTGTCCATCGCGGCGCGGGTCACGGCCAGGCAGGCGAGGACGTCGTTGCCGTCCACCCGCACGCCCGGGAATCCGAAGCCGGCGGCGCGCTTGTAGATCGGCACGCGGGCCTGACGCTCCAGGGGCTCGGAGATGGCCCACTGGTTGTTCTGGCAGAAGAACACGACCGGGGCGTTGTTCACCGCGGCGAAGTTGAACGACTCGTTGGTGTCGCCCTGGCTGGTGGCTCCGTCGCCGAAGTAGGAGATGACGGCACTGCCGTCTTCGCCCACGGCACCGTCGCGCTGGATGCCCATGGCGTAGCCGGTGGCGTGCAGGGCCTGGCTGCCGATGACGATCGTGTACAGGTGGAAGCCGTACTCGTGCGGGTCCCAACCGCCGTTGGTGACCCCGCGGAACATGCCGAGGAGTTCCTTCGGCTCGATGCCGCGGCACCAGGCGACGCCGTGCTCACGGTAGGAGGGGAAGGCCATGTCGTCGGGGCGCAGGGCGCGGGCGGAGCCGATCTGCGCGGCTTCCTGGCCCAGGAGAGAGGCCCACAGGCCCAACTCGCCCTGGCGCTGGAGGGAGACGGCCTCACTGTCGACCCGGCGGACCAGAACCAGGTCGCGGTACAGGGCGCGGATCTCCTCCGCGCTGATGTCCAAGGGGTAGTCGGGGTGCTCCTTGAGCTCCCCCTCCGGTGTCAGGAGCTGGATAAGCTCCGGTTCCTCGTGCGCGGCGGTTTGCGACACGTCGCTCCTCGGGTTCTCGGGGCCGACTTCGCGTGGGTGAACGCTGGCCGACCGTTTAACGGTCCATGCGCGCTCCCAGGGTGTCGGGAGGGTCATGGACAGTCCTGCCCACATCGTGACAGACCTCACCATGGTGTGCGCAAGCCCCCGGCGACACCTTTTACGCGGCGCGACCCATGTTCCCGGACCCGTGACCAGGATGATTAGCAGGGGTTCCTAGCATCTACAAGGACTTCCAACAACTTTTCGGGCACGCGGACACAACGAGTCGGGAACCCCTGCGCCGGATGCCGCTGACGCGGGCACGGGCACGGGCACCGATCCCGCCACGCGGCGAACGGACCTCCACCCACACCTCGGGGGCGGCCCGTTGGAGTTCGCGCGCGCCCCGTCTTGGTGCGCGTGTGGAAGTGGTAGAGCGTGCGGCCGGTGATCAGGGTGAAGGGGTTACTCCTCGCCGGGTTCCTCGTGCGGAGGCACGTACTCCACGGCCTTGATCATCGCCGGCCCCTCGGGGTTGGACGCGCGATGCTCCACCTCTTTCGAGGGCGCCCCCGCGACGAGGTCCTTTCACGGGTTGATAGGCAAGCATCTGCTTGCCTATAGTGTTCGCATGGCCGATGACATCTTCAAGGCCTTGGCCGACCCCACGCGACGGACGATCCTCGACGAACTCACCGAACGATCCGGGCAGACCCTGTTCGAGCTCTGCGGACGGCTGACCATGAAGCACCAGCTCACCATGTCCCGGCAGGCCGTTTCCCAGCACCTGTCGGTACTGGAGGAAGCCGGGCTCGTCGAGAGCCGACGCGAGGGGCGTTACAAGTTCCACGACATCGATCCGGAGCCGCTGCGACACATCACCGCGCGGTGGATCCGGCCCGACACGGGAGAAGGCACATCATGAGGATCCACCTGAACAGCGTCTTCGTCGACAGCCAGGTCAAGGCCCTGGACTTCTACACCGACAAGCTCGGCTTCGTGAAGAAGCACGACATTCCGCTGGGCGAACCCGTGGACGAGCACCGGTGGCTGACCGTGGTCTCGCCCGAGGACCCCGAGGGCACCGAGCTCGTGCTCGAACCCTCCGGACACCCCGCGGTGGGTCCCTACAAGGAGGCGCTCGTCGAGGACGGCATCCCCGCCACCGCCTTCGCCGTGGAGGACGTTCACGCCGAGTACGAACGCCTGCGGAAGCTGGGGGTGCGCTTCACCCAGGAGCCTCTGGAGATGGGCCCGGTCACCACCGCGGTCCTGGACGACACGTGCGGCAACCTCATCCAGCTCCAGCAACTCCAGTGACTCCGTCCCCATCACGGCGACCGGCGCATGACATCCGTCATGTGTCGGTCTCCGCGAATCGCAGCGGGAACCGATGATTCCAGGGACTGCCGAGTGCACACCTCGCGGATTTAGGTTCGAGACATGAACCGCGACGACGAACACCTCGGCTCCGCCCCGCCGTCACCCGACGCACCTCCCCCGCACCCGGACGCGCACACGGCCGAAGGCGCCGCCGCGGTCACACCATCGACGCCACCCACACCGCCCGGGCCGACCAAGCGGCGTCGCGGCCCACGGCCGGTCCCGCCGGGCGTCCCCTACCACCGGGTCCTCGCCCGCGAGAAGCGCGGGATCTGGCGGGGCATCGCCGCGCTCACGCTCCTCATGGGCGGCCTGCTCGTCTTCGCCTTCGGGTTCATGTTCCTCGGCGTGGCCATCGACATGGCGATCGGCCGCGACAGCATCCTGACCGGCGGCACCGACTTCACCCCCGCGACCCACGCCACCAGCATGCTCGGGCTCGCGGCGCTCCTTCCGTGGAGCATGCTGATCCAGCGGTGGCTCTACGGAGTGAAGGGCGCGTCGCTGCACTCGATCCTGTCGCGGTTCCGACCCGCCGTGTTCGGTCGGTCCCTGCTGGTGATCCTGCCGATCTGGACGATCTACCTGACCACCTTCTCGGTGTTCACGCCCTACCCGACGACCTCGTGGACGACCACCGATCTCGTCCTCATGCTCGGACTCGTCGTCCTGATCACGCCGTTGCAGTCGGCCGGTGAGGAGTACGGCTTCCGCGGTCTGGCCTTCCGGGTCGCCGCGAGTTGGGGGCGCGGACCGCGTACGGCGCTCGTGATCGGCGTGGTCGTCTCCAGCCTGCTGTTCATGGTGGCGCACTTCGCGTTCGACCCGTGGCTGAACCTCTATTACTTCACGTTCGGTGCCACTCTCGCCCTGATCACCTGGCGCACCGGTGGTCTGGAACTCGCGGTGGTCATCCACGCGGTCAACAACACGATCGCCTTCCTCTTCAGCCTCGTCACGCACACCGACTTCACCGAGGGCATGGACCGGTCGACGGGCGCCGGGTCACCGATCATGCTGGTGCCCTGTGTGCTGCTCGCCGTGATCACGGCCGTGGTGTGGATGCGCTCGCGACGGACCGGGCCTCCACTGACGCCGACCGTCCCGGAGCCGGGACCGGAGCCGGGGCCGGTCACGACGGTGGAACACCAGAGCTGAGGTTCACCGGGGCCGAAGGGGCGTCCCGGACCCGACGGAGGGTTCGGGGCGTGCCGTTCTCGGGCAGGGGTTCGGAACCGATGTCGACCGTGAGTCACCATCGGTGTGGTTTTTGTGCGGCCTCGGTGAGAAACGTCGGCGGATTCGCCCGAAACGCTTTCCACGAGTGCGTGAACCGCCCGATCCCCGAAAGTCGGGAAGAGCGTTGCGCGACCTGCGCCACTTCTTCGGGCGCCTTACTTCGCGTTACGTCGAGTTACTCCGGGTGGATAAGCGGCCACCCGGCCTGAGGGAACTCCGTCATCCCCGCACCACCGTCGATACGGGGTGGGGACGCTCGGCCCGATACGAATTCCGGGCCGTACACGGCCCCGTTTCGGGGCCTTCCCACCACCGGTTATTCGGCGGCCGCACGAGCCTTGGGCGCGGGTACCTTCATGCCGCGCTCACGGCCGTAGTCGGCGAGCATCTCGCGCAGCTGGCGGCGTGCGCGGTGCAGCCGTGACATCACCGTGCCCAGGGGCGTGCCCATGCGCGCGGCGACCTCCTTGTAGGCGTAGCCCTCGATGTCCACGAGGTAGATGACCTCCTGGAACTCCTCCGGGAGTCGGGCCAGTGCCTGCTTGATGTCGGAGTCCGGGAGACGGTCGAGGACCTCGGTCTCGGCCGACCGCATGCCCGACGAGGTGTGGGTCTCGGCCGCGGCGAGCTGCCAGTCCTTGATCTCGTCGGTGGTGTCCTGGCGGGGCTCCCGCTGCTTCTTGCGGTAGCTGTTGATGAAGGTGTTGGTCAGGATCCGGTAAAGCCAGGCCCTCAGGTTGGTCCCGACCCGGAACTGGTGGAAATTGGCGAAGGCCTTGGCGAACGTTTCCTGAACGAGGTCTTCGGCGTCGGCCGGATTGCGCGTCATGCGCAGGGCCGTCGGATAGAGCTGGTCCGCGAACGGTGTGACCGCGGTGGCGAAGTCGAGAGTCGGTTCTTCGGCCCGGGCCTCACCAGCCGTGGAGACGTGGTCTTTTTCGAGTGTCGTCAAGATTCCCCCTCGGGACGACCGGAACGATCACTTCCACTCTGTTAGACGCAACATCACCTTCCCAATGATGACATCAATCCACGTGATCCGAGTCACGAACGTACCGAATCCGTAGCCTGTACCGGTAAGCATGCGGTAAATACCCAGCGTGGCGCCTGGCCGAGACCGACGCTCACCACCGGGTGTCATACGCTGGCGTCGCCACCAGGCGCGGCCCGCGCCCTTCGCACGGTGGACCAGTGGCATACCCCTTTTTCCTGTGGAGGACCTGTGGCCCGCGTCGTGGTTGACGTCATGCTCAAGCCCGAGATCCTGGACCCCCAGGGTCAGGCGATCGCCGGGGCCTGCTCCCGCCTCGGCTTCGAGGGGATCGACCAGGTCCGTCAGGGCAAGCGCTTCGAGGTGGAGGTCGAGGGCGAGGTCGACGAGGCCAAGCTCGCCGACGTCCGTCGCCTGGCCGAGACCCTGCTCGCCAACACCGTCATCGAGGACTTCGAGGTCCGTCCCGCCTGATCGGATCCGTGGCCGCACAGCCCCCGGCGCCCCCGTCGGCCACCGCCGCCACCGGCGAGGAAGCACCCTCGGCGCATATCGGACGGTGTCCTGCGGGACCCCATTGACCCATGTGCCGGAAGTGTCCGACTTGTTCAGCCGTGCCCCCTGAGGGCGCGGCTGTTCGTTTTACTCGGAGCGACCTCGGGAAGGGTTCCTGACGCCGGGTAGCCAGCGATACGGAGCACGAGAGGTTCACGGATGGACACCGTATTCTCGATCTCCCTCCCACGAAGGGCGTACACGGTCGCCATAGTCCGTGAGATGCTCGACGCACTTCTTCGCAGGTCAGGACTATGCCAAGGATGCATCGACGACATCCTGTTGTCAGTCTCGGAGGCCTGCGCCAACGCCATCGAACACGGCGGACCGAACGACGGTTATGAGGTGGAGACCGAGTTCGCCCCTGGTTGGTGTGAGATGCGCATCTCCCATACCGGCCGGGCACCGGACGTGACGGCGCTCGCCGACAGGTTCAATTCACCGCAAACGCCTCTCCCGGGCCTGGAAGCGGAATCGGGCCGAGGCATCTTGTTGATGCGGTACCTCATGGACGAGGTCGCCTTCTGCGGCGAGCCCCGCACGACCGTCATCCTGCGCAAACGGGTCACGTCGTGTGACCCGGCGAGCGGGGAGTCGTCCGCGGGGGAGGATCGGCGTTCCCACTTCGCCCTCCTCTAGTGAGCACTTCTCCCGATGATCTTGCTACCAGTAGCCATATCGGCGCCTTTTTCGCTACTGGTAGCAAGATCATTGGACAACGGGGGCCGTGACGCACACCACGAGAACTGTTCGGTCGCACACCCGCACCCCCTCCAGGCGGGGTTTCCTTCGGAGGATCACACAGGTCGGACCTCCGGGAACGGGGTGACCGTCGTACCCGAGTACAGGTGAGCGGGTACGCTGCGGAGGTAGCGGACCCACCGTCCTCGTGGCGGGGTCGGGCACCGAACTTCTCCCCGTCGAACCACGATCTCGGAGTGTGCTCATGACAGCCCGTGTGGGCGTCGTCACCTTCCCCGGCTCCCTTGACGACAAGGACGCCGCTCGCGCCGTGTCCCTGGCCGGCGCCGAATCCGTTCCGCTGTGGCACGACGACGCCGATCTCAAGGGCGTCGACGCCGTCGTCCTTCCCGGCGGCTTCTCCTACGGCGACTACCTGCGCTGCGGCGCCATCGCCCGTTTCGCCCCGCTGATGTCCGAACTGGTTCCGGCGGCGCGTTCGGGCGCCCTCCCGGTCCTGGGCATCTGCAACGGCTTCCAGATCCTGTGCGAGAGCCACCTGCTGCCCGGCGCCCTCACCCGCAACTCCTCGCTGCGGTTCATCAACCGCGACCAGGTCCTGCGGATGGAGAACACGAGCACCGCCTGGACCAACGCCTACGACGAGGGCCAGGAGATCCTGGTCGTCCTCAAGAGCGGTGAGGGCAGCTACGTCGCCGACGAGGCCACCCTCGACCGGTTGGAGGCCGAGGGGCGGGTCATCGCCCGTTATGTCGACGGCAACCCCAACGGTTCGCGCCGCGACATCGCCGGCATCACCAACGAGCACGGCAACGTCGTCGGGCTCATGCCGCACCCCGAGCACGCCGTCGAGGCCCTCACCGGACCCTCCACCGAGGGTCTGGGCTTCTTCGCCTCGATCCTCGGCCACCTGGCGTCCGGAACCCCGGCGCAGGTCTGATCCACCCGGGCCGGCCCTCCGGCCCCGTACACCCGACAGGGGGACGATCCTCGCGATGATGGCGCTGCTGCGCTCCCGGAAGACCATGTTCGTACTGGTGGGACTGGTCGTGGTCGGCCTGGTGATCTCCGGGGCCATCGGCCTGTTCCAGTCGTTCAACGCAGCCCCCGTGGCCGGCCCTGAGGGGCAGGGCCAACAGGGCCAGGGGGAACAAGGACAGGGGCAGCAGGGGTCACCGGACGGGCAGCAGCAGGAGCCACCGCCCGAGGTCGACGTCCTGGGCAGCCCCCCGTCCGGGTTCACCTACGTGGACCAGGACGAGGCCCACTGCAACGGAAGCATCTGCTTCCGGCTGATCCTCGTCGCCGGTGAGGACGGCGAGGAACTCGACATGGAGACCGACGAGGCGGTCGGGACGGTGTACGAACACCTGCTCGCCAACGGTTGGAACCAGGAACTGCCACCCGAGGCCGACTCCCCCGACGACATCGCGCTCACCGACTCCGTCCTCACCGACGGCGACATCCTGGTGGCCGACTCCTCCTCGCCGGGTGACTCCATCCCGGTCATCATGTTGGGCAACGCGGGCATGCCCGCCTACTGATCCGGTGCCGGGCGGCGGACACAGCCAAGGCTCGGCCTGAACCATCCGCGTAACTTCGCGAGACCCGAACGGAACAACCGCATGTCTGAAGTACCCGGCCTCGACACCGTCACCACGGCGAACGACACCCCGGACACCCCTCAGCCGTACGCCGAACTGGGCATGGCCAAGGACGAGTACGAGCGGGTCCGCGAGATCTTGAGCCGCCGACCCACCGCCGCCGAGCTGGCGATCTACTCGGTCATGTGGAGCGAGCACTGCTCCTACAAGTCCTCCAAGGTGCACCTGAGCCAGTTCGGGGAGAAGGCCCCCGCCAACGACGCCCTGCTCGTGGGCATGGGCGAGAACGCGGGCGTGGTGGACGTCGGCGACGGACGGGCCGTCACCTTCAAGATCGAGTCGCACAACAGCCCTTCCTTCGTCGAGCCCCACCAGGGCGCGGCCACCGGCGTGGGCGGCATCGTCCGCGACATCCTCACCATGGGCGCCCGTCCCGTCGCCGTGATGGACGCGCTGCGCTTCGGCCCGCTCGACGCGGACGACACCAAGCGGGTGCTCCCCGGGGTGGTCTCCGGCATCTCCTTCTACGGCAACTGCCTCGGCCTGCCCAACATCGGCGGCGAGATCGGTTTCGGACCCGGATACCTCGGAAACCCGCTGGTCAACGCCTTGTGCGTGGGTGTGATGCGGCACGAGGACATCAAGCTGGCCCAGGCCCCCGGTCCGGGCAACAAGGTGGTGCTGTTCGGTTCCAGCACCGGCCCCGACGGCATCGGCGGCGCCTCCGTGCTGGCCAGCGCCAACTTCGACGAGGAGTCGCACACCAAGCGGCCCAGCGTCCAGGTCGGTGACCCGTTCATGGAGAAGCTGCTCATCGAGTGCAGCCTGGAGCTGTACGCCAAGGACATGGTGGTCGGCATCCAGGACCTCGGCGCGGCCGGGATCTCCTGCGCCACCACCGAACTGGCCGCGGGCGGCACCGGCGGCATGAACGTCCAGCTCGACAAGGTCCCGCTGCGCGACCACCGACTCACCCCTGAGGAGATCCTCATGAGTGAGTCGCAGGAACGCATGATGGCGATCGTCGAGCCCGCGAAGATGGCCGACTTCCTCGCGATCTGTGACAAGTGGGGCGTCCTCGCCGACGAGATCGGCGAGGTCACCGACGTGACCCCCGAGGAGGCCGAGCGCGGCGGCCGTCTGCTGATGACCTGGCACGGCGAGACCATCGTGGACATGCCGCCCCGGACCGCCTCCGACGAGGGCCCCGTCTACCGGCGCCCGTACGCGCGCCCGGAGTCCCAGGACGCCCTACAGGCCGACGACGCCGCGAAGCTGCCGCGCCCGCAGGGCGACCCGGAACTGCGCGAACAGCTCCTGCGGGTGTTGGGCGCTCCGGGCGTGGGCGATCCCACCTGGATCACCCAGCAGTACGACAGCTACGTGCGCGGCGACACGGTGGTGTCGACCCCGCACGACTCCGGGATGATCCGGATCTCCGACGACTCCGACCGCGGGGTGGCTCTGGCCACCGACGGCAACGGCCGGTTCACCCGGCTGGACCCGTACGCGGGTACCCAGCTGGCCTACGCCGAGGCGTACCGCAACGTCGCCGTCACCGGCGCCCGGCCGCTCGCGGTCACCAACTGCCTCAACTTCGGTTCCCCCGAGGACCCCGGGGTGATGTGGCAGTTCGCCGAGACCACCCGCGGCCTGGCCGACGCCTGTCAGCAGCTCGGCACCCCGGTGACCGGCGGCAACGTCAGCTTCTACAACCAGACCGGTGACGTGCCGATCAACCCGACCCCGGTCATCGGTGTGCTCGGCGTGATCGACGACGTGAACCGCCGCCTGCGCTCGGGCTTCGACTCCGAGGGTTCCCGGGTGTTCCTGCTGGGCGAGACCCGTCCCGAGTTCGGTGGTTCGACCTGGGCCGACGTGGTCCACGAACACCTGGGTGGACTGCCCCCGCAGGTGGACCTGGCCGCCGAGGCCGCACTGGGCGAGGTCCTGGCCACCGCGGCCGACCGCGACCTGGCCACGGCCGCGCACGACCTGTCCGACGGTGGCCTGGGTGTGGCACTGGCCGAGTCGGCGCTGCGCGGCGGCAAGGGTCTGCGCGTGGAATTGGGCGGCGACGCCTTCACCGAGCTGTTCAGCGAGTCGGGGGCCCGCGCGATCGTCGCGGTCGAGCCCGGCGAGGAGGAGGCGTTCGTGGCCCTGGCCGGCGAGCACGGCGTCCCGGTCACCCAGATCGGCACCGTCGGCGGTGACAGCCTGACCGTGACGCACCCGGGCGGTGTCGTCGAGGTCGATCTGGCGGACCTGCGCACCTCCTACGAGGCGGCCATTCCCGCCGCGATGAACGGCCTGTAGTAACCATCGAAGAAGGGGGCGTCCCGGCCGGGACGCCCTCCTTTTTTGTTCGAAGAGCGGCCCAACAAGATCATTTTCAAGTGCGTATGGGCCATTTGCTACTCTTCCTAGGTCGCCCTTATCGCGATCATCAAGACCTCGGGCCGGTCCCGATCGGCCCTTCCCGAACGCAGGCCTGAACACCTGCAAGAACCCCCTGAAAAGGACGAGATCCCATGGGAAACGGAACCGGAGCCAACACCGGGGAAGCACACTCCGGCGGCGTCCAGGCCGAGCCCCCAGCCCAGCGCATTCTCGGAACATCCGTCGACTTCGAAGACGCCATTAGCGATGCTGGAAAAGCTGCTGGGAACGTTCCGGGCGTCACCGGTTGGAGCGGGTACTCCGGCGAGCACGCCGACAGCATCCGGGACGTCGAGGATCAATGTGTCGCGATCGCCGGCAACACACAGGCGGGCGCCGAGGAGATCTCTCGCACCGATCATGAGTCCGGAGGCGACTTCTCCGCGAGTGGAGGCAACCTCTCCCGTCCCATCAACGTCGAACTTTACTGAGTCTTCTGGGGAGCGATCATGGGTTTCAGCTACACCGAAGATGACGCGAACCTGTCAGGCCTCATCTCCGCCCGAATGGACTTGAACCGCATCTATACCAAACTGCGGGGCGACACCGTCTAGTACAACGACATCGTCGACACCACCGCGACCGAGTTCACCGACCTCATCAGCGATTCAATTCGCACCGTGTCGGTAGAAAACCAGGAAGCCTGGCAAAGCGCGATAATGGCCTGTATCTGCGTGCACGGGGTCATCGATCAATGGATATCGGACGTTCAATGGTATCGAAACCGCATCGATGAGATCGAGACCGAATTCAACTCGTCGGTCACCGGAATCGAAGATTTCACTGCCTACACCGCGATCGAGGCCTCGCACAACAGTCAGGCCCGGATTGCCTATGAGAAGTTGGAAGAATACTCCGATGCCTGCTCGGACATGCTCGCCGACGGACCGACACCCGAGACCGTACGCAAACTGACGGAGGCGGGCCACCTGAGCATGGCTCCCTTCGCGGTGACGGGCGACCACGAGTACTACCCCTACGACGAGTCGGTGGGGGAGGACCTCGCCGAGCGCATCAGGAGCGGTGACTACGGCGGGAACTACGACGAACTGCACGACGCGGCACTCGCCTTGTCCGAGAGGGCGGCCAACGCGGCGCAGAACGGCGAGGAACTCTCCGAGAGTGAGCTGGACTTCCTGGAAGCCGTGCTCAACGGTACCGACGACGTCATGTTGGACCTGCATGACGATGGTTTCCGCGGTGATCCCAGTGCCTCACAGCAGCAGGAGATCGCCGCGATGTTGGGCATGTCGATCGTGGCTCTGTCTCACCCCTCCACCGGTGGCGGACACGACCGTCTCCCGGAGAGCGTCCGGAACCTCTCCGAAGGGGTCAGCAGCGGGGGGTCAGGCTACTCTTCATCGGCGGCCCAGGGCGGTCGAGCACCGGCTACGAGCGGTGGCTGGAGGACGCCGCCGGCTTGACTTACCTACTCGACGGAGCACGCCACCCCAACGGCACGCCGATGGAACTCGGTGAGGAGACCTCCCTCAAGTTCACCGCCGCGGTGAGCGAGGTGGCCGGTGCCTTTCCCAGCGAGCACAACCGCAACGACCTGACCGTCACCTACAGTCCGGACGAGCAGGAACAGACCACCATGTCGAGACTGCTCGGGTTCTCCACGGCCAACGAGGACGCCAACCATACCCTCCTCACAGATGGTTCCGAGCCCAACGGACGAGACTCCGAGCAAATCCTCACCGACCTGTACACGTTCGACTGGAACGATGACGGTCGCGCTGTGGCCGGCCTCACCGACTGGATCGAGGACTTCCAGAACAGCGACGACCCGGACAAGGTCGACCAGGGATCCGAAGCCTTCCTCGCACTCGTGGAGACCATCACCACTCCGGAGATGCAAGAGCGACTCGGCAAGACCGGACACAGTATCGAGGACGAAGAGAATGACATCACCTGGGAGAACGTGTCTTTCACGCATCTGAACCCGGAGGTCGCCGGTTCCTTCACGAACCTCTTCCTCAACAACATTGAATCGATGGAGAGCGTCGCTGGATTCAACTTCGATGACGACAGGGAACAAGACCCGGAGATCTACGCAGTGGACAACGAGTACTTGGGGGATGGGGCGCTTCAACTCGACCCGATGACACGGCTGGCCTTCGCGGAGTACATCGTAGGGAGTGAAGACGCCGCGACCCGACTCGAAACCGCGTCGTTCTTCCGAACGGAGGAAGCGGCCTCAACGTACTTCGCCGAGTACCCGCCCGATGTCTCCGAACCCAGGGCTGCGGGTATCTTCGACGCACTCATCGACGAGGCCATCGAGAACGAGCACCAGAATCGCTTGGACGCCACCAACGGCGCCATCGACTACAAGAACCAGGTGGCCAACAACTCCGTCGACTTGACCGCAGCGATCTTCAATGAGATCCCCGCCCCTGGGGTCAGCACTGTCAGTGAGGTGATGAAGCAGGGCTTCAAGGAGGTTCTGGCCACGGAACATATCGATGTAGCGAGGGACACGAGTTCTGACTTCTCCTCCGTGGCTCTGGACAACCGGGCGACGATCCACGCGGCGATGGCGGTGGAGAACAACGGAGAACACACCTTCGGTGAAGAGGTCGACTATCTGCGCGACCCCAGCACCGGCGAGATCAGTCTTGATCCCCATCTCTGGATGGAGGGTGAGGGTGAGTCCTCCTTCGACGCGACGGCTTACCAGGAGGCCATCGACAGCATCTACGGCGACCTCAGAGACGAGAAATGGCCTGGTGCCGAGAACGAACTGGGGAACACGGTCATCAGTGATTTCAGTCGTTTCAACATGGCGGGCAGGGAGGCCCTCGACTCACGGACCTAGTAGGGCGCCATCCTCACACGACCCCTACGTGACGAAAGATGCACGACGTGAGAAATCGAAGAAACCTGGCTGTTTCCGCCGTCTGTCTGGCAATGACGATGTCGGCCTGTTCCTCCTCACAGGAGGAGGGCCCCGGCCCACAGCCGAGCGCCGACCACAACGTCGCCGAGGACGAGATCTCGGCTCCGGACGCGGTCTCCTCCGTGAGTGGAATCGGTTGGGAGTGGCGGCCCGGCGAGGGCGAGCGGGTCACGGCGGTGCATCCCGGCCCCGTCGGCGCCGTGATCGAACTGGCGGACGGACTTGTCGGCCTGCGGGGTGACACCGGTGACGAGCTGTGGCGATACCGGGTTCCCGACACCGAGGGGTTCTCCGCCTCGTTCTCTCCTTCTGGTACGAACGTCTTAGTGACGGCCACGGATGAACCGAGCGCCCTGCTGGACACCGCGACCGGCGCGTCCCTGGCCGAGGACGTCGAGGGTGGTGGTGGCGCCCGTCTGCTGGACGAGGGGCGCCTACTGCACCAGCGAGGCGAGGCGACCGAGACCCTCCTGGAGGTGAGCGACCTAGAGACCGGAGAGACCCTGTGGAGCCAGGGGACCCCGCAAACCTGCTCTGACGGTGGACCGACCCGTCAGATCTCCACCTCGCATCACAGTGACGCGATCGTCCTGTTGCTGCACTGTTCGGAGGACACTTCGGAGGGTGCGCTCCGCACCCCCGCCCCCGATACCGTCAACGCCTTGGTCGCGCTGGATCCGGTCGAGGGTCGAGAGCTGTGGCGTGTGGAATCCGAGGACACCGACGGCCTAGGGATGGCGCAGGCACGCATGTTCCAGGACGGCTTGGTGGCCGAATTCCCCGGTGAAGAGGGATGGCTGATCATCGATCCCACCGACGGTACGACCATCGCCGAGTCACCGAAGCCGGTCCTGTCGATCCACGAGGACGGATACCTCGCCGGCCCGGACCCGTTCGCAGAGGACCCGACCCATGAGCTTCGGACCTTCGACGGCGAGGTGACCGCCACCGTCACGGTTCCCGATGGACGACTTCCCGCGGACACCCCGGAGAGCGCCGTGGGCCTGCCCGAACATCTGCTCGGAATCGACATGGAGCGCGGTACCCCCGAGGACGCCATCGACGTCCTCCTGACCCCATGGGTCGACGAGGGTAGTGGCGAGGTCATCGACGCGACCACCACCGAGACTGCGAGCAACCTCGACCCGGGACGACTCCTCCCCGTAGCCGGGGCGGTGCTCGTGTACGTTCCCGTGGAACGTTCGGCGGGCATCGACACGGTCGAGCACGTGGTCGCCCTCCAGTGAGAGGGAGGGCGTTGGCAGGGTGAGGACAAGGGAGGACGCTGAGGGCACGTGCCCGAACGGTCCACGGCGGTCTCCGAGGTGGGATGGGTCCGGAACACGGATTGGGCGGCCCACGCATAGTGCACCGGTCCGAGGGTTTCCTACGAATCTTGCTCGAAAGACGTGACCCAGGCGCAGAGGAAGCAGCATGTCCACCACACACAGCACCGGCGACGAATCCCCTCCCCGTAGACGCCGATGGCTGATCGTCGGGACGGCCGGGATCGCGCTGATCATGATCGCCGCCGCAGGCCTGGTCTGGTGGAACATCGACCGCCCCGACCACGTCACCACCGCCCCCCTCGACGAACACCCCCTCGCCCGGACCGCCACCGAGACCGCCTGGGAATGGAACCCACCCGAAGGCTCCGAGGTCTCCATGGCCCACCCCATTCCCTCCGGTGTGGCCGTCCGACTCGACGACGGCGTCATCGCACTCGACGGTGTCACCGGTGAGCCCACCTGGCACTACCAGCGCGAGGAAACGGCGCTCACAGCCGCCTACACCACCCTCGACACCGAACGAATCGCCCTGACCTTCGACAAGGAGCAGGCCGAGGACCATCGCACGATCGATCCGCGCATGGAGGACCTCCTCGTGCTCGACACCGCGACCGGCGAGATCATCGCGGAACAAGAGATCGAGGAGGTTGGCCGCCGACGGGGAACGAATAACCCGACCCGAGGTCCGAATGGTGCGATCCAGGACCTGCCCGCCTCAGGGATCTACCAACTCACGAACGACACACGAATCGAAAACGCAGGCGGAAAGTTCATCGCCCATTCCCTCACAGATGGCACCGCCCTGTGGCAGAACGAGACCACCTCCACTTATGTGCGCGAAGACGACTCGATCTCGGACGTTTACTCGGGGCAGGCCACGGTCTCCGGGAACACGATCGTGTCCGGGCGCTCGACCGTGAACACCGACAACCGTCACGATTGGACCTACGAGATCGTCGCCCTGGACGCCGACACCGGGGAACTCAGTTGGGAAGACTCATGGCCGATCGGCGATGGCGGGGACTACCCCGATCCCACGTTCACTCTCGGACCCAACACCCTGGCCCTGCGCCTCTACCCCGAGGAACAGGGACGGATCCTCGACTTGGAGAGCGGCGAGGAAATCACCACCGACCCCTGGCCTGAAGAGGGCGGCCTACTCGCCCTGACCGACGACGGCTACGTCACCATCGACCAAAGCCTCGACGATGACCGGGGTGTGCACTACTACGACCATCAGGGCGAGCACCGACACCACCTGGAACCGGACGGCGTCAACCTCCAGCTGACCCAGACCCTGGCCCTGCCCACCGACGAATCCCTCATCACCCTGGGCCCCGATCCCGACGCCCCGGACGGGTCCGACCGCGGACTGCTCAGCGTCGACCATTGGGAGAGCAGCACACCACAAACCACGGTGCCCGTGGATTGGGCACCACCCGAAAAAACACGCCTGGTCACCGACATCGAATGGTCCGCCGAAACGACCCCCTACCTGCGCCAGGTCCCCGGCGCCATCGTCGCCCTGGATCCCACCACTGGCCGCATCACCGCCTTCGCACCCTGACGAACGGCGTCCAGAACCACCTCGAACGGGAGGGACCTCCTGATCGAGGCGGCCATTCCCGCCGCGATGAACGGCCTGTAGGAACCATCGAAGAAGGGGGCGTCCCGGCCGGGGCGCCCCCTTCTGTCGTTCCCGGGCTCTCAGCCGACCTTCAGCTGCTCGTCACCGAAGTCCGCGATGATCATCAACGTGCCACCGAGCGCCGAGACGTAGCGGTCGAGTACGTCACGGGTGGAGACGTCCCCGGCCTCGATCTGCGAGATGCGGGCGACGGAGATCCCCATCCGCTCCGCCACCTGGGCCTGGTTCAGTCCTCGGTGCTTGCGCATCTCCATCAGGCGCCATGATTGTGCCCGGTCACGGAGACGGCCCACACCGGCCTCGAATTCCTCGGGGCCTCCGGCATCGGCCACCGCCCGCTCCAGGTGTCCGCTCCCTCGCCGGCTCTGGTACCCGCTCATCAGGCCCCTTCCCCTTCACGTTCCTGTAGATAGCCCCTGCAAAGACGCTCTGCGGCTCCCTACTCCCAAGACTGACTCGGCTTAAGAAAATCCTAAAGTACCCGGAGCGCGATGGCCCCGGTCTCCCCCCGTCGTCGACCCCGGGGCTAACGTCGGAGCCCGCTGGGGTAGGACTGTGGGGAGGAGGTGGACGCACATGGAACGTGCCAGACGCGGAAGGCTGAAGGGAGCGCTCGGGAGTCACGACCGCCCGGCCAGCGCCCTGGGTTTTCGACTGATCCTGGCCGTGTTCGGAGCTCTGGTGTTGCTGCTGGGAACGGCTGCCGCCGCCCTCTGGACCGACGAGACCTGGTTGGTGGTGGTCTTGGGCGCCGCATTCGTCGCCGCCTGCGTCAACGTCTACTGGGTGAGCAGGCGCCTGCACTACGAACGGCCGGGTCACTGACGCATGAGGCCATGACGACGTCGAAGGGTCGGGTCAGTGGGAGTCCTGGATTTTCCTGAGTCGATGCCAGTATCCGAACAGTGGCAGCACGGTGTAGACCACGGGGAGGACGAACACCACGAGTAGCGCTGCCTCCACCCACTCGTTCCAGGTCACCAGGGCGAGTCCCAGGACGACAAGGGCGAAGACGACCAGAGCGACCAGGGCGTAGCGCGCGTATTGGTTTCGGTTGCGGAGCAACTCGTCACGGCGGGATTCGATGCTCGTGTGGACGGGCGTGGCGCCCGGGGCGGCTTTGAAGATGTGCACGTTGCCCAGCGAGACGACCGGCTCCCAGCCGGCGCCGCGGAAGATGTCGAAGTAGTCCGGCGAGGGGTCGTCCTCGTAGGCGAGGTCGAAGACGGCTTCTTCGGGTTCTCCGTCGACGAAACTCCACCCGTGCATGAGGTTGGCCGTCCCGTCGAGGTGCTTGCCCCGACGGGCCATGTCGGCGAACATCCGGAGGTCCTTCTCGGGGGTGAAGGCCAGACCGCTGCCCATCTTGCGGGTGGTGCTCATTCTTCCTCCATGATGTGGTCCGCCATCGCCAATAGCCGGCGGCGGTGCTCGATGTTGCGGTTGAGGACTTCACGCCCTCTCGGTGTGATGCGGTAGACGCGGCGGGAGTCGTCGCCGTCGAGCTCGTTGATGAAGTCCGCGGAGACCAGCTTCTTGAGCGTGGTGTAGAGCGAGGCGGGCCCCAGGGTGATGGCGCCGCCGCTCTCCTGCTCCAGGAACCGCATGACCGCGTAGCCGTGTCTCGGCCGGACCAGGGCGAGCAGGACGTGTACCGCGGTGTCGGCCAGCTCACCGCTCTCGAAACCCGAACTACGCGCCATGGCTCGGCACCCGATCACCTATATCAACTGACGATATATCCATTAGTGATATATAAGCATGGCGGACGTCATTCGGCAAGCGCGGGTACCGCACCGGACGGTCGTTCGCGTTCGCCGTGTCCGGTCAGTGCGTGAGGGTGACGGCGATGGGTCGGTGGTCGGAGTGGGGCACGTCCGGGTTGGCCGGGTCGCTCGCGGTCAGTTCCTCGGTGGTGAGGATGTGGTCGATCTGCTGGTCAGAGCGGGTGTCGGCGGCCATGGTGGGGAACGGGCGCACGTCGGCGAAGGCGTCGTGGAGGACCTCCCCCAGCGACAGTTCCTCCGGTTCGAAGTTGAGGTCCCCCGCGACCACCACCGGTGTCCCTCGTTCGTGGGCGGTCGCCGCGATGTCGAAGAGCGCGTCCAGCTGCGCCCGGGCAGTGGGGTTTCCCAGGTCATAACCCTCGGGTTGCAGGTGCGTGGAGACCACGGTGACCTCGGTGCCGTCGTGGGCGACGGTCACCTCCAGGGCCTGCGCGCCGGTGGGGCCACTCCCGGGCAGAGCGTGTCCGCGCACCGAGGAGACCGGAAGGTTCGTGAGCACCGCGTCGCCCCAGAACGGGCCGTCGGCGGGGGCCCAGTAGGCGGTCATGTCCAGGTGCTCGGCGAGCAGGGACAGCCCGTCGTGACCGCCGTTGAGCAGCCACCCGCGGTCCACCTCGCTCAGGGCGATGACATCGGCGTCGAGTTCGCGCAGGGTGTCGGCCTGTTCGGCGACGGAGAAACGTCCGTCCATCCCGAAGCCCATGCGCACGTTGTAGGCCGCCACGCGTAGACCGTCGGCGGAGGGTCGGGGGGCGTCGGCCTCCGGTCGGGCCAGGGGCGCGGCGATCGTGACGACGAGGGTGAGCGCGGCCGCGACGGCGGTCGCCGGGAGCACGTGTTCGGGTGGTGGCGGAACCGCGTCCCCCATGCGGGGCAGGACCGCCACGGCGAGCAGGAGCAGTGCGGCGAAGGGCACGTAGGTGTTGGTGACGTGCAGGTCGTAGGCGGCGTAGAAGGCGAACACCAACACCACGAAGCCCAGCAGCCCCAGGGTGGCGAGGACACCGGTGCGGGTCGGGGAGGCCGCCGTGACGGTGTCCGTGGCGGCCCATCCGGCACAGGCCGCCAGGGCGAGTTGCCCGAGCAGCAGGGCGATCAGGGTCCACGCCGGCAGTGCCCCCGGCACGTCGCCGGGCAGGCGTGCGGCGAACGCCAGGGTGGCCAGGACCGCGAGCAGTACCGCCAGTGGTACGTAGGGGTTCGGGGAAACCCATCTCGGGTGGGCGGCCACGGCGATGGAGGCCACGGCGACCACCGCGAGGGCGGACGCCGCGTAGGGGGTCCCACCGATCGTCTCGGCCACCGCGGGGTTCGCGGTGTACAGGCCGGACAGGAAGAGCAGCGGCCCCAGGGCGAGCCAACTCCGGGGCGGGGTCGGCATCGGTGGCACCGAGGTGGCCCGCCAGGCGCGGGCCGCGGTGCCGAGGTAGGTCACCGCCAAGAGCGACACACCGACCCAGACGAGCGCCCCCTCCCGCCACAATGGGTCGACGGTGCCGAGCACCGTGTGCAGCGCGGCCGAGGCCGCCACCCCGGCGACCACCCCGGTCATCACGCCGAGAGCGCTCACTCGGCCATCGGTCACCGTCGCCATCACGGTGCACACCAGCCCCACCACGCCCAGGCCGACCAGGGACGAGGCCAGGTACAGCTGTGGGCCACCGCCCTCGGTGGCCTGTAGCGCCACCCGGCCGACCGCGAGCAGTCCGCCCGCCGACAGCGCCAGTGCCAGAGGCGGAACCCACCGGGCCAGGTACACGAACGGGAAGGGCGCCAGGAACCAGACGAGGGCGAACGCGCCCATGAGCGCGGGTCCGGTGGCACCGGCCTGCCCGAAGAGCGTGATCAGTGAGGGCAGGAAGACCCGGAGCACGTCCAAGAGCAGGACCGTGCCGAGCGTCGTGACCAGTCGTCCCTGGTGCATGCGACTCCACTCAGTGGGAGGGCAGAGACATGAAGGATCCTTACCTCTACCACCCCACAGGGCAAGGGGCCACGACGAAGGGATAACCGGCCCCGCCGAGCCCCCGCCCTCGGAACGCTGTCTCAGACCGTGATCAGGGGAACGTCACCGCGCACGGACTCGACCAGTTTTCCGATGTCCACCGGGTCCGAGGTGATCACCGCCGCGCTCGCGTCCATGGCGACGATCGCCACCACCGCGTCGACGACGTCAGCCGTACCGGAAACCCCGAGGAGTTTGCCGACCCGACGTGCCATCAACTCATCGACGTCGATGATTCGAGTCGCCTTCACCACACTCGCGACCGCCGCCTGCCGTGCCCCGCCACGCCAGATCTGGGCCAACACGACGCTGGGGAGCAGAGGTTGGCGCCCGGCTTGGTTCTCCCTACGGCAGAGGGCCCACACCATGCCTCGTGGATTGGACTCGGCCTCTCGCAACGCCCCCGCGTCCAAGACCAACCCTTGAGGATGCAGCACCGTCATGTGTCCGTCTCCTCATCGAGTCGATCGAGGTGGGAAAGTGCGGCCTGGTTGGCCTGGGCACGCCCCGAGGGGATCGGACGACCGATACCCGTCTCCTCGATCACCCGCTCGGCTTGGGCTTCGGCTTCGAGCGAAGGGGGCCCGAACGCGGCGAAGTGCTCTTCCAACGCGATCCTCCCCTCCTCCAGGTCCGCGGCCTGCCGCGCGGCCTTGTTCAGCCATCTGGAGAGGGGGATGCCTTCGCGCTCGGCCGCACGGCGAGCACGTTCGACGGTCTCGGACTCAAGGGACACGGAAAGCTTCTCAGCGGACATGCCACCAGGGTAGACGAAAAGTAGCAACCAGGTAGTACTTTTTCCCGGAACAGAGAGAGGGGCGGAGACCCACCGGTCCCCGCCCCTCTCGTCTCGTGTGCTCGGTCGCGTGTGGTCAGCGGGTCTCGTAGCCCTCGGGGAGCCACTCGCGCCACACGTCCGGGTTCTCGTCCACCCAGATCTCCGCGGCCTCGGAGGAGTCGATCCCCTCGTCCGCGATCATCCGAGCGACCTCGTTCTGTTGTTCGTTCGTCCACTGCCAGTTGTCGAGGAACCGATAGGCGGGTCCGTCCTCTTCAACGAACCCGGTCCGGAAGATCTTGTTCATGTCGTAGACCGGGTAGTCGCACGGCACCCACTCGATGTCGGCGTCGCAGCCGGGCTCATACTCCGGGAACTCCACCCGGACGAAGTCCAGTTCCTCCTGCAGCCACTGCGGGTCGTAGAAGTAGAAGAGCACCGGTTCCTCGTTGGCGTAACGGCGCCGTACCTCGGTGATCTGCGAGGCCTCCGACCCGGCGAAGACGATCTCCAAGTCCAGGTCGAACGCGTTGATCATCCCCTGGTCCTGGGTGACGAATCCGGGTGCACCACCCAGGAATTCACCCTTGTCACCGGTCTCGGCGGTTTGGAAGACGTCCGCGTGCTCCTTGATCCCCTCCATCGTGGCGATGTTCGGGTACTCCTCCTCCATGTAGGCGGGGACGTACCAGCCGATGCCACCGACGTTTCCATTGGATCCGCCGTCCACCACGGTGCCGTTGCCCTCCGGCCCGTAGAGCTCCAAGAGGTCCTCGTGGCCCCAGTTCTCCACGATCACGTCGAGCACGCCCTGGTCGAGGGCCTGCCACGAGGGTTGCTCGTCCGTACGGACCAGCTGGACCTCGTAGTCCATCTCGTTCCGGAGGATGGCGGCCAACACCTCGGCGCTGGCCTCGTAACCCACCCAACCGTTGACGGCCATCCTGACCACCCCGGGGTCCCTGGCGATCTGGTCGGTGCGCACCGCGCATGAGCCGACCATGACCATGACGACCGCGACCGCGATCACCCGAAGCAGGGCGCCCTTCCTTCTCATGAACCTAGGCACGGGGTGCCCTCCTTCCCTGTGTGACCCGGTCCAGGAACAGTCCCAGGCAGACGATCGCCAGTCCCGAGGCCAGACCCAGGCCGAGTTGGTTCTGCGCGAGGCCGACGACCACATCGTTGCCCAGCGCGCCCGCACCGACCAGCGCACCCATGACCACCATGGACAGCACCAGGATGATGCCCTGGTTGATGGCCAGCAGCAGTGAGCCGCGGGCCATCGGCAACTCCACCTTGGTGAGCAGTTGCCACTTGGTGGAGCCCTGCGATTCGGCCGCCTCGATCGTGCCCGCGGGAACACCGCGGATACCGTCGTTGACCAGCCTGACCACCGGGGGTAGCGCGAAGATGAGCGCCGCGGCCAGGGCCGGCACGCGACCGATGGTGAACAGCGCGACCGCCGGAATGAGGTACACGAACGGCGGCAGTGTCTGCATCGCGTCCAGAATGGGGCGCAGGATCGTGGCGAGGACGTCGTTGCGCGACATCAGCACACCGATGACCACACCCAACGCGATGGTGACCACGGAGGCCACCAGCACCTGGGACAGGGTGTCCATGGCGTTGTCCCACACGCCCAACAGACCGATGGCGACGAAGGCCGCCGCGGACACGATGGCGGTGCGCCCACCCGCGAAGATCCAACCCAGCGCGGCGGCGGCGAGGACCACCAGCCACCAAGGCGACCCGGTGAGCAGGGCGCTGAGCGGGCTCAGCACCCAGTTCAACAGCCACGTTGCCAATGCCGCCGTGAAGTCGCCGATCCCCGACTGGATCCAGTCGTAGACGGTGTTGACCGGGTCCGCGATGTCGACGGACATCTCGCGCGGCCAACCTCCGAGCTTGAAGAGTCGGCCGACCGCGGTGGCCATGATGATGGCGGCGAGACCGATCGCCGAGACCGGCAGTCGGTACCGCTCGGGAAGGTTCGAGACGGGCGTACTGCGGCCGACCGCGCCCGTGACCCGGTCCATCGCGATCGCCAGCATCACGATCGCCACACCCGCCTGGAACGCCTGCCCGACGTTGACCTTGGACAACGCCTGGTAGATGGCGTCACCCAGACCACCGGCGCCGATCACCGACGCGATCACGACCATGGAGACCGCGAGCATGATGGTCTGGTTCACACCCAGCAGGATGGTGCGCTTGGCCAACGGCAGCTGCACCTTGGTGAGGATCTGCCAGGGCGTGGAACCCAGCGACGTCGTCGCCTCGATCGCGCCCTTGGGGACCTCGCGGATGGCCAGCGCCGTGATCCGCGCGACCGGTGGAAGCGCGTACACGGCGGTGACGACGGCCGCCGCCGGGTTGCCGATGCCGAACAGCAGCACGAACGGCAGCAGGTAGGCGAACGCCGGCATGATCTGCATGAAGTCCAGCACCGGCCGCAGGCCTCGGTAGAACGCCTCGCTGCGTCCGGCGAGGATGCCGAGCGGGATGCCGAACAGCAGGGCGATGAGGACCGACGTGAAGATGAGCGACAACGTCGTCATCGACTCGCTCCACAGCCCCGTCAGCGCGAACACCGCGAAGGTGGCCAGCACCAGCAACGCCACCCGCCACCCGGCGAACCGCCAGGCGACGAACAGGCCGAGCGCGGTCACGCCCGCCCAGGTGAGGAAGTCCAGGAACTGGTTGATCAGCACGACCGCCGATCCCAGACCCACCGAGACGTAGTTGAAGAAGTAGAGGAACAGCGGGCTGTCGTTGCGGTTCTCGACGACCCAGGCGTAGATCCCGTCGAGCCACGCCATGAAGCGGTCGCCGACCGCCGTCGGGAAACCACCCGCCCAGGAGGGGTCGCCCATCAGACGGGCCGCCCAGTACCCGGCGACGAGCACGACGACCACCAGGAGGGCCTGGACCGCGCTGCCGCGCAGCCACCCCCCGGCGCCCTGGGAACCCCTGTCTGAACCAGTCGGGCCGGTCGCCGCGGCGCCGGCCGATTCGGTCACCGTGGCCATGTCACGCACCGTCCCCGGGCGACGTCACGTCGCCGTGGTCGACGGCATCGGCGGGGATCTCCTCGACCGTCTCCTCCACGATCGCGGCCACCTGGTCGGCGTCCTCCAGCTGGTCCTCGGCGATGGCGCGCAACACGTCGTCGCGGCCCACGTAACCGAGGAGTGTGTCACCCTCCACGACCCGGACCGGGGCGGTGCTGGCGGCGAGCATCGGCAGGACCTCCGCCAGGACGGTGCCGGGTTCGGTGATCGGCCCGTCGGTGCGTTCCTCCGGAAACGCGTCGCGCACCAGCCACCGGGCGGTGAGCACGGTGGTGCGCGCGACGTCGGAGGTGAAGTCGGCGACGTAGGCGTTGGCGGGACGACCCACGACCTCCTCCGGGGTGCCGACCTGGACGAGTTCGCCGTCACGCATGATGGCGATGCGGTCGCCCAGCTTGAGCGCCTCCTGGAGGTCGTGGGTGATGAACACCGAGGTCTTGTTCAGTTCGCGCTGCAACCGGACGACCTCGTTCTGCATGTCGCGGCGGATCAGCGGGTCCAGCGCGCTGAACGGCTCGTCGAACAGCAACACCTGGGGGTCGACGGCGAGGGCTCGGGCCAGGCCCACACGCTGCTGCATACCGCCGGACAGTTCGCTGGGGCGCGCGCTCTCGTACCCGGACAACCCGACCATGTCGATCATCTCGCGGGCTCGCGCGTAGCGTTCCTCGCGCGACATCCCCCGCACTTCGAGCCCGTAGGCGACGTTGTCGATGATCCGGCGGTTGGGCAGCAGCCCGAAGTGCTGGAAGACCATCGCCATCTTGTGCCGGCGCAGCTCGCGCAGGCGCTGGTCGCTCGCCTGTTCGATGTCCTCGCCGTCCAGCCGCACCGAACCCGACGTGGGTTCGATCAGCCGGGTCAGGCAGCGGATGAGCGTGGACTTACCGGACCCGGACAGGCCCATCACCACGAAGATCTCGCCCGGACGTACGTCGAAGGAGACGTCGCGCACCGCGACGGTGCAGCCGGTCTCCTCCTTGATGCGGTCGCGGTCGGCGCGTTCCAGTTCGGTGCCGATGACCTTGTCGGCGTTCTTGCCGAAGATCTTCCACAGGTTGCGGACCGAGAAGGTCACGTCGGTGGCGTCGGCGGCCGGTGTCGTCTCGGTGGCCTGGATGCTCATCGGCTCTCCTCCTTCTCGGCCGACCGGTCCTGACGGATCAGGTCGGCGGCGCGCTCACCCAGGGCCAGGACCATGACCATCGGGTTGGGCGTGGGCAGGGTCGGGAAGACCGAGGCGTCGGCGACGCGCAGTCCCTTGAGTCCACGGACGCGCAGGCGGGGGTCGACGACCGCTCCGTCGTCGGCGGCGGCGCCCATCCGGCAGGTGCCCGCCGGGTGGTAGACGGTGTGCGCGGCGCGGCGCCCGTACTCGGACAGTTCCTCGTCGCTGCGGACCTTCGGTCCGGGGGCGACCTCGCGCTTGATCCAGGACTTGAACGGTTCGGTGGCGGCGACCTCGCGGGCGATCTTCAGCCCGTCGACGATGGTCTGCTCGTCGTAGCCGTCGGGGTCGGTGAAGTAGCGGAAGTCCAGGGCCGGCTGGACCCGGGGATCGTCGGAGGTGAGGTAGAGCCGACCACGGGAACGGGACCGCGGGATGTTGGGGGTCATGCAGACCGCGTACCCGTCTTCGGGCGAGTCGTAGCCCAGCCGCTTCGTGTTGTCGTCGAAGGGGATCTGGTAGATGTGGAACATCAGGTCGGGGCGCGGATCGCTCTCGTCGCGGCGCACGAACAGGGCCGCGTCGGAGTCCATCACGGTGTTCTCGGGGACCCGCTCGTTGGTCTCCCACATGATGATCGACTCGGGGTGGTCCTGGAGGTTCTCTCCCACCCCGGCCAGGTCGTGGTGGGGCGTGATTCCCACCGATTCCAGGTCCTCGGCCCTGCCGACCCCGGACAGCATCAGCAGGCGAGGGCTGTCGACGGCTCCGGCGGCGAGGACGACCTCCCGGCGTGCTTGGACGGTGATCCGTTCGCCGTCTTTGGTCGTCGCGCTGACGCCGGTGGCCTGGTCGCCGTCGAACAGGACCTTGTCGACCCAGGTCTCCAGCAGCACGGTCAGGTTCTCGCGCACGTCCATGACGGGGTGCAGGTACGCCACCGAGGCGGAGGACCGGTAGCCGGTATAGGGGTCGTAGGCGATGGACAGGAAGCCGGTGCCGTCGGCGAAGCCGCCACCGTGCGAGGTGAGGGCGTTGAAGTCCTCGACGACCGGGACGCCCGCCGCCTCCGAGGCCGAGGACACCCAGTCCCGGACCATGGTGTTGCGGTCCTTCTCGGCGATCGGAACGATGTTGCACTTGATCCGGTCGGCGTAGGACTGGACGGTGGCGTTGTCCCAACCCTCGGCGCCGGCGGCGACCCACTCGTCGAGGTCCTCGGCGAACGGCCGGAAGCTGATCAGCGTGTTGTGCGAGGAGCAGCCGCCCAGTACGCGGGCACGCGAGTGCAGGATGTGGGAGTTGCCGTTGGGCTGCTCCGTGGTCCGGTAGCCGTAGTCGAGTTCGCCGTCGAGGACGCTCAGCCAGTCACGGAGCCGGAGCACGTGTTCGAGGTCGCGGTCGTCGGGGCCTCCCTCGATGAGGCAGACGGTGGTGTCGGGGTCCTCGGTGAGGCGATTGGCGATCACCGAGCCCGCCGTTCCACCGCCGACGATGACGTAGTCGTAGGTGTGTTCCTGATCGGACACGGACCGATTCCTCTCGTTGGTCTCTCGCGGGGATGCCGGGGAAACCGACCTGTGTTGTGTTGGTGGTGTCTTCTGTTGTGAAGAGGGGGACACCCGTCGACGCGGTGGACGGTTCCACGCCGACGGGTGGCCGGCGCCCCGGGGCTTCAGCCACCGGGGGCGATGTCGCTCAGCCGAACCAGCGCTGCGGTTCGGGGGCCAGGTTGCGGTAGACGTGCTTGGCCTCGCGGTACTCGTCGAGCCCGGCCAGACCCAGTTCACGGCCGATTCCGCTGCGGCCGAAGCCGCCCCACTCCGCTCCGGGGAAGTAGGGCCCGTAGTCGTTGATCCACACGGTGCCGTGGCGCAGGGCGGCGGCCACGCGCTCACCTCGGGCGGTGTCATCGGTCCACACACCGCCGGAGAGCCCGTAGTCGGTGTCGTTGCCCAGCTCGATCGCCTGCTCTTCGGTCTCGAAGCGCTCGACGGTCACGACCGGGCCGAACACCTCGGTCTGAACGATGTCCATGGAACGGTCGCAGTCCACGAACACGGTGGGGCGGTAGAAGTAGCCGTCCCGTAGTTCGGCGTCGTCGGGTCGCGCGCCGCCGGCGATGATCCGGGCGCCCTCCTCGACACCGCGGGCCACGGACTTCTCGACCTTGGCCCGGTGCTCGGCGGACACCAGCGGGCCGCAGCGCACGCCCTCGTGCTGACCGCGGCCGATGCGGATGGCCTCGGCGCGGCGGGCGAGCTCGGCGGTGAAGGCGTCATGGATGTCGTCGTGCACGATCAGGCGCGCACCCGCCGAACACACCTGTCCGGAGTGGAAGAACGCGGCGTTGAGCGCGTAGTCGACGGCCGTGTCCAGGTCGACGTCCGGGAAGATGATGTTCGGGTTCTTGCCGCCCAGCTCAAGGGCGGTCTTCTTGACGGTCTCGGAGGCCGCCGCCATGATCCGGCGCCCGGTGACCAGTCCACCGGTGAAGGAGATCAGGTCGACGTCGGGGTGCTCGGACAGGGGCGCGCCGGCTTCGGGACCGCTGCCCAGGACCAGGTTGACCACGCCCGCGGGGATGCCCGCCTCGGTGGACAGTTCCACCAGTTTGGCGGTGGTCACCGGGGTGATCTCGCTGGGCTTGATCACCATGGTGTTCCCGGCCGCGATGGCGGGGGCCATCTTCCAGGAGAGCTGGAGCAGCGGGTAGTTCCACGGCGTGATCATGCCGCAGACGCCGACGGGTTCGTACACGACCTTGCTGTGCACGCCCTCGGGCGCGGAGACCAGACGGCCCGCGTCCTTGTCGGCCAGACCGGCGTAGTAGCGGAAGACGTCGGTGACGTCGTCGACGTCCATCCCGCCCTCTTCGATGGTCTTGCCGGTGTCGAGGGACTCCATGACCGCGATCTCCTCGCGGTCGCGCTGTAGTAGGTCGGCGATCCCGTCGAGGACGCGGCCGCGGTCGGCGGCGGAGGTGCGGCGCCACTCTCCGGTGTCGAAGGCGCGTCGGGCGGCGGCGATGGCCGCTTCGGTGTCGGCGCGGCCACCTTCACTGACGACGGTCAGAACGGAGGCGTCGGCGGGGTCCAGGATCTCCCGGACCCGTCCGTTCTTCGCCGCGTGCCACTCCCCGTCGATGTACAGACTGGTGGCGGTGGCCGTCCCGGGTTCGGACAGGTACGGCACGGACGGCAGGGTTGCGTAGGACTGGTTCACGGAGCCCTTCTGCCCGGGATTGATAGTCACAAACGACCTCTTTCGTAGGACACTTTCCACAACGTCCCATAACCTTCTTGAACAGGCAAAACGTGCATTGTGCCCTTGGGGGCGCCCCTCAGTGTCCTCGGTCACCGGCCTGCCTTGGCACAGACCTACGTCGACGGCCGGGACGAGGGCCCCGGGACACTCCGCGGTGGGGAATACAAGAACAAGATTTTGACGTACATTAGGTATACCTAAGTTGGTTCGTCCCGTTCGCCCGGGTCGGCCCCCGTGTGACCGCCGCCCGCGAACCCCATCGAGGAACGCATGCTGCTCGAACAAGAACGCCGCGACGTCTGCCTGACCGCCCGCGCCATCGCCCGGCACCCGGGCGTCGCCCCCGGTGAGGCCGGCACCGTCAGTGTCCGCAGCGGTGACCTGGTGGTCGTCACCCCGCACGGTGTTCCCCTGGACCAGATCCAGCCCCAGGACTGCCCGGTCATGTCCCTGGACGACCGGATGCTCGAAGGGCGGCGCGACCCGGCCGCCGAGACCACCCTGCACATGGCGGTGCATCGCCAGGCCGCCGAGCACGACCGTGGTGTCACCGCCGTGGTCAACGCCTTCACCTCCGACGCGGTGGCCGTGTCGACGGTCGAGGTGGAGCTGCCCCCGATCCACCACCGCGCCGCCGGTCTGGGCGGGGCCGTCGCCGTCACCCCGTACATGCCGTACGGCGGTGGCGACATCGCCGACCAGGCGGTCAAGGCCCTCAAGGGGAGGGACGCCGCACTGCTGGCGGGCCACGGCGGTGTGGCGCTGGGCCGCGATCTGGAACACGCCATGGAGAACCTGCGCCTGCTCGACTGGCTGAGCGCCACCTATCTCCGAGCCCGCCAGATCGGGCGCCCGCGCGTGCTGTCCGAGGAGGAGCTGGCCCAGATCCGGCAGCGCGACACCTTCGGCTGGGCCGGCCCCGACCCCTTCCTGTAGGCCTTCCTCACGAAGGGGTCGGTCACTGCCCGATGCGGGGGAAGGGTCCGGTGGAGAAGACGACCTCCACCGGGACCTCGAAGTACTTCGCGATGCGCAACGCCAGGTGGAGGCTGGGGCTGTACTCGCCCCGCTCCAGGTAGCCGATGGTCTGGTAGTGCACGCCCAAGGCCTCGGCCAACTGCCGGCGGGAGACACCTCGCTCGGCTCGCAACATCGCGATCCGGTTGTGGATCGTCTCCGTGTTGGCCCCTGCTTTGGCGCGGCGGCCGTTCGTCTTCTCGCTAGGCACGTTTCATCGCTTTCTCTCGGGCCGCTTGGACCCGTGACCCGGACTCGCGCCGTGCCATCCGACGCAGGACCCACTGGGCCACCACGAGTCCGACCAGGGCCCACACTGCCAGAACCCCGGCGACCTGCGGCAACTGCCAGGAGCCCGCGAGTTCGAGGGCGGCGTGCGCCTCGGGCAGCATCGCGGAGCGAACGCCCAGGCCGAGCCAGTAGACGGGGAGGACCTGGCCGATGGTCTGGACCCAACCGGGCAGAAACTCGAAGGAGAGCAACAACCCGGAGATCATGATGATGGCGATGGTGGGCAGCATCGCCAGGGTGACGCCCATGCGCGGATTGGTGATGAGCGAGCCCAGGATCGCACCGATGGGCGCGAGCGCGAGCATCCCCAGCACACAGACCCAGATCAGGGTGACCAGGTCGGTCCAGTCCTGGAAGCCGAAGCCTTCGACGAACAACAACCCCGGAACGACGATCAGGGTCATGGCCGTGATCGACATCGCCGCCACGTGCACGGATTTGGCGACCGTGTACCCCAACAGCCCCCGGGGAACGGCCTTGGCCCGCAGGAGTGTCCCGTCCTCCCGCTCGTTCGCCAAGACCTGGAAGACGGTCGTGATACCCAGCATCACCAGGAAGAAGGCGGCCCCACCACTGAGGACGATCGCCCCGATCGGCTCGCCGTCGCCCAACCCCACGGTGTCGAAGGTGATGGCCATTCCCACGAACAGGATCGGCATGTACAGGTAGCCGAAGAGTTCCTGGCCGCTGCGGAAGGACAGCAGGAACTCGATCCAGCCCCGGGAGAGCCCGGCCCGGACCGCGTTGAGGTCGGCGTTCATCGGATCTCCTTGGTGAACTCGGCCGCGGCACGCTCGGCGTCACCGCTCTCGTACCGCTGGACCATGGCCATGTACACGTCCTCCAGGGACGGCCGGGTGACCCGCAGTTCGGTGACCTCGTCCCCGTGCTCCGTGTACAGCTCCGCCACGTACCGGGCGGGGTTCCCGGTGCTGTGCAGGTACCGCTGCCCGTCGACGGTCCAGGTGACCTCGCTGTCCTGGGCCACCAGGGACGACAGCCGGTCCGGACTGCCGTCGGCGACGATCCGACCCCCGGCCAGGAGGAGGATGCGATCGGCGAGCTTCCCCGCCTCGTCGAGGTCGTGGGTGGTGAGCAGGACCGTGGTGTCCTCCTCGTCGGCGAGCCGGAACACCAGGTCGTGGAAGTCACGACGGGCCTTGGGGTCGAACCCGGCGGTGGGTTCGTCGAGGAAGAGGAGTTCGGGCCGGCCGACGACTCCGATCGCCACGTCCAGACGTCGGCGTTGCCCACCGGAGAGGGCCTTGATCCGTTTTCCGGCGTGCTCGGTGAGGCCGACCAGTTCCAGGATGGTGTCGGTGTCGTGGGGACGTGGGCGTTCGGGCGTGGCGTAGGGGGCGTAGAAGCGGCCGAAGTGGTGGAGCAGGTCGCGAACTCGCCAGGCGCCGTGGTCGCGCCAGGACTGAAGGACCACGCCGATCCGTGAACGCCACGCCTCGTCGCCGTGGTCCGGGTCCGAGCCGAGGACGTCGACCTCGCCGGCGGAGCGACGTCGGAACCCCTCCAGGATCTCGATGGTGGTGGTCTTGCCCGCCCCGTTGGGGCCGAGCAGCGCGACCACCTCACCCCGCCGGGCGGTGAGGTCGACCCCTTTCAGAACCTCGGTCCTGCCGTAGTTCATACGCAGGTCACGAACCCGCAGCACGGTCTCGGCCGGGGTTCCGGTGGCCAGGGCTTCGGCCCTGGCCCGTTCCGGCACCGTCTTACTCGGCACAGAAATCCCCTCCTTCGTATCTCCTCTACTGAAATAGATAGTACGTGTGCTACATAAAATCGAATAGTGACTACTGAGACACGCCCGAACGATCTGTCCTGAAAACAGATGGATCCGGAGGTGAACTCACAGGTCATCGGCGGAGAAATGTAGCGGGTGACCACATCCGGCCACCCCGGATCCGGATACGGACACTCGGTGATCCGTCACGCTCAGACGTGAGAATGGTGCCGACGACCAACCCCGCCACGGCAGGAGGCTCCCATGCGTTGCAGCTACATCAGGCTCCTCGTGAACGACTACGAGGCCTGTTTCCGCTTCTACTCCGACGTCCTCGGCCTGCCCGTCCTGTGGGGTGACGAGGGCAGCCGCTACGCCGAGTTCGACGTGGAGTCGGGGACACGTCTGGCCATCAACCAGCGCGAGGTCATGGCCGAGGCCTTGGAGACCGACACCGCCGACCCCGAACTCCCCCACCAGGACCGACTGGCGGTGATCTTCGAGGTCGACGACGTCGACGAGACCGCCGAACGGCTGGTGACCGCCGGCGCCCGTCAGGTGATGGAGCCGCGCGACTGGACGGCGTGGGGCATCCGGGCGGCGCACTTCCGCGACCCGGACGGCTACCTGTTGGAGGTCAACCGACCACTGATCCCGGTCGTGGCCCTGGAGGACCCGGTGAGGGAGGTGAGCCTGCCCGAGGACTGACGGAGGACTGACGGGCGCACCGCCTCAGGCGACCACGTGTTCCACCAGAAGCTCGTTGATCCGGTCGGCGCGCTCCACTCCGAGAAGGTGCGCGGCCCCGGAGACCACCTCGAACCGGGCGCCTTCGATCCCGTCGGCGAGCCTGCGGCCGTGCCCGGGCGGAAGCAGGGGATCGTGTGCGGCGGAGACGACCATGGTGGGCACCCGCACCCCCGAGACGAGATGGCGCTGGTCCATGGTCTGGATCGCGTCGCAGATCGACGCGTACGCGGTCGGGTCGACCCCGTCGAAGTCCTCGCTGAAGCGGGCCGCGACCTCGGGACGTTCGTCGGTGAGGTCGGGGGTGAACCACGGCAGCACCACGTCGGCGGTGACCGCCTCCATGCCGCCGGTGCGCACCCTGGCCGCGACCCGGTCCCAACGGTGCATGGTGGGCGTGCGCGGCGCCGCCGCCATCAGGGCGATCCGGTCCAGCGTGCGCGGGGAGTTGGCCGCGATCCACAGCAGCAGCGAGGAGCCGAACCCGGCCCCGACCGCCGACACCCGACTGACCCCCAGGTCCTCCAGGACCCCCAGCACGTCCAGGGCCAGGTCCTCGATGCGGCAGGGGCCGTCCGGGGACGGCGAGTGGCCGTGGCCGCGATGGTTGATCCGCAGTACACGGCGGTCGCGGGTGAGTTCGGGCATCTGCGGTTCCCAGACCGACATCTTGGTGCCGAACGGCGGCACGAGCAGCACCACGGGCGCGTGTTCGGGGCCGTCGAGTCGGTACTGGAGCGGAATCAGGGCCATGAATCCTCCGGGTCGCCAGAACGCCAGGCTATCCGTAGTGCTTTCGGCGGTGCCAGAAAAGTCCGGACCTCATCGAAAGTGGAGGCCAGAAACTGACCGCCACGCTTTCTAGTGTCGAGTCCAGCGAGACGGACACGACGAAGGGGTTCCCATGACGGCGACGAGCACCGAGACGACCGGCCGGGTGGACGTGGAGCGAGAAGCACTGTTGGACTTCCTCGCCGCGCAGCGCGAGTTCCTGCTCACCACGCTCAAGGGTCTGGACCAGGAACAGGCCACCACCCGCACGACGAAGAGCGTGCTGCACCTGGCGGGCCTGGTCAAACACGTGAACGGGGCCGAGCGCGGGTGGATCCGGTTCATCGAGGAGGGCCCGGTAGAGGTCGACTACGAGGCCCAGGAGACCTACGACTTCCACGAGAACACCTTCCGGCTGCTCGGCGACGAGACCCTGGAGGGGGTGCTGGCCGACTACGCGGCGACCGCCGAGAACACCGAGAAGTACGTGCGTTCCCTGCCGGACCTGGAGATCTCCCACAAGCTGCCCGCGGCGCCGTGGTTCCCGGAGGGCGCCGAGTGGACCGCGCGGGACGTGCTGCTGCACATGATCCGGGAGACCGCCCAGCACTGTGGCCACGCCGACATCATCCGGGAGTCCCTGGACGGCCAGAAGACCATGGGCTGAGCCGACCGTGTCCCGGGGCGATGGCCCGGACACGACAACGGGGCGGGACCACCGATCGGTGGTCCCGCCCCGGACGAGGTGGCGAGAGTCGCCTCCGCATCCCCCCTCAAAGTACGGAGGCGACCCTCGCCTGGGAAACGGCCTGCGACTCCTCCCCCCTGGAGTCGCCGCCTCAAAGGTCTGCCCGCGGAGCGATCTTGTCGTTCCGCGTTGATAGAAACAGTACCCACCACACCCACGAATAACAACCCTCAGTCACGAACAACTACTTAAAGTGATCGTCATTCCTGGGGTGACGAACTCCCAAGCGGCTGTGGCCATCGTCAACCAGGGGTCACGATCCCCCACTCCGAACCCGCGCATAGCCTGGACAGGTGAGTTCACCTCTCCTCAGCCCACGCTGGCTCGGCATCCACCTCGCAGCCGTGCTCGTGGCCATCGTGTGCGTCGCCGGTACCTACTGGCAGGGCACCCGCGCCTTCGAACCGGACCGCGACGTCATCACCAACCCGGTGGCGGACCTCGCGGACGCCATATCGGTCGACGAGCTCGGCGAGCCCGGCGAGTACCTGCACCCCGACCTCACCGCGAACACCGCGGTCGAGGCGAGCGGGCGCTTCGACACCGACTCCCAGGTCCTGGTGCCCCAGTACATGGACGACGCCGAGGGTTACGCCGTCGTGACCGCCCTCGTCACCGAAGAGGGCGTCGCGATGCCGGTGAACCGCGGCTGGACCGAGGACCCCGACGCCGTGCCGGCGGCTCCCGAGGGCGAGGTCACCGTCACCGGTTGGCTCCAGCCCCCGCAGGAGTCCTCCGAGGGTTTCGTCCCCGTGGGCGCCCCCGAGGAGGGCACCGTGGAGCGGATCGCCCCGTCGGTCCTGGTCGGTGAGTGGGACCAGCGAATCTACGCGGCCTACCTCACCCTCCCCGATCGGGAATCCGCGGTCGACGGACTCACCGCCATGCCGCCCCCGGCGCCACCGACCGGGTTCACCATCAACTGGCGCAGCCTCAGCTACACCGTCCAGTGGGCGATGTTCGGAGTGTCCGCGCTGGTCTTCTGGGTCCTCCTCATGCGCCGCGAACTGCAAGAGGCCCGCACCCGGGAAACGGGCGGGGCCTCAGAGGACGGGGAATCGCAGACGGATCAGGACGTGGGCGCGGGTTCCTGACTCCCGCCCAGGGCGGACGCGGCCGGCTCCTCCTTGGCCCTCTCCGACTTCACGACGCGGTGCTCGACCACGAAACCGAGGATCGGGATGGTGCCCGCGAGCACCACACCGAGGGTGCGACCGGCGCCCCAACGTCGGTCCAGCGCCACCCACAGGACCACCAGCACGTAGAACATGTAGATGTAGCCGTGCGGCATCGCGATGTAGAGCATCAGCGGGGACTCGGGGCCGAACCAGTGCTCCCAGCCATGCGGCGCGGGCGCGAGGGCGAACATCGAGGTCTCGCCGACCAGGTACTTGGCGGGCATAGCGACGAAGGTCAGCCCGATGAGGAAGACACCCGTCACATACGCCAACACCCGGTACAAGCCGAACGACACACGCCTCTTGTCCACTGCCAACACACCCATTCAACGACTTGGCCCGAGGAGGGTCGGGTCCCCTCCCACGAGGCTAAGCGCTGTCCGGCACCCGAGGTGTTCGGGGTGGCCGTGACCGTTCGATCTCACATTCTCGCCACTGGACCTCACTTGTCCTTGGAGACGCGGACGGGGCTGCTCCACCGACCGTCGGACTTGGCCGTCCAGGCCTTCGGGATCATCCGCAGCGAGATGTAGGAGTCCACGACGCGGATCGGGAAGAAGAACAGCCCGTAGAACAGGTACGAGGGCCTGCGCCGGATCATGGTCATCATGCAGGTGAGCATGTAGTCGGGCACCAGCAGACCGATGGCGAGCGCGGTCAGCGGCAGGAAGGCCGTCACCGCGCTGAACGAGTCGGTGAGGAACGGGATCCCGGTGAGCAGGTCACCGGCGAACGTGCCCAACAGCACGAAGACCGCGATGCCCACCGTGACGAGGAACAGCAGCGAGACCAGGACGACCTCGAACACGTACAGCGCCAGGCACAGGCAGAAGAGACTGGGCCACATCTTGTGCCTGCGCAGCGTCTGCCAGAAACCGAGCGTCCAGCGGCCCACCTGCTTGCGGTAGTCGCGGAAGGTGAACGGGTCCTGGCTGAAGGCCTTGGTGTCGGCGTGCATCGAGACCCGGCCGAGGCGTTTGTGGTGCACCTCGAAGGTCATGTTGAAGTCCTCGATCACCAGTCCCGGGGGGTTCACGGTGATCTGCTTGAGCGCGCGACTGCGGTAGACGCTGGCGAAGCCCGGCACGATGAAGGAGACGTTGACGCGCTTCCAGGTCTGACCGAAACGCATGAAGTACTGGAGCATGAAATACAGGCGGTCCCGGTAGGCCGAGATGATCCGCCCGACGATGCTGCGCTCCCAGGGCTTCCACTCGGAGACCACGAAACCGGCCACGGCGGCGACGTCGGGGTCGGCCAGCTGCCGTTTGGCCCCTTCCACGTACCCCGAGTGGAGTTCGGTGTCGGCGTCCAGGATCAGCACACCGTCGTAGTTCTCGGTCAGTGCGAACTCCTCGATGACCGCCTCGATGGCGCCCGCCTTGCCCCGGTTGGTGAGGAGTTCGAGGACGTTCACGCCGGTCTTCGCGGCGATCTCGGCGGTGGAGTCCTTGGAGGAGTCCGAGACCACGTAGATGTCCCAGCGGTTGAACAGGCCCAGCGCAGAGGAGATGGCCGCGTCGATCACCGGTTCCTCGTTGTGCGCCGGGATGATGACGGCGATGGTGATGTCGTCGGGGTCGGTCGCCACGACGTCGCCCCCCGATCGTGTCCGCATCAGGGTTCCTTCGGCGTCGTCGTTGCCACTTGTGGCCACGACGGTTTCGCCGGCGTCACCACCGCCGGCCCCGACGAGCACCTTCTCCCGTTCGCGGCCCCGGGCCACCGCCCGATTCCCCTTGTGGACGGGGTCGCGGCGCAGAGCCGCCCTGGTGCCGTCCTCGGCCAGCCGGAGCAGGCCCATGACGGTCCACAACAGGAGGTTCAGCCCGAAGGCCATCCAGAGGAACACGTAGCCCAGAGCACCCAGCCCTGAGGCCGCCGCCATGCCCGTGGCGAAGTCGAACCAGAAGACGAAGAGTGCGACGGCCAGCACCAGGGCGATCAGCCCGGTCAGCAGGCCACCGATGAATCGCGCGATACGCACAGCCCTAGGACTCCTCCGACAGTTATCGGTTTCGGCCCGACATTAACCCGCAAAGTCGGTGTTAGGTTGACGCCCTACGCGACCGATGGGTTCACCCTGGTTCGCGTCCTATGTAGGCCACGCAAATCGTATACACAGGCTTGCGTGAGGTGGTAACCATTAGAGGATATTTGAGGCGAACCGGCGTCGGTCAACGGCACCGGAATATCCGATACGGCTTAGTAGTCGGAAAAGCGTCGCCTCTAGGTGACCCCCCGAGAGAAGGAGAATGCCCGGCGTGATCGGCGACTCACGTTCCCCATCGCCAGATCCTGCCCGCCCCGACCCCGGCGGCTCCCGGAAGCACACCTCGCTCACCAGTGACGACCCCGGTCGGACGACGGTGGCGATTCACCAACCGCACTATTGGCCCTGGTTGGGGCTTATCGACAAGATAGACCGCTCTGACCGGTTCATCATGCTCGACACGGTCCAGTTCGAACGCCGTGGATGGCAGAACCGAAACTACATAGCGGGGCCGGGCAAGCCGGTCCTGCTGACCGTCCCGGTCGAGCAGTCGAGCAGGGACGAACTCATCCGGGACAAAAAGATCGACAACACCCAGAAATGGAGGATGAAGCACTACAGGGCACTGGCTGAACACTGTTACCGCAAGGCCCCGTACTGGAACGATTACAAAGACGAAATCGCTCACCTGTACGAGACGGAGTGGGATGATCTCGCAGATCTGTCCATCGCGACCACGCGCATGCTGATGCGCGGTTTCGGTATCGACACACCGATTCTGCGCGCCAAGGATCTGGGGGATTTCCCCGGGTCGAAGAGCGAGCTGCTCGCACAGATCTGCGCGAAGGCCGGAGCCGACACCCTGCTCGCCGGTGAAGGATCCAGGGGCTACATGGATCCCGAGATCACGGGCCACTACGGAGTGGACATCGAGTGGCAGGACTTCCGACATCCCGAGTACCCGCAACGCACTCGTAAGGGCACCGAACCGTTCGTCCCCCGCCTGGCGGCGATCGATCTCCTACTCAACGCCGGACCGGAATCGCCGCAGATACTCCGACAGGCACGAACCCGGGACTGACCCACGGGTCGGCACATCGGGTCACCGCCCTCCCGGACCACGCGGCTCAAGGCCGAGAACGGACCGGGTAACCACCGATCGCCCCCACATTCGGCAAAGGACGGGAAACCGACATGACGATGGACTGGTCACAGGAACGTCTCCTGGTCTACTCCCCCCATCCTGACGACGAGACCCTCGGCTGCGGCGGCCTGATGAACAAGGCCAAGCGCGCGGGCGCGGAGGTCTACGTTCAGTTCATAACCGTCGGCGACACCGCGGACCAGTCCCCGAAGGGCTTCTCGACGGCACAGGAGCGCCACACCGAGATCAAGAGGGCCTCCGAACACTTCCACTGGGACGACTGGCACATGGCCCTGCCGGGTGACGCACACCACCTGAGGCTCGACGGCATCCCCCGGGTGGACCTGGCCCAGCTCGTCGAACAGGAGAGCCCGCTGTCGATCGCGCGGCTCCGACCCACCGTGGTGCTCATCCCGCACCGCACCAGCTACAACCAGGACCACCAGGCGACCGCCGAGGCCGTCCACACCGCGCTGCGCCCCTCCAACAACCGACTGCGCCATCACCCGAGGCTAGTGATGGCCTACGAGGAAGCGGCCGATCAGTGGCGGACCGAACCGGTGGAGGCGCCCAACCTCATCGTCGAACTGGAGGAGGAGGACCTGTTGACCAAGCTCCAAGGCATGGAGCTGTACGGATCGCAGAGCCACGAGCACCCGCACACCCGTTCCGAACTCACCCTGCGCAGCCTCGCCGTCCTCAGAGGCATGCAGGCCGGGGTGGCCCTCGGCGAGGGCTACCACGTGCTGCGGCACCTGGCCTGAGCGCGTCGGGAGGCACCAGAGCTCCCCCACCCGTCCCGAGAACACCCATCCCCGCGAAAAAGCGAAACCGATCAACACCCGCTGTGGAGGGGAAACCATGAAGGCTGTCATCACCGGCGGAGCCGGGTTCATCGGCTCGCACCTGAGCGATCACCTGGTCGCCCAGGGACACGAGGTCATCGTGCTCGACGACCTTTCGACCGGATCACTGTCCAACCTGTCCCAGTTGCAGAACTCACCGGCGTTCCATTTCGTCCAGGGCGACATCCTGGACCGGGAACTGGTAGACGAACTCGTCGCGGAGGCGGACACCGTGTTCCACCTCGCCGCCGCCGTGGGTGTCTACAACATCGTCGACAAGCCGCTCCAGTCCCTGCGCACCAACCTGCACGGGACGGAGACCGTCGTGGAGGCCGCGGTCCGGCACCGCGTTCCCTACATGGTCGCCTCGACCAGTGAGGTCTACGGCAAGAACGACGCCAACGGCCTCAAGGAGAACGACGACCGGATCTACGGCTCCCCCATCAAGAGCCGCTGGTCCTACGCCGCCGCCAAGGGCCTGGACGAACTGGTCGCGCACGTCTACGGCAAGGAGTCCGGCGTCCCGTGCGTCATCACCAGGTTCTTCAATGTGGTGGGGCCTCGGCAGACGGGACAGTACGGCATGGTCGTCCCGCGCTTCGTCGACCAGGCCCTGGACGACGCGCCGATCACCGTGTACGGCACGGGTACACAGCGGCGCTGCTTCGGCTCGGTCTTCGACGTGGTGCCGACCCTGACCCGGCTCTTGGAGACCCCGGAGGCCTATAACCAGGCGGTCAACCTGGGCGGGCACGAGGAGGTATCGATCAAGGGCTTGGCCGACCGGGTCGTGGAACTGACCGGTTCGCGCAGTGAGATCACCTACATGGACTACGAACAGGCCTACGGTGAGGGATACGAGGACATGCAACGCCGCTACCCCGACACCTCGTTGGCCGCGCGGCTGATCGGCTACGAGCCGACCAGGGACCTGAACACGATCATCGACTCCATCGTCGAACACCGTCGTTCGACCGAGGTCCTGCCGCAGCCCGCTTAGCGCCAGAGGAGTCGCATTCGGGTGCCCCGCCGTCCGAACCCGGTCTCCCACCCGATCAGAACACAGCCACGAGCGGGCACGAGGCCAGGCCCCCGCCTCACCAACGGCCACCACCCCACACCCGACCCGAGCCCCATTCGTCAGGGAAGGGTCGCCGTCCCCGGCGGCATCGGGGAGTTCCGCGGGAACCACCCCACCGCCCTTCGGTACGCGAGACCGCGACCGGCCCGCCCGTCACAGGGCATGAGACGTCTCCGCCCGCGACAGGGCATCGACCCGACCCGCACCGACACCCGCCGGCGGGGAACGCCCGTTCAGGGCATGATCACCGTCGCCGCCACAGCCACCGCCAGTGCGAGCACACTGGTGCTCAACAGGACCAGGGCCCAGGGACGCGCCACGCTCAGCGGGGGCCCGGAACGACCCTCTTCCCTTAGGCCGTGGGCGGTCCTTCGCCATCTCAGCCACAGGTGCAGTCCAAGGCCGGCCCCCACCAACAGGGTCAGGGCCACGACAGCCACCCTGAGCGGCGCCGGGACCTCGGGGACCACGGCGGTTCCGGGCACCAACGGTCCGCGCAGGTACAGCAGCCCCACGAGGACCACCAGGATGAGTGTGCGCTGCCAGGACAACAGCGTGCGCTCCGGTTGGAGCCCCGGGTCCCGCCCGCTCACAGCAGGTTCCCCAGCAGGACCGCCAGGCACACCAGCCCCACCACGAACGTGGTGATCAGGGGCAGGGCGCTCATCGGCAGGGTGTCACCACGGCGCATGATGCGCTGTACACGGAACCAGCGCACCGGTGCGTACACCGTCACCACCCCGGCGATCAGGGCCAGGAGCAGCCCCACGGCGGTACGCGGGGTCTCGGACCAGCCCAGCGGGAGCAGGTGCAGGACGGCGACGGCCCCGGCCAGCAGCGCCAACGCGGTACGGATCCAGGCCAGGAAGGTGCGCTCGTTGGCCAGGGTGAACCGATAGTCGACGGCCTCGTCGCCCTCGGGTTCTCCCATGCTCATCCGTCCCCCATTTCGCGCGTTCGGCCCACGACCCGAGATCACGGTCACCACAATGAACCAGTGCCCCGCACGGTGACACTAACCCCCGAGAGGCTTGCCTCCCAAACCGGTATGAAACACGTGTTGAGTCGGAAATCAGCAGGCCATCAGGGTGCTCGGAGGTCTCCCGCAGGCATGCGGAACAAACAAGCGGGCACGACCGCTGTAGGACCCAGGAGGATGGCAGTTGGCCACCGGTCGACACCAACAAGACGAACGAAGAGCAGGAGACCACGTGTCCACCGTCGAACTCACCAAAGACAACTTCGCCGAGACGCTGAAGGACAACAGCTTCGTTCTCATCGACTTCTGGGCGGACTGGTGCGGCCCCTGCCGACAGTTCGCCCCGGTGTTCGAGAGCTCCTCGGACAAGCACGGCGACATCGTGCACGCCAAGGTCGACACCGAGGCCCAGCGTGAGCTGGCGTTCGAATTCAAGATCCAGTCCATCCCGACCCTGATGATCGTGCGCGACCAGACGGTCATCTACAACGAGCCGGGCGCGCTCCCCTCCGAGGCCTTGGAGAGCCTGATCACCCAGGCCCGGGAGCTCGACATGGACGAGGTCAAGGAGAAGGTCGCCGAGCAGGGCGAGTCCCAGCAGTAGGGCGTTCCCTGACGCAGGCTTCCGGCCGCCCACGCGACCGTCCCTCGGACGGCGGGGGCGGCCGTCGCACGTCCGGGGCCGGAAACCGACGTCATCACCGCATCCCCGCACGTGATCGCACGCGCGCGGGGCTCCGTCCTCGGTGACCGGACGTGGCCTGTCCCCTGTTCCCCCTGATCCCCCCGATCC
>NZ_FRFF01000052.1 GCF_900143625.1 Nocardiopsis sp. JB363
CCCCCCCCCCCCCCCCCCCCCCCCCCCCCCCCCCCCCCCCCCCCCCCCCCCCCCTCAGCCCGTCCAGGAGGAGTGTGACCACTCGGTCGGTCTGGGCGTTGGCGGTGGGGGAGTCGGGCAGGTCCCATACCCCGCACAGTGCCAACAGTACGTCCCCGCCTTGAATGTCGGTGCGGGTGTGCCCGGTGTCCGCGGCGCCGGTGATGAGCTTGTCCAGGGCTTGCACCGTGACCTCGTAGGTCTGCTCCAGTAGTTCTTCTCCGGTGAGGGCGGCGGCGCGGAAGGCTTCACCCAGGCCCGGTCGGGTGCTGCCGTAGTGCCCTAGGTGGTGTAGCCATCGGTGGAGGGCTTGTTCGGCTGGGAGGGTGGTTGTCAGTTCGTCGGCCCAGTGGGCGAGTTCGGTCATTTCCTGGTGGTGGACGGCCAGGACCAGGGTCTCGCGGGTGGGGAAGTGTCGGTACAGGGTGGCGATGCTCACCTGGGCTTGGCGTGCGACCGCTTCCAGTGACAGGTGGGGGCCTTTGTGGGGTAGCAGCGCGATGGCGGCCTTCAGGAGTCGGTCGCGGTTGCGTTGGGCGTCGGCCCGCAAGGGTTTGGTGGCGGCCTTGGTCTTGGTGGTTTCCATGTTTGCTCCCTGGGTTGGGTGCGCTGTGCCCTTTGTGCGCCCCGACGTCAAACGTAGGGTCCTCCGTTTAGGGTACCGTCCTAGGAAGCGAAGGGTCCTACGTTTATGACTCTCGCGGCATCCACCTGGAAGGACCTGCAATGACCACCATCGCTGTGACCGGCGCCACCGGACGCCTGGGCGGGCGTATCATCGAGCGACTCCTCGAAGCCGGGGTGGCCGCCGCCGACATCGCGCCGCTGGTGCGCACCCATGACAAGGGCGCCCCCTGGCGCGAACGAGGCATGGACGTGCGCGTGGGCGACTATGACGACCCCGTCGCTCTGGCGGTGGCGCTGGCCGGGGTGGACAAGGTGGTTCTGGTCCCCTCGCCTTCGCTGGACAACGCCGTGCGGATCCAGCAGCAGCATCAGGTGGTGCGTGCCCTGTACGCGCTGGGGATCTCTCATCTGGTGTACGTGAGCCTGGCCGACCCCGAGCGGCGGCCCTTCGGCTTGGAGGACGTGGATCTGGCCACCGAGCACATCATTCGGGCGGTGGGCCTGCCTTTCACATTCATGCGCAACAGCGTCTACATGGACGAGCTGGGTCCTGAGCTGGGGGTGGCCGCCCGGACCGGTGAGCTGGTCTCGGCCACCGGTAGCCGGCCGCTGAACTGGGTGTGTCTGGATGATCTGGCCACGGCCATCGCCGGGGTGCTCGCCGGGCAGGGGCACCTGGGGCGCACCTATGAACTGACCAACACCGAGTTGTTCACCTATGACGACCTGGCCGCCCTGCTGAGCGAGGTGACCGGCCATCCGATCTCCCACAGGTCGGCCTCCACCCAGGAAGTGGTGCGGGTGCTGCACGAGGGCGGCATGGACGCCGAACACGCCCAGATGATGGCCGGCTTGTTCCACGTCGCCGTCGCCAAGGACACCTTCGACACCACCTCGGTGGACGTGCGGGAGCTGACCGGGCGCGTCCCGACCGTGTCGGTCGAACTCGTGCGCCGCATCCTGGGCTGAAAGACAGCCCTGCGTGCCATGGTCGGGCCTGGAAGAGGGAAACCGTGTTCTGGTGCGGCGGGCGCTACCGTGCCTCCTGCGCACCGTGCCCCTGCACGTCCAGAGCCGCGCTCGGGAGGTGTTCGCCGCTGATCGGTGCGCCGGTGAAGGGCTACGTCCCGGTTGTGTGGTCGTCTCCTGGGTCCCTGCCGAGTATTTCCGGGGTGGGGATGTTTACCGGCGAGGGATCGGGTAGGGGCTTGGGTGAGCACCTGCGCACCCCGGGGATCAAAGGGGGCGGCCGTAACGGCCGATTGGTCCCGGGTCGTCTGAGGCGGGTGTGGGGCCGGGCGCCTACGGGGGTTGTGCGCGCGGCCTGAGCCGGACCCTCGTTATCGGGGGATGTGCGAGATCCGGCGTAGACGGGAGTCCCCGCGGTCCATGGACCGCGGGGACTTTTCCTTGTCCGGGGTCAGGTGTGGGTGGTGCCGGTGACGTAGTGGGCCAGGTGTTGGCCGGTCAGGGTGGTGGCCTGGTCGATGAGGTCGGTGGGGGTGCCTTGGAAGATGATGCGTCCGCCGTCGTGGCCGGCTCCGGGGCCCAGGTCGATGATGTGGTCGGCGTGGGCCATGACGGCCTGGTGGTGTTCGATGACGATGACGGTGGTACCGGTGTCGACGAGTTGGTCGAGCAGGGTCAGGAGTTGTTCGATGTCGGCCAGGTGGAGGCCGGTGGTGGGCTCGTCCAGGATGAGGACGGTGTTCTTGCCGCCCATGTGGGTGGCGAGTTTGAGGCGTTGGCGTTCACCGCCGGAGAGGGTGGTGAGGGGTTGGCCGAGGCTGATGTAGCCCAGGCCGACGTCGTGCAGGCGGGTGAGGATTTTGTGGGCGGCGGGGGTGTGTGCGGGGCCGTGGGCGAAGAAGGTGTGGGCTTGGTCGACGGACATGGACAGGACCTGGCTGATGTCGTGTCCGTGGAGGTGGTGTTGGAGGACGGCGGGGGCGAAGCGTTTGCCTTCGCAGACGTCGCAGGTGGTGGTGATGGCGGCCATGATGCCCAGGTCGGTGTAGGTGACGCCGATGCCTTTGCATTGGGGGCAGGCGCCTTGGGAGTTGGCGCTGAACAGGGCGGGTTTGACGTTGTTGGCTTTGGCGAAGGCTTTGCGGATGGGGTCCAGGAGCCCGGTGTAGGTGGCGGGGTTGGAGCGGCGTGAGCCGCGGATGGGTGCTTGGTCGATGGCCAGGACGTCCTCGCGCGTGGCCAGGGATCCGTGGATGAGGGAGGTTTTGCCGGATCCGGCGACACCGGTGACGACGGTCAGGACGCCCAGGGGGATGTCCACGGACACGTCTTGCAGGTTGTGGGTGGTGGCGCCGCGGATGGGCAGGTGCCCGGTGGGGGTGCGCACGGTGGGTTTGGGGGTGGTGCGGTCGGCGAGGTGGCGGCCGGTGGTGGTGTCGGTGGTGCGCAGTTGTTCGACGGTGCCTTGGAAGGTGATGTGTCCGCCGTTGGTGCCTGCTCCGGGGCCGAGGTCGACGACGTGGTCGGCGATGGCGATGGTGTCGGGTTCGTGTTCGACGACCAGGACGGTGTTGCCCTTGTCGCGTAGGCGCAGGAGCAGGTCGTTCATTTGTTGGATGTCGTGGGGGTGCAGTCCGGCGGTGGGTTCGTCGAAGACGTAGGTGACGTCGGTGAGGGAGGAGCCCAGGTGGCGGATGAGTTTGGTGCGTTGGGCTTCGCCGCCGGAGAGGGTGCCCGCGGGCCGGTCCAGGGAGAGGTAGCCCAGGCCGATCTCGACGAAGGAGTCCAGGGTGCGGGCCAGGGTGGTGAGCAGGGGCGCGATGGTGGGTTCGTCGAGTTGGCGTACCCAGTGGGCGAGGTCGCTGATCTGCATGGCGCACAGGTCGGCGATGCCGGCGCCGTTGATCTTGGCGGAGCGGGCGGTGGGGTTGAGGCGGGTGCCCTCGCATTGGGGGCAGTCGGTGAAGGTGACGGCGGCGTCGACGAAGGCGCGGATGTGGGGTTGCATCGCTTCGCGGTCCTTGGCCAGGAAGGTTTTGCGGAGTTTGGGCAGGAGGCCTTCGTAGGTGAGGTTGACGCCTTCGACCTTGACCTTGACGGGGTCGTGGTGCAGGAGGTTGTGGAGTTCGGTGGGGGTGTAGTCGCGGATGGGTTTGTCGGCGTCGACGAGTCCGGAGGCGGCGTAGATGCGGGTGGTCCACAGGTTGTCGGATTTGTATCCGGGGATGGTGAAGGCGCCTTGGTTGATGGATTTGGTGTCGTCGTAGAGGTGGGTGAGGTCGAAGTCGGTGATTGTGCCGCGGCCTTCGCAGTGGGGGCACATGCCGCCTTGGCGGCTGAAGCTGACCTTGGTGGCTTTGGCTTGGCCGCGTTCGACGGTGATGGCGCCGCCGGCGTGGACGGTGGGGACGTTGAAGGAGAAGGCGTTGGGTGTGCCGATGTGGGGTTGGGCGATGCGGCTGTAGAGGATGCGTAGGAGGGCGCCTGTGTCGGTGGCGGTGCCGATGGTGGAGCGGGGGTCGGAGCCCAGGCGTTCTTGGTCGATGATGATGGCGGTGGTGAGGCCGTGGAGGAGGTCGACGTCGGGGCGGGGGAGTGTGGGCATGAAGCCTTGGAGGAAGGCGCTGTAGGTTTCGTCGATCAGGCGGCGTGATTCGGCGGCGATGGTGTCGAAGACCAGGGAGCTCTTGCCGGATCCGGAGACGCCGGTGAAGACGGTGAGTCGGCGTTTGGGCAGGGTGAGGTCGATGTTGTGGAGGTTGTTGGCGCGGGCGCCGTGGATGTCGATGGTGGGGTGGTCGTCGGCTGGGTGGGTGGTCATGGTGTGCTCCCCGGTGTGTGCCTGTGCTGGTCAGGTTATGTCGGGGGAGAGGGAGCGGCTACTATATACGTGACAGTCTCATAAACACAA
>NZ_FRFF01000018.1 GCF_900143625.1 Nocardiopsis sp. JB363
CCCCCTGGACCAAATGATCACCCCCCGCCACCAACACCGTGTCCACCCCACCTGCCTCGGCCGCCCTCACCGTCCCGCTCAACGGCATCCCGGTCGAGGTCATCACCCCACCACCATGCGGCGAGACCAGGACCACCTCATAGGCGCACCCCTGCGAGCGCGCCTGATGCAAAACCTCCGCCGGACCACTCACGTCCAGCAACCGCACACCATCGAAGACCACAAGACCCACACGGTGACTCATGTCCGAAACCGTGGTTCATCTGTCAGAAAGGACATGGCCCCAAGGTAGCGACCCCACCACACTGGGAACAAGACCACAACGCGCACACACCACAGGGGAACCATGAGCCACACCATCGCCGGCGTCACCATCCCGGACAGCACCCTGGCCCGCCAAGCCACCGAACTCGTCCGCGAAGCCGCCTCACCACTGATCTTCGACCACTCCAGGCGCGTCTTCCTGTGGGCATCCCTACGCGGCCGCGAACAAGACCTGAACTTCGACCCCGAACTGCTCTACGTCGCCGCCATGTTCCACGACCTGGGCCTGACCCCACGCTTCCGCCGCACCGACCAGCGCTTCGAGATCGACGGCGCCGACCAGGCCCGACACTTCCTGAACAGCCAGGACATCACCGGCGAGGAGGCCGACCGGGTCTGGACCGCCATCGCCCTGCACACCACACCCCAGATCCCCCTGCACATGGCCCCCGAGATCGCCCTGCTCACACGCGGCGTGGAACTGGACGTCCTCGGCATCGGCTACCACACCGTCAGCGACGACCAACGCCAAGCCGTCGTCCAAGCCCACCCCCGACCCGACTTCAAGAACCAGATCCTGGCCGCATTCACCGAAGGCCTCAAGGACCGACCCCAGACCACCTTCGGCAACGTCAAAGCCGACGTCCTGGCCCACTACCTGCCCGGGTTCGTCCCCGGCGACTTCGTCGAGGTCATCAAGAACTCCCACTGGCCCGAATAACCACCCACGCACACACGCGGCGGGCCGCGGACCCACCCAGGGTCCGCGGCCCGCCGCGTGCCACATCCGGACCTAACCGGCCGAGTACGCCTCCAACTCCCGCGCACACTCCTCACGACGCGCGAACACACTGTCGGCCATCTCGTTCATCTTCTTCAACACCCGCTTGCGCTCACGCTTGGACAACCGATCGATGTACAACCGACCCCACGTGTGATCGGTCTCGTGCTGCAAACACCGCGCGAAATACCCACTACCGGTGAGCACCACCTCCGCGCCGTCCTTGTCCACCCCACGCACCGTGGCGTGCTCGGCCCGCCCCAACTCCGCATGCGGACCCGGAACCGACAAACACCCCTCGTTCTCCACCACCACGGCATCATCCACATCACGCTCGTCCAACACCGGGTTGATCACATGACCCACATGCCGCACACCATCATCATCAGGACAGTCATAGACGAACACCCGCCAGTCCACACCCACCTGACTACCCGCCAACCCCACACCCTCGGCCGCGTACATCGTCACGAACATGTCATCGACCAACCGCGACAACTCCGCGCCGCCCAACAACTCCCCAGGCACATCACGGCCCACCCGATGCAACACATCCTCACCGGTCACCGTCACCCGCAACACACGACCGCGCGCCGCCTCCGGAGCCAGATCCGGGAAATCCGCCACCTCCCGCCCCTGGACAACGGTCACGGGCACGGGCACAGACTGCTCCGACATGGTCCTACTCTCCGGACAGGCGACAACAGACGGTACAAACACCGCCACACCCGAAAAAGTAGCACGAACCGGCAGGTCGCCCCCGCCACCCCGACCACATCCGACTACCGGAACCAGGCATTGCCCTGAATGAAACACCGCGCCAGATAGTCCCGCAACGACACCACCACCAGCCGCCGCCGATCACTCTCATGATCCCACACCACGATCCCCGGCCCATAGTCCGTATGCACATACGCGAACTGCGGACCCATGTCCGAATCACCGAAGAAGATCATCTCATCGAACGGCGCGTACAACTCCACATAATCCGGCTCCCCACGCATCGCCAGGTTGTCCTCCACCAACCGACGCGCACCCCACACCACCGCATCCCCGTACTCGTTGGTCACCCCATCGGTCTCCCGCAACAACGACGCCAACTCGAACGGCAAAGGCAGCATCAAATGCTTCTCCACCTCGGCCAGCATCACCTCATCGGCCGCATCACTCAGATCGGCCTCCGGATACATCTCCAGAATCAGTTCACGCCACACACCCCCGATCATCACAGGTCGTGGCAACACACGGGAAATCGCGGTCGGCGAGTTGCGCCGAAAATCCACCACACCACCCCGCACACCACCACCCCCAACACCCCAACCAGCCACAAAAACCCACCAAAACCCCACACCACCGCAAGGGGAGCCACCACCACCGACCCACCCCCCCCCGACCAGTCTCTTATACACAA
>NZ_FRFF01000127.1 GCF_900143625.1 Nocardiopsis sp. JB363
TTCTCGCCGACCTTCGAAGGCGGGTTCCTGCTGCGCATGTGGGGGCCGGGTGCGGACAACCAGCTCATCCAGGCCGCCCTGGACGCCTACACCGAACCCTACGGGCCCGATAACGCCGCCGTCCCCAAGCACCAGCGCACTTATGACGCGATGATGCGGATCTTCGAGACCGCCTTGGCCCACCGCAAGTGCGCGAAGGCACCGAAGCCGGTGGTGACGTTGAACATCACCGTCCCGCTCAAGCGCTACCTGGGAGATGCCTCCGCGGAGCCGGCGGTGACCGAAGATGGGGTGGTCATCCCCGACCAGATGATCTCCCGGTTGACCCCGAAGAGTTGGTTGCGCCGCTTCCTGACCGACGCCGAAGGCAAAACCCTGCTCGATGTGGGCCAGAAGCACCGTTGCGCCCCCGACCCCGTACGCCAAGCGGCCGGGTATAAGGAGTTCCACTGCGAGTGGCACGAAGGCTGTGACATGCCGCGTAGCTGGTCGCAGTTCGACCACATCATCGCCTTCTCCCACGGCGGCGCTACCAGCTCGGACAACATGCAGTTGCTCTGCTCTACCCACAACCGGCTCAAGCACCGCCTTCAGGTGAAAGCGAACCAGCAGATCTGGGACCACCACCACACCCAGAACCGCCAAGAAACCGAGAAGGACGGTGGCGGTGAGGGTGGTGAGGGCGACCCAGCCCCAGCCACCGCCTAACACCACCGCACCAGCTTTGACCAGGCGAAAACCTCGCCCCGCTCCGGACGATCAAAACCCGGAGCAGACCCCCGTACCCCTCGAAAAACACCCCCGGTTGGGTGTCAGACCCCAAAGGCCATGCCTTGTGGGGATACAGCCATGTCCGCACACCGAACCCCCCACCCAGAGCCATATCCAGGGGCCAACGTGGCTCCCGTTGGGGGT
>NZ_FRFF01000051.1 GCF_900143625.1 Nocardiopsis sp. JB363
TGGCCCCTGGATATGGCTCTGGGTGGGGGGTTCGGTGTGCGGGCATGGCTGTATCCCCACAAGGCATGGCCTTTGGGGTCTGACACCCAACCGGGGGGTGTTTTTCGAGAGGTGCGGGGGGCTGCTCCGGATTGATCGTTCGGAGCAAGGTGGGCTTTCGCCTGGTCAAAGCTGGTGCGGTGGTGTTAGGCGGTGGCTGGGGCTGGGTCGCCCTCACCACCCTCACCGCCACCGTCCTTCTCGGTTTCTTGGCGGTTCTGGGTGTGGTGGTGGTCCCAGATCTGCTGGTTCGCCTTCACCTGCAACCGGTGCTTGAGCCGGTTGTGGGTAGAGCACAGCAGCTGCATGTTGTCCGAACTCGTCGCCCCGCCGTGGGAGAAGGCGATGATGTGGTCGAACTGCGACCAGCTACGCGGCATATCGCAGCCTTCGTGCCACTCGCAGTGAAACTCCTTGTACCCGGCCGCCTGGCGGACGGGGTCGGGGGCACACCGGTGCTTCTGCCCCACATCCAGCAGAGTCTTGCCCTCGGCGTCCGTCAGGAACCTGCGCAACCAACTCTTCGGGGTCAACCGGGAGATCATCTGGTCAGGGATGACCACCCCGTCCTCGGTCACCGCCGGCTCCGCCGAGGCATCTCCCAGGTAGCGCTTGAGGGGCACGGTGATGTTCAACGTGACCACCGGCTTCGGCGCCTTCGCGCACTTGCGGTGGCCCAGGGCGGTCTCGAAGATCCGCATCATCGCGTCATAAGTGCGCTGGTGCTTGGGGATAGCGGCACTGTCGGGCCCGTAGGGTTCGGTGTAGGCGTCCAGGGCGGCCTGGATGAGCTGGTTGTCCGCACCCGGCCCCCACATGCGCAGCAGGAACCCGCCTTCGAAGGTCGGCGAGAACTGCGCACCACGGTTGTCGAAAGTCTCGTCGTAATCCCGGTCGGCTTTATCGGGGTCCAGCTGGGCGACGAACCATTTCGCCGCGTCCCGCAACTGACGCACCGACGCTTTCGGGCATTCCTTCTTATAGGCGATCAGCCCGAACTCCAGGCGGGCCCGGAAACCCTCCACGTCGGGGTGGTCGGCTTTGAACGCCTCATCGGCTGAGTCCAGGACCTTCGCCCACTCAGCGGTGGCTTTTTCGGTGGAGGTCGCGATCGCGCACGCTTCACCCAACGACAGGGTGCTGTCCCCAAACGCCTCGTCCACCAACGGCAACTGCTGGCGGTGCACGGCGCGGGCCAGAGTGGCCAGGTTGC
>NZ_FRFF01000192.1 GCF_900143625.1 Nocardiopsis sp. JB363
GGTCCACCCCCCACCTCCCCCACCGGGAGAAGCCGTGCTGAACACCATCGGAGACATCCTGCTGGGTATGTTCGTGGCCATCGTGGTCACCATCGGCACCGGCTACTTCGTCGCCCAACAGTTCGCCTACACCGCCGTGGACCGCTCACAGGTACGCGCCGGGGCGAGCGCCGGCGACCCGCGATGGCGACGCGTACGCGCCATCACCGACCGCACCTCCTTCACCCTCTCCGGGGCCCAGTTCGGCATCATCGTCACCACCCTCGTCGTCGGCTTCGTCGCCGAACCCATGATCGGCACCGGCCTGGGCCTGCTCCTGGAGGAGGCCGGGCTGCCCCACGGCACCGGCCTGGCCCTCGGCACCACCTTGGCGTTGCTGTTCGCCACCATCGTCCAGATGGTCTTCGGTGAGCTCTTGCCCAAGAACCTGGCCATCACCCACCCGGCGCCGGTGGCCCGCGCCCTGGCCCTGAGCACCCGCGCCTACCTGGCATTGTTCGGATGGCTCATCTGGATCTTCGACCGCTCCGCCACCGCGCTGCTGCACCTGATGCGCGTCGAACCGGTCCACGACGTGGACGACGCCGCCACCGCGGGCGACCTCAAGCACATCCTGGCCGAGTCCCGCCGCACCGGGGACCTGCCCGAACAGATCTACGACCGTCTCTCCCGCGCCCTGGACTTCTCCGAACGCACCGCCGAACAGGCCATGACCCCGCGGGCACGGACCATCACCGTCCACGCCGACCAACCCCTGGCCCACGTGGTCCGGCTCATGGCGCACGGACGCTCCCGCTTCCCCGTCCTCGACGACACCGACGTGGTGGGCGTGGTGTGCCTGCGCGACGTGTTGGCCATGGACCCGGCGCGACGTGACGAGGTCACGGTCGGTCGGGTCGCCCGCACCTCCGTCCTGGTGCCCTACTCGCTGGACCTGCCCGCCACGCTGCACGCCCTGCGCGTGGCCGACGAGGAGATGGCCTGCGTGGTCGACGAGTACGGCGGACTGGCCGGCGTCATCACCACCGAGGACCTGGCCGAGGAACTCGTCGGAGAGATCGCCGACGAACACACCCCGCACCGGGTGCCCTGTACCTCCCAGGACGACGGACGCGTCCACAGCGTCCCCGGCTCACTGCACATCGACCAGGCCGAGCACCTGTTGGACCGCCTTCTGCCCCACGGACGCTACGAGACGCTGGGCGGCCTGGTCGTCCACGCCCTGCACCGGTTGCCCCGCCCCGGTGACCGCGTCCACCTGGTCCTTCCCTCACCGGTGGGCGAGGAGCAGGCGCCCCGCGTCGAGCTGACCATCCACGTCGATACCGTCCGCCACCACGTCCCCGAACGCCTCACCCTGTGCCTGGACGTGACCGAGGGAGCCGCCGTATGAGCGAACTGAGCCCGTTCCTGGTCCTGGCCCTGACCGTCCTGTTCATCTCCCTGAGCGCGTTCTTCGTGGTGGTGCAGTTCTCCCTGGTCGCGGTGCGCCGCCACCGCTTGGAGGAGGCCGCACGCGACAGCGCCGCCGCCCGGGTGGCGCTGCACGGCATGCGCCGGGTCTCCCTGCTGCGGGTCTCCCTGCTGATCTCCGGCACCCAGTTCGGCATCACCCTGGCCACCCTGGCCCTGGGTTCGGTGTCCAAACCCGCCGTGCACCACACCCTGGAACCCCTGTTGGAAGGGGCCCTGCCGCCGGCGGTGGCCACCGCGGTCTCCTTCACCCTGGCCCTGCTGATCGTCTCCTTCCTCCACCTGGTCGTGGGCGAGATGGCCCCCAAGTCCTGGGCCATCGGCAACGCCGAGCGAGCGGTCATCGTCACGGCCGTACCCATGCGGATGTTCATGGTGCTGTTCCGTCCCCCGCTCCTGGTCTTCAACGGCGCCGCCGACCGGTGTCTGCGTCTGGTGGGGGTCGATCCCTTGGAGGCCCTGCCCTCCGGGCGCGGACCCGACGCCGTGCGCGAGTTGGTCGAACACTCCGCCGACGCCGGCACCCTGGACGCCGAACGGCGCGACCGCGTCATCACCGTCCTGGAGGCCGAGGCCCGACCGCTGAGCGAGGCGCTCACCCCCGGTGAGGAGATCGCCCAGGTGCCCCTGGACGCGGACCTGGACCGGATCCTCGCGGTGGCCCGTGACACCGGGCACCTGCGTCTGGTCGTCACCGACCACGGCGAGCCCGTGGGGAAGCTGCACGTGCGTGAGGCCCTGACCAGCACTCCCGGGACCCGTGCCGCCGATCTGATGCGCCCGCTGCTGTCACTTCCCGCGCACACCCCCGTGTCGGCCGCCCTGAGCGTGATGCGCGAGGGCCGGTCCCACCTGTGCCTGGTCCGTGATCGCGAAGGCGCCCTGGTGGGGTTGGTGACGTTGGAGGATCTGCTGGACCGGCTGTTGCCTTTGCGCGCGGCGGCCTGAATCACACCGCGAGCGGGGGCGGCGTCTTCGAGACGCCGCCCCCGCTGGTGTTGTACTCTCCCGGCCGTCGCGAGCGTGTGTTCGTCGACCGAAAAAATCTTCCTCCATTTTAAACTCCGGCCATGTTCACCCCTCAATCAAAGGGTGCAAGGGCTCGCAGAGTATGGAGAGGTCTTCGAAGGGGAAGAACCGGAGGGACCCTGGTCCCGATTCCTGACATTTGGGAGTTATCAGGCCGTGTTCACTCAAGGCGCACCCTGTACACACTTCACTGCGATTGCTAGGTTCACGCTATGACCGAACCGCGGGAATTCCGCGTCATCGAGCAGAAAAAGCTCCTGGTCAGTGTCCGCAAAGCCGCCCAAATCCTCGACGTATCAGAGCGTGTGGTCTACGACCTCTGCTACAGCGAAGAACTCCAGTCGGTGAAGATTGGACCAAAGAAATGGATTCGTAGAATCACGTGCGAATCACTCAACGAGTACGTCGAAAATGCCGTACGCGAATCCCGAATCGGCCAAGAGCACGGATCACAGACACCGCTGAAAGGTGGTGCCCCATGAATACACTTCCCACAACCGAAAGACTTCAAGCCCTTCCTAAGCGCAAATCGGCCCGACCGGTCGAACCCTCCGTCTCCGGGCCTCGCAGACTGACCGCGTGCGCTCGCGACGTGGCCGCCCTGATCGAGGCAGACCCCGGGCTGTGGCCGGCCCTGACCACGTGTGTCACCGACACCCACGGGCTGACCACCGTCCACTACGCCGCCGTGCACGGCGGTGGCCTGGCCTCCTCACTGTTCGGCCCCGACGGGGTCGTCTCCCGCTGGCGCGACCTCCTGCACGCGCCCACCGAGTCCAGGCGCGAACGCGCCCAGGGCCGCGAACGTGTGGTGACCCTGCGCGGCCACCACTCCGGATACGCCGTCACGGTGCTCTTCACCGTCCTGTCCGGCCCTCGCATCCCCGATGGGGACGCTTCCGAACAGGAGTCCGACAGGTGACCATGACCCCACCCTCGTCCCGTCTGCTATACGTGGACGCCAACACCACTCCCTGGCCGCTCAACCACCACGCCTACGTGCACGCGTGCGCCGAACGGTTGCGCAAGGAGGTCGACCACGCCCCGCGGGTCCACTTCCCCGAGAGCCACCTGCAACGGAGCGACACCCGCGGCGCCCTGTTGCGTCTGGACGGACCCGACCACGACGACGTCCTGCTGACCTGGGACGAACAGCGCGGCTGGGCCCGGCTGGAACAGTCCGTCCGTCGCCCCTTGGTCCTGGGAGCCGATCCCCTGTTGGACCCGGAGGCCTTCGCCCACGCCGTCACCGCCCTGCTGAGCCCGGGGACCCGACAGTTGGTGATGGTGCAGGAGCGCTCCCGCGTCTTCGCCCACCCGGTGGACCTGATCTTCGAGCGTCGCCTGGCGGCCTACCGGGCCCTGTGAACAGTCCCGAGAGGGTCCTCCTTCGATTCGGGAGGGAAGGAGGACCCCATGCCCATCAGTCGTCGCGGCGAGCCAGCACCACCGCGTCGGTCATGGTCACCTCGCAGCCATCACCACGGCGACGCGTGCGCGAACGCGGCTCGGCCACCAGTACCCGCCACCGGTCGGTTTCCAGTACCGCCGCCACCTCCTCGGGCACCACGTGGGCGTGCCCGTGGCCGGCGTGCGGGGCATGACCGTGGGCGTCGGAGGGATCGTGGCCCACGATGAGCAGCCGCCCACCCGGCTCGACCCGTGCGGCCAGGTGTTCCACCAGCCTCGCGAAGGGCCCCTCGGGGTGGGCGTAGTGGCTGGTGACCAAGTCGAAACCGCTCAGGTGCGGCTCCAAGGCCATGGCGTCGGCCCTCACCCACCGGATACGGGACGCCGCCTCGGCGTCGGCCCGTTGCACCAACGCCCGGGCCCGCTCCAGCGCGTTGGCCGAGATGTCCACCGCGGTGACCTCCCAGCCGTGCCGGGCCAGCCACAGACTGTCGGCGCCCAGCCCCGCACCGACCTCCAAGGCCCGGCCCGGTTCCACTTCGCCGGCGGCGGCCACCAGCTGCGGGTTGGGCTCACCCGGGCCGCCGTGCCCGTGGTCATGGGCCCCCGAGCGGTAGCGCTCCTCCCAGAACCCCCGGTCGAACTCGCCCGCCATGTTCATGCCCCCATCGTCGTTGTTCACAGTCCGCGGCCCTGCCCGGCTCGCGCGGCCACCTCACGCTCGGCCGCGGCCGAGAAGGGACGCCGATCGGCCAGGGCCCGGTCGATCTCACCGTTGATGAGGTCGGCGTTGATCTGCGCCGCCGCGAAGGTCCCGGCCGCACCCGAGGCCCCCACCTGAGCGGACACGTCGGTGGCGTTGCCCGCCACCCATACCCCCGCCACCGCGGCGCGGCCCATGGCGTCCACCGGCAGGTTCTCGCCCACCCCCATGGGGTGGGCCACCGGTGCCAGACCCAGCGGGGCCAGGAAGTCCACCCGGGCCACCATTCGGCCGGCCACGGCCAGGGCCCGACGCTCCACCAGCTCTCCCCCGACCAGACGTACCCCGGCCAGGGCGTCGTCGACCGTCTCCACCCCGGCCACCGGGTCCTCGATCACCTCGATACCGCGCACGGCCAGTCGCTCGGCCTGTTCGGTCTCCACCGCCGTCCCGTTCGCGAAGAAGACCACGTCCGCGCTCCACTGGCTGAACATCAGGGCCTGGTGCACCGACATCGGACCCGTGGCCAGCACACCGATGGGTTCGTCCCGTACCTCCCACCCGTGGCAGTAGGGGCAGTGCAGTACGTCGCGGCCCCAGCGCTCGGCCAGCCCGGGAACGTCGGGCAGCTCGTCGACCAGCCCGGTGGCCACCAGCACCCGGGCGGCCCGCACCGTGCGCCCGTCCTCCAAGAGCGCCTCGAACGCGCCCGCCTCACCCTCGACCGAACGCACCCGCCCCCGCATCACGTGCGCCCCGTAGGAGCGCGCCTCGGCCCGTCCCCGTTCCAGCAGCTCGCCCGGGGGCGTGCCCTCCAAACCCAGCAGACCGTGCACCCCGGCCGCCGGGGCGTTGCGCGGCTCTCCCGCGTCCACCACCAGCACCGATCGCCGGGCGCGGGCCAGGGTGAGCGCCCCGCTCAGCCCCGCGGCACCGCCGCCGATCACCAACACCTCGTAGAAGTCCTCGACCTGTGCGTCCACCGTGGACCACCTCCTACGATCCACAGTGCGACCCGCGCCCAGCAGTTGACAAGTTCTGTTGCCGTCATGGCAAAATATGTGGATGGACCACGACCTCGACCAGGCCCTGGGCACCGTCGGGCCCCGCCTGCGCGCCCTGCGCACCCAACGCCGCATCACTCTGGCCGACCTGTCCACCACCACCGGCATCTCGGTCAGCACGCTGTCCCGGTTGGAGACCGGTGAACGCAGGCCCACCCTCGAACTCCTGCTGCCCTTGGCCCGCGCCTACGGCGTCACCCTCGACGAACTCGTCGACGCGCCTCCCACCGGCGACCCGCGCGTGCACATGCGCCCCACCACCCGCGGGGGGATGACGATGATCCCCCTGACCCGCCGCCCCGGCGGCATCCAGGCGTACAAGATGGTGCTGTCGGCCGACCCCGGACGCCGCGAACCCGACCCCCAGGTCCATGAGGGCTACGAGTGGCTCTACGTCCTCAACGGACGTCTGCGCCTGGTCCTGGGCGAACACGATCTCGTCCTGGGCACCGGTGAGGCCGCCGAGTTCGACACCCGTGTCCCCCATTGGTTCGGCGCCGCCGACAACCACGCGGTGGAGTTCCTCAGCCTCTTCGGTGCCCAGGGCGAGAAGGCCCACCTGCGCGCCCGTCCCGAACAACGGGGCCAAGACGAGCGCCGCGGCTGAGGGCCGTCGACGCCCACACCACCGCGCCCCGAGGCGTCCCCACGCTCACGCCCGTGCGCTTGACCTTGGAGTCGACTCGAAGGTCTACCGTGCGCGCATGGTGATGATGCGGATCTCCGAACTGGCCGAACGTTCCGGCGTGGCGGCCACCACCCTGCGCTACTACGAAGAGCGCGGACTGCTCCCGGCACAGCGCTCCCCGGCCGGGTACCGCCTCTACGACGAACGCGCCCTCGATCGGTTGGCCTTCGTCACCACCGCCAAACGTCTGGGGCTGGACCTGGACGAGATCGGCGAGCTCACCGCCCTATGGGCGGCCCACCCGTGCTCACATGTCAAGGCCGCGCTGAGCCCACGGCTGGAACAGCGCCTGGACCAGGCCCGCGCCCGAGCCGCCGAGCTGAAAGACTTCCAGGCGATGCTGCGCACCGCCCACGCCCGCCTACGTCGGCTCCCGGACCGCGACGCCCCATGCGATCCGGGCTGCACCTTCCTGACCGACCCGACCCCATCGGAGCGGACCGGGCATCCGCGTCTCCTGCCCCTGGTCGATACCGGCGACACCATGTGCCTGCTGGAGGCGGGTGAGCACGAGACTCGTTTGGACGCCTGGCGCGATCTCCTGACCGAGGCCACCCGTACACCGCGCTCACACGGCAGTTCCTGGAGTCTGCCCTGGGAACGGGCGGGGCGGTTGGCCGAACTCGCTGCGGCCGAACATCAGTGCTGCGCCTTCTTCGACCTGCGCATCGACTTCACCCCTGAGCGGGTGCACCTGCGTGTGGGCGTTCACCCCGATCATCGCCCTGACCCCGACACCCCGGCCGGGCAGGCCGCCCGCGTCCTGGGCGCCCTGGCCCCCGCCGAGGAGAACTGAACCGATGTCGCCGACGGAACGCCCGCTCTGAGTCCGTCGACCCGAACGCCGCCGTGACGGTACGGGCACACCTGGAACCGGGCGCACGCGAACGGGGCCGCACCCACACTCGGTGGGTACGGCCCCGCGTGGAATCCGGCTACGCTCAGGCGGTCTTCGCGGTCAGGTTGACCTCGATGTTGCCGCGGGTGGCGCGCGAGTAGGGGCACACCTGGTGGGCGTCCTCGACCAGCTTGTCGGCGTCCGCCTGCGACAGGTTCGGCAGGTTCACGACCAGGTCGACCACCAGGTCCAGGCCCTCGTCCTTGCCCAGGGTGACCTGGGAGTCGATGCTGGAGCCGGACACGTCGGCCTTGGTCTGACCGGCGACCTTCTTCAGGGCGCCGTGGAAGCAGGCCGCGTAGCCGACGGCGAAGAGCTGCTCGGGGTTGGTGCCCGGGCCGTCGTCGCCGCCCACGCCCTTGGGCACCGACAGGTCCACCGACAGGCGGCCGTCGTCGGTCTTGCCCGATCCCTTGCGGCCCTCGCCGGTGACGGTGGCGCTGGCGGTGTACATCTTCTGGAAAGCCATGACTTGTCCCTTCCTCAGGGGTCGAGCCGCGCGCCCGGCCCCGTTCGCGGTGTGGTTCGGTCCTCCGCCTGAGCGGTCACCGAACGGGTGACATGGTCGAGCAGCGCACGCAGGTCCTCGACCTTGCCCTCGGGCAGGTCGGTGGCGCACAGGACACGGTGGGGAATCCCCTCGGCACTCTCTCGCAGGCGCTCACCCTCGTCGGTGAGACCGACGTGGACGATGCGCTCGTCCTCGGGTCCGCGTCTGCGGGTGAGCAGTCCCGCCCCCTCCATCCGACGCAACAGGGGCGAGAGCGTCCCGGTGTCCAGGCTCAGCGCCAGTCCCAGTTCCTTGACCGGCAACGTCCCCCGTTCCCACAGCACCAGTATCACCAGGTACTGCGGGTAGGTCAGTTCCAGGTCGGTCAGGATCTCCCGGTAGAGCCCGGTCAGGGCCCGGGACGCGGTGTAGAGGGCGAAGCACAGCTGGTTGTCCAGAGCGAGGGGATCCCCCTCGTCGGTACCACCCATGTCCCCTCCCCGCGGTGCGCGTCTCGTCGTTCATGTGTCACGCTAACAGAAAATCGGTTGTGCACAACACTATTGGGCACGACTATTTTGGTCCGTGTCGTGCCGGGCGAACACGAGCGGCCCGGTGGGGCCCGCACCCGTCAGGGCACGGGCCCCACCGATCACCTCACAGGAACTCCACGCCCTGGGCCAAGGGCAGCTCACCGCCGTAGTTGACGGTGTTGGTGGCCCGCCTCATGTAGGCCTTCCACGAGTCCGAACCCGACTCGCGGCCCCCACCGGTGTCCTTCTCCCCACCGAACGCCCCACCGATCTCGGCCCCCGAGGTACCGATGTTGACGTTGACGATCCCGCAGTCGGCCCCGGCCGCCGACAGGAAACGCTCGGCCTCGGCCTGGTCCTGCGTGAAGATCGCCGAGGACAGCCCCTGCGGCACCCCGTTGTGCAACTCCACCGCCTCCTCGAAGGTGCGGTAGGACATCACGTACAGGATCGGCGCGAAGGTCTCCTCACGCACCACCTCGGTCTGGGCGGGCATGCGCACCACGGCCGGCTCCACGTAGAAGGCGTCGCCGGCCTCCTCCTCCAGCCGGCGACCACCGCCCACCAGCACCTGCCCGCCATCGCCCTGGGCCCGCTCCAGCGCCGAGACCATCGATTTGTGGCCGCGCTCGCCCACCAACGGACCCACCAGCGTCGACTCCTGATACGGGTCGCCGATGCGATCGCGCAGCTGGGTATAGGCGTCCACCACCCGCTCGCACACCGCGTCGACCACGTCCTCGTGCACGATCAACCGGCGCAACGTCGTGCACCGCTGACCGGCCGTGCCCGCGGCCGAGAACACACTCCCGCGCACCACCAGGTCCAGGTCGGCCGAGGGCCCCACCACCGCGGCGTTGTTACCGCCCAGCTCCAACAGGTAACGACCCATCCGAGCCGCCACCTTCGGCGCCACCATACGACCCATCGCCGTGGACCCGGTCGCCGACACCAACGCCACCCGGGCGTCCTCCACCAGCACCGCGCCGACCTCGGCGCCGCCCAACACCACCCGGTGCACCTGCTCCGGGGCGCCCACGTCCGCGGCCGCGCGCATCAACAACCCGTGGCAGGCCAGTCCCGTCAACGAGGTCGCCTCCGAGGGCTTCCACACCACCGTGTCGCCGCACACCAAGGCCACACAGGTGTTCCACGACCACACCGCCACCGGGAAGTTGAACGCCGTGATCACCCCCACCACCCCCAAGGGGTGCCAGGTCTCCATCAACCGGTGCCCGGGCCGCTCCGAGGGCATGGTCCGCCCGTACAGCTGGCGCGACAACCCCACCGCGAAGTCGCAGATGTCGATCATCTCCTGCACCTCGCCCAGCGCCTCGGAGCGGATCTTGCCCGCCTCGATGGTCACCAGCTCGGCCAGGTCCCCCTTGTGTTCACGCAGCAGCTCACCCAGGCGGTGCACCAACTTGCCGCGCTCGGGCGCGGGGGTGTCACGCCAGGTGGCGGCGAAGGTTTCGGCGGCCTCGGTCACGGCCCGTTCGGCGCTGTCGGGGGTATCGAACTCCACGTCGAACAGGTCCTGCCCGGTGATCGGTGTGCGGGCACGCCCGCTCGCCCCGACCGGCTCGGGCAGATGGGTCACACCGCACCGTTCCAAAGCGGCCCGCGCACGATCGGCGAGAACCTGCGTGTCGGGTAGAGAACCGTTGGTCATCAGAGTTGCTCTCTCCGTTGAGAGGGACGAAGGACACCTCACACCTTGCCAACTCCGAGCCGCACAAACCAGACCCATCGTCACTCTCGCACCGCCCCACGGGCGTTCACGGCTTTTTCGTCACCGGCGAACGTTAGACTCGGCGGCCCCGTCCCCAACGAAGACAGACCACCCCCGTGCACCACGCCACCACCCTCGAAGAGGACCGCGCCCGCCTGCCCTTCCCCAGAAGGTCACTGGCCCGGTCCGGCTTCGACGCCGCCGATCCTCTCTTCAACGCCGACCTGCGCGACGCCGCCACCTACGAACAGGCCCGGGAGGTGGTCACCTCCCATGCCTCCCGCCTGTGGACCGAGGCCACCCGCACCCCCACCAGCGGCCCCGTGGACGACCGGCCCCTGTACTGGGCCAGGCTCACCCTCTCGGCCCGTCTGCGTTCCTGGAACCCCTCCTTCGACCTGGACCCGCGGGACCACGCCGAACTCCTACGCCTGTGGGAACGCACCTCCCGCGGCATCACCGACCTGGAGTTCCCACCGGGCGACCGGTGGGTGCGCGTGGTCGTGACCGGCTTCGACCCCTTCCAGCTGGACGATGACCTGGAGTGCTCCAACCCCTCCGGCGCCGCCGCCCTGGACCTGCACGGCTGGACCTTCCCCGTGGGCGAGCGCACCGCGGTGGTGCGCTCCGCGCTCTTCCCCGTGCGCTGGGACGACTTCGCCCACGGTCTGGTGGAGGACGCGCTGGCTACCCGGCACGGGGTCGTCGACGCCGTGCTGACCCTCAGCCGTGGTCGTCCCGAGCGTTTCGACCTGGAGGTGTTCAACGGCGCCTGGCGCGGCGGCGGCCTGGACAACGTCGGGGTGGGCCGCACCGGGCCGGTCCCCTTGCCGGAGGGGCCGGGGCCGCAGTGGACGCGTTCGTCCCTGCCGGTGGAGCGCATGGTGGGCGCCGCTCCGGGCCCCTTCACCGCGGTGGCCAACACCGAGGTCACCGAGGTGGCGGCCGATGAGGACGAAGCGGTGGTGCGCCCGCTGGGCCCCAGCGAGGGTTCGCGGGCCCGATCCGGCGGCGGCGGAGACTACCTGTCCAACGAGATCGCCTACCGCAACACCGTGTTGCGCGACCGGACCGGCGCCGGGGCGCGTTCGGGCCACGTGCACCTGCCCCGGACCGCGCGCCCGGACGAGCACGCGCCGACATTGGAGCAGTTGCGCCACCTGGTGGCCGCGGCCGTGACGGAGTAGGTCCTTCGCTCGGTGGCTCGACACGCCCGGACGCGTGCCGGGCCACCGAAGTTCTCTTTCCACCCAACATGGGGCGATTTATTACTCTTTGAAACATAAAGGTCGCCCTGCGTCCCACTTTCGGACCCTCGCCTTCGATATGGTCCCCCCGTGGTTGACACCTCACTGCGACGAAAAGTCACCGTCTGTAGCGCCCTGGGGCTGCTTCTGCTCCCCGGTTGCCAGGCGGCGGACACAGCCGAGCCCTACGCCGAAGCCATCGGATTCATCTCCGCCGACCTACCGGAGCTGCACACACGCACCGTGTCCGTGGAAACGGACGACAGCACGGTGGGCTACCGCTATCCGGTACTGGGTGAGTCGCACCCGCTTTCGATCCAGGTGCGCACCGCCATGGCCGAACGTCAGACCGCCTTCCTGGAGGAGGCACCCGAGGGCCGCAACCCTGAACTCCGCCAGGACACCGAACTGCTGGCCGCTTCCGCCGACGTCATCGGGCTACGCCTCAACGTCGTCGATTCCACCGCGCAGGGCCCCGAGTCCTCCACGCTCTGGTACGACGCCGAAGGCGGGCTGACGCTGGCCTGGACCTCCCTGTTCCGCGACGAACAGGCCCTGGTCCAGGCCCACGTGGACCTGGCCGACGTCCTACGCGAGGAGTACGAGCTGACCACAGAGGAACTGCCCGCCCCACTCGGCGAGGTCACCGCCTACGCCGAGGCGCTGGCACAGGAACAGCAGACCCAGGAGACCGAGGACCAAGAGGGCGAGGGCCGCGACACCAAGGAGCAGTCGGCCCCGACCGGCTCCTCCGACGGTCCCGACGCCGCCGAGGACAACGCCTCCGACTCCGACCGTTCCGACAAGGACGACGAGGGCGACGAAGGCGACGAGGACGAACGTGCGGCCCTTCCTCCGGGGGAGGCCGACCTCACCGACCCGGAACAGTCCCAAGAGGTGGCCCACGCCTGGGCCGACTCGCCACTGGCCGACCTGGCCTTCAGCACCGCCGGTGGTCTGGCCGTACGCATGGACCCCGACCAGGTGCCCGGGGCCAAAGGAGACGACGAGCTCCTGGTGCCCATCGAAGCCGAGGCGGCCGAGGAGAACCTGTCCGAACTCGGCTATCAGGCCCGCGACGCGGCCGTCCACGGCAACGCCTCACCCGAGAGCCTGGATCTGGGGCCCGAGGCCGGCACCGAAGGCACCACCCTGGACTGCGCCCAGGCCAAGTGTGTGGCCCTGACCTTCGACGACGGCCCCGGCGAACACACCGAGGCCCTGTTGGACAGCCTGGACGACTACCAGGCCAAGGCCACCTTCTACGTCCTGGGCTCGCTGGTGGGCGAGTTCCCCGACGTGGTCGAGCGCACCGCCGCCGAAGGACACGAGGTCGCCAACCACACCTGGAAGCACGACGACCTGGCCACCATGTCCGACGAGGCCATCCGAAAGGACCTGCAGCGCACCGACGACGCCATCGAGGAGGTCACCGGCCAGGCCCCGGTGACCATGCGCCCGCCCTACGGATCGCTCAACGCCACCGTGCGCAGCGCCACCGCCCACCCGCTCATCCTGTGGGACGTGGACACCATGGACTGGCAGAGCCGCGACACCAAGGCCGTCTCCAAGCACGCCCTGAAGGGGACTCAGGCGGGCAGTGTGGTGCTCTTCCACGACATCCACAAGTCCAGTGTGGACGCCATCCCGGACGTGCTGGCGGGCCTGCACAAGGAGGGCTACCACTTCGTGACGGTCAAGGACCTGTTCGGGTTGGACGGTATGGAGGCCGGCGAGGTCGTCACCGACGCTCGACTGAATTGATCGGGGGTCGAAGGGGGCCGGAGCGTGGACCACGCCCCGGCCCTTTTCGTGTGCCGGGCCGGTCCTGGCATCCCCGTGTGCGCGGGCGAACCCGGATGCCGTTCCCGCCGGCGGGGCAGGGAGTCCTTGCTCACTCCAAGGCCCTGAACTGGCCTTACCTTTGCCCCCACGCGAAACTTCGCATACATTTCGGCGCGTGAACGTTACCTCTTTGATGCATAGGGCCGCCGTTGGCGGGGTACTGGCCACTACCGGGCTTCTGTCCCTGACCACCCTCCCCGCGGCCGCCGAGACCGAACGCACCACGCCCGACTGCGACAACGTCAAGTGCGTGGCCCTGACCTTCGACGACGGCCCCGGCCGGTACACCGACGAACTCCTCGACATCCTCGACGAGAACGACGCCAAGGCCACCTTCTACCTCTTGGGCTCCAAACTCGACTCCTACACCGAAGAGGTCGAGCGCATGGTCGATGAGGACCACGAGGTCGGCAACCACACCTGGGACCACGCCGACCTGGCCGACCTCTCGGCCGGCGAGATCAAGGAAGACCTCGACCGCACCGACAAGGCCATCAAGGACGTCACCGGCCAGATGCCCACCACCATGCGGCCGCCCTACGGCTCCCTCAGCGACACCGCCCGCGAGACCATCGACAAGCCCATGCTGCTGTGGGACGTCGACACCCTCGACTGGCAGCACCGTGACCCCGAGACCACCGTGGACATCGCCGCCGAGGAGACCGACGAGGGCAGCGTCCTGCTCTTCCACGACATCCACGAGACCACCGTCGACGCCATCCCCGACGTGCTGGACACCCTCTCCGAGGACGGCTACGAGTTCGTGACCGTCGACGAGATGATGGGTTCCGAGGTCGAGTCCGGATCCGCCTACTCCGACGCCCGCTCCCTGGACTGATCGAGGAGAGGTAACGCACGGTGGCCCGAACACGCGGTTCCCCCTCGTGTTCGGACCGCACCCGGTCGGCGGCGCCACGTCAGGAGATCCGGCGGATCACCTTCTCCTTGAACTGCGAGATGGGGGCGTAGGCCATCCGCATCGTGTCCAGCGCCAAGGACTTGTCCAACACCGGCTTGACGTGCGAGAACGTGTCGATGGAGGCCTCCGCGTGGTAGGCGCCCATCCCGCTCTCACCCACACCGCCGAAGGGCAGGTCCGGCACGGCCAGGTGGGCGATCGGCAACCCGAAGCCCACCCCGCCCGAGGACGTCTCGGTGATCAACCGCCGCTTGGTGGCCTCCGAGTCGGTGAACCCGTACAGCGCCAACGGCTTGTCCCGTTCCTTGACGAACCGGATCGCCGCGTCCAGGTCCGGCACCGTGATCACCGGCAGGATCGGACCGAAGATCTCCTCGGCCATCACCGGACTGTCGGGGTCCACCCCGCCCAGCACCGTGGGCTCCATGTACAACGACTCGCGCTCGCCGCGCCCACCGGCGACCACCTCACCGCTGTCCAGCAGCGCGCTGAGCCGGTCGAAGTGCCGCTCGTTGACGATGCGCCCGTAGTCGGGGCTGGCCTGGGGATCGGACCCGAACATCTCGGTGATCGCCGCCGCCAACTCACGCTGTAGCCCCTGCGCGGTGTCCCCGATGGCCAACACGTAGTCCGGGGCCACACAGGTCTGCCCGGCGTTGGTGAACTTGCCCCACGCCAGACGCCGCGCCGTCGTGGCCAGGTCCACACCCGGCTCCACCACAGCCGGGCTCTTGCCGCCGAGCTCCAACGTCACCGGTGTCAGGTGCTTGACCGCGGCCGCCATCACGATCCGCGCCACCGCCGAGTTCCCGGTGTAGAAGATGTGGTCGAACCGCTCCTCCAGCAGAGCGGTGCTCTCGGGCACCCCGCCCTCGACCACCGCCACGGCCTCCGTGTCCAGATAGCGCGGCAGCAGATCGGTCATCACACGCGAGGTGGCCGGGGACAGCTCACTGGGCTTGAGCACCGCGGTGTTGCCCGCCGCGATCGCTCCCACCAACGGCGCCAACGCCAGGTTCACCGGGTAGTTCCACGGGCTGATGATCAGCACCGTGCCCAACGGTTCACGCACCCACCGCGCCTTGGCCGGCGCCAACGACATCGGCACCCCCACCCGTTTGGGCCGCAGCCACGACGCCAGGTGCTTCAGGGTGTGGTCGATCTCGTTGACCACGTACCCGATCTCGGTGGTGTGCGCCTCCAGGGCCGGCTTGCCCAGATCGTCTTTCAGGGCCTTCTCCCAGGTGGGACGCTCCTCGGTGAGCATCCGACGCAACGCCCGCAGTTGGGCGCGCCGCCAGGAGATCGGTTTGGTCCGGCCGCTGTCGAAGGTGGATCGCAGACGCGCCACCACCGGCGGGATCTCGGTGGTCAACGTCAGGGGTTGGGGAGTCTCGGTGTCAGCCATGCCCTGGATACTAAACGAAAACGTTTCGTTTTCACCAGGTGTCGGCAGCTAGGATTCATCCCATGACCACGGACCATCTGCCCGACACGACCGCACCGGCCGCCCCCCGAGGCCGGCCCCGCGACGCCGGCCGGGACCGCGCGCTGATGGACGCCACCCTCGCCGAACTCACCCTCAACGGCTACAGCGGCCTGACCACCGCCGCCGTCGCACGACGCGCCGGTGTCTCCACCGCCACCCTCTACCGCCGCTGGCGTTCCAAACAGGACCTGGTCGTGGGAGCCGCCCAAGCCTGGGCCGAGAACCTGGGACCCGACCGCGACACCGGCGCCCTGCCCGGCGACATGGGCGCCCTCCTGCACGACAAGGCCGCCGCCCTCCAGGGATCCTCCGGACTCCTCCTGCGCGCCGTCCTGGGCGAGGCCGCCCACAACCGGGCGCTGGCCGACGTCCTGTTCGACGCCTTCGTCCTGCCCTTGCAGGATCGGGTCTTGGCCCTGCTGGAGCGCGCCGTACACCGCGAGGAGATCCCCCCGGTCGATGACCCGCTCGTGGTCGCCGAGATGGTCATCGGGCCGATGGTCAGCCACACCTTCCTCCTGCCGGCCGACCAGGGCCACGACCCCGGCGGCGACATCGCCGACCGCCTCCTGCCCTACCTCCTGCGCGCCCTGGGCCATCGCCCCGCCTGAGCCGAAGGCTCCACGGATCGTCACCACCACGGTGCACACCGACGCCATGCGCCGGCGCACCGTGGCCCGGAAGACGGGCGTGCAGACGCCCCGGGCGCCGTCCGATCCTGGTGATGGGCTCCTCCGCTACCCCGCGAGGTCGCCCCGTTCCAGGGCACGGTCGTGGTAGCAGGCCATCTGCTCCCAGTACACGAGTGTGAGCGCCATCTGCGCCGCGCAGGCCGCCCCGGTGGGCAGCGGGCGACGGTACCAGGCCCCGACCAACGCGACCACGGCGGCGACCGTCGCCCCGGCGTTGACCGCCAGGGCCGCGTCCCGGGGACGGTCGAGCATCCACCGCTCCTCACCGAGCATCGCCCGTGTCGACCACGCCCCGTCATGGACGGGACGAGGAAAGATCACCGGGTTGAGCACGAACCAAACGGCCACGGCCGCGGCCTGGCCTCGACTTCGTGTCCACACCGGAAGCAGGACCAGCGGGATGGTGGCCCACCGACTCCAAGCGCTCCACGGGTTGGAGTGACGGGCGAACACCGCCCGCCTGATCCGAGCGAACCCACCGCCCGGGTGCCTCTTGGTCATGCGCGCTCCGTTCCGACTCGCGAACTCGGACCCTATCCCTCGGGCAGAAGCGGTTCAACGTTCGAAAGCGGCGGCCATGCCAGGGCTCCCGGACACGACCGGAACCCGGACCTGGCGAAGGCCACCTCGTCCGGCCCGCACCCCGTTGGCCACCACGACCACCTCGGCCAACTCGTGCACCAGCACCACCGCCGCCAACCCCAACACGCCCCACAGCGCCAGAGGCATCAAGCCCACGATGATGGCCAGGGACAGCCCCACGCTCTGCCACATGATCACCCGCGCCCGACGCGCGTGCGCCAACGCCTGCGGCAGGTGCCGCAGGTCCTCGCCCATCAACGCCACGTCCGCGGTCTCCACGGCGACGTCGGCGCCCATCGCCCCCATCGCCACGCCCACCTCAGCGCGGGCCAGTGCCGGGGCGTCGTTGACCCCGTCCCCCACCATCGCCACCGGTCCCGGAAGTTCGGCCACCACCCGCGCCTTGTCCCGCGGACGCAGGTCGGCGTGCACCACCTCGATCCCCGCCTCGGTCGCCAAGGCCCGGGCCGTCACCCGATGGTCTCCCGTCAGCACCGCGACCTCATAACCCGCCTCCCGCAGCGCCGAGACCACCTCCCCGGCCTCGGGACGCAACTCGTCACGGACCGCCACCGCTCCCAGCACGTCCCCGTCCTCCTCCACCAGCACCACGGTCGCACCGCACTCGCGCAACCGTCCCACCTGCGGCGCCAACGCGCCCGCCTCGATCCAACCGGGCCGACCCAACCGGAGCGCGCCCCCGTTCCATCGGCCGGTGAGTCCGGCACCGGGTACGGCCACCACGTCCCAGGCCGGGGCCGGGTCACGAACCTCGGCGAGGATCGCCGCGGCCAGCGGGTGTTCGCTGCGTGCCTCCAATGCCGCGGCCGCCGCCAACACCTCCGCCGCTCCACGCCCCTCGATCGCGACGACCTCGACGATCGAGGGCCGGTTTCGAGTCAGCGTCCCGGTCTTGTCCAAGGCCACGGTCCGGACCCGGCCCAACGCCTCCAAGGCGGCGCCGCCCTTGATGAGGACCCCGCGTCGGGTGGCCGCGCCCACCGCCGAGACCACCGTCACCGGAACCGATATCGCCAGCGCGCACGGCGAGGCGGCCACCAGCACCACCAAGGCGCGTTCGAACCACACGGCCGGGTCGCCCCACAGCGCTCCGAGGCCGGCGATGAGCACGGCCGCGATCATGACCCCCGGCACCAGAGGACGGGCGACCCGATCGGCCAGGCGCTGCCCCGCACCCTTTCGGGCCTGCTCGGTCTCCACGATCCGCACCAGTCGCGCCAGGGAGTTGTCCTGAGCCGTGGCCGTGACGGTGACCTCCAAGGCGCCGGTGCCGTTGACCGTCCCGGCGAACACCTCGCCACCCGGTCCGACCTCCACCGGGATGGATTCGCCGGTCACGGTGGAGGTGTCCAGGGTGCTGTGGCCCGCGACGACCCGACCATCGGTGGCCAGGCGTTCGCCCGGCCGGACCAAGAGGGAGTCGCCCAGGCGCAGGTCGGCAGGGTCCACTTCCCGTTCACGTCCCTGGCGCACCACGGTGGCACGGGCGGGTACCAGTTTCAGCAGGGAACGCAGTCCCTGGCGGGTGCGGGCGACCGAATACTCCTCCAGCCCTTCCGCCACGGTGTAGAGGAAGGCCAGCAGGGCCGCTTCCCCGACCTCTCCGAGCAGGACCGCGCCCACGGCGGCGATGGTCATCAGGGTGCCCACACCGATCCGCTCCCGAAAGGGGCCGGGGGTCACCAGTCGGCGCAGCGTGGCCGGCACGAAGGTCCATCCGGCCACCGCCAGCGCCACCACCTGGAGCGTCACCACGGCCCAGAGCGGGCCGTCGAACCAGGACAGGGCGTACCCGGCGGCCAAGGGCAGGGCCGCCGCCATCGCGAACCGGATCTCGCTCGTGCCCCACAGGGTCGTGGGCGCGCCTTGATCGGCGACCTCGGCCCCGCGAGATGGTTCGGCGGCGCAGCAGGCGTCACTCATCGGTCTCACTCCCCGAATCGGTGCCGTACGTGGGGCACAGGGCCACGGCGTTACCGGTGGCCTCCAGCAGGTGTTCGGCGGCCGAGAGCACGGCGAGGAGTTCGGGTCGGGTCAAGGAGTAGAACACCTGGCGTCCCTCCGGGCGCCCCTCGACCAGGGCACAGTCACGCAGGCAGGACACGTGCTTGGAGATGGTGGACTGGGCCAGACCGAGCTGGTCGACCAGGTCCGCGACCCGGGCCTCCCCCTCGGCCAGACGACGCACGATCGCCAGTCGAGTGCCGTCGGAGAGACTGTGGAAGAGCGCTTCCGCGGCGCCGGTGGAGGGGGAACAACCCGCCTGATTGATCGTCATTCGGCGATCATATCGTCAAGGGGCGATCAATAGGAAGCGGGGGAACGCTCTCGTTCGGCGACCCCGCACCGGTTGGACCTCTCGTCCCCGAACCCATCCCACCCGGCACCGGGACGGACCCGGCTCGCCGTCATCTCCCCTCTCCCGATGGAAACGGTCGAACGCGTCTTGGGTCACCTGCCGGCCCAGACCCGGAACCTCGGACCGGCCGAACCATGACCATCGGTGCAGCGGAGAACCTTCTGGCGTGCTCGCGGATCATCGACCGTTGGCTCGAAGGATCGCCACCGCGGAGACGGTCGTGTACCCGCGCCACTCCAGGGCCGCGGCCTCGGAATGACTCGAAAAATCGACGGCCCAACCCCCGTCGGGGCGCTGCCCCCGCTCCAACCGATCCAGGTCACGGGTGACGGCGGTGGCCTTGACGACATCGCGCATCGAGTGTTCGGGCAAGGGCGCCAGGTCCAGCAGATGGAGCGTTTCACCTTCGGCACCTCCCTCGACCGGAAGCGCCCCATCGGCGGGAACGAACCGTCCCAGACGCACCAGCTGCTCACGCGCCTGGGGATGGGTGTGCGCGGCGACGTCGAGGAACCCCAGCGCGAACAACAGGACATAGGCGAACGGGGCCTCCTCGATTCGGTCGATCGCTTCCAGGCAGTACTTCGTCGCCCGCGCGGTCCAGGGATGCGTACTCGCCTCGGCGTCGAATCGCCCCACGCGGTGGGCCTGGGCCGCGACCGCCGCGGTGATCTGCAACGACGACACCCGAGGGTCGGCCTCGACCCAGAAGGGCGCGCACGCGGTCGGATCGGCGACGGGCAACGCGAAGGGCAGGCCGCCGTCGGGCAGGGTCACCGAGTCCAACCAGTCGAGCAGCCCCAGGGTCGCGGGCGTGGTGGTGGGGCCGGCTTCGGCGATGACCTCCAGCGCGTGCAGGGCTCCGGCCGGTTGGCTCTCGGGTGCACGCAGGTCCGGCTCGATCCCCCAGCCGTAGCCGCCGTCGTCGTTGCGGTAGCCCTCCAGCGCGGCGAGGACGGCCCGCCGGTCGCGGGCGGTGGCCTCGCCGGTGAGCAGGGCGAAGCGGCGTCGATCCAGTACACGTGCGTGGGCCGTCATGAACGAGGTCGCCTGGTCGATGTCGATGCTCATGTCGTCGACGGTGTCACGCGCGAGGCCGACCGTCTTGGAGGAATCGGCCGGCCTCAGCCCAGGAGATCTCCGGGGGTCGTTCCGGCCAGACGTCGCACGTCGCGGTTGAGGTGGGACTGGTCGGCGTAGCCGGCCGCGGTCGACGCCTGGGCCAGCGTCGTACCGGAGCGCGCCAGGTGGAGCGCGTGCTGGAAACGGTGGATGGTGATCAGGGTCTTGGGCCCGTACCCGAAGACACGGTCGCCCAGGCGGCGCAGGGTGCGTTCGGACACCTCGTGCCGATGTGCGAGGTCGGGGACGTCGAGTCCGGCCCGGGCGAAGCGGTCCAGCGACGTCGCCAGGCCCAGAACGGTCGGATCGGGTTCGGCCCGCCGCCATAGCTCCACGTAGAGGTCCTCCAGTGCCGCGGCCGGATTTGGGTAAGCGCCTTCCATGATTCGGGGTGGGATCGTGGTCAGTTCGTCCAGGTCCAAGCGTCGGTCGGTCATCTCACGGGCGGGAATGCCCAACAGCGAATACGCCACGCCGGGAGCCAGTCTCAGCCCCCAGGTCAGCGCACCGTCCTCGCCCGCAGAGACCATGGCGGTGGTGTCCGCGCCGGCGAACCGAAAGCGGCCGTCGGACCACATCAGGTCCATGACGGCATCGGGCAGGATGCGCACGTCACCCGGGCCGGTCCGGACCCGCCACAGCGTCGCCCCCGTGCGGGGACCGCGCCATGCCCGGTAGTCGCCCATCGCCGTCGCCTCCTCGTCTCGACCGTACCGCCGCCGGCCCGAAGGGGTGTTCGCGCATGTCGGCCCGGGCGCGGGCACGATCGTGGTTACCGTGGGGTTCGTCGGCCAGGGGTGCCTCGGCGGCACCGCGTCCACGAGGGGAACCCGATGCGCTCACCGATCATGGACTACCTGGACGACATACTCACCCAGACCGCCCACGTTGATTCCGGAGCCCCGGCCGACTACATCCCCGAACTCGCCGCCGCCGACCCCGACCGTGTGGCGGTGGCCCTGTGCACGGTCAACGGCACCGTGTACGCGAGCGGAGACAGCGACCATGAGTTCAGCATCCAGTCGATGTCCAAACCGTTCGCCTACGCGCTGGCCGTCGAGGACCGCGGACTGGACGACATCCTCGGCCGTGTCGGTGTGGAGCCCAGCGGTGAGGCCTTCAACGAACTCTCTTTGGACCCCGAGACCGGCAAACCGCGCAACCCGATGATCAACGCCGGGGCCATCGCCACCCACGCGCTCATCCACGACGAACCGGCGCCGGCGGTGGACCGGCTGCTCGCGCTCTACTCCGAACTCTCCCAGCGGCCGATTCGGATCGACGAGTCGTTGGCCGCCTCCGAACTGGCGACCGGCGACCGCAACCTCGGTCTGGCCTACCTGCTGCACGCCTCGGAACGCTTGTCCAAGGACCCGGCCGCCGCCGTGGAGGGGTACATCCGCCAGTGTTCGGCGTCGGTGACCGTGCGCGACCTGGCCCTGATGGCCTCGACCCTGGCCAACGGCGGAGTGCAGCCCAACACCGGCCGGTCACTGTTCGGCCGCCAGACCACCCGGCACCTGCTGGGCGTGATGACCACCTGCGGCATGTACGACGCGGCCGGGGACTGGCTCACCTCGGTGGGCATCCCCGCCAAGAGCGGCGTGGCCGGCGGCATCATCGGGGTGCTGCCCGGGCAGGTGGGCGTGGCGGTGTTCTCGCCCCGGCTGGACGAGCACGGCAACAGCGCCCGCGGCGTGGTGATGATGGAGAAGCTCTCCCAAGACCTGGGCCTGCACCTGATGGAGCCGGGTCGTCCGGCGCGTTCGGCTCTGCGCGAGATCCGCAAGGAGACGGTGGAAGGGGAGCCGACCACGATCTACGTACTCCAGGGGGACATGGTACTGAGCAGCATCGAGGCGCTGGTGCACGAACTGGTCCAGAACCCGCCCTCGACCGACCTGGTCATCTTCGACATGAGCCGGGTGGACGAGGTACTGCCGGTGGCACGCCGCACGTCGGCGGCGATGGCGACCAAACTCATCGACGCCGGTCACACCCTCATCCTGGTCGACCCCGAGGAGGCCATCCCCGGATTCCGGGACGCTCAGGGACGTGGGATGCGGCGCTGGACGAGCGCGTACCTGGCGCGTCACCTGGACTAGCCGGGCCTGGCGTCGGCGGAACCGCCGATATGCCCGGGGTGGTGGGGCTGCGGGGTGGCGGGGTCGTCGTTCGAGGTGGTCGTTCCAGGGGTGGGCAGCACGAAGTGGGCGAAGACCGTGGCTCCCCCATATCAATAGGACACCGGCCGAGCCCTTCCGCGCCACCTCGACCTCTCGCGCCTGTGGATAACCCGCCCCCTCCCCCGCGAGAAGCCTTGCCCTAGCGGAAGACTGGACAGCCATTCGAAAACATGTTCGAATCAGGGCATGCGCTGGGAGAACCTGCGAGAAGACAGCGACTCAGGACAGACCGCACTGTTCGAAGCACCCACCACACCACCGGCCCGAGGCACCGGCCGGGCCGGGCTCACCACCCCCTCCCCCGCCCCCATCCAGGCGGGCGCGGACGGCGAACCGGTCGCCATCGAGGTCCGGGCCCGCTCCATCATCAACCGCGTCCCCGGCGCTGACCCCATGTTCCGGTGGACCATCAATCCGTACCGGGGGTGCGCGCACGCCTGCGTCTACTGCTTCGCCCGACGCACCCACGAGTACCTGGACCTGGACAGCGGCCGGGACTTCGACACCCGCATCCTGGTCAAGACCAACGCCGGTGAGCTATTGCGCGCCCAACTGGCGCGTTCCTCCTGGCGGGGCGAGCACATCGCCATGGGCACCAACACCGATCCCTACCAGCGGGCCGAGGGGCACTACCGGCTGATGCCGCAGATCATCTCCGTGCTGCGCGACGCCGCCAACCCCTTCTCCATCCTCACCAAGGGCACCCTGATCCTGCGCGACGCCGACCTGCTCGAACAGGCCGCCCGCGTCACCGAGGTGGGATTGGCGGTGTCGGTGGGTTCGGTCGACGAGGAGGTCTGGCGCACCGTGGAACCGGGCACCCCCGCGCCCCGGGCCCGCCTGGACGTGGTGCGCCGCCTGGCCGACCGGGGGTTGAAGTGTTCGGTGTTGATGGCGCCGATCCTGCCCGGGCTGACCGACTCGGTCGAGCAGATCGAACGCACCGTCGCCGCCATCGCCGAGGCCGGAACCCAGCGCCTGACCCCGGTCGTTCTGCACCTGCGCCCGGGCGCCCGCGAGTGGTACCGGGCGTGGCTGGAACGCGAGCACCCGCGTTTGGTGCCGCTGTACCGGGAGCTGTACGGCAGCGGTTCCTACGCCCGCGCCTCCTACCAGCGCATCGTCACCTCGGTGGTGCGCGAGATCGCCGCCCGCCACGGCCTGAACCACCCGGGCTCACCCCGCGACGCCGGCCGAGAGACCCCCGTCGCCGAGACCGACACCGACGGGCAACTCCCCCTCGACCTGCCCACTTCCACCGGCCGAAGCGGGGCATACTCGTCCGCGTGAGCGAGTGGAACACCAACCTGCGCTACGACCGGACCCTGGACGCCCTCGTGCCCGACTCGGCGCGGAATGACCGAGGGTGCGGTCGGGTCTGAATCCGCCACCGTGCAAGAGCCGGTTACCTGAGTAGGGGCGCGAGATAACCGCCCTCGGCATCGAGCAGGTCAGTGAGCAGGCGACATGGGCGCCAGTCATCGACTCGTTCCTCGGGTCTGTCGCGGGCGAGCCAGATGTCAAGGTCACGGAGCTGGTCGAGAACAGCGGCGCCGTGGATGAGCGCGCGACCATGAACCGGGTCCATGTAACGAGCAGCGATCTCGACCGCGGCGGCGCCTGCCTCCGAATCAACGCGCTGACCGTCCTCGGATACACGGGCCTCGCATACCAGTCGGCACAGGTCGATCTCGACCGGACCGAACACGGCGAACTCAAAGTCCAGCAGAGCGACGACCTCGCCGTCCCATAGGGCGTTCATCAGAGCGAGGTCGCCGTGGTTGACGACCTGCTCGACCACGGACGCAGCCCGGAAATAGCCCTCGATGACTTCGTGGAGCCGCGACTGCTGGGCACTGGACAGTCCTAGCGCGACCTCGGCGCGTCCAGCCGCCGCCGTGGCATCGCCGAGCCTCGCCGGTACGAAACCCCCGTGCGATGCGACATGCGCCTTGAGAGATGGGCTCGCGTCGTGCACGATCCGGGCCCGAGCCCACAGCTGACAGGCCGCCCGCCGTTGCTCCGCAGGTGTCAGTCTCGGCCATGCCTCGTGCAGATTCTGTCCCCGAACCTCCTTGGTCACGATCCAGCCGTGGCCCTCGGTAGTGCCCTCCCCGAGGAGCTCTGGGTGCCCGACCTCTCGCGGCAGAGCACGCACGAGCGCCACCTCGCGAGCCATGTCGATGGGTGTATGCGTGATCCGCACGGCGATACCGTCACCGACCCACGTCGCGTTCGAGTACCCGTTTGCTCGCCGCATCCGCGTGAGTTCGCTGCCGAAGTGGGATGCCACCTCGGCGGCCAAGCCCTGGACCAGGGCCACGCGGAACGGGTCGCGATGCTCGTCGAGCGGATGGGTATTCGCACCGGGCTCTGGCATCATTCGAGCATTTTCCCACGGTCGTGCAGGTGCTGATTCAGCGGCGGGACTTCGACCCGCGTTACACCCTCTACCAAGGGCTTCTTGCTGTCATGGGTGGTTTCCACACACCGGCACAAGGATGTGACCTGCGCTCTCAGGTTGAAAAAGACTCACTGGTCATCGACGAGTAGCGGCCATCACGGGGGCGCGACCACCAGTGCGGCTCCCAACGTCATCGCGCCCCGACCGAACGGGCGGATGCGGGCCCCGGCCACGAAGGTCCCCCCTCGGCTGCGCTCACCACTGTTCGATGAGCGGGTCGTCGTGCTCGGCGCGACGCCAGAACTCGGTGAAACGATCCAGCCGGTCGGAGGAGGACACACCCACCAGGTTCACCACCTTCTCGTCCCGCAACCCCAGGGCCACCACGCCCACGACCCGATCCCCCAACGCCATGACCATGGCGGGGGTGCCGTTGACCACGGCCGCGTGGATCGACGGCGACCCACCGACGAGCCTGCGCTTGGCGGGGGTCGGTTTGAAACCGGCCCGCAGGTTCGCGGCGATCGGTCCGGCACCCGTGCGGCGCGACAGCTTTCCGCCCACACCCTCGCTGACAACGGTGGCGTCGTCGGTCAACAACTCCACCAACCGCTCGGTCCTACCCGAGGACGCGGCCTCGACGAACGCCTCGACGATGCGCCGCGCCGCCGAACGATCGGCCTCCCCCGCGACCCTCTCCGAGGCCACCCGCCGCCGGGCACGGTGAACATGCTGCTGACTGGAGGTCTCGGTGATGTCGAGGATGTCGGCGACCTCGGCATGACTGTAGGAGAACGCCTCGCGCAGCACGTAGACGGCGCGTTCGACCGGGCCGAGGCGCTCCATCAGCAGCAACACGGCCAGGGTCACCGACTCGCGTTGTTCGACGGTGTCGGCCGGACCCAGCATCGGGTCGCCGTCCAGCAGGGGTTCGGGCAACCAGTCACCGGCCGCTCGTTCGCGCCTGGCCCGCGCCGACCGGAGCCGGTCCAACGCGAGGTTGGTGACCACCTTGGTCAGCCATGCCTCGGGCACCTCGATGTGTTCGAGGTCGGCGGCCTGCCAACGCAGGTAGGCGTCCTGCACGGTGTCCTCGGCGTCGGCGGCCGAGCCGAGCAGGCGGTAGGCGAGCGAGGCCAACCGGTCTCGATTGGCCTCGAACCGTTCCACGGCGACGGTGTCCACGAAGGCCACGCTAGTCGGCGACCACCTTCCCGACATCGGCGGACACGGCCCGGCGGGTCCGACGCCGGCGTGTGGGCAGCCCGTAGGTGGGGTGGCCCATGGTCCAGGCGACGGCCTGGAGCACACCCGCCTTGAACCGGGTGGCCGACCATCCCCGCAGCGCCCAGGCCTTGGACCGGGCCCGGTCGTCGACCGCTTGGAAGAGCGCGTCCCGGGAGCCGAGGCTGACGCAGTTGCCCAGGTAGGACAGCGGCACCTTCGCGACCTTCGTTCCGGTCAGCTCGGCGATGATCGCGGACGTGGCCTGCATCCGGGTGAACCCGGCCGAGGCACAGGACATCGGCATCGGTCGGCCGTGGTCGTCGATGGCGTGGACGCTGTCGCCGGCGGCGTGGATCTCGGGGTGGGAGACCGATCGCATCCGCCGGTCGACGCTGATCCGGCCATCGGAGGCCACCGCGAGTCCACTGTCGGCGGCGAGGGGGTGGACGGCGAACCCGGCCGCCCACACGGTCACGTCGGTCTCGAACACCTTGCCATTGGCCGCGATGGCCTCCCCTTCTCCGACCTTGGTGATGGTGGTGTGTTCGTGCACCTCGATACCGAACCGGTCGAAGGCCCGGGCCAGATGGTCTCGGGCCTTGGTGCCCAGCCAACCGGCCGGCTCGCCGGTGGTGGCCAGGGCGACCCGCAGCCGCGGGTGGGATTCGGCGATCTCGGTGGCGGCCTCGATCGCGGTGAGGTTGCCGCCCACCACCAGCACACGGCCTCGCGGTTCCAACGTGTCCAGTCGTCGCCGCAACCGCTCGGCGGCGGTCCGTTCGGCGACGTGGAAGGCGTGTTCGCCCACCCCCGGCACACCGTGGTCGGCGATGGTGCTGCCGAGTGTGTACAGGAGGGTGTCGTACTCCAGTTCTTCGGTGCCCGACTCCCCCGCCACGGTGACGACCCGGTGTTCTGCGTCCAGGTCGGTGACCCGGGCGATCTTGAGACGGATGCCGGTGCCGGCGAACATCTCCGCGAGCCCGCGTCGGCGAGGCGTCCGACCGGCGGCGACCTGGTGCAGGCGCATCCGTTCCACGAAGTCGGCTTCGGCGTTGACGACGGTGATCCGGACATCGTTCGGGTGCAGGTGACGGGCGAGGTATCCGGCAGCGGAGGCTCCGGCGTAGCCGGCCCCGAGGACGAGGATGTGGTGTCGCATGTGCTTTCTCCTGTCCGCTCGTGTGCCCCTTGAACGAGACGGCCCGCACGTCCCTGACAGGACTTTGGCGTGATACACATCACATTGGAGCTCCGCCGGCTCCCGGCGCCCTGGATGTTCCCCGATGGCGTGAGCGGAAGTTGCTGCGGGAGAGGCTCTCAGTGTGCATGGAGGTCGCTTCGTTGGGAGTGAACAGCGAACGGAACCGGCACCTTTACGTTATAGATTCACTACATTCGCCCAGCTCCGGGGGGCGGGCGGCCCTGGGGTGCCGGCGGAGGTTCACCGTTGGCGAATATCCACTCCTGTTGAACGGCCTGCCCGATCTTCCCTCCCCGGCCGCTCGGTGAGGGTCCGCGCCCACACGCGTGCACGGTGACCCCCGACGAAAGTAGGGGGCGCGAACCCACTAAGGCGTCCCGAACCCGCCCCGCGTCATGCCTTTGGCCGACAACCGGTTCGGCCTCTGGGTGGAGGTTCGGGAGGTCTTCCCGGACCTAGCGTGGTGAACACGCCCGGTTCAGATCCGCCCTACCGGCGTCGACCAGTCACCGTTCATCCAGGAGCCAGCCGCCGTGAGCACGCCAGCAGCACAAACCCACTCCCCCATCCAGGCCCCTCCGGTCGTGGTGGCCCGAGCACTGACCAAGACCTACGACACCGGCGGCGCCCAGGTCCACGCCCTCGCCGGCGTCGACGTCGACTTCCACCGCGGTGCCTTCACCGCCATCATGGGCCCCTCCGGGTCCGGTAAGTCCACCCTCATGCACTGCCTGGCCGGGCTCGATGTTCCGACCTCCGGCAGTGTGCACCTGGGGCGCACCCAGATCACCGGCATGCGCGATGGCGACCTCACCCTGCTGCGCCGGGACCGCATCGGGTTCATCTTCCAGTCCTTCAACCTGCTGCCCATGCTCACCGCCGAGCAGAACATCCTGCTGCCCTCCCAGATCGCCAAGCGCAAGGTCGACCCCGCCCGTTTCGACCACATCGTCGACGTCGTGGGACTGCGCGATCGGCTGAGCCACCTGCCCGCCAAGCTCTCCGGTGGCCAGCAGCAGCGCGTGGCCGTGGCCCGGGCCCTGCTCAACGCCCCCGAGGTCGTCTACGCCGACGAGCCCACCGGTAACCTCGACTCCCGTTCCGGCGCCGAGATCCTCGCCTTCCTGCGCGACTCGGCCCGGGATCTGAACCAGACCATCGTCATGGTCACCCACGACCCCGTCGCCGCCTCCTACGCCGACCGTGTGGTGTTCCTGCGCGATGGGCGTCTGGTGGACGAGGTCAGCGACCCCACCGCCGAGCTGGTCTCCGAGCGCCTGCTGAAGCTGGAGGCCTGAGCCACCATGTTGCGCACCACCCTGGCCGGCCTGCGTCTGCACAAGGCCCGCTACGTCACCACCACCCTGGCCATTCTGCTCGGGGTCATGTTCATCGCCGGCACCATGGTCTTCTCCGACAGCCTCAAGGCCAGCTACGAGAAATCCGTGATGGGCTCGGCCTCCAGCGTCGACACCATCGCCACCACCGAATCCCTGGAGGACCAGGACGGGAACTGGGAAGACCCGGTGCCCTTCACCCAGGAACAGCTCGACCAGGTCCGCGACCTGCCCGAGGTCGCCGAGGCCGATGGGGTTCGGCGAGGGCCCGGCCTGCTCCTGGACGACGAGGGACGCACCTTCGGCATGATCCCTCCCGAGGCCATGACCGTGGGGGAGGTGACCCGCTTCGAGGTCTCCGAGGGGGAACTTCCCGACAGCTACGACGAGATGGTCCTGGCGACCACCATCAGCGACCCGACCGGTTTCGAGGTGGGCGATTCCGTCACCGTGCTCGACTCCGAGCAGCAGGAGCAGGAGTTCACCGTCACCGGGCTGATCGACGTGGGGCTGGACTCCGAACTGAGCTACCGCGGGGCCTTCATCCTGACCCCCGAGGCCTACGCGTCGGTCACCGGCGCCGAGGGCTACCACGAGATCGACGCCCTGGCCGCCGACGGGACCTCCGAAGAGGACGTCGCCACCGCCGTGGCCGGGGTGCTCGGTGAGGGCGCCGACGTCAAGACCTCCACCGAGTTCGGCAATGCGAAGGCCGCCGAGGCCGGCGCGAACGCCGAAATGATCCGCACCGGTCTGATGCTGTTCGCGCTCGTCGCCGTCTTCGTCGCGGGCATCGTCATCTACAACACCTTCGCGATCCTCGTCGCCCAGCGTCAGCGAGAGATGGCCCTGCTGCGCTGCGTGGGCGCCAAGCGCGGCCAGGTCTTCCGTTCGATGCTGACCGAGTCCTTCGTGGTCGGCCTGGTGGCCTCGATCCTGGGCCTGCTGGCTGGAATCGGCCTCGGGATGTTGGGGATCCGCTTCGGCGGCCCACTCATGGGTGAGGACCTGGACCTCGCCGTCGTGGTCACCCCGGCCGCCGTGATCATCGGTCTGGTCGTGGGCGTGTCGATCACCGTCTTCTCCGCGCTGGTCCCGGCCTTGCGCGCCACCCGCGTGTCCCCGTTGGCTGCGCTGAGCACCAGCGCCACCGCGGCCGGTATGGAGAAGGGCACCGGCAAGCTGCGCGCGGTGATGGGGATCCTGTTGTTCCTGTTCTCCGGCGGGATCGTGACGCTGGGGTTGCAGGGCGACTCCAACAGCGCGGCGATGTGGATCGTGGCCGTAGGCGCCATCGTCGCCTTCCTGGGCGTGGTCGTGCTCGGCCCGCTGCTGGTGCGCGGCATCGTGGGTCTGATCGGTGCCCCGCTGCGTCACGTCGGCGTGCCGAGCAAGCTGGCGGTGGACAACTCCACCCGCAGCCCGCGCCGTGCCGCCACCGCCATGATCGCCCTGACCGTGGGCGCCACCCTCATCACCGGATACTCGGTGATCAACGCCACCATGCAGGAGACCACCTCCCAGCAGTTGGACGGCAAGTACCCCGTGGACTACCAGCTCTCGCCGATGCTGAACATGGAGGACGAGGCAGCGGAGGGGGAAGGCGAGGAGGTGGCCTCCGAGGACGTCGGCGGCACCGACCTGAGTACCATCCCCGAGTCCGTGCGATCGGACCTGGCGGCGCGCCCGGAGATCGATCAGGTCTTCGCCAGCCGCTCGGACTACGTGGACAGCGCTGATGACAGAATCGCCGACGACGACGGAACCGTCCCCGTGTCCTCCTACGTGGACGCCACCGTGGGCGAGGAGGTCGAGGTCGACGTGCTCGGGGGCGACCTCGCCGACTTCGGCCCGGGCAGCGTGCTGATCAGCGAGGACCGCGGGGGGTCCCTCGAAGCCGGAGACAGCATCTCCCTGGGCGATTCCGAACACGAGTTCGAGATCGCGGCCGTGGTGGCGAGCTCCGGGATGTTCTTCGGCCTCACCCTGGACCCGGAGGACTACGAGCAGGTGGTTCCCGAGGTCACGGGCGACTCCGCCGTCATGGTCCTGGGCAATGACTCCGCGTCGTCGTCGGAGCTGCGCGAGGCCGTCTACTCCACGGTCGACGAGTACCCGACCGTGAGCGTCACCTCGATGGCCGAGATGCGCCAGCAGTTCGATGAGATTCTGACCACCGCGTTCTACGCGATCGCGGCGATGCTCGGTCTGGCCATCATCATCGCGGTGTTCGGTATCTCCAACACCATGGCGCTGTCGGTGCTGGAGCGCACCCGTGAGTCCGCGATCCTGCGGGCCATGGGCCTGACCAAGGCACAGATGCGCCGCATGCTGGGGGTCGAGGCGGTGCTGCTGTGCCTGATCGGTGCCGGCATCGGTGTCCTGCTCGGTGTGGTGTTCGGTTGGGCGGCCATCTCCGCGGCCCTGCCCGACATCGTCTTCGGGTTCCCCACAGGACAGGTGGTCACGTTCCTGGCCATCGCGGTCCTGGCCGGTGTGGTCTCTTCCCTGCTGCCCGCCCGCCGGGCGGCGCGCACCTCCATCACCGGAGCGCTCGCCTCTCAGTGACCCGAGCCGCGAGCGTGTGACCCGACCGGGGTGGCCCCATCGTCCAGGTGGCCACCCCGGTCTTCTCATGTCCGGGGACGATCGTGCGACGCCATCGATCCGGCACCTTTACGACGTAGATTAATTCAATGCCGTCGAGGAGGACCGCTCATGTCCCGGACGACTCCGGAACAACCCACATCGCCCGCTTGGTCCCCAGATCCGGCCTGATCACCACCGCCTGCTCTCCGAGTTCGGCGAAGTGAGCACGCACCTCCTCCGCCTCTTCCCCTCCTCCGTAGAGCATCCCCAAACAGTGGGTGCACGGAATCGGGTGCAGCTCGTGGAGGTGGCAACCCCGCTGCTCCTCCCTGAGAGTCTCCAAACGTTCGAGCAAGTCCTTGGCGGCCGCCAGTCCCGGAGGGGGCAGATGCGACTGAGGGGTCTTGTACTCCTTCAGCGGCGAGGCGGGGTGATCGATGGCGTAGTCGATCTTTCCGCCCAGCGTGGTGACGGCCGCGGAGGAGGCGTGCGCCGCGGTGAGCCCCTTACGTTCCTTCCATGAAGCGGCGGTGTCGACCGCCCGCCAACACAGGCAGACCATCTGACCGAAGCTGAAATGTTCCAGGCCACGGGCCAATTGCTCGTACAGTTCCAGGCGCTTGGTCTCGGGCACCCACGGATACCGGTAGTCCTGCGCCAACAGGAGGTTGAGGTAGAGATAGAGGTCGAAGACCTCCAGCTCCCGGATCTCCCGCCGGATCCCCTCCATATGGGACTGAGCGCTGTGTGACAACAACACCCCGGTGAGGTCCTCAAGGGTCGTCTTCGCCGAGGTCGTCAACCGGTAGGGAACACTGCCCAGGTAGAAGGACCGCACCTCGCCGGCGTCGGAAAAGACGAAAGCATCGGTCTCGGCGGAAGCGTCCACACGGATCCACCCCCGTTGGAAGAGTCGCTCCAACAGGGCCGCCACATCGGCGGCGGGATACAGCCAACCGACCGGCAAGGCCACGGTGTCGTTCGGCGCGGGCAGGACGGCACCGGTACGAGCGTGCCGGATCAGGCTGTGCAGCAGGCAGGCCACCCGGGCATCCAAGGGTTCCTCATCCTCGGAGGACCCCAGGCCGAGTACCCGTCGCTCCCACCGGCCCGGAGGTTCCACGAAACCACCTCGTTGGAAGAACCCCGCCAACGCCCGACGTCGCTCGCCCTCGGCTTCGCGCTCGTGTTCGAGGGCGGCCCACTCTGCCCGCTTCTGCTGGGCCCAACGCGCCCGTCGACACGCCACGCATTCGTTCCCGGCCATCCTCTGAGCCTCGGGCCGGCTCAGGTCTTGGCCGCCCAGGGCGACGGCCGCGCTGCGGTTGGCCACCGACATGGGTACCGCACAGGCCAGGCACAACACGTTCAGCAGGTAGGCGGTGCACACCTTCTCCACGTCGGAGGCGATCCGCCAGACCGGGCCCAGGTCGGCCACCCGTTCGGCCCAGCCCCCATCGAGTTTGGGCATCCAGTACCTGCGAGCGAGTTCGCGCTGTTCGGCGGTGGCCTGGTGATCGAACTCCAGCCGAAGCAGCGGAGTCTGTTCACGGGGCAGGGTGAGGACCACGGGACTGGTCGGGGCGGTCGGGGCGGTCGGGGCCGAAGCGGGCCGAGGCTTCGGGACGGACCGGGAAGGACGATCCCGTTTCGAACCAAGGTTCCTCTTCTTGTGCTTCTTCTTGGGCATGTCCCTCCAGTGGTGTGCGTGGGCGGGTCAGCGGGCTTTATGCCGTTGTGGGGTGGGAGCGTCGTCCATCAGGTCGTGCGGGGCCGTTCGTGGTGGCGGCACCAAGCCCTCTGCGCGCCCCTTGCCGAGTTCTGCGCGCAGTCCGTCGAGGATCGCCCGGCTCGTGGGCGAGATGCCCGAGCCCAGGGTCTTCCATGGGCTGACGTCGGGTACCGAGGGCGGGGGCGGCGGAACCGATCCGCCCGCCCCATTCAAGGAGGCGGCGATGAGCCCTTGCAGCCGCGGATCTAGCCCTTCCTCGGGGACGGCCGGGAGTTCCGGTTGCGGTTCCGGTGCGCCGGGATCGGACCGCCGGTCCTCGGGCGGGGCGGCCGGTCCCGGGACCGGGTCATGCATGAGCTCGTTCGGCACCGATCGACACCGCCGGCCACAGATCGCGCAGGCACCACCGGGTTCGTTACGGGTGCTCTGGTGCTCCGGGCAGGTCTCGTCAGCCTTGCCCTGGCTGTCCAGCAGGAACAGTTCGGGTAGGGCGAAGGGTTCGGGCTCGCCGGTGTTCGGCCAAATCGTCGACGGGCCCGCCCACGAGTTCTCCGACGCGTCCATACCCTTGCCCAGGGTCCCGGCCAGGAACGCGTGGGCCGCCTCCAGGCTGCGCATCCGGAGCATCAGGGCGGGGAAGGGGCGCCTGAGCCGGTCCAGCCCCGAGAACAGGGCTCGCGCCTGCTCCACGCCCAGCCCTTGGCTCAGGAGATGGTCCACCGCCGTGGTGAGTCGTCGTCGATCGGGCTGCGGATCGGACAGGAATCGATCATGAATGCGCGCGATGATTCCGTAAGGTCCGTTTTGCTGCTTTTGCCGCTCTTCTTCTCCTGTACTTGCGCTGTCACGGACGGAACCACCCACCTCATTCCCAGAAGTGTCTCCAGGGAAAGAGTCTGTAGCTCGATCTGAGCTGGGGCCCAGCTCATCCTGAGCTCGGGTCTTCGGCCTGAAAGGCGGTCGGCTGTGCGGGGTGATCGGCTCTTCCCCCAAAGCCGCTCGGCACTCGTTGATCTCCGCCAACACCGATTCGGGGTAGACCTCGGCCGGGACCAAAAGCTCCAGCACACACGGCAGTCGATGGATGGAGCGACCCCGGGCGATGTCGTCGGCGAAGAACTCCAAGGTCTGCGAACGATCCAACTTGTTTGCCAGCCCGACCTCGATCAGGTCATCGGCGGCTCGTTTGAGGCTGCTGACACTGAGGAACCCATTGCAGCGCTGGGGCAGGTTCTCCAGGTAGTAGAAGCACCAACGCCCGTCGACGTCCACGATGTCGGCCAGGGCCGACATGAGCAGGAACGAGCGAGCCGTGGGCAGCAGACCCTTGCGGTACAGGCGCAGGACCCACAGGGAGAGGATGTGCCCGACGCCCTCGAACGCGCCCAGAGGGCGTTTGCGAGCCGGAGAAAACCCGGGCGGATTCGGAGTTTCGGGTGCCTTGGCGGGAGCTGAAGCGGTAGAGTCCATGGCGATGTCGCCCTCCTGCTGGTTTCAGGTAGGTGGCACGGCCGACACACCTGTTTGCGCAGGCGTCGGCCAAGACCCGGCCAGGTGTGTTCAGCACCCGGTCGGGTTTTTTCTTGTCGGGATTCAAGCTAGCGGAACGAACAAGAGTTCGCGGGTCATTCTCTCAAATCCGCACTTGCCCGAGAGCGGAGTTTGGCCCCACCGGTTCACAATGTCGGCATTTTCCTGTTGGTCCGATTTGGATTGTTATGCCAACCTATTGGCCGCACCGAAAACGAGAACCCTCACTCGCGTTCTCCTTTCCCGGTGGACCCTTGGCAGCGCCGGTCCGGCGTCGATGAGCTCCACCCGCACCCGACATGGTCCCGACCCACCGGCCGGCGCTGCCTTTCCGCTCATCCCAGACCCATCACCACGGGCTGACCGGTTTCCTCTCCCACGGTGTGAACGAGAAGCACACCTGGGGCGCGGACGAACTCAAGACCGTAGAGTCCGATCCTGTCGCCCGACCCTTTACCGTTGGTGGTCAACGGGTCCTCGAGATCGACGGTCGATGGCTCGGGGGCGTTCTCAGGGTCGTTCTCGGCGTCCTCCCGCCAATCGGTTACCTGGATCCCGTAGGACCGTCCCTCATCGGGGGTCTCGTCCGGGACGGCCCAGACCACGGCCTCCTCCAAAAAGGCCGGTTCGACCGTGGCGGCGCCCCGCACCAGCGGGTTTCGCGCGGTCCCGAGGACCTCTCCGTCGTGGTCGACCTTGTTGAGAACGGACAGGGAAGGTCGTTCGTCGAACTCCTTCGCCGCCACATCGGTGACCAGCCACTGCTGCGCGAGGTGCACCACCGACCACGTCCCCAGGGGGAACAGGTCACCGCTCGGGATGTCGAGCACCGTCTGACCGGTCTGGGCGTCCAGTAGCTCACCACCGACCTTGGGCACCACGTATCCACCGCCCTCGTTCTCGTACAACAGCAGCCCTGGGGCCTGACCTCGGGAGTCCACAAGCTCACGCGGCGCGTTCCGCTCGCTTCCAGGAATGGTCAACCTGGGGTCTGTATCCGTGCTGGTCCAGGATCGCTCCCACAGGCGTTGTCCGTCGACCGGGTCGATCGCGGCCAGCCGGACCTCGAACTCCTCCAGCTGACTCTGATAGTCCCCGGCAGAGCTCAAAACGCCCGTTTCCTCGTCTTGAGCGCACAACATCGCGAGGGTATGGACTCCGCTGGTGGGGATCGGCCACCGTCTTCCCCAACAGTCCTCATCCGGCTCCGGGAGGGTGTGCCCGGCCTTGTCTCCGAAGGCTTCGTAGACAAAGTCCGAGTCTTGGTTCAGGGTCGCCAACCCGTCCTGGAACACCCTCGCGATCCGTGCCATATCACGGTCGTGCTCGTGCACGATCGCACCCGTGGAGCTGTCCAGCACGATCTCCCGAGTCGTGCGCGGCCCTCCCCCGGAGCACTATCGACATCTCCTCGTGACTGGTCGAACTGCCCTCCGAGTGACCGGGTGAACCAGTCCCCATCTCGGTCGGTGGCCGTGAAGTCGTCATAGCGGAGCACCACCCGGGACCCGTCGGGCAGAGCATCGACCAAAGCGGACTCGCCACGAACCCGGTAATGCCAAAGCTCCTCACCCGTGACCGGGTCCAACCCCACCGCTCCGTCATCGATCGCCGCCACCGCACCGGCCGGGGTGGGATACACCGCGTGCACCGCCTGACCCTGCGGTGGAGACCAGGTCCACAGATGCTCGGTCACCGTCTCGGGCACCTGCCCGGGGGAACCCTGGAACGGGGGCGAGGTCACATGGAAGATCGGATCCTGACGCAGCGACGTCAGACCCGCCACGACCACCACGGCCATCACCGCCGCACCCGTGGCCAGCGCGCCGATCGGCGCCCACCGGGGCGCCCCGGACTTCGGTGGTCCCACCAACACACCCACCGCCGCGCCGACGGCGACGGCGGCCAGCGCCCACCAGCCCACCGCCCCGACCCAGGAGTCGCTCTGCCCCGGCAACAGGATCCGCTCGCTCCCGTGGGTGCCGGTCTCGTTGCGCCACAGGATCCAGGCCAGGACCGCCATGACCGCACCGAACAGACGGAAGGCAGGCTCGCCCCGTGGAGAGAACGGGCTCGACCGGCGGAAGACGATCAAGGACAGGATCCATGCGAGTGCGACTGCCGCCAGCACCCACCACCGGGTCGTCTCCGCCCACTCCCCGCTCCCCTCCCAGGCGGTCCATATCCTCCCGCCCAGGGCGGCACCGAGCCCCAGGGTGGTGGTGGCCGCCATGGCCCAGGTCAGGCTCGGACCCGCCACGGTATTCCACCACGACTCGAAAACGTTACTCTCGGACGGCATCGAATCCTTCATTCGTACAGGGCCCACCTCACACGCCCCCGCCTCCGTCATCTGGAATCGCTGATACAGAGCGAAGGCGCCCCTCAGGTCACTTCACACACAATTATTGATGAACGTATTAATTCTTACCATCGAACATGAATAGTGGAGTTCGGCCATTGCCCCGAAGCCGCCCCGGAGGGCACGAAAGCGTCCGTCACCCCACCACACTCCGGGCAGGACCCTGGCAAGGACAAGGGATTCCTCCCGTGTCCGTTGTGCGACTGAGCGACTGAGCAGCCGAGCGGAAGAGATGGTGGCTCTCATGAACGACGAAAATCCGGATCTGGCGGCTCTGCACGCGCGATCGGTCGCCCGGCTCGGGCTCACGGGGGCGCTCGCTCGGGCCTTCTCGCGGGTGCCGCGCCACCGGTTCATTCCGGATCTGGTCTGGCCGGACCTGACGGGACCGCCCCTGTCCCGCTCCGAAGACCCCGTCCCCTGGGCCCGGTGCGTCTACCAGGACCAGGCCGTGACCACACAGGTCAACGACGGCGTTCCCGGTGGGCCCGGTCGGGTCAACCGGCCGACCGTGTCGTCCTCGCAACCTTCGGTCATGGCGGCGATGCTCCAAGCGGCCGAGGTCGTACCGGGGGCCCATGTGCTGGAGGTCGGGACCGGGACCGGCTTCAACTCCGCATTGTTGAGCGAACTGGTCGGCGCGGAGGGTTCCGTCACCACGATCGAGGTCGACCCCGGGGTCGCGGGGCAGGCTGAGGCGTGTCTGAGGGAGACGGGTCATGACGTACGGGTGGTGAGCGGAGACGGGGCCGACGGGTATCCGAACGGGGCACCGTACGACGCGCTGCTCGCGACGTGCGCCGTGGTTCGGGTCCCCACCCCGTGGCTCACTCAGGTACGGCCTGGAGGCAGGATCGTGCTCCCCTGGAAACCCGGGGCCTTCCTTCCCGGCGGCATGCTGGCTCGGCTGGTGGTCGACGGGAGCGGGGCGGCGCGTGGTCGGTTCGTCGGAGGGACGGCGTTCATGTTGATGCGGGCGCAACGACCTTCCGGTGGGATGCACGGCCACGACGCCGAACCGGATGAGGTGCGGGTGGTCGGGGAAGACCCCTGTCGGATCATCACCGAGGGATCCAGCGGTCCGCAGATGGCCTTGACCGTGCCCGCGTGGCGGTACGCGCCCCTACCCGCGGTCGATGGGGTGGAGAGGATCTGGGTCAGTGCGACGGACTGTTCCGCCTGGGCGCGCTTGCGGGGTGATGGTCGCGTCGAGCAGGGCGGGCCACGGAGGTTGTGGGACGAGTTCGAGCGCGCCCACCGGGTTTGGGTCGATCAGGGGCGGCCACCATTCACCTCGTACGGACTGACTATCACCGCCGGCGGCGAGCAGAGGGTGTGGCTGGAATCGGAGTGATCCTCGCACGATAGGGGAAGGGGATCGGCGCACGAATGGCCCTTCGCTGCGACATAGGGCCATTCGTGGCAGTCGAGATCAGCGGTTTTGAGAACGGACCCTGTTGAGCAAGACCGTCCACTCCGAAGGGTCGAAGGTCAGATGACCGGCCTCACGGTTCTGGGTGTCGCGAACATCCGCCCCGGTAATCGCCGCCCGGATCTCCACGCAGTTTCCGCCGGTAGCGCTGTAAGTACTCTTGTGCCATTCGGTGCTCATGCGAGATCCTTCAAAGCTTCGAGGGAGAGCCGGGCCGGCAGTGCTTCCGCCATGGCTCCCGTGATCAGAGAGGTGAGCCGATCATTGCGGTCGGCACTGTAGACGACGTTACCGTCCACATGATCGCTCGTGATGACCGTCTCACCGGAACGCAACCGGAAGACCATCAGCGGGGCGGTCACCGCCAGCAGAAGCGTCCCTTCCGGCACCAGGTGGACTCGAACCTGCCCCGTCTCCACCAGTGCCAACAGGTGCGCCGCCTGCTCACATCGGACGATCGGGTCGAAGCCCGTGATGCCGCTGATCGGGAAGACGGCGGTGACACGTAGTTGCGGCAGCTGGGACAGCCGTTGCGTGCGCAGTTGTGTGAGCCGCTCGATCTCTTCGTCCGAGGCATCCGGCCACCAAGCCCTGAACACGGCGCCAGCGTAGGAAGGGCTCTGTAGGTATCCGGGAACGAGCACCGGTGAGGCGAATTGCAGCGATCGCGCTCGTGTCTCGATCCCCGCCAGGGACCGGGCCCAACACCGTTGTTTTAGGGTGTTGTCGCTGGTAGAGAGCTGCGGGATGCTGTGG
>NZ_FRFF01000095.1 GCF_900143625.1 Nocardiopsis sp. JB363
GGATCTGGGGGATGGGAGCGGCTACACCGGGCCGTTGGGGTCGTTCGGATTGAACTCGGGGATGTCCCCGGCCTCGGACTGGGCTTCGGCGGCCATTTCCAGGTCACCGTTGACGTAGGCGGTGGTGGCGTCGGAGGCGCCTTCGATCCCGCTGGCGGTCTTGGTGACCATCTTGCCCATCAGGTCGAAGTAGTGTTCGCAGAACTCGCTCAGGGCGACGCTGATCGGGAAGCTGTCGATGGTCTCGCTGACGTTCCCGACCGTGGTGGAAATGGTCTCCATGTGCCCGAGCATGCCTTCGGAGCCGCCTTCCTCACCGATGTGGTCGACGACTTCGGAGAGCACCCCGTTCACCTGGTCGGGGTTGATGGACCAGTCACTCACGTTCGTCCTCCCGGGGTGGGGGTCCGAAGGCCGAGGCCCGGAAGATCTCCAGTCCCTCCTCCGGTTCGGTGTCCTCGAAGGCCTCGCCTCGTGCGGCGACCGCGGCGGTATGGATCTGGACCGTGTGCCGTAACCGGTCGAGGCGGGCGAGGGCACGATGGGCGTCGGCGTTGGCACGGGTGTGCAGGCGTTCCTTGGCGGCGGCGATCAGCGTCGAAGGCGGCACCGGTCGTGGGACCCGATCCATCGGTGTGTCCTGGCCCTGCGGTGGGTCCGGCTGTTCGGAATGGACGATGGCGAACTTCATGTGCCTTCCTCCTCACTGTCCGAGTGTTCTCCCGCGCTGTCTGTTGCTCCACGAGCGCGTGTTGTTCGGGACCTCTCGCTTTCTATCGGTCGGCAGGACCGAGTGTCATCAAGGAATGAGTCACCACGGATGGAGGGTCGCCGGCCGCTCCAGGTCATGGGTTTTAAGGCGACGATCCGGTGGCCGAATCCGGCCAAGCGAAGAAATGCGGTTGACGGGAGGGTGTCCGGGCATTGGAGATGTGTCAGGGGGAGGTGATCACTCGCGTTGAGAGCGCCACCAAGGCGACCGGGGCGGTCCCCCCACTCGGTCCAGGGCACGATCGAGTGAGCCAGTTCTTTCCACGCCTCACCCACGGTGTCGCCATCAGTGGCCACCGGGTCCAGGACCGAGAACAGCGTCTCGGACTCCGGGGCGGAGTAGGATCCATTCAGCCCACCCCAGGAGCCGGTGGTGTCGTTGCCGGTGCCAGCGATCGAGGTACCCAACTCACGCAACCCCGAGGCCATGGCGTTGACGTAGTCGACCGACACCGATGGGTCGGGGAAGAGGGGAACCGGGGGTGAGG
>NZ_FRFF01000048.1 GCF_900143625.1 Nocardiopsis sp. JB363
AACCCACCCCGCCCAACAACCTCAAGGATCCAGATCCAGATCCAGATCCGGACCAGAACCCAGCTCAGGGGTCGAGTCAGAGCCCACTTCAGAGCCCACTTCAGAGCTCGGCTCGGAGCTCCCGGACCTCGTTGGTCGGGGTTTTCTCGCGGGCCAGAGGATCGGCGGGGGCGAGGTGGGCGAGCAAGGTGCGGCTGATGTCCAGGAGTTGATCGTGCTGCTCGGGGGTGAGCAGGTCCAGGAGATTCTCGCGGAGGCTCGCCACGTGCGGGGCACCGGCGCGTTGGAGGACCTCGCGGCCTTGGTCGGTCAGAACGGCGAACCAGCTGCGGCGGTCGGTCTCGCAGTGTCGGCGTTCCACGAAACCGGCCTCGGTGAGTTTGCGGACGGCGTGGGTGATGCGGCTTGGTTTGGTGTGGGTGAGTTCGGCCAGCTCGCTCATACGCAGTGACCCGTGCTCGTTCTTGGAGAGCAGGACCAGCAGCTCGTAGTAGGTCAGGGGCAGGTCGACCTCCTGCTGGACGTCGCGTTCCACGCGCTGGTCCAGCAGGAGGAACGCCAGGGTGGCGGCGTTCCAGGTGCGTTCCTCGGCGCCGCCGTGATGGCCGGCGCCTCGGTCGTCGGCGCCCTGGCCGGGGGCGCCCTCGGCGGTGTTCTCACCAGTCTGTTCGGGTGGGCCTCGGTCTTCTGGGCGCTCGTCCCGCTCGCCTTGGCCGTGGCCATCGCCGCTCCACGAGTGCTGCCCACCGACCCCCGGAACGCGGGCCTGTCCGGCTTCGATCTGCCCGGAGCGGCCCTGGCCACCGGCGGAGCGCTCCTTCTGGTGTTCGGGATCTCCCGGATCCAGGAGGACGTTCGAACGGGCGTCGGCGTGATCGCGCTGGGGGTGGTGGCCATGCTCGGCTCGGCCTTCCTGCTGCCCCGGCTGCTCGACCGCTGGAGCGTACGGCGGATCCTGTTGGTCGGCGTGCTCGGTGTGGCGGTGACCTCGGGCGCCTTCGCCTGGGCGGTCTCCGGCGACCACTACTGGATGGTCCTGCCCTCGGTGGTCCTGCTCGGTCTCACCGCGAGCACCGTCTACCCGGCGGTGTTCGCGGCGGCGGGGGCCGAGATCGACGACGCCGGGCAGGGGGTGGCCTCGGCTACGGTGTCCACGGCGCAGCAACTCGGCGGAGCCGTAGGACTCGCGGCGCTGGTAGCGGTCGCGGGCACCGGCGGTGGACTCACCGCGGCCTCCCTCGCCGGAGGAGCGGCCTTGACGGTCGTGGCTTTCCTGGCCCTGGCCATCCGCGGTGGCCCGACCCGGTGAACCCGGGTCCCTCCCTCCGTGTGGCACCACGGGTGGGGCCGGCCGCCCGGTTAGCCTGAGGCTCACCGGTCGGTCGCCACACCGATCGGTCCGATGGACGGGGGCTTCGGGCGGGTATGCGCCTGGGAGGAAGACCCATCGATACGGAGGACGACCAATGGCGACCACCTGGCTGGGACCGAAGGGCCGCACCACGGCGCTGGAATCCATGGCGGACGAGGAACTCGACGTCCTCGTCGTCGGAGGCGGGATCGTCGGGGCGGGCATCGCCCTGGACGCGGTCTCACGCGGACTCTCCACGGGGCTGATCGAGGCCCGGGACTACGCTTCCGGTACCTCCAGTAGATCCAGCAAACTCATCCACGGCGGCTTGCGTTACCTGGAACAGCTCGATTTCGAACTGGTCCGTGAGGCACTCCAGGAACGCGGGCTGTTGCTCACCACCATCGCACCGCACCTGGTGCGTCCGGTGCCGTTCCTGTTCCCGTTCGAGCACCACTGGGAGCGTTTCTACATCGGCGCGGGCGTCACCCTCTACGACGCCCTCGCCATGACCTCCCGCAACAACCGGGGGCTGCCCACGCACCGACACCTGACCAGGTCCGGGGCGCTGAAGGTGTTCCCGGCGCTCAAGCGCAGCGCCTTGGCCGGCGCCATCCAGTACTGGGACTGCCAGGTCGACGACGCCCGCTTCGTCACCACGGTCCTGCGCACGGCGGCCGGCCTGGGAGCGAAGATCGCCTCCCGAGTACAGGCCGTCGAGTTCCTGCGCGAGGGCGAGCACGTGGTCGGGGCGACCGCCGCCGACCTGGAGAGCGGCGAGAACTTCCAGATCCGCGCCCGGCAGGTCGTCAACGCCGCGGGTGTGTGGACCGACGACATCCAGGAGATGGTCGGTGGTCGCGGACAGGTCCACGTCAGCGCCTCCAAGGGCGTGCACCTGGTGGTGCCGCGCGACCGTATCCAGGCCTCGTCCGGGATGATCCTGCAGACCGAGAAGAGCGTGCTGTTCGTGATCCCGTGGGGCCGCCACTGGATCATCGGCACCACCGACACCCCGTGGGACCTGGACAAGGAGAACCCCGCGGCGAGCCGCGCCGACATCGACTACGTCCTGGACCACATCAACCAGGTGCTGCGCACGCCCCTGACCCGGGATGACGTCGAGGGTGTCTACGCGGGGCTGCGCCCGCTGCTGACGGGGGAGTCCGACGAGACCTCCAAGCTGTCCCGCGAGCACACCGTCGCCCACCCCGTGCCGGGGTTGGTGCTCATCGCGGGCGGCAAGTACACCACCTACCGGGTCATGGCCAAGGACGCGGTGGACGCGGTGGCGCACGGACTGGGCGGGGCCATCCCGAACTCGGTCACCGACAAGCTGCCCTTGGTGGGCGCGGACGGGTACGCGGCGCTGTACAACCAGCGGCACAGTCTGGCCCGGAACTCCGGGCTCCACGTCTCGCGGATCTCGCACCTGCTGCGCCGGTTCGGTTCCCAGGTCCACGACCTCCTCGACCTGATCAAGGAGCGCGGGGACCTGGCTCGTCCGTTGGCCGGCTCCGACGATTACCTGAGGGCGGAGGTCGTCTACGCGGTGGAGGCGGAGGGCGCCCGTCACCTGGAGGACGTCCTGACCCGACGTACCCGTATCTCCTTCGAGACCTGGGACCGGGGCATCGCGGCCGCGGAGGAGGCGGCCGCGTTGATGGCCGGACCCCTGGGGTGGGACGAGGAGCAGGTGGAACGCGAGGTGGAGTTCTACCGCAAGGGTATCGAGGCCGAGCGCGTGGCTCAGGAACAGGACACCGACCAGGAAGCGGACGCGGTCCAGCTCGGTGCCCCGGAGATCGTTCCGGACGTGCACATCGGGAGGCCGGGAGGCCGTTCCTGACGGGTTCCGCTCGGTGGGGTTAGGGTGCGTACCACCGCCCAGTTACGCACACCCCCCAAAGGACCCTCGGTCATGATCAAGGTGCTGCTCGTCGAGGACGACGTCCGGCTCGCCGACGCGCTCGCCGGCGCGCTGGAGGCGAACGGCTACGAGGTCGTACAGGTTCGTACCGCCGGGGACGCGCTGGCCGCGTCCCCGGCGGACGTCGTCCTACTCGACCTCGGGCTCCCGGACATGGACGGCATCGACCTGTGCCGTGCGCTCCGTGAACGTCAGGAGTTCGGGGACACCGCCATCATCATGGTCACCGCGCGGGGACGGCAGCGCGAACGTGTCCTCGGGCTCCGCTCGGGCGCCGACGACTACGTGGTCAAACCCCTGGCCATCGAGGAACTGTGCGCCCGGATGGAGGCGGTACTGCGTCGTATCGGCACCCGGGTCGGCACCGCTCTGGACGCCGGTCCCGTCAGGGTGGACACCAGTAGCCGCACCGTCACCTGCGAGGGCCGACCGGTGGAGCTCACCCGTAAGGAGTTCGACCTCCTCGTGGTCCTGGTGCGCGAGGCCGGAGGGGTGGTCTCGCGTGATCACCTGCTGCTGAGGGTGTGGCAGACCTCTTGGCCGGGCACGTTGCGCACCTTGGAGGTGCACATCGGCACCCTGCGCTCCAAGCTGGAGGCACCCCGGCTCATCCAGACCGTCCGCGGGGTGGGTTACCGTCTGGCGGTCGGTTCCCCCGTCCCGCGGGTCTGAAGAACCGGCGAGGGAGCCGGGGATGCGTAGACGACTGGTGACGGTGTACGTCACCCTGCTGGTGGTGGCCTGCCTGTCGTTGGCCGTGCCGCTGTGCGTCAGTATCGCCGCTCGTGGGACCTCGGACATGATGCTGGACCGGATCAACGACACCGCCCGATTCGCGGGACTGGCCGAACCCAGTGTCCTCACCGGTAACGAGGGCACCCTTTCCGGTGAGCTCGCCTCCTACGAGGAGGTGTACGGGATCGTGGCGCTGGTGGTGGACCGGGACGGGGAGGTGGTGGCCTCCTCACGCCCGGGGCTGACCCTGGCGGACTTGGACCCGGACGGCTGGCCTGAGGGCGGGGAGGAAGTGCCCGGACCGGTGCGTACGGCGCTGGCCGGTAACCGGATGGGCGCCGACAACGTGGTCTGGCCCTGGCAGGATGGTCCGCTCATCGTCGCCGAACCCATCGGACGTTCCGGTGAGGTCGTGGGCGCCGCCGTCACCTTCTCGCCCACCAAGTCCCTGCGCCGCGCCACCACCGTCCAGTGGGGGGTGGCGTGGCTGGTGGCCACCGGGCTGATGTTCGTCGGCATCATGGCGGCCGGTCCGCTGACCCGGTGGATCCTGCGTCCCATCGACGACCTCGACGAGGCCACCCGCGCGGTGAGCGGCGGCAGCCTGGACACCCGGGTACGCACCGCCGCGGGGCCGGAGGAACTGCGCCGCCTGGGCGAGTCGTTCAACCAGATGGCCGACACCATCACTTCCATGTTGGAGAGCCAACGCACCTTCGTCGCCTACGCCGGCCATCAGGTGCGCAACCCCTTGGCCGCGCTGCGGCTTCGAGTGGACGGACTGTCCCGTCATCTGGGACCGGACGGAGCACAGGACCATGGTCTGGCCTTGGACGAGGTCGACCGGCTCACCCGTATCTGCGACGGCCTGCTCACGCTGGCCCGGGCGGAGGACGCCGAACACTCGATGGTGTGGGAGGACCCCAGGGAGGTCGCGGAGGATCGGGTGGCGGGGTGGAGACCCATCGCGGACCGGGCCGGCGCGGATCTGACCTGCGAGGGCACCTCCGCCGTGTCGGTGCCGTGTGTGGAGGGCACCCTCGATCAGGCCTTGGACGTGCTCATCGACAACGCGCTGAAGTTCGGTGGCGAGGGGGTCCGCATCACCGTGCGGGTGGACGCGCCCGTGTGGGACGAGGAGGGCTGCGGCCACCTGGACGTGCATGTGGTGGACGACGGTCCGGGGCTCCCCGCCGAACAACTCGAACGCGCCACCGAACCCTTCTGGCGGGACGGCGGGGGTTTCGGGGGAGGATCCGGGCTCGGGTTGTCCATAGTGGTCACCCTGTTGGAGCTCCAGGGCGCGGAACTCACTCTTCGCACGGCTCACCCGAACGGCATCGACGCACGAATCCGGCTGCCGCTACCCGCGTTCCGGGACCCTAGTACGTCGATTTCGGACTGAGCCCCGACGTGCGCTCGTCGTAGGCGTACTTGACCGACCGGTAGTAGTTGGTGGCACCCGGGTGCAGGGGCACCGGCAGGGTGGCGATGGCCGATCGAGGGTGCAGGTGGAGGGCGACCGGGTGGATCTCCACCAGAGCGTTCTGCGACTCGAACAGTAACCGGGTGAACTCCCGGGCCGTCCGGTCCGGCATCTGGGCGTTGGCCACCAACAGGCTCGGTACCCCTATGGTGCGCACCGCCGGCACGTTCTCGTAGGTCCCGGTCGGTACGGGGAGTTCGGAGTAGAACTCCCCATGCTCCTCCACCAGCTCCGGGACGTGCTCGGACAGGTCCAGCAGGCGGACCGGGGTCCGCGCGGCCAGGTCGGAGACGGCCTGGGTGGGCAGGCCCCCGGACCAGAAGAACGCGTCGATGCGCTCGTCTTCGAGCGCCCTGACCGAACTGCCTATGGACAACCGCGTTCGGTTCACCTCCGAGGGGTCGTCGGGCACCGGCTCCCGCGGATCCAGCAGGTCCTGCGGCGACTCCTCGTCCATGGGCGGTTCGGTCGGGACGTCGTCGGGGCCCTCCTCCAGCCCGGCGGTGCTCAGCAGCCGTTCGGCGATCATCTCGGTGCCCGAACCCCTGGCGCCCACCGAAACGGTGCTCCCGGCCAGGTCGGAGACGGTCTCGTAGGGGGAGTTCGCGCGCACCACCACGTGCGTGTAGTTGTCGTACAGCCGGGCGATCGCGGTGATGGGCAGCGGTCGGTCGAACGGTTCCCGACCCTCGACGGCGAGCGCGGCCACGTCGGCGAGAGTGAAGGCGGCATCCAACGAACCCGAGGCGACGAGTCGGTTGTTCTCCACGCTCGCCGCGGTGGTCAGTGCGGTGATCTGGGTGTCCGGGTCGGGAGCGGTCACCTGCGCCAATCCGGCGCCGTAGACGTGGTAGACGCCGCCGCTGCCGCCCGTGCCGATGGCCAGACGGAGTGGATCCGTGCGTGGGGGATGTGACCAGGAGAGCAGGGAGACGGCCAACAGGCCGGCGGTCAGGACTCGGGTGGTCGCCCACAGACGGTGGGTGGGGGTCCGCGCCATGTTCGCACAATAGCAACCGGGGGCGAACCTCAGGTAAGGCTCAAATCCCACCCACGGGGTTACCCGTTTCACGGGCATGACCGTTACGTTTCTGGCGACGGAAAGTGGTTTTGGCCACATTCGCGTCCGGAGGGCGGACGCACATCGGCTGTACACACCCTCGATACCCCCTGACCCAGAAAACCCGAGAGGACCAACCGACCATGCGACGCACATTGCTGTCCCTGGCCGCCATCCCCGCCAGTGTCCTCACACTGGCCGCCTGTGGTGCACAGCCGGCCGAACAGGCGAACGAGGACGTCGGCCTCGGCGAAGGCCCGGTCCAGTCCAACCTCAGCATCGTCACCGGTGGTACCAGCGGTGTCTACTACCCGATCGGTGGCGCGCTGCGCACCATCATCGGTGACAACCTGGAGGGGCAGAACGCTTCCGTCGAGGCCACCGGCGCCTCCGTGGAGAACATCCGTCTCCTCAACAGCGGTGACGGCCACCTGGGCATCGTCCAGGGCGACGCCGCCGACCAGGGCTTCACCGGCACCGGCGACTTCGAGGCCGACCCGGTCGAGACGTACTCTCTCGCGGTCATGTACCCGAACGTGTTCCACGCGGTGACCCTGGACGACATCGCCGTGGACAAGGGCTTCGAGTGCTTCTCCGACGTGGTCGGAAACCGCTATTCCGTCGGTGACATCGGCAGCGGTAACGAGGCCACCACCAACCAGGTGTTCGAGACCCTGGAGATCTCCTCGACCGAGATCGAACTCCAGCAGCTGGGTTACGCCGAGACCGCGAACGCCCTGTCCAACGACCAGCTCGACGCCGGTTCCTGGGTCGTCGGCGAGGGCCACTCGGGCATCACCGAGCTCGGCACCACCGAGGACATCCACATCATCGAGATGTGCGAAGAGGAGCGCGAGGCCATCGTCGCCGGCTACGGCGGCTACACCGAGCACACCATCCCCGGCGGCACCTACCCGGGCGTCGACGACGACGTGAACACCATCGCCGTGTGGAACGCCCTGGTCGTGCCCGGTGAGTTCAACGAGGACCAGGCGTACGAGATCACCAAGGCGATGTTCGACAACATCGACGAGGTCATCGGTGTCTACGCCCCGGGCGAGGAGTACCTCGTCCCGGAGAGCATCGAGAACAGCCCGGTCCCGGTCCACCCGGGCGCCGTCCGCTTCTACGAGGAAGAGGGCGTCGACATCCCCGAGGAGCTGCGGCCCGAGACCGGCTCCGAAGAGGAGTAGGACGCCCACCCCATGGCTCATCCCACCGGGGAACGGCGATCCGTGGACACCGGGGTCTCCCCGGGTCCGCGGGTCGCCGCGTTCCGGCTCACCATCGCCGTCGCCCTCGTCGTCGTGGCCGCGGTCGCGACCGCCGCGGCGGTGCCGCTGTGGCCCGCGCTCCGACTGAGCGTGGACGAGGACCGGCTGGGCCACCTGCCCCTGGCGGAGGGGGAGCTGTTCACCCTCTCCTACGTGCACTCGATCGACCACCTGCCGATCGAGGAGTACATCGAGGTCAGGGACGGGAACCTGGTGGTCGACTCCACCCGCCTGCGCCAGTTCGGCGCGGGCATGGGCCACCGGCCCGGAGAGGGGACCGGAAGGGCCGACGGCGAATGGTGGGTCATCGAGGACATGAACCGCGATATCGGCCCGGAGGTGGCGATCCGGGTGGGCGCGCCCTCGGTCGACCACCGGGTCATCACCCCCGACGCCGAGGTACGGCTCTCCCCGTGTCTGGCCACCCAACGCGTGGTCGTCGAACCCGTCCGAGCCACCACCCTCCAGCTGCTGTTCGACACCGACCCGCAGCCGGAATGCGACACACCCCACTGACACCCCGCCTGACGAACCCCGCCCAGAGAACCCGAGGAAGAACATGGCCGACATCCCACAGGCGCGGGGCGACGCGTCCACCGAAGGCACCCGCGAGGGGGGCCGTGATACCGGCACCTCCGCCGACGCGCTGCCCGATGTCGACGGTCTCGGCGCGGACGCACCGCCGTTCTGGCGGAGGGTCGCCGCCGAGCGCTGGGGCGACGGCCGGGCCGGGGCGATCGTGGGAGGGACCGTCCTCCTCCTCGGTATCGCCCTGACCGCCTTCCAGCTCTACATCGCCCTGCGCGCGGGGCTCGACGCCCGTCAGCAGCGCCTCATCCACCTGATGCTGGTGATGTTGCTGGTCTTCCTCATCATGCCGCCGTTCAAGAAGGGCAAGGTCGACGGCAACCCGGTCCTGCTCGTGATCGGTGCCGTGATCGACCTGTTCATGGTCGTGGGCACCGTGGTGATCAGCATCTACCCGATCGCCTTTCAGACCGAACTGGCCCGCAGAGCGGGTGCCTACACCGACCTGGACTGGATCATGGGCGCGGTCGCGATCGTGATCCTGCTGGAGGCCACCCGCCGCTCGGTCGGGTTGATCATGGTGATCCTCGTGGCGGCCTTCCTGTACTACGCCTGGGTCGGCCCGATGATCCCCGGCCAGTTCGGTCACTCGGGGGCCACCTACGAGCGCATCGCCACCCACACCTACCTGGGAAATGACGGTATCTACGGGCTGACACTCGGGGTCGTCGTCACCTTCGTGTTCGTGTTCATCCTGTTCGGCGCACTGTTGTCCAAGACCGGTGGCGGCAACTTCTTCGTCGGTCTGGCCTACGTCCTCACCGGACGGATGGTCGGCGGTCCCGCCAAGGGCGCGGTGCTGGCCAGCGCCCTGATGGGTTCGGTGTCGGGTAGCGCCATCGCCAACGTGGTCACCACCGGCCCGTTCACGATCCCGCTGATGAAGAAGGTCGGCTACAAGAAGCACGACGCCGCGGGTGTGGAGGCCGCCGCCTCCACCGGCGGTCAGATCCTGCCGCCCATCATGGGCGCGGGTGCGTTTCTCATGGCCGAGCGGTTGGGTATCCCCTACGCCGACATCGTCAAGGTCGCGATCATCCCGGCGCTCATGTACTTCGGCCTGATGTTCCTGTTCGTGGACATCCTCGCTCGCAAGCACAACGTCGGGGCGATGAGCGGGAAGGATGTCCCCTCCTTCGCCATCGTGATGCGCTCGGGTTGGCACTTCCTGGCCCCGCTGATCCTGCTCATCGTGCTGCTGCTCAACTACGTGTCGCCCACACAGGCCGGTATGGCGGCCTGTGGCGCCCTGCTGGTCGTGGCCATGCTGCGCGCGGGCAGCCGCCTGACCCTCCGGGACTTCCTGGAGGTGTTCGTCATGGCGGCCCGCAGCACCCTGCCGGTGTCGGTGGCGTGCGCCGTCGCGGGCATCATCGTCGGAATGGTCGGCCTCACCGGCCTCGGTCTGGTCTTCTCCGACGTGCTGGTCAACGCCTTCGCCGGGAACCTGTTCATGACCCTGGTGATGGTCGCGTTGGCCTCCCTGATCATGGGCATCGGCCTGCCGGTGACCGCCTCCTACGTGGTGTTGGTCATCCTGGCCGGTCCGGCACTGGAACAGCTGGGTCTGGCTCTCATCGTCGCGCACATGATCGTGTACTGGCTCAGCCAGGACTCCAACGTGACCCCGCCGGTGGCCTTCGCGGCGTTCGCGGCCGCGGGCATCGCCGACGCCAAACCGATGCGTTCGGGTGTGTCCGCGTGGAAGTTCGCCAAGGGCCTTTACCTGATCCCGCTGCTCATGGCCTACTCGGCGCTGATGGAGGTCGACGGGCCCGTCCTCGACCTGGTGCTCGCGATCGTCACGGGGTCGCTGGCGCTCGCGGCGGGAGCCATGGCCATCGAGGGCTGGTTCCTGCGCCGCACCATGCTCGGCGAACGGATCGCCCTCGGCCTGTCCGCGGCGCTGGTGCTCATCGCCCCCGAGTGGACCGGGTGGACCGAGTCGCTGCTGTCGGTCCACGTGGCCTCGCACTGGTTCGTTCTGGCCGGAAGCATCGCCTGCACCGTGCTCATCGCCCTACAGATGATCAACCACCGTCGTGACAAGGCCAAGGGTCTGGTCGCGCCGGTGGGCCAACCGCAGCCGGGCACCGACGCCAAGGCGGAGGCGAAGGTCGGCTGACCCCCGCTTCACCGGGCCCGTCGTCCCCTCGGGGCGGCGGGCCCTCCGATGACCTAACCTCGCTGACATGGCAGGCATGTGGCGATTCGGACGGAAACCCTCCAAGCCGCTCGGCGGCACCGACCTCGAAGGAGTGCTGGTCTCGGCGTCCTTGGGCACCGACCCCCTGCTGCGCGCCGGCTGCGCCGCGGTCCGTCAGGGCGACGTGGAGGTGGGCGCCTCGCTGCTGATGGAGACCCGTGACGACCCCGAGGCCCGCTCCTACCAGGCCGAGGCCCTGGGCAGGGCCGCTCTCGACCGGCCCGACGAGGTGGTCGCCCTGGTCGAGGACGGCGCCGACCCCGCCGACACCCTGCTGTGGCTGGGGCACGCCCTGCTGGCCCGCGCCATGTCGCTGCCCTCCGGTGGGACCGCCGAGCACAAGGCGGTGGAAGCCGCGCTGCACGAGGCGCGTGTGCCCCTGACGGAGGCCGCCCGGCTCAACCCCGACGACGCCGCCCCCTGGGCCGCGCTGCAGACCGTCGCCATGGGGCTCGGGGATCGGGACGAACGCGAACGCTCCTGGACCGAGGCGACCACCCGCGCGCCGCACCTGATGCCCGCCCACATGACCAGGGTCCGGGCCCTGGCTCCCAACCGGGGAGGGTCGGTGGAGGAGATGTTCGCCGAGGCGGGTGCGGCGGCCGACACCGCGCCCGAGGGCAGTCCTCTTCCCGCGGTGCTGGCCCTGGCCCACGCCGAGTACCTGCGCGGGGAACAGCGCAGGTTGACCGAGGAGGGCAAGAGCCCCTACATCGTGTCCATGAGCCTGGGCCGCCTGCACGGCGACGGGGTCCGTGAACTCTTCCGGCTCGCCCAGGCGTGGGCGTCGGCGGCCGTGCCGCACGTGCGCGACGTGCAGGCGCACCACCTGTTCGCGTGGGCGTTCCACCGGTCGGGTGAGTCCGCCCCGGCGCGCTGGCACCTGGGCGCGGCCGGCCGGTTCTACCACGAGATCCCGTGGTCCTTCTTCGGTCCCGCCCGCACGGGGATCGCCTCGGCCATGGCCGAACTCGGCGTGGACCCCCGTCAGGCCCCCGAGGTGGAGACCGGCACGGGGTGAAAAGCACTGGTTCCCAGGTGGGGTGGTCCGACACAATGCATGGGTGCTACTGACGATCACGACCACGGCCCACCCGGCGACAGACCTCGGATACCTGCTGCACAAGCACCCTGACAAGGCGCAGGGCTTCGAGCAGTCCTTCGGGACGGCGCATGTCTTCTACCCCGAGGCCACCGAGGAACGCTGCACGGCGGCGCTGCTGCTGGAAGTGGACCCGCGGGCGTTGCTGCGTACGCGCACGTCGGTGAGCACGCCCGACTTCGCCCTCGCCCAGTACGTCAACGACCGACCCTACGCCTCGTCCTCACTGTTCACGGTGGCGCTGGGCAGGGTGATGCGGACCGCGATCCGCGGTGTGTGCGAGGGGCGCCCGGAACTGGCCGCCACGCCCATCCCGCTGGAGCTGCACCTGCCCGCGGTACCCTGCCGACCGGGGCCGGACCAGGCCCGGGCCCTGTTCGAGCCGCTCGGCTGGACGGTGCGCGCCGAACCGGTCCCACTGGACCCGGGGCTGCCCGGCTGGGGCGACTCCCACTACCTGTCGCTGACCCTGACCGGCACCCTGCGACTGTCCGACGCCCTCAGCCACCTGTACGTGCTGCTGCCCGCGATGGAGGGCGGCAACAAGCACTACTGGGTGGACTCCACCGAGATCGACAAGCTGCTGCGCGCCGGCGGCGCCCCCGTGGACGGGGTCGAATCCGAGGACGGCGCGGGTTGGCTCGCCGCGCACCCCGAACGCGAGTGGATCACCCGGCGCTACCTCGCCCGCCGGGACCGGTACGTGCGCACCGCCCTGGCCCGCCTCACCGAGTCCGAGTCCGAGGACCAGGACCAGGCCCAGGACGAAGTTCCCACCGACCCGGTGGTCGAGGAGCGCGAGCCGTCCCTGGCCGACCGCCGGGCGGACGCGATCGAGGCGGTCCTGGACGCCGAGCACGCCACCAGCGTCATCGACCTGGGCTGTGGCGACGGGAAGCTGCTGGAACGGCTGGTCCGGCACCGGAACCTGGAGCGGATCACCGGGGTGGACGTCCACTTGACCGGCCTGGAGATCGCTCACCGCAAGCTCTGTGATGGCTGCGACCCGGGCGGTGGCCGTGGCCACCGGCCCCTGTTCACCGAGACCCCACGAGAGAAGGGACAGCGCGCCCGCACCGAACTCGTGCTGGGGTCGGTGGTCTACCGGGACAAGCGCTTCCACGGCCACGACGCCGCCGTCCTCATGGAGGTCGTCGAACACCTCGACCCCTCCAGGCTGCCCGCCATGGAGGACGTCGTCTTCGGCGACGCCGCGCCCCGCGTCGTCGTGGTCACCACGCCCAACGCCGAGTACAACCGCCACTACGAAGGCCTGACCGACGGGTCCTTCCGCCACGCCGACCACCGCTTCGAGTGGACCCGCGCCGAGTTCACCGAGTGGGCCGACCGGGTCGCCGAGCGGTACGGCTACACCGTCCGGTACCTGCCGGTCGGCGACGAACACCCCGAGACCGGGGCACCGACACAGATGGGGGTCCTCACACGATGACCGAGACGAACCTCCGCGTGCCCCGGATGGGGCTCGTCCTGTTGGTCGGGGTATCCGGGTCGGGCAAGTCGACCTTCGCCGCGAAGCACTTCGAGTCCACCCAGGTGATCGGCTCCGACTTCTGCCGCGGCATGGTCAGTGACGACGAGAACGACCAGACCGCCACCGCCGACGCGTTCGCGCTCTTGAACACCATCGTGGACATCCGACTGCGGCGCGGGCTGCTCACCGTCGTGGACGCCACCAACGTCCAGAGCAAGGCCCGCGCGCAGCTCATCCGTATCGCCAAGGACAACAACCTCCTGACCACCGCCATCGTGCTGGACGTGCCCGAGTCCGTGGCCGTGGCGCGCAACCGTTCCCGACCCGACCGGAACTTCGGGGACCACGTCGTGCGCCGGCAGCGCCGTGACCTGCGCGACGGGATCAAGCGCATGGCGCGCGAAGGCGTGCGCAAGACGTACGTCCTCAAGGGACAGGAGGAGATCGACGCCGCCCGGATCGAGCTGGAACGTCCCTGGCCGGAGCGGACCGAACTCACCGGGCCCTTCGACATCATCGGTGACGTGCACGGCTGCCGATCCGAGCTGGAGTCCCTGCTCGACGACCTCGGCTACGAACTACGGCGAGACGACCACGGTCGGCCCGTGGGCGGGAACCACCCCGAGGGGCGCACCACCGTGTTCGTCGGTGACCTCGTGGACCGTGGCCCGGACAGCCCCGGCGTGCTGCGTCTGGTCATGGGGATGGTCGCCGACGGCGACGCCCTCTGCGTGCCCGGAAACCACGAGAACAAGCTGGTCCGCTACCTGAAGAAGGGCGCGGGCAAGCTCACCCACGGCCTCGCCGAGACCGTCGAACAGCTGGCGGCCGAGACCGAGGAGTTCCGCCGGAGCGTCGTGGAGTTCTGCGACGGCCTCGTCAGCCACCTCCTCCTGGACGGCGGGAAGCTGGTGATCGCCCACGCCGGGCTCAAGGAGGAGTACCACGGTCGTGCCTCCGGCCGGGTGCGCTCCTTCGCCCTGTACGGCGAGACCACCGGGGAGACCGACGAGTTCGGCCTGCCCGTGCGCCTGCCCTGGGCCCGTGACTACCGGGGCAAGGCCATGGTCGTGTACGGGCACGTGCCCACCAACAAGGCCGAGTGGCTCAACAACACCATCTGCCTGGACACCGGGTGCGTGTTCGGTGGACGCCTCACCGCGCTGCGCTATCCCGAGCGCGAGATCGTGGACGTGGACGCCGAACGTGTCTGGTACGAGCCGGCGCGCCCGCTGGTCGAGGACGCGACGAAGGAGTCCGAGCGAAGCTCCGGGCAGGTCATCGACGTCGCCGACCTCGGCATGGGCAACCTCCACGCCGGTCTGTTCGTCGAGACCGACGACGGCGTCGTGCGGGCGAGCGGGGAGAGCGCCACGGCCGCGCTGGAGGTCATGAGCCGCTTCGCCGTCGACCCGCGGTGGCTGGTGTACCTGCCGCCCACGATGGCGCCCGCGCCCACCGCCGCCGACCCGGGCCTGCTGGAGCACCCCTCCGAGGCCTTCGCCTCGTTCCGCTCCTCCGGCATCGACCAGGTGATCTGCGAGGAGAAGCACATGGGCTCGCGGGCCGTGGCGGTGCTGTGCCGGGACGAGGCGGCGGCCGAACGGCGCTTCGTCCCCGGCGAACTCGGCACCGTCTTCACCCGCACCGGACGTCCCTTCTTCAAGGACGCCGACCTTCAGAGGACGATGGTCGACGAACTGCGGCGCGCGGTCACCGACGCCGGCCTGTGGGACAAGCTCGGCACCGACTGGGTCGCCCTGGACGGGGAGATGCTGCCCTGGTCGGCCAAGGCGGGATCACTCATCCGTGACCAGTACGCGTCGGTGGGCGCCGCCGCGCGGGCCGCGTTGCCTGCGGCCGGCGCCGCACTGGCCGCGGCGGCCGAACGCGGTGTGGACGTCTCCGGGCTCGCCGCGACCATCGAACGCCGCGGTGAGCAGATGGCGGCGTTCAGCGACGTCTATCGCCGCTACACCTGGGAGACCGACGGTGCCAAGGGACTGAGGTTCGCCCCGTTCATGCTGCTCGCCACCGAGGGGCGCGAGTACACCGAGGCGGACCACCTCTGGCACATGAGCCTGGCCGAACAGCTCGCCGACGCCCACCCGATGATCCACCGCACCCGCTACCGGGTCGTGGACACCACCGACGGCGACGCCTGCGCGGCCGCCGCCGAGTGGTGGCGGGAGATGGTCGACGTCGGGGGCGAGGGCATGGTGGTCAAGCCGCTGCTCGGCGCACGTGCCCAGGCCCGCAAGGGGTTGGCCCAGCCCGGGCTCAAGGTGCGCGGCCCCGAGTACCTGCGGATCATCTACGGGGCGGACTACACCGATCCGGAGCGGATCGCGGTGCTCAAGGACCGCAAGTTGGGCCGCAAGAGCGGGCTGGCCATGCGTGAGCACAAGCTGGGGCTGACCGCCCTGTCCCGGGTGGCCGCGGGCGAACCGCTGTGGCGGGTGCACGAGCCGGTCTTCGCGCTGCTGGCGCTGGAGACCGAACCGGTCGACCCCCGCCTGTGACGGAACGAGGGTGATGGGACGCCCCGGACTTGGAGGATCACACCGGGTTCGGGGCGACTCTTCGTCGTGGGATCAGCACAATCGGATTCCGCTTCGTCTTCCTTTCACGTCCCCTCTTTCGAGGGGACACCCCCGAGGGCGATGATGTGCCCGCACGAGACCCCGTACCCCCGAGCCCACCGGAGATTCAGGCGTGTCCCCAACCCCCCACCGAACCACCGGAGTCGTCCTCGCCGCCATGGCCTTGGGCGCCGGACTGGTCACGGCGGTGCCCGCCCTGGCCGAATCCGGTGACCTGCGCGTCCACGACGTCCAGGGCACCACCCGCTCTTCGCCCCTGGTGGGCGAGGAGGTCACCGACCTGCCCGGCGTGGTCACCGCGATCGCCGGCTTCGGCAGCGCACAGGGCTTCTGGTTCCAGGACCCCGAGGGCGACGGCGACCCTCGCACCAGCGAGGCGCTGTTCGTCTTCACCGGCTCCACCACCCCCGACGTCGAGGTCGGCGACGAGGTCCTGGTCACCGGGCGGGTGAGCGAGTACCGCCCGCAGGACGGCGCCCAGACCATCACCCAGCTCGATCAGGCCGACTGGAACATCGTGTCCGCCGGCAACGACCTGCCCGAGTCGGTCCTGCTGGAGGAGGACACCCTCCCCGCCGCCTACGCACCCGACCACGGCGGCGACATCACCGACCTGGAACTGGAACCCGATACCTACGCCCTCGACTTCTGGGCCGCGCACGAGCACATGCGGGTCCGGGTGGAGGACGCCCCCGTCATCGCGCCCACCGACGGCTACGACGCCCTGTGGGTGACCACCCGCCCCGACGAGAACCCCACGGCGAACGGCGGCGCCCACTACGGCTCCTACGACGACCCCAACGGCGGCCGGGTGAAGATCGAGTCGCTGATCGACCACGCGGAGCGCCCCTTCCCGGAGGCGAACGTCGGCGACACCCTCGCCGGGGTCACCGAGGGTCCCGTCTACTACAGCCAGTTCGGCGGCTACGTCGTCCGTGCCACGTCCCTGGGCGAACACGTCACGGGTGACCTGGAGCGGAAGCCGGTTCGCGCGGCGGAGCGCCACGAGGTCTCCGTGGCCACCTACAACGTCGAGAACCTCGGCGGCGCCGACGACCAGGCGGACTTCGACGCCCTCGCCGAGGGGTTCGTGGAGTACGTCGGAGCCCCCGACATCGTCGGACTGGAGGAGATCCAGGACGACAGCGGTGAGACCGACGACGGCGTGGTCGACGCCGGCCTCACCCTGGATCGCCTCGTCGACGCGATCGCCGACGCCGGCGGTCCCACCTACGAGTGGCGCCAGATCAGCCCCGAGGACAAGCAGGACGGTGGTGTCCCCGGCGGCAACATCCGCAACGCGTTCCTCTTCGATCCGGACCGGGCCCGGTTCGTCGACGTGGAGGGCGGCGACGCCACCACCGCCGTGGAGGTCGTCGAGGGTGAGAACGGGGCCGAACTGTCGGTCTCCCCGGGCCGGATCAGCCCCGAGGACGAGGCGTGGGAATCCAGCCGCAAGCCGCTGGTCGGTCACTTCCGCGCCCTCAACCGCGACGTGTACGTGGTCACCAACCACTTCAACTCCAAGGGCGGTGACGAGGCACTGCACGGGGTCCGGCAGCCGCCGAACCGGAGCAGCGAGGCCCAGCGTCACGCCCAGGCCAAACTGGTCCGCGACTTCGCCGACGAGCTCCTGGCGGTGGACCCCGACGCGAACCTGGTGGTGATGGGCGACCTGAACGACTTCCAGTTCTCCCGCACCCTGGACGTCCTGACCGGGGACGGTGCGCTCGCCAACCCCATGGTGGACCTGCTGGAGCCAAACGAGGGCTACAACTACGTCTTCGACGGCAATTCACAGGCTCTCGACCACATCCTGGTGAACGGTGCGTTGGCCGGCCGCGTCGACTACGACGTGGCCCGGATCAACTCCGAGTTCTACGACCAGGTCAGCGACCACGACCCGCAGGTGTTGTGGATCGACACCCGGCGCAACACCCCGCCGCATCGCGGCTGATCCATCCGTTCGTGCCGGGTCTCAGGCGCCTGAGACCCGGCGCAGGGTGTAGACGTTCGCCTGCGCTGTCTCTCCGCTGCTCAGCCGGACCGGGGCCAGGACCCGCTCGTACTCGTCACCCTCGAAGTGGTCGAGGCGCTTCCAGTGCCGGTCCAGTTCCGCCGAGCCGAGAACGAAGCCGTGGACCTCGGGGCCGGACCCGTCCAGGACGATGCCCGGGTACCCGGCCGCCGCGCCCCAGCCCTGTTGCACCAGTTTTCCCCGGACCGTCGCTGTTTTCGGGCTGGTGGACTGTTCCGGCTACGTGATCCCATTGATCATGGGGGAGCCGCTGGTTTCGCCGGTTTTGTGCTGCCCGGGGCGAGTGCGTGGTGCGCCTCGGGTCTCGTGCCCTGGGGTTGTTGGGCGGGGTTGCGGTGGGTTTCCCTCCTTCCCCGCCGCGTGATTGTGGCCGTCTCCGCTACGCGCGTCAAGGTCGTCGCTGGGGCGGCTTCGCCGAGAGAGCGCTCCACCTTGACCCGCTTCGCTACGACGGCAGTTGGCGGCTATCGGGGAAGCGGGGAGTGGGGTCAGAGACCCAAAAGGCACCGGCCCTACGGGCCCCAGGGGGCCCTCACGGGCCGCCGGGCTTCGCCCGGTCCGGCCGCAGCCGGCCGAATCCCTACCCGGCCCTCTCGTCTTCTCGTTGAGCGCGTCGCCGTGGGCGTCGGCCTGGGCAACGAAGGGCCCGCTACAGGCCGGGCTCGGGGCGGGCCGCGTCCCAGCGGTAGCCAGCACCGGTGGGGGTAATGGCGGAAAAAAGGGGTTGTGGATAACCTGAAAGAGGCGCCATTCCATGATAGGCATGCCGGCGCCCTGAGAAAAGAAAGTAATATACCCGAGAGTAGGGGTGCCATTCTTTGGGGTATTGGCATATAATCAGAGCATGAGCCTTCCTCCCACCCACAGCACTTCAAAGACCGGAAACACTCCGGTCGATGAAGCGCTGGCCAGTGCGCGGGAGAAGACCCTCACCTTTTTCAACAAAGATATCCCGCCCGGGTGTGTGGCGGATGTGTTGGCCCAAGCTGAACGGTCCAACCGGGATCTTGAGCAGATGCGCTACGGCATGCTGACCATGCTCGCCACACAGGAAGCCTCCGGGTACCTACTGGAAGAGGGCGGCCAGAACACCCTCAAGGCGTGGATCACCCACAAGTGGAAGACCTCCGCCGCCGAGGCCGGTAACCTGGCCACTCTGGCCCGAGCCCTGCACCACCAGCAGCTCCCGCTGGTGGACGAGGCGTTCCAGGGTGATGTCCTGTCGTTGGGTGAGGCGTGCGCGATCGCGACCTCCACCGAAAAAGCTGTGACGGACTGGGCGAAGGTCCTGGACTCAGCGGATGAGGACTTCCGGGCGCAGCACCCCGACGTGGAGGGTTTCCGGGCCCGCCTGGAGTTCGGGCTGATCGCCTATAAGAAGGAATGCCCGAAAGCGTCGGTGCGTCAGTTGCGGGACGCGGCGAAATGGTTCGTCGCCCAACTGGACCCCGACAAAGCCGACCGGGATTACGACGAGACTTTCGACAACCGTGGCGCCCAATTCTCACCCACCTTCGAAGGCGGATTCCTGCTCCGCATGTGGGGGCCGGGTGCGGACAACCAGCTCATCCAGGCCGCCCTGGACGCCTACACCGAACCCTACGGGCCCGACAGTGCCGCTATCCCCAAGCATCAGCGCACTTATGACGCGATGATGCGGATCTTCGAGACCGCCCTGGCCCACCGCGAGTGCGCGAAAGCGCCCCGGCCGGTGGTCACGTTGAACATCACCGTGCCGCTCAAGCGCTACCTCGGCGACCAAACAGCCGAACCCGCTGTCACCGAGGACGGGGTGGTCATCCCCGACCAGATGATCTCCCGCCTCACCCCGAAAAGCTGGTTGCGCCGCTTCCTGACCGACGCCGAAGGCAAAACCCTGCTCGATGTGGGGCAGAAGCACCGGTGCGCCCCCGATCCCGTACGCCAGGCGGCCGGGTACAAGGAGTTTCACTGCGAGTGGCACGAAGGCTGTGATATGCCGCGTAGCTGGTCGCAGTTCGACCACATCATCGCCTTCTCCCACGGCGGGGCCACCAGCTCCGACAACATGCAGCTGTTGTGCTCCACCCACAACCGGCTCAAGCACCGCCTGCAGGTGAAAGCGAACCAGCAGATCTGGGAGCACCACCACACCCAGAACCGCCAGAACACCGCCGGGGATCAAGGTGGTGAAGACGGTGAGGGCGACCCAGCACCAGCCGCCTAACACCACCGCACCAGCTTCCACCAGGCGAAAACATCGCCCCGCTCCGCACGATCAACCTGGAGCAGACCCCCCGCACCTCTCGAAAAACACCCCCGGGTGGGTGACAGAGACCCCAAAGGCCCCATGCCTTGTGGGGATACAGCCATGCCCGCACACCGAACCCCCCACCCAGAGCCATA
>NZ_FRFF01000166.1 GCF_900143625.1 Nocardiopsis sp. JB363
CCGAGGAACCCACCCCCGGACCGCACCATGTCCCCGCCGTGGGGTCGGACCATCCCTCCGACCACCCACCGGGTCTTCCGCCCGGCCTCGACCCGCTGACCGAGGACGACCCCCGCCTGATCGGCCCCTACCGGTTGGTCGGCCGGATCGGGGCCGGCGGCATGGGCGTGGTGTACGCCGGGTTGGACTCCGAGGGGCGCTGTATCGCGCTCAAGACCGTCCACACGAAGTACGCGGACCGGCCCGGACACCGGGAGGCGTTCGTCCGCGAGGTCGAGATGTTGCGCCGCGCCGACGGGATCAGCACCGCCCGCGTCCACGGCGCCGACCCGACGGCGCCGGTTCCGTGGTTGGCCTTCGACTACGTGCCCGGCCGGGACCTGCGCCGCCACGTGCGCGAGTTCGGTCCCTTGCCCGCGGACATGCTGCGCACGTTCGCCCTGGGCACGGCCGAAGGACTGGCCGAACTGCACTCTGCGGGGATCGCGCACCGCGACATCAAACCGGGCAACGTGATCCTGGCCCCGGACGGGCCCAAGATCGTGGACTTCGGGATCGCGATCGAGATCGGCACCGACCCCGGACAGGACGCCTCGGCCTCCTACGGGACCCCCGGATGGACGGCGCCCGAACGCTACGCCGGTGCCGTCGCCGACCCGGCCGCGGACGTGTTCGCCTGGGGCGGCCTGGTGGCCCTGGCCGCCACCGGCCGGGACCCCTTCGGCAAGGGGAGCCCGGCGGAACTGGCCGAACGGGTCAAGACGGGCGACCACGACATCGAAGGGGTGCCCGAGGACCTGCTACCCCTGGTGGAGCGGGCACTGTCGGTGGCCGCATCGGAGCGGCCCGCCGCGGTCGACCTCTTGGCCGCGCTGCTACCTGTCACGGAGGTCGAGAACGTCGACGCCGCTCCGGCCCCCGACCGTGCCCGTACGCAGCGGGTATTGCGCGCGATGCTGGCCGACTACTGGCGCGGTGTGGACATGGCCGGACACGACCCGGCCCGCTGGGCGGTCGCGCTGGGAACCGCTTCGGCGGTGGGCCTGGGCGTGGTCGGAACCGGAGCGATGGGTTCGGGTGCGGCGGGTGCCGGAGGGGCCCTCGCGGCGAACACCGCCGGAACCGGTGCGGGCGCCGCTTCTGGGATGGTCGCCGGCGCGAGCGGGGGAGCCGCGGGCGGCGGCGGGCTGCTCGGCGCCCTTTCGGGCGTCAAGGGGATCGTGGCCGTTGTGGGTACGTTGACGCTGGTCGGCGCCGGGGCGGGGGCCGGAGCCTTGTACCTCCGGGACGAGGAACCGGTCGAGGAGACGGTGGTCGCCGAGGAGAGCCCGGAGGACGACACCCTCGCCGTCGACTCCGGCCCGGAGGACGGCGCGGCCGTGCTGGCCGATTCCATCGGCCTGGCGATGGAGGCCGACAGTTTCACCACCTACGAAGTCCTGGAGCACAACGACGTGGGATCCGCGATGCCGACCCACTACGTGTACACGCGGGACCCCGAACCCCTGATGACGCAGAGTACCTACCTGTGGGCGGCCGATGGCATCCTCGCGAGCGGGGCCGACCTGGACGAGCACGTGTACTTCACGGACGCCCAGAGGATCGGCGTCGATGATCCGATCGAACGCGAATACCGCCGGAATCCCAGTGACGATCAGGTGGGTGTCGACCTTCGCGCCGATTGGGAGAACCTGGTGAACCTGCTCCAGGAGATTCTGGACCAAGAGGTGGAGATCGAGTACACCGGTCGCTCCACCACGGATGACACCTACATCTTCGGTGAGTTGCTGGACGACGAGCTTCGGGAACAACGGCTTCAAGGAGCTGCGGAGATCGGTCGGGAAGGGCACCACTACACCGGCACCATGGTCTACGAGTTCGGCGTTTTCGCCGAACCCAGGATCTTGGACACAGAGTTCGAGGTCTGGATCTCCGCCGAGGGGTATCCGCTCGGCATCTACCTGGAGGGGGTGACCGACGAACCCGTGGAGAGCCCGGATGAGACTCTGACCCTCATGCACACGGTGAAGTTCTTCCGCTTCGATCAGCCGGTCGAGATCGAGGTCCCCGAGGAACACGAGATCGCGGGGTAACGGCTGAGCACCGCCCCACCGCAAGCGGGCCCCGGCGCGCTCCTCGGCGCCGGGACCCGCGTCGAACGCCCCGAGGGCTACGCCCCCTGGCCGCCCTTGAGGTTCTCCTTGAGGAAGTCCACCTGAAGCAGCAGCAGGTTCTCCGCCGTCACCGGGTCGGAGGGACTGTGCGTCACCCCGGCCAGTGGCAGCACCGTGTGCGGGCGGCCCGCGGCCAACAGCGCCTCCGACATCCGCTGGGTGTGCGCGAACACCACGTTGTCGTCGATGAGCCCGTGGACGAGCATCAGCGGGCGCTCCAGCTTCGCGGCGTCCGAGAGCAGGGACGAACCCGCGTACACCTCCTCCTGTTCCTGCGGCAGGCCCAGGTAGCGCTCGGTGTAGTGGGTGTCGTACAGCGACCAGTCGATCACCGGGGCGCCCGCCACGGCCGCGTGGAACACGTCCGGGCGGCGCAGCACGGCCAGCGCCGCCAGGTAACCGCCGAACGACCACCCGTGGATGCCGACCCGGGAGGTGTCCAGGCAGTCGAACCGTCGAGCGGCGTCCTCCAACGCCTCCACCTGGTCGGCCAGCACCGGCTCGGCGAGGTCGTGGTGGACCGCCTGTTCCCACTCCACACCCACGCCCGGGGTGCCCCGACCGTCCGCGATGAGCACGGCGAAGCCCTGCTCGGCGAACCACTGCGAGGACAGGTAGGCGCCACGGGCGTTGAGCACCCGCTGCGCGTGCGGGCCGCCGTAGGGCGCCATGAGTACCGGCAGTGGCGTCTCGCCCTCGCGGTACCAGGACGGCAGGACCAACGCCGTGGGGATCTTCCGTTCCCCGGCGAGCCAGGTCGTCACACGCGGCTCCGGCAGCTCCGGGGTCTCGGCGACGCTCTCGATCTCCCCGTGGGTACGGCGGGTCTCGGTGCTCGCGCCCCGCACCACGAAGGTCCGCACCCCGGTGAAGTCCATCGACCTGTGCTGCAACACGAGGGTGTCGCCGCGCAGCCGACCGGCGCGCAGCCCACCGTGGCCGTCGTCGGCGCCCTCGGGCAGCTCCACCGGCGCGCACGTGCCCTGACGGGTGTCGGCCAACCACAGCGACTGGTCGCCGGGGCGGCCCGCCGGGGAGGCGGCGAACAGCACCCGGTCGCCGTCCACGCCCACCACGGCGCGCACGTAGGAGTCTCCGCTGATCGCCTTGTCGCCCACGTACACCCGGCGTTCACCGGTGCCGTTCTCACGACCGATCCACACCAACCGTCCCGAGGCGGTGAAGTCCGGGACACCCGGCATGAGCTCCACCCAGATGTCGTCGCTCTCGGTGCGGGTGCGTGAGACCAGCCCCGTGGCCGGATCCGCGCTGAACAGGGCGAGGGTGCCCTGGTCCCGGCTCTGGGCGGTGAAGACCAGGGTGGCGTTGCCGTCCGGTCCGCTGGTCCAGTCCACGGTGGGCAGGTACGGCAGCTCCTCGCGGTCCCACTCGATGGGTGTGGGCTCGGGGCGGCCGTCGCGCCGGTAGGCGACGGGGGAGGGCACCGTGACCACGGCCAGGCGCACGTCCGGGTTGGCGGTGCCGGCCGCCGGATAGCGCAGCGGTTGCGGCTCCTGGTCGGGCCGGTTGGGGTCGCCGACGAACCAACGGTTCACCTCGGACTCGTCCACCCGGCTCACCGCCAGGAACGCGCCGTCGGGCGACCACCAAAAGCCCCGCATCCGGCCCATCTCCTCAGCGGAGACCAGGTCGGCCAGGCCCCAGGTGACGTGTTCGCCGTCCGGCTCCACCAGCACGCGGTCGCGGTCCTCGTCACCGTTGTCGACGATGTCGATCACCCGGACCGCGCCCTTGTGCACGTAGGCGACCCGTTCGCCCGCGGGGGCGATGCGGGGGTCCACGGCGGGGGTGGCCACGGGAAGTTCGCGCGGGGCGGCGTCGTCGCCGACCAGGTCCACGTAGAACACCCGGCCGGACAGTGTGAAGACCGCGCGGGTGAAGGCGTCGTCCACCGTGTACGACACGATGCCGCCACCGTGTTCGCGCATCCGTTCCCGGCGTGCGCGCTCCTCGGGGGGAAGGTTCTCGTCGTCGGCGCCGAGTGCGGTCGGGTCGGCCAGGACCGTCACCGCCCCGGTCTCGGGCAGGTACTGCCACAGACTGGTGGCCTTGTCCATACCGTGCCGGCCGCGCAGGAAGGTGACGCGGTCGCCGTCCGGGGAGATCTGGAAGTTCCGGGGGACCCCGATCGTGAAGCGCTGGGTTCGGGCCTGTTGGCGAGGAAAGCTCATAGGCCGATTGTGTCCCATCACCCCCACCGCGTGCTCCGAATGGCGACCGACCTGCCCTGATCTGGGTGTTGGGCGAGAAAAGACCACATCCGGACGGTATTGTTCGCCACGTGAGTGACAGGCGATTGATGATGGTGCACGCGCACCCCGACGACGAGAGCATCGTCACGGGGGCCACGTTGGCGAAGTACGCGGCCGAGGGGGCCGAGGTCACCCTGGTGACCTGCACCCTGGGCGAGGAGGGCGAGGTGATCCCGCCCGAGCTGGACCACCTGACCTCCGACCGCGACGACACGCTCGGCGAGTACCGGGTCGACGAGCTCGGCAAGGCCTGTGTGGCGCTGGGCGTACGCGATCACCGGTTCCTCGGCGGCCCCGGGCACTACCGGGACTCCGGGATGATGGGCGGCCCCACCAACGAGCATCCCAGGGCCTTCTGGGGCGCCGACGTGGAAGAGGCGGCCCGCCTGCTCGCCGAGCTCATCCGCGAGGTCCGCCCGCACGTGCTGGTCTCCTACGACGAGCACGGCGGCTACGGTCACCCCGACCACGTCCAGGCCCACCGGATCACCCGTCGGGCCTGCGCCAAGGCAGGCGAACGGGCCCTGCCGGGCACCCCGTGGAAGGTCGACAAGCTCTACGCCATCGCCCAGCCGGTCTCCCGGATCGAGGAGTCCATCGCCCGACTGAACGAAGAGGCGGGACCCTTCACGCCGCCTGACGAGGTCTCCGACATCGCCAGGGGCACCCCCGACTCGATCGTCACCACCCGGATCGACGCCACCGACCACTGGGCCGCCAAGACCCTGGCGATGCGCGCGCACGCCACCCAGATCACCGTGGACGGGGAGCGGTTCGCGCTGTCCAACGGGATCGCCCAGGAGATCGACGCGGTCGAGCACTTCACGCTGTTGATGGGACCACCACCCAAGGCCGACGTCGACGGCTATGAGAACGACCTGTTCGCCGGACTGTGACGGCCCGCTCCCGGCCCCCGTCCGCGCCCACGGCCGGGGAGCGCCTACCCTCGACTTTCGTGACCACACCTGAATCCGCTGCGGGGCCCCAGAGCCGGCCGCCCGCCATCCTGTCCTCGGCGATGACCGCCCTCTCGTTCCTCGTCCTGCTCCTGACCGGGGCGGCGGTGGGGTTGCTGTCCGGGTTCGGGATGTCCTGGTTCTCCCACCACTGGCCGCTCGGAACCCTCGTGCAGGCCGGGTCCGTCGTCGGGGTGGTGGTGTTCCTGGTGCTGCTGTACGCGCTCACCCGGCTGGCGGCCTGGGGCAGTCGACGCCAGTCCGGCGCCACCGGGTTCGCGGCCGGCTACGTCCTGTCCCTGCTGGGCATGATCGGCTACCTGCCCGGCGGGGACATCGTGTTCTCCGCCGCGGTGGTCAATTACGTGTACCTGTTCGGGTCCATGATGGCGTTGGCCGCCGGGGTGATGCGCAGCGCCACCCTGCCCGGTCCGAGCCCTTCGGCCGCTCGGGAGACGACCGCTGCCCGGTGGACGACCACGGCGAGCGGCAGGATCAATCTGACACCGCCGGACCTGCGTCCTGGAATGCCGGGCAGCCCCTTCGACCCGCCCAAGGACGGCTCGAAGGACTGAGTGCCCATGAAGGACTGAGCGCCCATGAAGGACTGAGCGCTCGTGAAGGGCGAGGTGGGTGTGCGGTCCGGTGCGGTCGGTCAGGACCAGAACTGCAACAGCAGCTTGCCGTGGAACATCATCCCGGAGACGGTCGGGTTGGGCAGGATCTGCTCGAAGAACGTGTAGATCAGGGTGTCGAACAGGTCGCGGATCACCGGAAGCCACAGCACGGCGAACACCGCGATCGAGCAGAACAGCCCGTTGGCCACCACGAACTCGGTCCACTTGGAGCCGCGGAAGGCCGCCAGGACGTGGTAGCCGTCCAGGCCGGGGAGCGGCAGCAGGTTCACCAGGGCGCTGGTCAGGTTCGCGAAGGACAGGAAGGCCAGCGAGGAGATCGCCCAGTTCACGCTGTCCTGACCGACCGGCACCAGCAGTGAGACGGTGAGCGCGAGCGCGGCCGACAACAACAGGCTCGCCAGGGGACCGGCCAACGCCACCACGACCCGGCGGCCCCGGCTCGGAATGGAGTCCCAGTCCACGTACGTGGGCGGGCCGTTCAGACCGAAACCGCCCAGCCCCAGGTAGGCCACGGGCAGGACCAGCCCGCCGAAGGCCTGCCGGTACCCGAACGGGTTCAACCGCAGGTAGGCGGAGCCGCGCAGGGAACGGTCACCGGCCAGGTGGGCGGCCAAGGAGTGCGCGAACTCGTGCACCGCCACCGACACGATCCAGCCCAACAGGATGAGCAGCGGTGGGATGAGCGGGGTGACCGCGGTGCCCTCGGCGGCCCACTCCAGCTCGATGGCCCGCCAGGACAGCCAGCCCGCGAACCCGGCCAGACCCAGCACCAGAACGAACAACGGGCTGGGCAGGAAGTCCGCCCGGCTCGGCACGACGGGGGTCTCCGCGGCCGCCTCGGTGTCCGCGGTCTCCACGGTGCTCTCGGCGTCGTCGGAAGCCTTCCGGGCCTCGCTGTCCTCGGTGCCCTCGGCCTCTTCGGTCTCCTCCGAACCGGCGATGCCGACCCCGGCACGGTTCAGGGCGTCCTCGGGCATCTGCTCCCACGGGTCGGCGGCGCGAGCCTGGTCACCGGGGCCTTCGCCGTCGGTGCCGGTCACGGTCGCGTCGTCGGTTTCCGCCTCTTGGGGCGGCTCGGGCGTGGGCATGATGCTCCTGCTGGTCGCGGGTGGTTCGCGCTCCAGGTTAGGGCCTGTTCAGGACCCCCGCGCAGCGGGTGCCGACTCCCGAAGGGTGCCGGGAGGGTCCCCTCAGACCACCGCGCGCGGGGCCACGGCGGACTTGTGCAGGCAGGCGATCGCGAACGCTCGACCCACGGGGGTGAGTTCCCGGCGTCCCACGTTCTCGTCTCCGACGACCAGCCCCAACGCCTCCAACAGCCACCCCACCGCCATCACCATGGCGCGCACCTGGTCCGAGGACGTCTCGGCGGTGCGCCGGTGCGCCGCCGCGTGCCGGCCGGCGGGCACCGGTGGTTCCACCGGACGCCACCCCGACTCGGTGAGTACTCGCTCGGCGGACTCGGCGTCGGAGGCGCCGCGCCGGGCGTGCGAACCCAGTCCTTGAGGGGAGCGGGTCAACAGGATGCCGAGGAGGGTCTCGGCGGAGGCCTGTTGGATGCCGCCGGTCCGGCACAGGGTCTCGGTGGCGGCCTGCCACAGCGATTCGGGGTCATCGCGGAGTTGCTGGCCCCGGCGGGTCAGTTCGAGTCGGCGTCCCGACCGGCGCACCGCGCGCATCGAACGCAGCACCTGGTGCAGGGCGATGATCTGTGTCGCGTCGGTCTCACTGCGCGGTGGGTTCGGTGTGCTCTGCCAACCGAAGTCCTCGCACAGGCTCCGGACCACGCTCGGGGAGATATAGCCGATCTGGGTGAGGGCGATTCCCTCCGAGGCCAGGTCGAGCAGCCGACACAGCGGGGCCATGGCGGACTGCGCGTCACGCGGCACGTCCGTGCCCGCGATGAGCTGCCCCATCAGTGGCCACAGCCGTTGCCGGTGCGGATGCGCCGTAGACGACAACCAGGCGCGGACCCGTTCCTCCCGGACCCGGTCCAGGTGGCTGAGGCCACGTTGGTCCGGGTGGGTGAGGAAGGAACGCGCGAACCTTTCCTGGGCGGGTCGCCAGCCGCGCTTGCCCGGCCGGATGTCGCCCAGCGAGATCGCCAGTTCGAGGGCGGCGGCGGTCTCCCTGCGCGCGCTCAGCTCCACGTCGCCCACGGCGGTGCCCCAGGTCAGCTCCGGCAGGTCGGGGGGTTCCACCCCGGACTCCCACATGAGCCGCTCGAACATGGCCAGCCCGGCGGTGTGATCGTTCTCGTACAGCTTGAACAGGGTGGTGGTCTCGGGGGAGGAACACACGTTCGCGTAGCGGTACAGCTGCAACAGCTGGAACAGGTGCCCCAGGGAACGCACCGCGAAGAGCTGGTCGTCGGGTGAGTTCTGGAAACGGACGGGGAGTTCGTACCAGCAGAACCGTTGGACGATGTGCTGGTTGAGCCGTTGCAGGTCCTGGTCGGGGGCGAGCGTGTCCAATGCCAGACGGGCCATGTCGGAGGCCCGCTCGTCTCGCCGGGACAGTTCGGCGAGGGCGGACGCGACTGCCTCCCTCATAATGGGCGCCACCTCCCCGCGTGCCGTTTGCCCGTTCGTCCGGAGGTCGGGACGTGTGGGTTCGGTGCTTCGTTGTCGGCCCTGGGTCACGGTTGAGGGCACCGCTGACGGGGCTGAATCTCTCCTACCCCGGAAGAGGCGAAGAATGCCTGCGTGTGGGGTCTAAGGGCGCTCGTTGCGCCGCCGTGGGGGGGCGGGGGGAACGACACGACTGGCGGCGATGGCGCGTTCGGCGACCTCCACCGTCGAGTCGTCTCGGCGACGTAGGGTGAGAACACCTTCGGCCCAGGACTCCACGACTCCGACGATATCGGTGAAGCCGCCCTCGGGGAGGGCGATTCGCAGTGAGACACGCCGACCGACGTCGTCATGGGTGATTCTGTGGACCAGTCGTCCGCGCAAGTGCATGAATCCGGGCCCCCGAGTGTGCGCTGGCTGTACTCCAGCGCCATACTAAGAGAACGACATCTGTGCCAATAGCTTGCAGAGCCCCATGGATCCGGTGACGCCCGTACGTTGCCCGTAACCTTGGGAGTTCTGAAGTCCCGCCTCCCCCGTGGGCAAGCGGGGGTGAGACAAGGAGTACGACGTGACCTACGTCATCGCGCAGCCCTGTGTTGATGTGCTGGACAAGGCGTGCATTGACGAGTGCCCCGTGGACTGCATCTACGAGGGTGACCGCATGCTCTACATCCACCCGGACGAGTGCGTGGACTGCGGTGCGTGTGAGCCGGTGTGCCCCGTCGAGGCCATCTACTACGAGGACGACCTGCCCGAGCAGTGGTCGGAGTACTACAAGGCCAACGTCGATTTCTTCGACGACCTGGGTTCTCCGGGCGGTGCTTCCAAGGTCGGCAAGATCGACCGCGACCACCCGATCATCGCCAAGCTGCCTCCCCAAGCGGAGTAGCCGCACACAGCCACGGCTTCCCCTTGGCGCAGAGGTCGCGTGGTGATGAGGCCCACGAGAACGTGACGTGTCGCGCCGGCCCCCGCCGGGGGCCGGCGCGACACTGTTGTGTAGGACCACGAACAGGATGGAGAGTGCCCCGATGGGTGAACGGCGTCCGGTGACCGACCGGCTCCCCACTTTTCCCTGGGACCTGCTGGCGCCGTACAAGAAGACGGCGGCGGCCCACCCCGAGGGCATCGTCGACTTGTCCGTCGGGACCCCGGTCGACCCGGTCCCGGCGAGCCTGCGCGAGGCGCTCGCCGCCGCGGCGGATTCGCCCGGTTACCCGATGACGTGGGGCACCCACGAACTGCGCGCCGCGATCCAGGGGTGGCTGGAGCGTCGCCACGGGGTGCACGTGGCCGACGGGGCCGTGCTGCCCACCGTCGGTTCCAAGGAGTTCGTGGCCTGGCTGCCCACCCTGCTCGGTCTGGGGCCGGGCGACACGGTGGCGTTGCCGGAGCTGGCCTATCCCACCTACGACGTGGGTGTCCGGATGGCGGGCGCCACCCCGGTGGCCACCGACGGTCTCGCCGCTCTGGGGCCCGCCCGGGTGAAGCTGGTGTGGGTGAACTCGCCCGCCAACCCGACCGGCCGGGTGCTGGGCAAGGACCACTTGCGCAAGGTGGTGGCCTGGGCCCGTGAACGCGGTGCCATCGTCGCCTCCGACGAGTGTTATCTCGACCTGGGTTGGGACGACGCCGAACCGGTGTCGATCCTGCACCCGGACGTGTGCGGCGACTCGCACGAGAACCTGTTGGCCGTGCACTCGCTGTCCAAGCGCTCCAACCTGGCGGGCTACCGCGCCGGTTTCGTCGCGGGCGACCCCGAGCTGGTCTCGGAACTGCTGGCGGTGCGCAAGCACGCCGGAATGATCGTGCCCGCACCCGTGCAGGCGGCCATGAAGGCCGCCTTGGACGACGACGATCACGCCGCCGAGCAGAAGGAGCGCTACCGCGCCCGCCGCACCGCGCTGCGCGCCGCCTTCGAGGGCGCGGGTTGGCGGATCGAGCACTCCGACGCGGGCCTGTACCTGTGGGCGAGCCACCCGGACCTCGACGCCTGGGGTGCCGTGGGCGCCCTGGCCGAGCGGGGTCTGCTGGTCGCTCCGGGAGCCTTCTACGGCCCGACGGGCGAACGCCACGTACGCGTGGCCTTCACGGCCACCGACGACCGCGTCGAGGCAGCGGTCCGACGCCTCGCTTGATCCTGTTCCGGTGATCTCGCTCGCAGCGCCGCCGAGAGGGGCGCCGCGAGCGAGATCACCCGTTCTGAACGGCGTTGACGACCCATTGGTCGACGGTTCCCGGACTCATGCCGAGGCAGCCTAGCGGAGCACCACGCGGCCGCCGGTGTCGTCCTCCACCTCGGTCCAGGCGTGGGCGTCGTCCAGACCATCGGAGACCTGCCAGCGCATGTTCTCGTAGGTCACCGAGCTCAACCCGTACTCCTCGGCGTGCGCCACGGCCCACATGGCCATCGCCCAACCCAGGTCGCCCCTGGGCGGGTTCTCGTCCACGGGCAGTTCGCCGGGATCGGTGCCGAACACATCGGCCATGGCCTCCTGCGCGCCCGCCGTGTCGGCCTCACCGGAACGCAGGGACTCCACGGTCTCCTGGTCGAACCAGCAGGTCATCTGACCGCCGTTCTCGCCGCCCAGGGTCACGGCCATCCGCTCCGACAATGCCTCGTGCTGGTCGTAGGCGAACCCGTCGGCGCTGTGCTGCACCTGCTGAGCGGCCTCGTAGACCGGCATCCTCTCCCAGTTGTGCATCTCGGTCAGCTCGTCGTAGAAGGCCCGACTGGCGTACACCGGGTCCATGACCTCCTCCGGGTCGCCCCACTCCTGGGAGGGGCGCTGCTGGAAGAGCCCCAGTGAGTCCCGGTCGCCGTACTCGATGTTGTAGAAGCGCGACTCCTGCCACACGGTGGCGTAGGAGATCGTGACCGCTTGGGTCGGCAGGTCCCGGCTGAACGCCACCCCGCCGACGGTGGTCGCGTTCTGGGCCTGTTCGTGCTCCATGTCGAACCGTCCGTTGGACAGGTCCAGACGGCATCCCGGCTCCGGGGGCTCCTGGGTGTCCAAGGGCTCGAACGTGGTCAGCACGTAGTAGGCCCCTCCGACGAGCAGGCCGCACACGAGGGTCAGGGCGATGAGGATCTTGGCGAACGCGGAGAATTTCCTGCGCTTACTGGGCACGGGCGAACCAAGGGTCGGGGACGAGTGGGACGCACGTGGACCTCCTCGCGCGAAGGCGGGGACGGGGCCGGGCGCCGGCCGCCGGGGGTTCCAACAGATGGGGTGCTCGGCGTGCCTGGCCGCATTGTAGTAGGCGTGGCGAAGGACGCCCGTGAAACCAGGAGGAATCGGTACCCAGGAGTGGCCAACCGCTCAGCGCGGGCGGGCGGGCCGCATGCCCCGCGCCCGCGTCGAGCGACTAACGTGTGTTCACATGACCAGCTCGTACACCAGCCCGCTGCCCGACCAGATCGACGAACTCTGGGAGCAGCGCTCCGAACTGACCCCCGGCCACACCGAGGCGCGTGAGATCATCACCGGCGCCATCGACCAGATCGACGAGGGCAAGGCCCGCGTGGCCTTCGTCGACCCCGCCACGGACGACGTGGTGGTCGACGAGCGCGCCAAGCGCTCCATCCTCCTCGGTTTCAAGGTCTTGGACATGAAGGAGTCGCAGGTCGGCGACTTCCACCACCACGACCGCATGCCGCTGAAGACCCGTTTCGACGGGGTTCGCGTCGTCGCCGGCGCGATCGCCCGCTGGGGTTCCTTCCTGGCCCCCGGCGTGGTCCTCATGCCGTCCTTCACCAACATCGGCGCCTACGTGGGCTCCGGCACCATGGTCGACACCTGGGCCACGGTCGGTTCCTGCGCGCAGGTCGGCGAGAAGGTCCACCTGTCCGGTGGCGTCGGTGTCGGCGGCGTCCTGGAGCCGCCGCAGGCCTCCCCGGTCATCATCGAGGACGAGGCCTTCCTCGGCTCGCGCAGCATGGTCGTGGAGGGCGCACGCGTGCGCAAGGGCGCCAAGCTCGGCGCCGGCACCATCCTCACCTCGTCCACGCGCGTCTTCGACGCCGAGACGGGTGAGGAACTGCCCCGCGGCGAGGCCCCGGCCTGGTCGGTGTGCGTCACCGCCAACCGCACCAAGAGCTTCCCCGGCGGCGACTTCGGCATGCCGGTGCTGCTGGTGCTCAAGCGTCTGGAGGAGGGGCAGGAGCACGAGAAGCTCGCCCTGAACGACCTCCTGCGAGAGCACGGCGTCAACGCCTAGCAGCTCGGAGCTCGAAGAAGCAGAGCGCCCCTTCCGGTATTCGGGAGGGGCGCTCCGCTGTTCTAGGGTGGCGACGAACCTTTGGCACCCATACGCGAAGCACACCTGAAACGGGGCGACACCATGCTGGACCTGACCTCGGACGTGGCGGACCTGACCGCCGCCCTCGTGGACATCCGTTCCGAGAGCGGTGATGAGAAGGCCCTCGCCGACGTGGTCGAGAGCGCCCTGTCCACCGTGTCCCACCTCACCGTCACCCGTGACGGTGACGCGATCGTCGCCCGTACCGAACTGGGCCGCGAGCGCCGGATCGTGATCGCGGGCCACCTCGACACCGTGCCGATCGTCGACAACGTGCCCTCTCGCGTCGACGGCGACCGTCTCTACGGCTGCGGCACCACCGACATGAAGTCGGGTGTGGCCGTCCAGCTCAAGCTGGCCGCCCTGGTGGCGGAGCCGGTGCACGACGTCACCTACGTCTTCTACGACAACGAGGAGGTCGACGCCTCCCGCAACGGCCTGCTCCGGCTGAGCCACAACGACCCCGCGTCGCTGCACGGCGACTTCGCCATCCTCATGGAGCCCACCGACGGCGTCATCGAGGGTGGTTGCCAGGGCACCATGCGGGTCGACGTCGAGGCCACCGGCAAGCGTGCCCACAGCGCCCGTTCCTGGATGGGCGAGAACGCCATCCACAAGGCCGGTGAGATCCTCGACGTGCTGCGCACCTACACGCCGCGACAGCCCGAGGTGGAGGGTCTGACCTTCCGCGAGGGCCTCAACGCGGTGTCCGTGGAGGGCGGTGTCGCCGGCAACGTCATTCCGGACGAGTGCGTGGTCCGCGTCAACTACCGTTACGCCCCCGACCTGTCCCCGGCCGACGCCGAAGCGCACCTGCGCGAGGTGTTCGCCGGCTTCGAGGTGACCGTGACCGACTCCGCGGCCCCGGCCCGTCCCGGCCTGGACGACCCCTCGGCGGCCGCCTTCGTCACCGCGGTGGGGGAGGGCGAGGCCCGCGCCAAGTTCGGGTGGACGGACGTCTCCCGCTTCTCCGAACTGGGCGTCCCCGCGGTCAACTACGGCCCCGGCGACCCGATGCTGGCGCACACCCGCGACGAGTACGCGAAGATCCCGCAGATCCGCGAGGCGGAGGAGCGCATGGTGGCCTGGCTCACCGGACGCCGCTGATCCTCCTTGGGCCGACCCTCTTTTGAAAGGCGTGTTATCGCAGGTCGGAACCGGATCGGCTATTACTGATCACCGGTCGGCCACGTGTGGTTCAAGTGTGGGGTGGGCGTGTGCGGATAGTTTTACGAATATGACGCAAGAAGAAAACGTGAGGCGCGCCGGACCGCTCACCTACCGCGGCCGCGCGATCCCCGACACCACGACCGACCAGCGCCTGCTCGACCGGAGGGGGCCCTCCGACTGGGTTCACACCGATCCCTGGCGGGTTCTGCGCATCCAGTCGGAGTTCGTGGAGGGGTTCGGGCTGCTGGCCGAAATGCCCTCCGCGGTGAGCGTCTTCGGTTCCGCCCGGATCCAGCCCGGCACCGAGTACTACGAGCTGGGCGTCCAGATGGGGGCCAAGCTCGCCGAAGCGGGTTACGCCACCATCACCGGTGGTGGGCCCGGCATGATGGAGGCGGCCAACAAGGGAGCCCAACAGGCGGGCGGTATGTCCGTGGGCCTCGGTATCGAGCTGCCCTTCGAACAGTCCCTCAACGAGTACGTCGACGTGGGCGTCACCTTCCGGTACTTCTTCGTCCGCAAGTTGATGTTCGTGAAGTACGCGCAGGCCTTCGTGGTGATGCCCGGTGGGTTCGGCACACTGGACGAGCTCTTCGAGGCCATCACCCTGGTGCAGACCAAGAAGGTGACGCGGTTCCCGGTCGTGCTCGTGGGCACCGAGTTCTGGGGCGGCATGCGCGAGTGGGTCGAGTCCAGCCTGCTCAAGCACAACCTGATCTCTCCCCAGGACATGGACCTGCTGCACGTGACCGATGATCCCGACGACGTGATCGCGACCATCCGAGAGTCCCACGTGCACATCGAGAACAAGTTCGAGAGGGACGAACCCGGTCCCAGCGCCTGACCCGGGTCAGGCCAGGCCGCGGCGCACGGCGGCGGGCGGGCGCTCGCCCCGGATGGAGGCGACCATGTCCAGCGCCCGACGGACCCGTTCCGGGTGTCGTGTGACGAACACCCGAGCCCCGGCCCAGGCGTAGGTCGTGGCCAGGGCCACCTCCTCCGCGGCGTCCACCGGCACCGTTCCCGCGAGTGCGGGCACGGGCGTGGTCGCGGACGGGGTCGTGGGCCGCTCGCGCCCGGTCGCGTGTCCCCGGCCTTCGCCCGTGGGGCCGCCGGTCGCGGGGTCGCAGCGCACCAGGACCGTGTGGCCGGCCCCGACCAGTTCCTCGACCCGCGCCGTGGGTGGCCGGTGCCCGGCGTCGACCGACGTGAACACGTCGGGGTCGATGGCCGCGCCCGTGTCATCGCCGGCGCGGTCGGCACCGTCGAGGGAACCGAGGGCGTCGGGTGTCAGGACTCGGAAGGGCTGGTTCGGCACCTGGCGAGTCTCCCACGGCTCGCCACTCCCGGGACAGCGGGCCGGTGTGGCACGATCGGAACCGTGCCCTACTTCATCATGATCCTGGTCGCCGTCGCCGCGCTCGCCGTTCTCGTCGGCGTGGTCTTCGTCGTACTCGGCAAGGGCGGACAGCTTGCCCGGTTCGAGGCCGACTTCCCCCCGCTCGACCTCCCGGAGGATCGCCCGGTGGGCTCCCACGACCTCGGCGGGTTGCTTCTGCCGTTGGCGCTTTGGGGATACCACGTGCGCGCGGTCGACGCGCTGTTGCTGCGGCTGACCGCGACCCTGCGCGAACGCGAGGAGCGGATCGAGGACCTGGAGTGGCGTCTGGCCCGTCTGGACCCGTCGTACGTGCCTCAGGGCACCGGGCCGAGCCCCGACTCGTACCTGCCCGGTGACACCACGCCCGGGACGTTCGGGCGGACGGCGGAGGACGGCGCTCCGGAGGGTGCTGTGGACGGAGGGTCCGAGGACGCGCCGAAACCCTCTTCGGAATCGCCGGAGTCGGGGTCGGTCGAATCGGCCGGGCCGTCGAGTGTGTCGGAGCCGTCGGAGACGGGTGAGGGCGCGGTGGAGTCCACCGGTCCCGACGCACACGAGTCCGAGAAGGGCACGGACGCCGTGAGTCGCTCCGGGGAGCGCTCCGCGGCGACCCCGGATCCGGAGGCGTACGCGCCCGAGGGAGACGACATCACCGTCGGCGGCGGCAAGCGGGACGACCAAGGCTGAGTGGAGCCCCGCGAAGGCGGATTCGACTACGGCCCGGCCCCTGCCGACCTTTCCGGTCGCACCGGAACCCCACCGGGTTACTATGTCGTGCATCACACCGGATCCGTCCCCCATGGCCCTTTGCTGAGCGTTCGGGTGCTCTATTCTCGTTCGCTGTACATGCGTACCCCCCGCTCCGTCGGAGCGGACGGATCGTCGTGAGGATGGCGAGGATGGACACAACTGCCGAACTCAGGGCGGGCGCGGAGGAAGAGCCCGAGGATTCCTCCTCCACCCCGGTGCGCCAACTGGCCTTGTGGCCGCCGCCCCGTTCGACCCGGCACAACGGTAAACGCCGACGTCGGATCACCCGTGTGGGCATCGCGGCCATCGTGCTCCTGTTGGTGGGCGGTGGCGTTGCCGCCACCTGGGCCTACCTGGACGACTCGGACCAAGGACCCGTCACGGCCACCTCCGAACCCGACGAGTTCGAAGGGTCCTGGTCGGGTCTGATGCACCAGGTGAACACCGAAGGCGACCCCGTCGCCGAATGGGATGCCCAGGTCCGGATCGAGGAAGGCGCCGAACGCGGCAGCACCGCCTGGACCACCTTCTCCTGTTCCGGAACCCTGGAACTGTCGGCACGTGACGGTGACCGGCTGGTGTACACCTATATCGAGACCTCCGACCCCGAGGAACGGTGCGTCGACGAGGCCGAACTCACCTTGTGGCCGACATCGGGCCCGGGGCTCAACGCCGAGTGGACCTCGGTCACCAAGGAGGGGACCCGGATGGTTTCCACCGGGACTCTCGACTGAGTTCCGAAGTGGTGAAGGTCCCCGGAGGGAGCCGGGTGGGCCAGGCAGGATCCTGACGCAGGGCGGACCGGGTGAACTCGCGAGTCCGCAGGTGAATCCGTGTTCCAGTCGCTCGTCCGAAGACGGGTTCAAACCGTCGGTCCCGGGCAGAAGTCCGAAAAGGGCGCGCTCACTCCGCTCTCGCTCCGGCTCAGTCCGGGCAGGTTTCGGTCGGGACCGATATAACCTTACTGACCAAAGCTTCCTCGTTATCGATCGCCCACGGTGGTGGTCCGGCTGCCGCCTGGCGCACACACAGGGGCCAACCTCCGAGATAATGGGCGAAGAGTGATTCACGTCCCTTAAGCCACACGGGCACGAGTCACCCGGAACCGGCCCACGGTTGCGGAGCCGAGACACACACGTGGATCGGCGCCGGTGTTGTGGGTCGGCCCCGGCCGCGAGGAACACCTAGAAAGGGGAATGGCATGGCGGCGATGAAGCCGAGGACCAGTGACGGGCCGATGGAGGTCACCAAGGAGGGTCGCGGCATCATCATGCGGGTCCCGCTCGAAGGCGGAGGCCGTCTGGTCGTCGAGCTGACGCCCGCTGAGGCGACCGAACTCCGGGACGCGCTTCAGGGCGTCGTCGGATAACAGGGCACCGTCGGATGGCTCCGACACCCGATTCGTCCCCCACCTGGGCCGGAACGCCCTGATGACCCCCGAGGTTCCACACCTCCCACGATGAGCGAACGATTGTGAGCGGCCTGTGCCATTCGCCACGGAGATCCACCCCCTGACGGGAACCCTCGCCGATTCCACCGCGGACCTGCTGGTCCTCCCCGTTATCGCGGGTGAGGAAGGTCCGGAGCCGGTCGAAGGAGTCACCGACAGCGGTCTCGCGGCGGTGCTTCCGGCCGCACTCACCGATCTGTTCGTTCACTACACACTCACCGGCAAGTCCGGTGAGTTCTCCCAGTTCCCGGTGACCCGGGACGAGGGCCTGGTCCGCTTGGCCCTTCTCGGAGTCGGCTCGGGCACCCCGAGCGACCTCCGGAAGGCCGGCGCCGCCCTCGCCCGGGCGGCCCGGGGCAGGAAGCACGTCGCCCTGGCCTGGCCGGGTGCGGTCGGTGAGGTCGGGGCCGAGGCCGCCACGGCACTGGCCGAAGGCGCTCTGCTCGCCTCCTACACGTTCACGATGAAGACCTCCGAAACCCCCGAGGGTCAGCGTCCTCCCACGAGGATCGACGTGGTGGGCGAGACCGAGCACCTCACCGACGCCTTGGCCTTGGGCACCCACCTCGCCGAGGCCACCGCCCTGGCCCGGGACCTGATCAACACCCCGTCCCTGTCCAAGGACCCCGAGTGGATGGCCGCCCGCGCTCGGGAGACTTCCGAGGAACAGGGGCTGGGCCTGCGGATCTGGGACGAGGAGGACCTGAAGAACGAGGGCTTCGGCGCGATTCTGGCCGTCGGCCAGGCTTCTTCCCGCCCGCCGAGACTGGTGCAGTTGTCCTACACCCCGAAGGACCTCGCCGGTGCGGCGGGCCCCGCCGGGCACGTGGTGTTGGTCGGCAAGGGCATCACCTTCGACACCGGCGGCCTATCGCTCAAGCCCAACGACAACATGTCGCTGATGAAGACCGACATGAGCGGGTCGGCGATCGTCCTGGCGGTGCTCTCCGCCCTGGCGTCGGTCGGTGCCCGCGTGAAGGTCACCGGCCTGCTGGCGCTGGCCGAGAACGCCTTCTCCGGTGACGCCACCCGAATCGGCGACGTGCTCACCACCTACACGGGCAAGACCGTGGAGGTGCTCAACTCCGACGCCGAGGGCCGCCTGGTCCTGGCCGACGCCATGGGTTACGCGGCCGCGGAGTTGGAGCCGGATCTCATCGTCGACGTGGCCACCCTGACCGGCGCCGCCAAGGTCGCGCTGGGAACCGGTATCGGTGCCCTGTACAGCACGGATGACGGGGTCGCCGGGGAGCTGGCCGAGGCCGGCGACGCGTCGGGGGAACCACTGTGGCGGATGCCCCTGACGGAGGAGTACGTGCCCACCACCAAGTCCCGGGTGGCCGACCTCGCCAACATCGGTACGCGTGGCAAGGAGTTCGGTCCGGCGGGTGCCACGGACGCCGCGTTGTTCCTGCGCGAGTTCACCGGTGGGCTGCCCTGGGCCCACCTGGACATCGCCGGTCCGGGCCGGTCGATGAAGGAGAGCGGGCTGCTCAGCAAGGGCGGTACCGCTTTCGCCACTCGGACCCTGCTGCGCTGGCTCGCCCGGAAGTAGAGACCCGGGCCTGGCGGATCAGGCGTACACACGGTTTCCGAACCCACCTGCGCGGCGTGAGGGCGCGCGGGTGGGTTTTCCACAGGTCGCGAGATCAGGCGTGGCGCCGCGCCGTGATCAGGGCCGGATGGCCGCCAGGAGGCCCTCGCCCACCGGGATCAGCAGGGGGATGAACTCCTCGTCCTCGCGCATGCGGCGCATGACCTCGCGCACCGCGACCTCCGCGCGGTCGGGCACGCGCAGGGGGCCGTCCGGCTCCTTGGAGGTGACCATGACGTTGTTGAAGACCACCACACCGCCCGGCCGCAGGAGGCGTAGCGCCTCGTCGAGGTAGGCGGGGTAGGACGTCTGGTCGGCGTCGACCGACACCATGTCGTAACCGCCGTCGGTGAGTCGGGGGAGCACCTCCAGGGCCGATCCGCGGATCAGTCGGGCGCGGCCGGCCCCGAAGCCGGATCGATTGAAGGCGGCGCGCGCGTAGTCCTGGTAGGCGGCGTTGATGTCCACCGTGGTGAGGATTCCGTCCGGCGCCATACCGCGGAGCAGCCAGATGCCCGACGTTCCACAACCCGTACCGAGCTCCACGACCGAACGTGCGCCGATGGCCGCGGTGAGGAACCGCAGAGCGGCCCCGGTCGCGGCGTCCACCGGAGGGGCCGCGGAGCGCAGTCCCGTGTCGTAGGCGTCGGCCAGGGGGCCGTCGCCCATGGCGTCCTCCTCGAACCGCGCCTGTTCGGTCCGCACCCACGCGGTCCGAGCGACGCTTTCTTCAGCGCTGATGACGGCCTCCCATTTCCCCTACGGGCATGCGCTCTGACCGGCGAGTTCGTCACTCAACGTAGAGTGGTGGTCGCGGTCAGGTGCTCTTCCTGGTCAAAAGACTAGCCTGAACGGGTGCGAACTTCCGCGCGTGGCGGCGGGAACTTAATCGGCGCCTTTCGACGTTGAACACGTTGATTGCCACGAACCCTCGGGGATGAAGGGAGCTGCGGTGCCAGAGACCGGCCCTGCCGTCGAGTTCGAGGCATGGGAACCCCCGAGCTGGGAAGAGGTCGTCCGGGTGCACTCCCCACGTGTGTACCGCCTGGCGTACCGCCTCAGCGGCAACAAGCACGACGCCGAGGACCTCACCCAGGAGGTCTTCATCCGGGTGTTCCGCTCCCTCGCCAATTACACCCCCGGAACCTTCGAGGGGTGGCTCCACCGGATCACCACCAACCTCTTCCTCGACATGGCCCGGCGTAAGGCCCGGATCCGCTTCGAGGGTCTGGCCGACAACGCCGACGAGCGCCTGGAGGGCCGCGAGCCCTCGCCCGCCCAGCGCTACGACGACCGGCACTTCGACGCCGACATCCAGAGCGCACTGGACGCCCTGCCCGCCGAGTTCCGTGCTCCCGTCGTCCTGTGCGACATCGAAGGGCTCTCCTACGAGGAGATCGCCGCCACGCTCGACGTCAAGCTCGGCACCGTTCGCAGCCGCATCCACCGGGGTCGCGCACAGCTGCGTCGTGCTCTCGAACACCGGCGTTCCCTGGCAGCGCAGGCGAACGCGACCAAGGAGGCGGAGTGAGCATGGATCACCTCGGGGAGCGTCTTTCGGCGCTCATCGATGGGGAACTGGGCGCCGCCGAACACGAACGTGCCCTCATCCACCTGGCCAAGTGCGAGCCGTGCCGGTTCGAGGCCGACATGATGCGTCGGCTCAAGCGTCGCCTGACCGGGCTCGGCGAGCCGGAACCGGACCTGGACTTCATGGGCCGGCTCATGGCCCGACCAGGGATGGACAGCCCTTTCGGCTCCAGCGCGCCACTGGGTTCCTCCCGGCCGCTCGGGGGGTTTCCCGAGGAGCCGATCCGGAACGTCCCGGAGCGACGCGCGCCGCGGACCAGTCCCGAGCGACACGTCCCCGTGCGTCGACCGGAGGACGGTTCCGTCCGGTCGCCGTACTTCTCCGGTGGACGCTACGCCGTGGCGGGCCTGGCGGTGGCCACGGCCCTGCTGGGCAGCGCGTTCGTCGCCGGTGGTGAGAACCCCGAGAACGCGCCGGTGATCGAGCCGCGCCTTTCCGACTACGCGGTGGAGCACGCCGTGACCAGCCGGCAGATTCCCGTCGTCGACCCGGCCACGGAGCCGTCCGTCGCGTGGCCCGCCGGAGTGCCGAGGGAGCCCGGGTCACCCTCGGGCCCGAACGAAACGACCCGGTGAGGCGCGGAGGTACCCGCTCCGCCGTCTTCGCTCTCGTCGTGGCGCTGTGCGTCCTGCTGTTCACCGCGGCGGCCCACCCCGACGCGTCCGAGATCCCCGCAGAGGGTGGGGACGACGGCATGGCGGTGCTGCGCGGTGCCGCCGAGGCCGACGGCAGGGTGGCCTACACCGCGGTCCGTGGGTTGCAGGGCCCCCAGGGGGCGCTCGCCGTGCGGGTGATCAGCCGGCCGGGGGAGGGCCTGGCCATGGCGCCCCTGGGCGCGGAGGAGCAACCGTTCGTGGTGCGTTCCTCTTCGGCGTTGGAGACCCTCGACGAACGCCTCCTGGCCATGCTGGAGGACACCTACCGCGTGGTGGAGGTCGAACCCGAGGAGCTCGACGGGCGCGCGGCCAAGGTGGTGGAGGCCCGACGTGCCGACGACACCGTCGCCGGGCGGTTCTGGGTGGACGAAGCGACCGACCTGCTCCTGGGGCGCGACGTCTACGACCATGCCGCTGAACCGGCCTTCAGTAGTCGACTCACCGAACTGAGCCTTCGTGACCGGGACTGGCCAGAGGGGACTCTGGGCGACGAACCATGGGGTGACACGCTCGGCCACGCCGAACGCGACGACCTGAGGGCCGAGGGTTGGGCGCTGCCCGAGCACCTGTCCTGGAACCTTCGCCTGGTCGACGCCAGGTCCACCCACCACGAGGAACACCGGGTGGTGCACACCGTCTACTCCGACGGGCTCTCCCAGATCTCGGTGTTCGTCCAACGTGGGAAACTGGGGGAGGAAAACCTCGATTCGGATCAGAACGGATATGTCGGAACCGGACCGGGGGGAACAGGCGTCACAACAGGGCACGAGACGATCTTCGGCGGAGACGTGGGTCAGTACCAGAGCATGTGGCAGGCGGACGGCTTCGTCTACACACTGCTGGCGGACGCCCCCGCCGACCTGGCCTCCTCGGCGGTGACGGCGCTGCCGGGGCCGGAGGGTTCCTCCGGGTTCTGGCCTCGGGTTCAACGAGGTCTGTCTCGGCTGGGGCTGGTATAGGGTCCCGCCCCGGTCGGCGCGGTGTGTGCCGAGCCGAAAGCCAAGCGACATACGGAGCAGGTCTTGAGTCAGGAGAACGACCGTTCGGAACCCGGTCGGGGATGGGACCAGTCCAGTTCCCGCCCGAACGGCGCACCGCCCGGACAGGGCACGCCGGAGCCACCGGCGTCGGCCCCTGGGCAGGGTGCTCCCCAGGGCCCGCCGCCCTCGATGGGCAACCCCGTCCCGCCCCCGGGGCCGGGTCATCCGGCCCCGCCTCCGGGCGGCCCGGGTAGCCCCGTCCCGCCTCCGAC
>NZ_FRFF01000047.1 GCF_900143625.1 Nocardiopsis sp. JB363
GAGGCCGCTGGAAAAGGACCCATTCCGGGCACCTCGCCAGCGGCCCACCGGGGCTGACCCATTCGCGCTCGGGGGAGCCGTACGGCTTCTACACCCTCAAGTGCGAGCGCCGCGACAACGGCCTGCGCCTGACCTGCCGGGACCAGGGAAGCAAGTACACCAACGAGGAGAGCCAGCCGAACCGGTTCGAGCACCTGACCACCTGCGCCTCACGCCTGACCAGCGACGCCGAGTCCGGTCGGGGCCTGGCGATGGTCGACTCCCTGGCCACCAGCTGGGGCGACAACGGGTTCACCGGCACCCGACAGGTCTGGTTCTTCCTGGCCTACGACCTGTCCGGGAGCAGCTGGAACAGCCTGCTCTGACCCACGAGCCCTACCCGGGCGACGACAGATCGCGCCGTAGACGCGAAACGGGCCCAGAAGACGCGCCAACGCCTTCCGGGCCCTCAGATCCCAAAATCCAAGCCTCGCATAGCCAGAAAGCAGGATCAGTGACGCATTCTATCCCCGCACCCCGCCCGTCCAGCGACCCGCTCTACCGCACCCGCCCGGGTCTGCCCCGGCGCGGTCCGCTCATCGGCCCGGTCTGCCCCTCCTGCGCACACCCTTCCTGTCGCCGGATCCGCGCCGAGGAGCTGCCCATCCTGGGCGGTCACAAGGCCGAATACCGCGACGAACACGCCTTCGCCGCCTCCCTCCAGGCCCGCAACCGGCACCTGATCATCTGGTACGGGGAGCGCACGGGATCATTCTGGGTGGCCTCCTCCACTGGCCTGGCCGAGGTCCCCGACGCCGCGACCCTCACCCGCCTCCTCACCCCGGAACCGGAACCTGCGCCGACACCTTCGTCACCGTTCCTGCGGCCCTACCTGAATCCGACGAACCCGAACCTGAACCCGGTGCTGATCTGATCCGATCCCCCACACCCGGGCCGGGTGGTGCCGGCGTCGCCAAGCACCGCCCGGCCCGTGGGCGACCTGAGGCACCTCGTTGCCCCGCCAGGGAAGCCGTGAAGACAGGTCGAGAACAAGTCTTCACCCATGAGGAGTCAGCATGAACTCCTAGCCCAGCACGGCGCGCGGGTGGGATGAACAACCTGTCTCATCGCTCATATGTCGCCGATTCGGGACCACCGGCCCTCATGGGATTCCGTACTTCTCCGTTACTCTCCACCTCTAGGATGGCTGGGGCGTGGGTTTTTCACGAGATCCCAGGGTGACGAGACGGAGCGGTGCATGCGTGAAGGCCGGTGGACGACCGTCACCGAGTCGGAGTTCGACCACGAACACCGTGGTCTGGAAGCCATTCGTGAGGCTTTGCCCAACACCGGCTCCTGGCGGGCCTGGTCCAACTTCACCTTCACCGCCAACACCGGCCACGTCCACGAGGTCGACCTCCTCGTCGTTTCTCCGGGCGGCGTCCACATGGTGGAGCTCAAGCACTGGCACGGCGGTGTCACCTCGGAGAACGGCACCTGGGTCCAGACCAAGCCCGGTGGCCACCGCCAGCCGCACGGTAACCCGCTGCACCTGGTCACCAGCAAGGCGCGCAACCTCGCCGGACTGCTGAAGAAGCAGGGCGTGAACGTCTACGTGTCCGCCTCCGTGTGCTTCACCGACTCCTCCCTCCGAATCCGCCTGCCCTCCAACGACGAGAACGGCGTCTACTTCGTCGACAAACTCGTGGAGATGCTGGGGCGCCCCCCGCAGAAGGAACAGCACCGGATCGACGGACCCAGGTCCAACGCGGTCAAGGCCGGGCTGGACCGGATCGGCATCCGCCGCAGCGACGCCCAGTACAAGGTCGGCCCCTACCTGTTGGAGCGCAAGCCCCTGGACAGCGGCCCCACCTGGGTCGACCACCGAGCCCGCCACACCGAGCTGGCCGAGTTGGTGCGCGTGCGCGTCTACCTCAGGGAGCGTGGGGCCAGCGCGGCCATGCGCGCGTCCGTGGACAACGCGGCCCGCCGGGAGTCGGACGTCCTGCGCCGCTTCCGCCACCCCGGAGTGGTCCAGCTCAAGCAGTACGACCCCTCCGGCCACTCTTCCGGCCCCGCCCTGATCTTCGATTACCACTCGGAGACCCTGCGCCTGGACGAGTACCTCATCCAGTACGGCGACAAGCTCGACATCCTCGCCCGGATGTCCCTGGTCCGCCAGCTCGCGGAGACGCTGCGCTGGGCGCACTCCAGCCGTGTTCACCACCGCACCCTCTCCGCCCACTCCGTCCACGTCTTCCCCAAGGCCCGCGCTGAAGGCGGCGAGGACGCCCGGTGGCTCTCCCCACACCTACAGATCTCTGACTGGCAGATCGCCCAAGGTCAGGGAGGTTCAGGCAACGGCACCCGGCAGTTCGCCCCGACCGCGCTGTCACTCGGCCACGTCTCCGACGACGCCGACGCCTACCTGGCCCCCGAACTGAGCGCCTCGCGCCCCGACCCGGTCTTCCTCGACGTGTACGGGCTGGGGGTGCTCACCTACCTTCTGGTCACCGGCCGGGCCCCTGCCGCCAGCCAGGCCGAACTCCTGGCCCAGCTGGAGGCAGGGGAGGGCCTGCGGCCCAGTGCCCTCGTGGACGGGTTGTCCGAGGACGTCGACGACCTGGTGCAGGCCGCCACCGCCTACCGTCCTGAGCAGCGCCTGGCCAGTATTGACGAGTTCCTGGAGATGTTGGAGTACGTCGAGGACTCCCTGACCGCCCCCAGCACGGTTCCCGACACCCTCCAGGAGCAGGAGCCCGAGAAGGACCCGCTGGACTCCGTCGCGGGTGACGTGCTGGCCGACCGCTGGGAGGTCCGGCGCCGACTGGGCACCGGATCCACGAGCCGCGCCTTCCTCGTACGGGACCTGGAAGGCGAGCCCGACGCGCACGGTGTCCGACCCCTGGCCGTGCTCAAGGTGGCCCTGTCCGACAACCGGGGTGAGGTCCTGGCCCGCGAGGCCGAGGTGATGCGGGGCCTTCGAGCCGACTCCCGGGTGATCCGGCTGGTCGAACCCGAGCCCTTGACCATCGGTGGACGCACGGTCCTGGTCCTGGAGTACGTCGGCGACGAGCGCGCCGCCGAGAAACGGGGCGAGTCGGGCAGTGTCCCGCGCCGCCGTGAGGAGACCGTGGCCCGCCAGCTCCGTGACCAGGGCCGTCTGGGCGCCGACCAACTGGAGGCCTACGGGGACTATCTGTTCGGCGCCGTGGACTTCCTGGAGGGCGAAGGGGTCTGGCACCGCGACATCAAGCCGGACAACATCGCCATTCGGATCCGGCCCAACCGCACGCGCCAACTGGTCCTGATCGACTTCTCCCTGGCCGGGTACCCGGCGAACGTGACGGACGCGGGCACCCAGGGATACCTGGACCCGTTCATCGGGGCACTCAAGCGCACTGCCTACGATGCCCACGCCGAGCGGTACGCGATCGCCGCCACCCTGCACGAGATGGCCTCGGGTGAGCTGCCGACCTGGGGCGACGGCAAGGTCGTGCCCGCGCAGACGGACGCCGACGAGTGGGCCCGGCCCACGATCGCCGCCGACGCGTTCGACCCGGCCGTCCGGGACGGGCTCGTCTCCTTCTTCCGCAGGGCGCTGCACCGCGACACGGCCAAGCGCTTCAGCGACCTGAAGCCGATGCGGGACGCCTGGCGCAAGGTCTTCCTGGACATGGCCCAGACGGTCTCGTCCACGGGTCACCCGTCCCGCCACCCCGAATCCGCCGCGACCGCCGCACGCGAACTGGAAGCGGTGGCTCCGGTATCGGAGGTCGTCGCTGTGGAGCAGCAGCGAGACCAGCAGGCGAAGCAGGCGACCCGGGATACTCACCTGTCGATCGCCGGGCTCACCCCGATCGCGGTCTCGTTCCTGCACGGGCTCGGGGTCAATACTGTCGGCGAGCTGCTCGACTACAGCCAGCGCAAGTTCCTCAACGCCCCAGGCCTGGGCGCCAAGACCCGTACCGAGATCCAGGGCCGCCAGCGCCAGTGGGGCGAACGGCTGCGCCAGGAGCCCGAATCCCCGCTCACTCCCCAGGGCCGCAAGAACGCCAAGGAGGAGCTGGAGCGGTACAGCGCCATGGAGTCCGCGTTGGCGGACACACTCGTCACTCACAACGGAACCGGAGCACTGCCCGGCAGCGCCCTGCGCTCCGTCGGTCTGGACGCCCTGGCCACGTTGTTCGTCCCGGAACCGCGCAAGAACGGGTCCAACCAGAACGAGATCGAGGCGGTGCGGTTGCTGCTGCGCCTGCCCGACGAACGGGGTGAACTCCCGGACATCGGCGTGTGGCCCAAGCAGAAGGATGTCGCCGAGGCCCTGGGCCTGTCCGCCGGACGTATTCCGCAGATCATCAAGACCCAGCGGACCCGGTGGAAGAAGCTTCCCGCGGTGCGGGCGCTCCGCGAGGAGATCCTCAAGCTGCTGACAGGGCTGGGCCGGATCGCTTCCGCCGCTGAGATCGCCGACGCCCTGATCGTGCGGCGCGGCACTCGGCTGCGTGAGCGCGAACAGCGTCGGGCGCTGGCCTTGGCCGCTGTTCGCGCCGTGCTGGAGGTCGAGCAGCTCGTCCCGGAGGAGAGCGTGTTCCAGCACCAGCCCAACCGTGGTGCCACGGACGAGGCTGTGGGTGCGGGCCTGTTGGCGCTGGAGGTCGCCGGGGACGACGCTCCGGACACCCCGTCGGCCCCCGGTCTGCTCGACTACGCGGTGCGCCTGGGTCGCGCCGCGAACCGTCTCGGTAAACTCGACACCCTGCCGACCGCCACGACGGTGCTCGCCGAACTGGGCGCGGTCGCCCCGCCTCCGGGGAGGGTCGAATGGGACGAACGCCGCCTGGTGGAGCTGGCCGCGGCGGCGTCGCTGAACGCCGCCGCCACCCCGCGTCTGGAGATCTACCCGCGTGACCTGTCGCTGGTGCGGGCGCTGCGGCTCACCCAAGCGGGCCTGGTCAGGGAAGTCTTCGGCCGACCAAGGAAGTACCAGCCCGGTCTGCCCCCCGAAGAGGTCCACGAGCGGGTGCGGGCCCGGTTCCCGGAGCTGGTGGACGCCCGGGGTAGCCACGACCTGCCGACCGGAGGGCCGCTCACGAAGGCGTTGAAGGACGCCGGGTTCGACCTCATCCTGTCCACCCGCGAGGACACCGGGACCGAGCGTTACCTGCCGCCCCCGGAGGCGATGGGCTCCAGCTACCGCACGGTGGCGGGGCAGCGCCGCAGCACACGCACCGGTACGTTCACCCGCTACGTCGACGACCCGCAGATCGCGGACGCCATCCAGTCGGAGGAGCGATTGACCGCCTCCGCGAAGCGGGACGGGTTCCGGGTGCTGACCGTTCGCACCGGGGTGAGCTCGCTGGCGGTCACCGAGCTCGCGGGGGCCGGTGGCCGTTTCGCAGCCGAGGAGATCTCAGTCACGGCCCTGTTCCTGAACGCCATGCACGAACTCGTGGATCCCAAGCCCAAGCCGAGCTGGGAGACGATCCTGAAGGCGGACGCCGCAGCGCCAGGCTCGAAGGCCGCTACCAATTTCGCCGCCTACGCCACCACGGCCTGGAGCCGGACTGAGCCGAGGCTGCGGACCCTGCTGGAGACGGGTGCGGACGTGGGACCGGTGTTGATGACCGATGCTGGAGTCTTCGCCCGCTATGACGCGATGGGTGTCCTGGACCGATTGGCCGAGGCCGCCCGACACGGCGGGCGAGGCCTGTGGCTGCTGTGCCCGCAGGACGACCCGGCGAAGGCCCCCCGGCTGGGCACGGCCACCGTTCCGTACCAGGCGGGGCTGGGTGAGTGGATCGAGCTGCCGGACTCGTGGGTGCGGAACCTGCACCGGTCCGGCGTGCGGCAGTAGCAGTAGCAGTTATGGCAAGTAGTGGGACGAGCAGGGCAAGGGTTCGGGAGAAGGCCACGTGATTGACCGCGAAGCGCTGTTGGACGACCTGAAGCGTCAGGTCAAGGGGGTCGAGTCCGATCTCGCCGCGCAGGTGTGGGAGATCGACGAGGTAGGGACGCGGCTGCGGGATGAGTACAACCTCGCGAGCAAGCTCAACCGCACGGCGGCGACTTGGAACGCCTGGTTGGACGAGCGGATCACGCAGGTCGCGGTGGCCTGGGTGCTGGGTACGGTGTTCGTCCGGTTCGCTGAGGACAACCGGCTGATCCCCGAGCCGTACCTGACCGGGCCCGAGATCGAACGCCGTGACCTGGCCGAAGCCCGATACGGCGCGTACGTGGAGACCGACGAGGACCCCACGTATCGCGGTTGGCTTGAGCGGGCGTTCGCTGAACTGGGCGCGGGCCGCGTGGGCAGGCTGCTGTTCCACCACGAGCACAACCCGCTGTTTCACATCCCGCTTTCCCACGACGGCGCCGGTGCCTTGGTGGAGTTCTGGCGTGAGCGTGACAGCGAAGGTGTGCTCGTCCACGACTTCACGGACCCGCTGAACGACGAAGGCACCAAGGGTTGGGACACCCGGTTCCTGGGTGACCTGTACCAGGACTTGTCGGAGAACGCGCGCAAGACGTACGCGCTGCTCCAGACCCCTGAGTTCGTCGAGGAGTTCATCCTCGATCGGACGATGGATCCGGCCGTGCGGGAGTTCGGTTACCAGGACCTGAAGATGATCGATCCGACATGCGGGTCCGGGCACTTCGTGCTGGGCGCGTTCAAGCGCCTGGTAAAGCTGCACTCGCAGGGGCAGCCGGGCGGTGACGTGCACGCGCAGGTGCGGGCAGCGTTGGACTCGGTGCACGGGGTGGACATCAACCCGTTCGCGGTGGCCATCGCCCGGTTCCGGTTGTTGGTGGCGGCCATGGCTGCGGCGAATACCCGAACCTTCGCCGAGGCGGGCAAGTACGACTGGCCGATCCACTTGGCTGTTGGTGACTCGCTGATCAAGGACCGCCAGCTCGAACTGGCATTGGAGACTGCGGACACTGGCGATTCTCTGGCGTCATTTGCGTACGCGACGGAGGACGTTCACGAGCACAAGGGCATCCTGGAACAGGGCCGTTACCACGTAGTGGTGGGAAACCCGCCGTACATTACGGTGAAGGACAAGAGCCTCAACGCGCTGTACCGGGATCTTTACAGTGCATGTGCAGGTGGGTACGCCTTGTCAGTTCCCTTCGCGCAACGATTCTTTGAGCTGGTCAAGCACGGCGATAGTGACGGTCTCGGTTATGGCATGGTCGGTCAGATCACCGCGAACTCCTTTATGAAGCGTGAATTCGGCACCAAGCTGATCGAAGAGTACTTCGCGCACCAGGTCGAGTTGACCGAGGTCATCGACACTTCGGGCGCGTACATCCCCGGGCACGGAACACCCACCGTCATTCTCGTCGGTAGGCGACGCGGCGGCAAAGAGCGTTTGGGTCCGATCAGGACCGTTCGTAGTGTCCAGGGTGAGCCTTCTGTACCCGAGAATCCCGAAGACGGGCTGGTTTGGTCCGAGATAGTGGCCCAGATTGGCAATCCTGGGTTTGCTGGTAACTGGGTTTCGGTAAGCGATCTCGACCGGGATCGCTACTTCAGCAGGCAACCGTGGATTCTTACAGATGGCGGCTTGGAGATGATTGAGAATATTGGCATATCAGCGGTAACGCCACTGAGTTCAGTGCAACGTCTAGCAGGTCGATATGCTCATACTGGCGCAGACCTCGCATATTTTTCCCCTGCTGGCACCTGGAGTCGATATGGGGTTCTAAGTGCGCACGTGATTTCTCTTGTAGAGGGAGACAGTGTGCGCGACTGGGTTGCTACACCAAAAACTGAGTCTCTCTTCCCTTATTCATCGGATCTCAAGGCTGAACTTACGCCTGACGTTGGGTTCTTGCTTTGGCGCTATCGTCCGGTGCTGAGTGCGCGCCGGGAGCCCGGCGGTACACACGAGGAAATTGGCCTGACTTGGTATGAGTGGAGTCGTTGGCACCCCGAGCGTTTTTCGGTTCCCCTTGGGATTTCATTTGCAGAAGTGGCGACGCACAACAATTTTGTACTAGACCGAGGTGGGAAGGTATTCAAGCAGACAGCACCTGTGATAAAACTTCATAGGAATTCGAGCGAGGAAGATCATCTGAAGCTGCTTGGCGTCCTCAATAGTTCCACTGCTGCCCTATGGCTGAAGATGAACTGTCATGACAAAGGGATTCGCGGGGAAGGTGGAGGCTTCACAAGCTCTGAGTGGGAGCGCTTTTATCAGTTCAACGGAAGCAACGTTGAACGTTTTCCCCTTCCTGCTAAGTACCCCACCGAGCTCGCTACCGCTCTCGACACCCTCGCGCAGAAACTCTCTACCAACTCTCCGTCTGCTCTGGCTTTGGATGGGATGCCCACAGCAGCAGCTCTACGCGAGGCCCGAACCACCTGGGACTCCACCCGATCTCAGATGATCTTCCTTCAGGAGGAGTTGGACTGGCAGGTCTACTCCCTCTATGACCTGCACGACGAGGACCTGCGTGTCCCCACCTCCGTGGACATCAGCGAGATCTCCCTCGGCGAGCGCGCCTTTGAAATCGTGCTTGCCCGCAAGGTCGAAGCTGGCGAAGCCTCCGGTGAGTGGTTCAAGCGACACGGGTCCACCCCCATCACGGAGATCCCCTCCCACTGGCCCGAGGCCTACCGCGAGGTCGTCCAGAAGCGCATCGACGTCATGGAGTCCTCCCGTGCGATCGGCATGGTGGAGCGGCCCGAGTACAAGCGCCGCTGGGCCACCGAGGGTTGGGACTCCCTTCAGGACAAGGCCCTGCGCTCCTGGCTGCTGGACCGGATGGAGATCCGCGAACACTGGTACGACGACAACGACCAGCCCGCCCTTCTCACCCTCTCCCGGCTCGTTGACGCGCTCTCGCGTGATGAGGACTTCGTCTCGGTCGCCCATGTCTACGCCCCCCGCCAGGAACTCGCCGACGTGGTCGCCGACCTCATCACCACCGAACACGTCCCCTTCGTCTCCGCCCTGCGGTATAAGCCCTCCGGGCTGAAGAAGCGCGCCGACTGGGAGAAGACCTGGGAGGAGCAGCGCAAGGAGGACGCGGCTCCGGACGAGCCTGCCAAGCGTAGGATCCGGGACTCCATCAAGGTCCCGCCCAAGTACACCTCCGCTGACTTCCTCCGATCCTCCTTCTGGAAGGCGCGGGGCAAGCTGGACGTACCCAAGGAACGCTTCGTCTCCTACGGTTCGGCCAACAACGCCACCCCCGGCCTGTACGGCTGGGCCGGCTGGGACCACCGGGAGCAGGCGCAGGCGCTGGCCTCCTATGCCTCCGTCCAGGCCCTGTCCACCGAGGAGATCACCCCCTTCCTCGCGGGCCTGTTGGAGCTCCAGCCGTGGCTGGGCCAGTGGCACGACGAGTTCGACGCGATGTACGGCAGCTCCCCGGCCAGATTCTTCTCGGGGTACCGCCAGCAGCTCCAGGGCGAGCACGGCCTGACCGACGACGACCTGAGGGGATGGCGCCCGGCTGCGGCCACCCGTGGGCGTCGTGGGGCCAAGAAGAAGTAGCCGCAGCGAAACGGCGAGCACAGCGACCCCGGCGGGTCCGGTGGAATTGAAGGAGAGGCGAACACCCCCATGTCAGACCAGCCCCTGCTCCGGGATGTCATGAACATCAAGGAGTCCATCTCCACCTCGGACTTCGTTCTGAAGCTGGCCGAGGCGACGACCCCTGAGGGTGCCGAGGAAGCGCTCCGGGACTACGTGGTCACCGACAAGCTGTTGGACAACTTCGACGAGGCCCTGGGGCTCATCCGCTCCGCGCTGGACGGGCGGACGTCCAAGGCCGCCTACCTGCACGGTTCGTTCGGTTCCGGTAAGTCGCACTTCATGGCGGTGCTGTACGCGTTGCTCAGCGGCAACGCGGCTGCACGGTCCCGTGGCGACCTCGACCCGGTGCTGACCAAACACGAGTGGCTGGCCACCGACGGCAGGAAGTTCCTCCTGGTCCCGTACTACATGATCGGCGCCAAGGCCCTGGAGCAGCGGGTGCTGGGCGGGTACGTGAAGCACGTCAAGAGACTGCACCCGGACGCACCGACCCCGCAGGTGTACCGGACCGATGCCCTGTTCGACAACATCCGATCCATGCGCGAGCGGATGGGGGACGACACGGTCATCAACGGACTCTCCGCCACGGGCACGGGTGCCCCCGTGGACGGTTCCGTGGAAAACGACGACGATGACGACGATTGGGACGAGTTCGTCTGGACGCCGGAGCGGCTCGACACCGCTCTGAGCGCTCCGGAGGCGAACGAGGGCGACGAGCTGGACCTGCTGGAGCCCGCCACGCCAGCCGAGCTGCGGGCCAGGCTCGTCAAGGACGCGGGCACCAACCTGCTGCCCGGGTTCGCCCGGGGCGCCGCCGAGGACGAACACGGGTTCATCTCTCTGGACGCCGGGCTGTCCGTGATCGCCGAGCACGCCAAGTCGCTCGGCTACGACGGACTGGTCCTGTTCCTGGACGAGCTGATCCTGTGGCTGGCCACGCTCATCCACGACCAGAAGTTCGTGGCCCGCGAGGCCAGCAAGATCACGAACTTCGTGGAGGGCGGGGACGCCCGGCGGGCCATCCCCATCGTCTCGTTCATCGCCCGCCAGCGCGACCTGCGTGAACTGGTCGGCGAGGAGGTGTCCGGGGCGGCCGAGTCCTCCATCCAGGACACGCTGAACCTGGCCTCGGGCCGGTTCGACAAGATCACCCTGGAGGACCGCAACCTCCCCCAGGTCGCTCACGCGCGCCTGCTCCAGCCCAAGGAGGGCAAGGCCGCGCTGATCGATGAGGCCTTCGCGAAGACGAAGAGGGCCGGTGGCCCGCAGGTGTGGTCCAGCCTGCTGGGGTCGGATGAGAGCACCACGGGCGCCGACGAGGCCTCCTTCCGGCTGACCTACCCCTTCTCTCCCGTCTTCATGGACACGCTGGTCCACATCTCCTCCGCCCTCCAACGGTCACGGACCGGTCTGAAGCTGATGGGACAGCTGCTCGCCGACCATCGCGACGACCTGCACCTGGGCGAGCTGGTGCCGGTCGGCGACCTGTACGCGGTCATCGCCGAGGGCGGGGACAAGCCGTTCACGGACAGCCTGAAGGTGGTCTTCGACGCAGCCGACAAGCTGTACCGGAACAAGCTCCGGCCCTACCTGCTCAAGACGTATGACATCGACGACGACGACGTCGACCGGTACCTGCACCACCGCGCGGACATCACGGACCAGGGTCTGGCCGACCGCTGCAAGGCGTTCGTCGGCGACGACCGCCTGGTGTGCACGCTGCTGCTGTCCGCTCTGGCACCGAGCGTGCCCACGCTCAACGACCTGACGCCCCGTCGGCTGGGCGCGCTCAACCACGGCTCGGTGGCCTCACCGATTCAGGGCGGCGACGTGGGCATCATCAAGAACAAGATCGCCGAGTGGGCCGCCCGGTTCCCCGAGATCAAGGAAGCCGACAGCTCCCTCAACCCCGTCGTGCGACTGGAGCTGGCCGGGGTCGACGTCGACTCGGTCATCAAGAACGCGGAGGTCAACGACAACCCGGGCAACCGGATGGCGCTGGCCAAGCGGCTGCTCGCCGAGGAACTGGGCGTGGAACGCGCCGAGGGCAGGATGGGCGCCGACGACCTGCGTCTGGTGTGGCGGGGGTCCAACCGCTCCGCCGAGGTGCTCTTCGGCAACCTCGCCGACGAGGACGACCTGCCCGACCACGACCTCCAGCCGCAGATGGAGGACCAGTGGCGGATCATCATCGACCTGCCCTTCGACGAGAACAACCGTGTACCGGCAGACGACGTCAACCGGATCACGACGCTGCGTGAGAAGCAGAGCCAGGGGAAGGGTGAGCGCTCCCGTACGGTCGCGTGGATCCCCGCCCACCTGTCCGCCCAGCGGTGGGCGGGCTTCCGCAAACTGGTCGTCATCGACCGGGCGCTGGCGAACGAGGGCCGTTTCGCCAACCAGTACGCCTCCCACCTGAACGCCGACGACAAGGAACGCGCCAAGGGGTTGCTCCAGTCCCAGCGCGAGGCGCTGATCAAGCAGGTCAAGGGCGCGTTCAAGCAGGCGTACGGACTGTCGGACAAGAAGCCCGGCGACGTCACCGACTTCGACGAGCACTTCCACGCTCTGCCCGATGTGGCCGATCTGAAGGTCTCCATCGGACAACCGATGCGTGACGGTATCCGGCACGTCGCGGGCAAGCTGCTGGCCCACCAGTTCCCCGCGCACCCCGACCTGGACCCGGACGGCACCGGCGCCGCTATCAAGGTGAGCGATACCAGGACGGTGTTCGCGCACGTGCGGGCCGCCGCCGACGCGGGCGACCGGCGGACCGAGGTCCCATCCAAGGACCGGGGTGTCATGCGGCGCGTCGCCGGACCGCTCGGGCTCGGGCAGCAGAAAGAGGCCTACTTCGAGCTGTCCACTCGGTGGGCCGACCACTTCCACGCACAGGCCCGCGCCGAGGGGGCCACCGGGGACCTGAGCCTGACCCACCTCACCGACTGGACCGACCGTCCCGAGCGGCGAGGGCTGGAGCCGTTCCTGGCCAACCTGGTCGCCGCCTCGTTCGCGGAGATGACGGACCGGGTGTGGGTGCGCGGCGGTACACCGCTGGACCCCGCCCCCGAGTTGGCGGGGATCAAACCGAACGACGCGCTGCGGGACCAGCCCCGCCCCGGGGAAGAGGACTGGGACCGGGCTCGGGAGCGTTTCGAGGCGGTCTTCGGGCAGAAGGCACCCGCGTTGCGGCGCGGCCGGATGGTCAACCACTTCGCCAAGCAGATCACCGAAGGCGCCCGCAGCCACCAGGAGTCGGCGGCGGACCTGGTCCGCAAGTTGGAGGAGCACTCGGTGTTCCTCGGGCTGGACGAGACCGGGGAGACGGGCCGCCTGGCGCTGGCCCGACGCTCGCTCGACCTGCTCAAGGAGCTGGCCGACGCGGGGAAGGGCACGGCAGGGACGAGTGCTGCCAAGAAGACCATCGAGGCGTTGGCCCGGTTCGATCTGGGGCCGGTGAACGCCGACCGGTACGGGACCTCGATCAAGTGGGCCCAGCGGGTCGCTGAAGCGCTGACCAGGGCGTCCTGGGACACTCTGGAACTGGCGCAGGGCCAGGGCGTCGAGGGACAAGAGCTGTTGGAGTCGCTGCGCGGGGTCGCGCGCGAGGACCAGCGCACCGCCGACCTGGTGGAGGCGCTGTCCTCGACCAGGCGCGAGGTGACCGCCCTGATCAAACGCAACCAACCCCTCATCCAGCCTCCGCCGCCTCCGGTGGCTCCCAGCCCCGTCGGGCCGGAGGACGTGGACCTGGGAAGAAAGTCCAATAACCCACCGGTATCCGACACCGGTCACGGCAACCGGCCTGATGTTTCCAGTACAGGAGCGGATACAGTGCGTCGCTCGGGCACCACGCGCACCACGGCCGACCAGGCCGCGGGCAAGATGGCGGCGGAACTGGCCGCACTGCGTGAGAGTGAACCGGACGCCACCGTCGAGATCACCTGGCGGGTCGTGCAGCCATGAGTGCAACGGCCACCCCCACACCCGTTCCCGCCCCCGCCGGCACGGTGCGACTGACCACCGCCGCCCTCACCCAGTACCTGTCCTCCCAGTCGGCGTTGCACGACTCCCTCACCGGTACCGGGCGGCGGCGCGTGGTACTCCTGCGCTCCGTCCCCCAGTGGGAGGGGGCCGTAGAACCCGCCTGGGGCGCCGGGCAGCGCGCGCGGGTCGCGAAGGCGCCCTCGCCGTTGGCCGTGCACGAGCTGGTCATCGGTCACCTCGGAGAAGCCGAGGGGCCCCGGGTCCTGGTGGTGCTCACCGACCGGGAGCAGACCGAGCTCGACCCGGCGGTGCTCGCCCGCGTGTACAGGCAGCGTGTGGAGAGCGTCGACCGCTGGGACGTGGTGCGGGAGGCCTTCGGCGCCGAGGACGTCGACCCTCGACTGAAGGAGGACGCCTGGGCCGCCGAGTCGCTGTTGGACGCCACCCCACCGAGCGGCTGGCCCACGGTCGCCGGAGGCGTGCTGTCGCGCAGGGCCGCGCTGACGGCGCTGACCCTGCGGCGTCTGCGGCTGGGCCGCTACGAAACCGACCGGGACCAAGGCGGCGACACCCCCCACTCCGGCGAGAGCCTGGACACACACGCCCTGCTGCGCTGGTCACTGACCAGGGGAGGCCCCGAACACCTACTGGCGTTGCGCGGCCCCGAACGTGCCGGGCTGGGCACCTTCCTCGGCGAGCCCGAGCAGGCCGGGCCCACCGGCCGGGTACTGCTCGCCCTGATCACCGCCGAACACGGGCCGGACGCCGTGGCGTTCGGGCTGGTGTGCTCGGCGCTGTGGGACGAGGACCGCGAGGCCGACGCCCCCACCTACCGGGCGCGGGGACGCGCCGAGCGCTGGCTCGGTGAGGAGCCGCCCGCCTCCGGGGATGCCCTGGACCTGCTGTTGGCCGCGTTCGGCCGGTCCTGCGCCGAATACGTGGAGGTGCTGCTGAAGGTCGGACTCGGCGACGGGGACGCGGCGCGCGAGGCGCTGCGGACCACCGGTCCCGTGCTGGAGCGGGCTTCCCGGCTGGTGTCCCAGTTCGGCGCGGAGACCGCCGCCGCCGCCAGCCCGGTGCTACGGGAAGGGCTGAACGCCCGCTTCGCTGAGGTCGGCCAAGCCCTGGTCGGCTCCGAGGCCGGTTCCGGTACGGGTCCGGGCGCGGTCGCCCCAGCCGTGCGTGCCCTCGACGAGCACAAGCTGGCCGGGGAAGCGGACACCGGGGTGCGGATCGAACGTGCCCGGATGGGGCAGCGGCTCGCCCAGTGGCTTGCCGGCGACCCGGCCACCGGTTCCGACACGGTGGCCGCTGCCGTGCGGCGCCAGGTCACCGACATCGGGTGGGTGGACCGGGCCCTGGACCACATCGAGGCCGGGGGTGACCCCGATCCCGATCTCAGAGCCGCCTACTCCCATTTGGGCGGGCTGGCCCGGAAGCGGCGCCGCGCCATCGACCGCTCCTTCGCCCGAGACCTCGCGGAGTGGACGACCGCGGGCACCGATCCCGGATCAATGCTGACCGTGGAGTCCTTCCTGGAACGGATCGTGCGGCCCGTGGTGGCCGACCGGCATGGCCACAGGGTCCTGCTGTTGCTCCTGGACGGGATGAGCGCGGCGATCGCCACGGAACTGGCCGAGGAACTGCGGCGACACTGGGCCGAGTACGATCCGCTACCTGCGCCGACCGACAGCGCAGGCCTTCCGCCGGAACGGCGCGGCATGGCTGCTGCGCTGCCGACCCTGACCGCCGTGTCCCGTACCTCGCTGTTCGCCGGGCAGCTGATGAAGGGCACCCAGTCCGACGAGAAGAGACTCTTTCCCCAGCACCGTTTCTGGCGGGGCGTCCCGGCCACCGTCTTCCACAAGGACGAGCTGCGTACCTCCGATACCGGTGACACCTTCGGGTCCGGCCTGACCGAGGCCCTGGCCGACGAGGGCACGCACGTCGCCGTCGTTCTGAACACCATCGACGACCGGCTCGGCAAGGAACAGAAGCTCGGTGACGGCGCCTGGCGGCTCTCCGACGTCGGCAAACTCAAGGAGCTGTTGCGGGAGGCCGCCGCCCAGGGCATGGCGGTGATCCTCACCAGTGACCATGGGCACGTCGTGGACCGCCACGGGTCCAGGGTCGAGACAGACGGGGCGGTCTCCGCCCGGCACCGCGAACCCGGCGGGCTGACCGAGGAGAGCGAGGTCGTCCTGTCCGGTCCACGAGTGGTGTGGCCCGAGCCCGGGTCCGAGATCGTTGCGTTGTGGGACGCCGACTCCCGGTACACCGGCCAGAAGGCCGGATACCACGGCGGTGCCTCCCCCGCTGAGTTCACCATCCCGGTCCTGGCGTTCCTGCCCTTCGGGGCCGAGCCACCCAAGGGGTGGCGGGAGCTGGGCGATCAGCATCCGCGATGGTGGGAGACCGGAAGCACCCCCAGCGCCGTGCGTGCGGTCCCCGCCGTCATGGAACGTCCCGCCCCGGACAAGCGGGCCAGGCCCACCAAGCAGCAGGCCGAGATCGCGCGAACCCACGACGCTCTCTTCGACCTGGGACCGGAGAGTGCCCAGCCCACCCCGCCCGCCGCACCCGCCACGAAGGAGACGGAGCCGGCCCTGGTCGATCGGCTCATGGCGACCGAGACGTTCCAGGCCCAGGTGGAGTTGCTCGCCCGCAAACCCAACCCGACGACGATGGGCCGGATCAGGCAGGCCGTGGAGGTCCTCCTGGACGTGGGAACCCTGCCCACCACGGCGTTGGCCCAGCGTGTGGGCCACCCCCAGACCCGCGCCGACGGGTTCGCGGCCGTGCTGCGCCAGTTGCTCAACTACGACGGGGTCCAAGTGTTGGAGACCCTGCCCGATGGGCGCACGCTCCGGTTGGACGAGGCTCTGCTGCGCGAGCAATTCGAGCTGTGACGGGGCCCGTGGCAAGGTGGAGAACGTGAGTAGCGCAGGAACACCCCGACCCACCCCCGTCAGTGCGGCTAGGCGCCGCGGCGTGATCGACGCGCTGCGGCGCGGCGCCGTGCCCGAGAGCGGTCTGGATCTGCTCGCCACCGGACTGGGCCGGTTCGAACAGGCCTTGGACGAGGACCTGGACGCGGTGGCCTCGGGCGGAGCCAGGTTCAAGGCCGTGCGCGGTGAGTACGGGTCCGGTAAGACCTTCTTCACCCGGTGGCTCGGTGAACGCGCCAAACGGCGCAACTTCGCGGTCTGCGAGATCCAGGTCTCCGAGACCGAGACGCCGCTGCACAAGCTGGAGACCGTCTACCGCCGGATGACCGAACGGCTGACCACCTCCAGCTTCCCGCCGAGCGCGCTCAGACCGGTGGTGGACGCCTGGTTCTACGCGTTGGAGGAGGACGCGCTGGCCGACGGGGTGGAGGAGGACCACCTCCCCGAAGCGGTGGAGAAGCTCCTCACCGCACGCTTGGCCGAGGTGTCCCGGCACGCGCCCTCGTTCGCGACCGCGTTGCGCGGGTACCGCACGGCACTCGCCCAGGGTGACGAGGCCACGGCCGCCGCGGTGCTCGCCTGGCTGGGAGGGCAACCGCACGTGGCCGCCTCGGCGCGACGGGCGGCGGGGGTACGCGGCGACCTGGACCACTTCGGTGCGCTCGGTTTCCTCCAAGGATTGCTGACCGTGCTGCGCGACAGCGGCCACCCGGGTCTGCTCGTGGTCCTGGACGAGGTCGAGACCCTGCAACGGGTCCGCTCCGACGCCCGGGACAAGGCGCTCAACGCGCTGCGCCAACTCATCGACGAGGTGCACTCGGGGCGCTTCCCGGGGTTGTACCTGATCATTACGGGGACCCCTGCCTTCTATGACGGGCAGCAGGGTGTGCAGCGGCTCGCGCCGCTCTCCCAGCGGTTGTACACCGACTTCGACACCGATCCGCGTTTCGACAACCCGCGGGCGCCACAGATCCGGCTGTCCGGGTTCACCCATGACTCGCTGGTGGGTCTGGGGGTACGGATCCGGGACCTGTACGCGCAGGGTTCGCAAGTGCCGGATCGGGTCGAGCACGCCGCAGACGATGCTTACATCGTCGACCTGGCCCGGGCCGTGGGCGGTGCGCTCGGAGGCAAGGTCGGTGTGGCCCCTCGGCTGTTCCTGAAGAAGCTGGTGGCCGACGTGTTGGACCGTGTCGACCAGTTCGAGGACTTCGACCCCAGGCAGCACTATCGGCTGACCGTGCGCGGCACCGAACTCACCGAGATCGAGCGCAACCTCACCGCCGATGACGTCGAGCTGGACCTGTAGGTGGGCGCCGACCCGGTGGATCGGCTCGATCCGGTCGTGCTGCACCACATCGTCAACACCCTGGGCTGGCCCGATCTGCGCCCGATGCAGCGGGCCGCGATCGAACCCCTCATGGACGGGGACGACGCGGTGCTGCTCGCCCCGACCGCGGGCGGTAAGACCGAGGCCGCCTGCTTCCCCTTGCTGTCGGCGATGCGGGAGCAGGGGTGGGATGGGCTGTCCGTGCTCTACCTGTGTCCGCTCAAGGCCCTGCTCAACAACCTGGTCACCCGTGTAGACACCTACGCGCGCTGGCTGGGCGGCCGGGCCGAGCTCTGGCATGGGGACACCCGGCAGTCCCAGCGGCGACGCATGCGTACCGACCCGCCTCAGATCCTCCTCACGACCCCCGAATCGCTGGAGTCCATGCTCCTGGGGACGACCACCGACCACGAGCAACTCCTGGGCGGGATCCGGACGGTGGTCGTGGACGAGGTGCACGCCTTCGCCGGGGACGACCGGGGATGGCACCTGCTGGCCGTTCTCGAACGCCTGGAACGACTGGCGGGCCGGCGTATCCAACGCGTGGGCCTGTCAGCGACGGTCGGCAACCCCGAAGAGCTGCTGACCTGGTTGCAGGGCGCCGCCGCAGCGGAGCGCCCGGGGCGGGTGGTGGCCCCGGACCTCGCTCTTCCCAAGGTGGGCAAGCCCGTCGCCGCGGGGGAGAAGGCGAGCCCCGCGGGTGAAGTGGACCTGGACTACGTCGGGTCGCTCGCCAACGCCGCGAAGGTCATCTCGATGCTGCACCGGGGCGAGAAGCGGCTGGTGTTCTGCGACTCACGTCGGCAGGTCGAGGAACTGGGGTCGGCCCTACGCGGTCGAGACGTGACGGTGTTCCTGTCCCACGCCTCCCTGTCGGTGGACGAGCGAACTCGTTCGGAACAGGCCTTCGCCGAGGCACGGGACTGCGTCATCGTGTCCACGTCCACCCTCGAACTCGGTATCGACGTCGGCGACCTGGACAGGGTCATCCAGATCGACTCTCCCGGTACGGTCGCCTCCTTCCTCCAACGCATCGGACGGACGGGGCGTCGCCAGGGGAGTAGCCGCAACTGCCTGCTCCTGGCCACGAACCGGGAAGCGCTCCTCCAGGCGGCGGGTCTGCTGTTGTTGTGGAGCCGGGGCTGGGTGGAGCCGGTCAGCGCACCGCCCGAACCCCGCCATCTCGTGGCCCAGCAACTCTTGGCCCTGGTTCTCCAGAAACATCGGATCGGCGACCGCCTCTGGCCGGAGGAATGGAACGGGCTGGCCCCCTTCGACCGCTCTGCCGCCCCGATCCTGCGGAACATGGTCGAAGCGGGATACCTGGACTCCGATGGCGGGATGCTGTTCATCGGACCGGAGGCAGAGCGGCGTTTCGGGAAGCGGCACTTCCTGGAACTGACCGCTTCCTTCACCGCCCCGCCGCAGTTCACGGTCCTGGCCGGCCGCCAGGAGATCGGCCAGACCGACACCTCGGTGCTGACCGAGGAGCGCGAAGGCCCTCGGCTTCTCCTGCTCGGTGGGCGAAGCTGGCGCGTCACCTACATCGACTGGACACGTCGGAGGGCCTTCGTTGAACCCGCCGAAGGCGGCGGCGTGGCCAAGTGGACCTCAGGGGTGATCTCAGGGCTGTCGTTCGCCCTCACCCGCGCCATGCGCGAGGTGATGTTGGGTACCGATCCTCCGGTGCCTCTCACCGGCAGGGCTGAGGCGGCCCTATCGGAGCTGCGTGGTGAACAGGCCTCGGCGTCGGTCCACCCGGGGGGAACCCTGATCACCAGGGAAGACGATGGGGTCCGCTGGTGGACCTGGGCGGGCTACCGCGCCAACGCCACACTGACCTCGACCTTGTCCTCGGTCACTGATCCGGTGCAGCGGCCCACGGACCTGTCCGTGCGTCTGAGGGAGGACGTGACCGCGGCCGCGTGGGCCAAGGCTCGGGAGAGTGTGCGCTCGGACGGGCCGTTGGTGCTACCCGACGTCGATCCCCGAGCCGTGCGTGGATTGAAGTTCTCGGCTGTCCTGCCCGAGCGTCTGGCCATGGCGACCGTGGCCGCGCGCTTGGCGGACTTCGATGGCGCGGCCACGGTACTCGACGAACCGGTGCGGTTGCAGACCCTTCAGCCGTGAGCCGGTCCCGCGGGTTGTCTGCTGATCATGGCGCACCTGTCTCCACATCTGGCCGAACACACCCGATTGCTGAGCTTGGTCGACAGATCGGGTGCTGTGTTCGGACCCGACTTGTTGGGTCTGGATGTGTAGCGGAGCTTGGCGCCCGGACCTACTCGTCTTCCATCTCCTCCACTAAGAGGGCGTCCTGTGGGCCACGGTGGGTGATTCCGGGGATTCCCGGAGAGGGGTAGTTCACCTTGATGAGGCCGTGTGCAGGTTCGAAATCAGAGGGGAGGTTGGTATCCACCACAAAGACCTGGAAGGGGTTCTCCGGGGCATCCGCAATGTCCTGGATCCTCTTGTAGAGGTTCAGGCTCAGGGTTTGGAGGGGCCCCAAGGACTTCTGCGGACTGTCCAGAATCAGACAGCTGGGCAGACGGTAGTTGGGGTTGGGCAGAGCAATCGACTGTAGGGTCAGCCAATATCCCACGATGAAGGGGACCTGGTTCCCTCCGCTGATGTTGACCCGGTCGAACCGTGTGTCGTCAATATACGGCAGATAGTCAATGGTGGAGATCCTTCCCTGCTCCACGTTGGGTGTGCGCAAGGAATGAAGAAGTCCGTTGTAGCGCTGACTCATCTGCTCGAGTAGCTCATCGTTGGAATTCTGGACGAACTCCTCCCTGCTCTGACGTTCTTCCTGTACCGAGTCGACCTTGTTCTGCGCCCGAGTGACATCTTCCTGGAAACTGTTGATCTGGCTGTTGACACCAAGGAAGTTTTCGAGGTTTCCGATCTCGGCTTCGGCGGTGGCCAGAGCCTCCCGTACCCGGGAGAGTTCTTCAGTATGTGGTCCGTTCGTCCCGGTCAGAAGTTCGATCTCGGATCGGAGCTCACGATTGCCCTCCTGAAGGTACTCAAGATGGGACGTCAGAGTGGCCTTCTCCCGATCTCCCTGAGCATGTAGGGAAAGTAGCTCCTCCCGTTGCTGTGACAACTGGACTTCCTGAGCTCCGGATTCTCCAAGAATGACGAGTGGAAGCGTGTCCTCTGGCTTCGCCTTCCTGTCGGAGTCCTCCCCCTGTGTGGGTTCCGGCTCGTCTTGGAGACAGAGCCGACACGAGTGCTCGGGAACGGACGGCCCACGTTCATCGATCGACTGCATACACCGGGGGCACTGAGAGAACTCGATGGGTGCCAGCAAAGAACTGGAGCTGTTCACACGCTGGGCGCGGTCCAGGGACTCAGCGAGCTCGGTAATACGGGAGTTCCGTTCTGTTTGTACCTCGTTCAAGGCCCTGAGGACCTCTTGGGTCCGGATAATACTGCTCCGGTTGGTTCCGAGAAGACCCTGTAGCGTGAGTACCCGGTCGTCGTGAATTCCCATCGCGGAACGCACCTCGGTGAGACTTTCCGCGATGCGGTCACGCCGTTGCCATGCCGCATCCAACTCTCGGCGCAAGTCTGACTCGGAAGGGAGTTCGGCGCGCTCCTGGAAAGCGGCGACTCCTTCCTGGCGCCTCTGGGTTTGTCGCAGGGTGTCCTTGGCGCTGAGTAGCTGATTCTCCAACTCCTGTAGTTCTGAGTCGATCATGTCGAACAGAAGTTGGAAAAGGCGCCTGCGCCTCTGAGACAAGGTGGAGGAATCATGATGGGCGATACGTTGGTCGATATCACTCTGGGGCACGTGTATGTAGTCCCAGACGTGCGCAAAGGTCAGAGTGTCTCGTTTCTTTCCCACGGTGAAGCTGACATCATCACGAATGCCCAACCAGCTCAAGAGCCGCTTGGCGATCGTCGGCACCTCAGGGTCATCAGTCGATACCGGATAAGCGCCGATGTCCTCCTGGGTGATCAAGTCATGGACAAGAACCTCCGCGGGGGTCACGGTGCTTCGGGTAAGTTGCAGTTCCTGGGTTCCGGCCTCGATCTCGACTCTGACTTCGAGCACCTTACGCTCCACGACCGGGGTCTTGCGGAACTTCAGACCAAGACCGAACTTGATGAGTTCGATGATGGTGCTCTTCCCGGACCCAGGCGGGCCGATGATGAGATTCAGCCCACTGGAGAACTCACGGCGAGGGGGGTTTCCGGAATTTCGTGTCACGATTTCCAAGGCGTTGATTCGAAATCGGGTACTCACCTGATCTCCTCTCCAATCCCGTATATGTCAATCTCCGGTAGGTGCTCTCGAATAAGTAACGACAGACGATTTCCGTTGAGATTCCCGGCAGCATCGGCGATCGCCGAGCAACGGTCCGCCACATGTCGCCAGGGCGGAGCATTAATGGCCTGTTCGTTTGTGGAGACTCCGGCTGAAGTCGGGGCCAGGGTGATTCGCGCTCGCCCGCCGTCTCCCCTCTTGAGGAGACGGCGACTGATGAGTGCTCCCACCACTGTGTAGTAGCGCTCGTCCCAGGGACCGTAGCGGTGCCTACGCATGGGGGATTCGGGAGTCTGTACGTCAGGTGAGGACAAGTGGAGCCGGGGATCATCCGAACGCAGCGTCGTCAAAGTACGGATGGCCAGCTTTGGGTAGCGCAGGAGAAAGTCAAGCTTGGCGAGCTGAGTCAGCCCATCGACGTGCCCAGGATCTGGGTGAGCCCGTACTACCGCATTGACCAACAGCAGGACACGAACTTCGTGATAGTCGCGGTCCCGTTGGAAGAGGGAGAGGTGAGCGACGGTCATGATCCCTCCGGCTGGTCCTCGGAGGGGGAGAGAGTATTGATGTTGGACTCTCCGTAATCCCGGAGCTCCGCGTCGGCGTCGAAGCGTTCCTCGGTGAACCAGATCATGCATTCGTTGGCGGCGTGAGCCACCGCTCCCGTGATCAGCTCCCTGTTGATCGGGAAGGGCAGCTCTGGAAATTCGCCAGGAGGAAGACGGATGCTATTGCCCCACAGGCGCGCTCCCATCTCTTCCTGAGCCACCCCCTGGTTCTTCAGGTCGTACTCGACATCGTCGACACGCTGCACGAGGTCCTTGGTGAAGGCCTCCACCTGAGCATGGTTTCCAGGTGAGTCATCCAGCCCGGACGTGGCATTCGACCAGGACTTCAGGCTGTCCTCAGCGCGCTGGATGGCATTGGCCCCGCACTGACCAGCATGCATTTTCACCGAGACCTTGTGCCGGAGGGGGATATCCGGTGCGAGAAAATAGCGGGGGCGCCTTACCACGTCGGTGATGACACTCCGGGCCTGGTCAGTGGTGATCCTCCGGCGGAGGAGGTCGTGAGGGAGGCCTTGGCGTTTCTCAGGATTATCAGAATTTTGGACCAGCATACTGAGCGCACCCCATTCCAAGGGCAGTCGGGCACGCATGCTCTGTTCAACCTGGTCGGTGAGTGCCTTCCACACCCATTCGGCGTTTTCGGGGGGATGCCCCAAGGCTTTCAGAACCGGCTGGACATAGCTGGTCGGTGCGGAGTCATCGATGAAGTGGCGCCCTGGGAGGTCCGTGTCCAACCGGAGTTTGCGTAGGAAGGGAGAGACCTTGGCCAGGAGCGACTGCTGAGGTCGGCAGTTCTCCGCTCGAGAACGTCGCCCCGTGGTCTCCTCGTCGCTGAGCCCGGCCTTCTTGTGACTCATCATCAGGTGCCGGGCAAGCTTTCGAGACAGCTCGGTGAAGTCCGCGTCCGACACCTGCTTCCTGGGGCTGCCGGATGCGTGGTCATCGACCAGGCAGGCATCGCCCAGGGGAGAGGTTTTGGACCGCTCAAGAGCGTTGTTCGTGCTGAGACGGTACTCGGAGACCCGGGGGAGTCGTTGTGAGTTCCGGTAGAGATGGGCGATACCACCCTTCTCCACGAGATCAGCCCATTCCCATGCGCCTTGGTCGAGGTCACGCACCTTGCCTGAGACGAGAGTGGTTTCAGGCCCGTTGATCAGGATCCAGTCCTCCCAGTACTCGCTGATCATGGCCCGGTGTGGCCGGTCACGTCCGCGTCGCTGGTCGAGGATGTCGTCCTTGATGAGATCCAGTAGGTCTCGCGTGGCTATCCTGGCTTGCCACGTGTACTTATCGAATGTTCTGGATCCCGCATCCTCAGGTGGACGCAATGCGGCCAACTCGATTTCGTCCAATCAGCACCTCCAGATCTGACTTACCTGTCTCTTCTGATTTCTATCACTTTGTCTGTATCTAGCTGTGGGAATGTATCCTTCTTGTGATCTCATGCCGTGAGACGTTGGTTGTATTTTTCACGAAAAGGACTCCAGCGATGATTTTGGGTGAAGCCTGGCAAGTCTGTATCGCGTAGTGACGAAGCACGGACAGCTAGTCGGAGCCCGCACACCCTCCTCGGTCGGGGCCCGACGTCACCGCGTTCGGGGCGCGATGCCTCGACGCGGATCTCGTCGACGCCATCGGGGTGCCGGGCCGCGTCGCCGCGCGGGAGGGCTTGGCCGAAGTCCACCTGGTGGAAACGGATGCTCCGGGAACCGCCGGCGGCGCGTGGGGGTCGGGCCCACGCCTGCTGCCGTTCCCCACGGACGCAGGTGGATCGATGCGAGGACCGTCCCCGGAGCCCTCGTCGACCTCGCCGTGGCGGGAGGGGTGGAGGACCATCGAGTTCTCGTCCGCGTCCCGCCGTTCGACGACCATGGCGGGAACCGCTCGGGGTCCGTTGTCTCGCAAAGCGCCGATATGAGCCACCTCGGCTGTGCGAAGATCTCCTCGTGCGGCCACTCCGACTCACGACGACACAGGTGGCAGATGCCGTTATGGATTTCCCCGAGTTCCCATTCGATCACCGCATATCGGAATGTTCCGGGATCGACGGAACGCCGGGCTTCGACGACGCCGTCGGGGCTGTTCGGCCGGTGTCTACCAGGATTTCCGTGGCCGGAAGTGGACAATCAGTGGGGCTGGTGTGGCGGAGAACGAAAACTGAGGTACGACGCGAGGTCGTGACGTTAAAGCGAGGGATCCGCTGGGAAGGGAACGGAGGAAACCCCAGGGATGATTTCGCACCATACGCCTTCGAAAGGCCCTATGTGACAAGAGAACCCCCGGTGGTCGCATGAGCCCGATGGAACCCCCGCCCTGGCAATTCCAGGTGCTGTGTCCCTCTCCCTACGGCGGGGAGACGGTGGTCGGCGGCGCGGTCCTGCTCGGCTCCGGTCTGGCGGTCACCTGTGCGCACGTGGTGGCCAGCGCCCTGGGGCTCCCCCAGGAGGAACGGTTCGCGCCATCGCCGGACACTCCCGTCCGACTGCGCTCCGCCCTCGGTGGCGAACACGAGATGTCGGTGAGCACCGACCTCTGGTCGAGCGGTCCGGACAGTCGGGACCTTGCGGTGTTGCGTTCCAACGCTCCCGACCTGGCCGGTGTGGAACTCCCCGTGCTCTTCGAAGAGGGCGAACCGCCCGCACAGGCACCCCTCAGCGTGCTGGGCTACCCGGAGCTGACCGGATCCATGTGGGCCTCGGCGCTGTATCGCGGACAGGCGGGGCCCTCGTCGTGGTCGAGCCAGGTGGACATCGTTCCGGGAAGCCGCGTGCGGATCACCGAGGGGTACAGCGGTTGCGCGGTGCGCGCCGAGTCCGGCGAGGTGCTGGGGATCATGCAACAGAACCATCGCTATTCGTGGGGCACCGCCGGTGAACCCTCCGACACGGCGTTCTTCCTCCCTTTGGCGCAGATGCGAGGGCTGCGAAGCGCCGCGGGCGGGGACGAGACACCCGTTTCCATCCACCGGCTCATCAACGAGTCGGTCTGCGGTGTGGACACCTACCAGTGCCTGCACGACTTCCTCGACACGGTGTCGTTGAGCGAGGTTCCCGCCGAGGAGTTCCTGACCCGGCGCGAGCTCGATCGTGTGCGAGAGCGGCTCCACCGAGGCAGCAGCGCGTGGAGTCTGCTCATGGCCCTGTGGGAGATCCTGCCCCGGCGCGGAGAGCCCGATCCGAGCCTGGCGTGGGTGCACCATGTCCATCAACGCCTGCGCCGCCGGCGTCCGCTACCTCCCTCCCTGTGGGGCTGGATCGTGCGGACCGCCGTTCAGGACCTGGGGGCCTCCTGGGAGGAGAGGCTGAGGGAGGATCAGCGCCGACGTCTGGCATCGGGCGAGAGTCGGCAGAGCCCGAGGGCCTACGACGGTTCTCGTGCGCCGAAGGAGGCACAGCGTCCTCAGGTCGTGGCGCTCTTCCACCTGGAGCAGGTGGCGCGCGGGTACCGGATGACCTTCGGGATCGCTCGCTGGACCGGTGAGGGCTACGAACTTCGGCCCCAGGAGTCACAGGTGGTGGCGGAGGAGGCGATCTGTGACCGGATCAGCGACCTCGTCCTGGCCGCCCGCTCTCGGGGGCTCTTCGCCGTACAGGAGGGGCCGGTCGGCCTACGACTCCTGATCCCCCGAAGCTTGATGAACCTACGGTTGGGGCGAACCCCGGTCAGCAGAGGGGTGCTGGCCTATCCGGCCCGGCTGGCGGTCAAGTACGAGATCGTCTACCACGTGAGCGAGCGCATCCGGGCGGCGGACTACCTCGATGCGGATCCGTCACTGTGGAAGCGCAGATCGCATCACCAGTCGTCGACCCCGACGGTGGAGCACCGGAACGTCCTCATGTCATGGCAGGTACCGCTGGACGAGGTGGCGGACCGCCTGGGTGACGAGTACGTGACGGTCTGCGCGGTGGATTCGGACCATCAGGATCACACGCATGTCTTCGACGCGATCCTGCATCAGGGGGTGCCGACGATCGTGCACGGTCCGCGAGAAGCGGTGCGGGAGTTGGCCGAGGAACTGCTCCTCAAAGAGCCCGAAGCGCGTGTGGACGTGGACTCCCTGGCCGGTTACCTGCGGGAAAGGTCGATTCGTCGGGCGGACACGAGGAACATATCCCTCATCAATGATGGGTACGGAGATGATCTCCTGGAGAGGGTGTTGGGTATGGGTGAGGTGTGATCCTGATGGGGCCAGGGTTTCATTTGTTTAATTATGGACATTTGCGGCGATTCAAATTACATTGTTGACGCGACTGTCGGTCTCCAAGAGTTGTAAGGTCAGCGGAGAAAAGTGTCCGGAGTGATACGCACCGTCGAGACGAGAGAGCTCATGGATGATCCGGTGCAGGGATACGTGGAGGCCCTGACAGATCTGCGACAGGCCCACCCCGGTCTCGTCGTCGTGTTCGATTCCGCCGCGCTCATGGAAATTCATCACCACATCATCGGACCTTTGTTCGATGTGGTCCGCGGCCTGGACATTCCGGTCACCCGGGTCGATATGGGAGTGGCCGAGGGTCGGTGGGAAGAACGGTTTCCCGGAGGAGACGGCACGGGGCTCGAAGGTCCGCTACTGATCGTCAGTGACGTCCGTGGGCGTGTCTGGTCGACGCCCGCGTTCCGGGACCGACTCCGTCTACTGGCCGACCGGGTGCCGATCGCGCTCCTGTACGTGTTCGGACACTCCCACCGCAATCTGAGCGTCATGGCCACCGAGCCGATGCGAGTGGTGGAGCGCGAGCCGGGGGAGGCCTCGGTGCTCTCCTGGGAACCGGTTCGCACGGCGGAGGCCGAGGAGCCCCCGTTCGCCGAAGTGGCGCGTATCCCCATCCTGGAACCCTCCCCTCATCAACTCACCGAGTGGGCACGCGCCCTGACCGGTGGACCAGGCGCCTGGCGGGCCGACGTGTGGTCCCTGGACGTCACGCCACCGCCACCGGAGAACCACCCCGAGTCCCTCACCCCGGGGGAACGAGTCGAACGCTTCCTGTCCACCTCGACCTACGGAGCCCGTGAACTCGCGGTACGTCTGGCCCAGGCGCCGGTGAACCTCGCCGTGGCCGAGGTGGTGCAACGCACCATCCCCCGGCCCACCCCGGAGGTCTCCGCGCTCGCGGCCGGCGCCGAGATCGCCGAGGTGCTGGGCGGATCACTGATGACGGGCGAGGCGCCCGCGGCTCCTTTGAGCGACCCCCGGCGCTCGGCGCTCGAATTCCGTCCGGGCGTGCGCAGGGAACTCCTGGAACGACTCGGCGGCATCGGCACCATGCGCTCGGTCTTCCACACCCTGGGCATCGAGTTCAAGGACGTGTCCCGCGTCTACCAGTGGCTGTCCCGGATCGAGACGAGCCTGCCGGAGATCCACGAACTCGACGACGCGGAAACCGACCTCGCCCACGCGATCATCCCCGCGCTCACGGAGATGCCGGGTGAATACCGACGACTCGCCGTCCGCCTGAGCGAGGTGCTCGAAGGCGAGAACCCCTATTTCCCCCAGACCTGGGCCTTCGACCCATCCGTCGCACAAGAGGAAGCAGATTTCGCCGTGACCACCCACGACATACCCGAGGTACCCGAAACGGAGCAGACGGTGTCCGTACGGCCCGTCACCACCGTGTCGGAGAATGTCCGACGACGACCCTCTCGACGAGGACTCGCCTACCTGGGAGGTGTGCCACAGCAGAACCTCAACTTCACCGGTCGGGAAGAGATTCTGCGCGACATCCACGAGACGCTCTCCGACCACCCGGGCACCTCGTTCCTGGTCGCGGGCAGTACCGGTATCGGCAAGACCCAGATCGCGATGGAGTACGCCCACCGTTTCCGTCAGGACTACGACCTGGTGTGGTGGATCCAGGCGAACACCAGCGCGGAGATCCACCAGGCCTACCTGCGTCTGGCACAACGTCTCGGTGTCGAGGGCGCGGCGGGAGGGCCCGAACTCACCATCCAGGCGGTCAACGACGCCTTGGACAACGAACCGAGGATCGGCAACTGGTTGTTGATCTTCGACGACGTCCCGGACCTGGACACGCTGACGCCGGCACTGCTTCCTCTCGGTGGATCCGGCCGGGTCCTGCTCACCTCACGGGACCAGGGATGGATCCACAGCGGCCGTGGCGGCGGCCGGATCATCCCGCAACTGAGCATGGGGGAAAGCGTCGCCCTCCTGCACAAGATCTGCCCGCACCGGTTGGAGAAGGACCGGGCCACGGCCGAACTGATCGCCGAACGCCTCCAGCACCTGCCGTTGGCGCTCGCCCAAATGGGGGCGTACCTGCGTGACTCGCTGATGGGGACGGACGAGTTCCTGAGCCAGTTGCGCGACAAGTTCGACCAACTCGTCGATCATGTCGAAGCCGACGACCAGTACCCGCTGCCCCTCGCCGCGGCGTGGAGCATACAGCTGGAGGACCTGCAACGAGCCACCGGGCCACAACGCGAGACCAAGCGTCTGGTGTTGGAATTCATCAAGCTCTGCTCGTTCTTCGCGCCCCGCCCCCTGTCACGGGCGATCTTCCACCGGGCCCGGGGGTTGAGCCACAACCCGGAACTGTCACGGGTCCTGGGTGACGACATGATGCTCTCGAAGGTGTTGCGCTACGCGCATCGGCACAGCCTGGCCGACTTCGACCTCCAGGACAACACCTTCCAACTGCACGCGACGTTCCAGAGCGTGGTGCAACATTCCATGAACGTCGAGGAACGCTCGCTCCAGCGCGCCCTGGCCCACCGTCTGTTGGCCCAGAGCGATCCCGTGGGACCCAAACAGGCCCAGAACCGGGCCGAGTACCTCCTGTTGCTCTCCCACGTGATGGGATCCGGCGCCTGGCGAAGCAAGGACGCGCAGGTCCGTGGGCTGCTGATCAACCTGGCCGAATTCCTGACCGAGATGGGCGACTACCGCACCGCGCTGACCCTCACGCGCCACGCCTACGACGAATGGAGCGACAACCCGACCCACCGGTTCCGGGTGTGGATGGTCCGGGCCAGGTGCCTGCGGCTCATCGGGGACAACGAGACCTGCCTCATCGAAGCCGACCGCATGTACGAGGAGCAGGCGGCCCTGGAGGGCAGGGACAGCGAGGAGGCGATGGACGCCCGGACCGCTCGTGGCATCGCCCTGAGCAACCTCGGAGACTTCGAAGAGGCCGAGAGCATCTACACGGAGGTCTACCAGTACCGTCGCGAACACTTCGGGGAGGAAGATGAGGGCACTCTGCAGGCGGCGCACAACCTGGCCACCATCATGCAGCGTCGAAGCCGTTTCGGTGAGGCGCTGGAGATCGACCGTGTCAACGCCGAACGCCGCAAGTACGCCCAGGGCGCGAATCACATCGACACCCTGCGCAGCCGGATGTCGATGGGGCTGACCCTGTTGGCCTTGGGCAGGCTGGCCGAGGCACGGGAGACACTGGAGGACTGCGCGGACAGGTTGGAGGCCATCGACGCCGCCGAAGGTCCCCACGCCCTGACCATCCCGCTGATGCTGGCGGTGATCCATCGGCGTGAGGGCGAACACGAGAAGTCCCTGGAGTACTCCACCAAGGCCATGGCGGATTTCAGCCGGTTCCACGTGCGCGGTTCATCGACGTTGTTGCTCTGCCGATCCATTCACATGGTGAGCCTGGCCTTCAATGGGCATGTGAGTGAGGCGGAGAAGGAAGCGGACAAGGTCATTTCCCGGGTCGAACCGCTCTATCGTGACTACCACCCGTTCCCCTGGGTCACCCGGGTGAACGCCGCCATCGTCCTGCGGGCGGCGGGGAAATTCAGTCAGGCACTCGAAATGGACCGACAGGCGCTCGCCTCGTTGCGTGATTCCTATGGTGACGCCAGGGTCACCACCTTGCCGGTACTCATCAACCTCGGAAACGACCTCTTCGGTCTCGGGCGTGTCCAGGAAGCGCGGGAGCAGGACCGGGAGGCCGAGGAGAGGTGCCGTTCGAACCTCGACCCCGACCACGTCTTCCTGATGATGGCCCGCCGGAACCATCTGATCAGCCGCCAGGCTCTGGGCGAGGACGTGGAAGGTGAGTGGAACCTCTTCCGACAGGAATGTGTCGACGCCTATGGTGCCGAGCACAGCCACGTGACCACGATGGACGAGTTCCGGCGGCTCGACTGTGACCTCATGCCGGTGGCCAATTAACGGGCGAGATGCGGGCCGAGGAAGGCCCACCATTCGTTCGGCGTGAAATCGAGGATCGTGGAGTCCGGGTGGTGCGAGTCCCGGAAACCGACATGGGGCAGCCGACCCAACCGGACCTCACAACAGTCCTCGTTAGGACCGGACCTGCTCGACTTGCGCCATGTCCCTGACCCGGAGGTGCCGGAACCCGATTGTGGTATGGGGGGCGAGTGGGGACGAAGTGCCTGCGGGGAAGAATCCTTATCGGTGCTCTCCGGTCGGGGCACGACCATCCCTTCCGCGTCGGTCCGGTGTTCGATTAATGTCGACTCCGAATGCCGTGTGTCACTTTACAGTCCGGGCCTTCCGGTCTGTTTGTCAAGTCCTTTCCAGAATCAGTCGAGTGAGGTTCTTGTGCAGAATGTGGTCGACTTCGTGACCGATGACGACGTGACGATCACGATCGAAGCGACTCCGGTGCATCGGGTCGGAGCGTCCGGGGTCTCACGTGATGGTGTTCGGCCCGACAAGGACAGGCATTTCAACGCGATCGTCTCCCGAATCCAGAAAATCGCGGCGGCCGTGTCCAAGCAGATGGACCAACTGTCCGATGGCCGGGGTAAGCCCGATGAGACCACGGTCGAGTTCGGGATGACCGTCAGCGCGGAGGCCGACGTCGTCGTGGCCAAGGGGAGCGGTGAGGGGACCTTCAAGGTGACGATGGTCTGGCGGGACAAGGGCTGACCCGCGCGTGAGGCGACCGGTTCCGGTCACCGGTGGTCAGAGCCCGAGTCGCCTTGTGTGAGGCGGCTCGGGCGTCATCGGGCCGTCAGTACAGCTGGTTCGCGCCACCGTCGGCCATGAGGGTCTGCCCGGTCATGTACTTGGCGTCGTCGGAGAGCAGGAACGCCACGATCGGCGCGACGTCGCTCTCGGGGTCGCCGAAGCGGCCGAGCGGAACCTTCCTGAGCGATGCCTCGTACATCTCCGGGGCGGCCTCGCTCCAGGCCTTGACGCCCGCGGTCAGCGCCATCGGGCTGACCACGTTCACGCGGATGTTCTCGCTCGCCCACTCGTTGGCGACCACGCGCGAGAGGCCGCGGATGGCCTCCTTGGCGGAGGCGTAGGCGGCCTGGGTGGGCTGGCCGACGAGCGCGGCGCCCGAGCCGAAGTTCACGATGGAGCCCCCGGAGCCCGCCAGGTGTGGGTGGGCCGCGAGCATGAAGTTGCGGGTGGCGACGAACCCGGTCGAGAACGACAGGTCCCACTGCTCCTGGGTGAGGTCGGTGAAGGGCGCCTGGCGCGAGGCGTGCGCGTTGTTGACCAGGCCCGTCAACCCGCCGAAGCGCTCGACGGCGGTGCGGACCGCGAGTTCGGCCGTCTCTCGCAGAGCGACGTCGGCCTGGATGAACGCGACGTCGGCGCCGAGCTCGGTTTCGAGTTCCGCTCCGGCCTGTGCGTCGATGTCGACCGCGACGACCTTGGCGCCTCGGCGGACGAGGACGCGCGAGATGGCACCACCGATGCCGGCGGCGCCTCCCGTGACGATGACGATCTGGTCTTCCAGCTGCATGAACGTTTCCTTCCTGCGCGCCGTGCGCTCGTTGGGATCGACCCATTCTCCGCCGAGCGGGACTTGGGCGCGGTGTATCCGCGAGGCGTTCGGCGTGGCCGTCGAGTTCCGACACCGCATATGAATCGGCTTATTAAGGACATCTAGTGCGTTTCGGGTATCAATAGCGGACCGTACTAGGATCCGAGCCATGCCGCGTTCTCGACCGACCCCCGAACATCTGTCCCCGGGGTATTTCGCGTTCGTCATGGGCACCGGGATCCTGTCGGTCGCCGCCGCGCAGCGGTCGTGGCAGGTCACGTCCCTGATGCTGTTGGGGTTGGCGGGGGTCGGCTACGTGCTCCTCGTGGTCTTGAACGTGTGGCGCGTCACCGCCTACCGCGAGGCCTTCGCGCGTGATCTGCGAGATTCGCGCAAGGCGTTCCTGATCTTCACGTTCGTCGCGGGAACCGGTGTCCTCGCGACGGGCCTGGCGGCGCACGGTGAGCTCACCGTGGCGGCGGTCCTGTTGGCCGTCGGCACGGTGAGCTGGCTGTTGCTCGGCTACACGGTCCCCTGGGCGGCGGTGCTCAGCCGCGAGGAACGACCGGTGACGGACGCGGCCAACGGGACGTGGTTCATCTGGGTGGTGGCCGCCCAATCCGTGGCCGTGGTCGCCGCGACGCTCGAACCGCACTACGAGGGCCTGGCGCGGCACGGGCTCTCGGTGCTGGCGGTCTTCGCCTGGTCGATCGGTGTGGTGCTGTACGCCGCCGTCGCCATGTTCGTCGTCCAACGGATCCTCCAAGCGCCGCTGGACCCCCGCGACTTCGACCCGCCCTACTGGGTGTCGATGGGCGCCATCGCCATCAGCGTCGTCGCCGGCTCGCGCATCATCGAGATGGAGAGCACGCCGATGGTCGACGCGGTCCGCGGCCTGGTGGAGGGCGGGGCCGTGGTGCTGTGGGCCTTCGCGACCTGGCTGATCCCCGCGCTGATCGCGGTCGGCGTCTGGCGGCACTTCGTCAAACGGGTACCGCTGAAGTACACGCCGACCCTGTGGAGCATCGTCTTCCCACTCGGGATGTACTCCGTGGCCTGCATGTACCTGGGACGGGCCAACCGTCTACCGCTGGTGGAGTGGATCGGCGAGGCGTGGATCTGGGTGGCGCTGGCGGCCTGGGCGGTGACGAGCGCGGCCATGGTCCGCTCGTGGCTTCCCACCCCGTCCCGACGATCAGCCCCGTCTCCTCACGCCTGACCGAGGACACCCCCGCCTCGGGGCGCGTCCCATGGCCGGATGCGGCCAAAGGACGGAAGGCCCGGATATGCCCGCGCCCTGGTTGATAGAACCTGCCCTGCGGAGTGTCAGTGGGTCGTGACGGCGCGGCCGGCCTCCGGCAGAACTGGAGAGTGCGCGGGTGCAGCCGAGCGAGCTGGTGGCCAGGGTCGATTTCGAGGACGACGTCACCGCGGAGGAAGCGGACCAGCACACTCGTGACCTGGTGCTTCTGCTGGAGGACTTGGACGTCGACGAGGTCCGTGCGGCGGAAGGCGAGGCCGTGGAGGGGACCAGGTCGGTGGACCCCGGGACACTGGCAGGAGCGGTACTGATCACCGGTGTCCTGCTCAAACCCGTGCTCACCTGCCTGGTGTCCCTGGTGGCTTCCTGGCTGGAACAGAGCGAACAGAGGTCGGTCACGGTCGAGTTGGAGGGAGCCAAGGTCACCGTGAAGGGGCGTGTCTCACCGAAGGACGTGGAGACCTACGTCCGAGCGCTGCGGGAGGACCCTGCTCGGGCCATCGGCGCACGTGTGGAGGACGAGACATGATGCGCACGGCGATCCTCCTCGGAGTCAACACCTACGACGCACTCGAAGATCTGCGTTCGCCCAGGGCCGACCTGCGGGCGCTGGAACAGGTGCTCCAGGCCAACGGTCACTTCGACCGGGTCCTTGTGCTGGACGACCCCACCCGAAACGAAGCCATGGAGGCACTTGAGGCAACGCTCGGTGAGGGAGACCCCAAGGATCTTCTGTTCGTCTCGTTCTCCGGTCACGGGGTGAAGGACACTCGCGGGCGCCTGCACCTCGCTTTCCGGGACACCCGGCACAAACGGTTCGAGACCACGGCGATCTCCGCCGAGGTCCTCAAACGGATGATCGCGGACTCGCGGATGCGGAGCAAGGTGCTTCTGCTGGACTGCTGCTACGGCGGCGCCTTCGCCGACGGATTCGCGACCCGATCCGGCGACGACGAGCACATCGACTTCGAACGGGAGCTCAGCGACGGGGCGGGCACCTACGTCATCGCCGCTTCGGGGGCGTTGGAGAAGGCCAGGGAGGGTGACAACACCCACGGCGCGCAACCCTCGCCCTTCACGTCGGCGGTCGTGCGCGGGCTGGCGGGCGCGGCTCCGGACACCAACGGTGATGGCTGGATCGACGCGGTGGAGCTCTACCAGTACGTCCACCGCGAGGTGGAGGACATGGACAACCAACGGGTCACGGCCTTCGCCCTCGGGGTACGCGGACAACTCGTCCTCGCACGTCACGTGGGTTCGGTCACGGCCTCGGACCTTCCAGGAGGAGCGGGGAAGGGTGCACGCCCCTCTGCTGAGCGTGCACGTGGGCCCGAGGGCGACGTGGCCGGGTCGCATGCCGCAGCGAAGAGCCGCGATGCCCACGGGGGTTGGCGTTGGGAGTCCTACCTGGACTACCAACGCGACTGCCTGATGCGACAGAGCGTGCTGCAACAGCTCCCCGACGCCGACGGGCGCGACGCGGTGGTCTGCGACATGGGGTCGGAATCCCTGCTCAGCGGGTCGGCGGACCGTTGGCCGCTGTCGGAGAGCGCGAAGAACCTGGCCTTGGAAGCGGAGAAGGAGAGGAGGCCGCTGCGCTACGGCTACCCGGCGGTCCTCTTCGACACCGCTCGCTCGGAAGGTGGCGGCGGCAGGCGGGCCAAGCTCGCCCCGTTGTTCGTCCTGGACGTGGAGATGGTCGAGGAACAGGACGAGTGCTTCCTGGTCCCGGTCGGTGAACCCGAGCTCAACCGGGAATTGTTGCTCTCGGCCGCCGAGCTCGACGAGGGGGACATCGAGGAGTTGGTCGACTGGTTCCAGGTCGACTGGACGGGCCGAGGCGTCGCCGGGCTGGCGGACAAGGCGCGCGCGGTCTGTACCCGCCTGGACCTGAACCGTGTCGACGACCTGGTCGCCGGTGAACTGAATAGTGACCTGGACGTGCGGCGCGGTGCGCGCAGGGGCGCGCAGAACGCGGCCGTGCTGTATCGGGGGGATCCGGCCGGGGCGGCCGTCAAACAGCTCGTCGGTGACCTGGACCACCGCAAGGGCAGCGCGATCAGGATCGACACCATCGCGGACACGGCGCTCGCGGTGCTCGCCGATCCTCACCGGATCGTCCAGGAAGGGGGTTCGGTACTCCCTGTGGTCACCGGCCTCAGCAACGCGGCGCAGGAGGAGATCCTGGCGTCGGCGATGAACCGGATCCTGACCGTGGCCACCGGTGCGCCGGGTACCGGTAAGACCGAGCTCATCACCTCCGTGGTCACCACCGCGATCGCAGCCGGACGATCCGTGCTCGTGGCCTCCACCAACAATGCCGCCGTGGACGCGGTCGTCGGCAAGGTCAACGGCCTCGGACCACAAGCCGATCTGGTGGTGCGCACCGGTAATCAGGAGAAGCGGGGAAACGAACGCGACATCCTCAACGGGCTGATCGCCGCGGAGTGGAAGAGCGTGGACGTCCCCACCGCACACGAGCGCCTGGCCATGCGGCAACGGAGGCTCCTCACGGCGCAGAACGACCTCGCCGCGGTGGAGGGGACCGAACGGCGCCTGACGGTGTTGGCCGACACCCGTCGTAGGCAGATCGAGAACCTGCCCACGGGCCTGGGTCCGGAGACCTTCGAAGGACCCCGGGACGTGGGCCGCTGGGCCGGCAGGGTCGCCTCAGCCCTGGAGAGCCGATGGACCGGATGGTGGCACCGTTGGCGCACACGCCGGGGACTTCGTCTGCGGGGGTCCGATCGTGAGCTGGCCGAGGTCCTGAGCTTCCTGACCACCGAACGCGAGTGGATCGGACTGCTGGAGGAACTACGTGCGCGCCCCCGTCCCGAGGACGTGGCCGACACGCTCCGCGACCTACGCCAGGAGCGACGTGGGGAGAGCACGGAGTTGCTGCTGGGGCGTGTCGCCGAGCTGCTGGCCACGGGCAGGCCCGTCATCGAGGAGCGCTTGCGCAACCTGGAATCGGGCGCGTCCGGTTGGAAGGGCATGAAGAAGCTGGTGCGCACTGTCCGAGCCTGGGCCACCACCTCCCGTTCGGTGCGCGGGGTGTTCCCGCCCCTGCCGGGTCTGTTCGACCTGGTGGTGATCGACGAGGCCAGTCAGTGCACCGTCGCGGACCTGGTCCCGCTGTTGTACCGGGCCAGGAGGGCGCTGGTGATCGGAGATCCGCACCAGTTGCCACCGGTCAACACGCTCACCGACCAGGACGACCGCAGGATCCAGGCCGTCCACGGACTGCGCCCCGATGAACTCGACGACCGCTCCCTCACCTACACCGGCTCCTCCGCCTACCACGCCGCCGCCTCGGCCCTGGCGGCGGGCGGTGGCGAGGTGCTGTGGCTCGACGAGCACTATCGGTGCCATCCCGAGATCATCGACCCCGTCAACCGACGTTTCTACGGTGACCGGCTCGCGGTGCGTACCGACACCGCGCGCCTCACGGCCCCTGAGGACCCCGCGACCCGGTGGATCGACGTGCGCGGACGGTGTGAACGTCCAGGTGGTCGATCCTGCCTCAACGCCAAGGAGGCGGAGGCGGTGGTGGATCTGCTCCGAGAGCTGTGGACGAGTCTTCCCAAGGAAGCGACCATCGGTGTGGTCTCGCCCTTCACCGCCCAGGTGCGTGAGATCGAGCGCCGACTGGGCCGGGACGCGCTCCGGCGGATCAGGGTGGGAACGGCGCACACCTTCCAAGGCGGTGAGCGCGACGTGGTGGTCGTCTCCCCGGCCGCGGCCACCGGTGTACACCGCTCCAGTGGTCAGTGGGCCCTGCGGCAGCAGAACCTGTGGAACGTCGCTGTCACCCGCGCCCGCTCACGCCTGTACGTCGTGGGCGATCGAGCGTACTGGGCCGGGCAGGGAGGGCTGCTCTCCGACTTCGCCGGTGTCTCGGCCGAGCCCGTGGACAAGTCGTCCGGCGACGCCCGCGGCCGGCTGTTCGAGGCGCTCGTCGAACGTGGCACGGAGCCCAGGGTGCGCCAGATCGTCGGAGGGTACGTGTGCGACCTGTTGGTGAGCGGCTCCGCGGGTGAGACGGCGGTGATCGTCGACCGTGCCGGCGTCGGGTCCAACGTGTCCCTGGACCCTGGCCGTACGTTGCAGCGGACCTTGGATCACACGACCCTGTTCGAGAAGGTCTCGGGCCTGCGCACGGTACGGGTCCCCGCGTGGCGCTGCCTGAGCGAACCCGAGGTGGTCGCCGGGGAGATCGTGGACGGAGAGGCGGAACGCCCACGGTAGGACCCGGGCGCCATCGGAGGAAGAGAACGGCGTCGCCCGGGGCCGGAACCCCTCGCTTGAGGTCGGGGACGCCGCCGATGTCATCACCATGGAGTCCGCGTCGTCCACCTTCCTCGCGCGGGAGGCGTCCGGGAAGGTGGACGAAGCACCTACCGCTTGCGGGCCACGGCGCCGAAGTCGTCCAGGGGGCGTGGGGAACCGACCTCGGTGGGTTCGGGGCGCCACTGGGTCACCGACACCAACCCCGGCTCCAGCATCTCCAGCCCTTCGAAGAATCCGGCGATGCGTTCCGGTGTGCGGTTGATCCGGGGGTTCTCGCCCGACTCGTTCCACTGCCTGATCATCTCGTCCATCTCGGTGGGCGCGATGACGTTGGTGTCGTCGCACAGCACGAGAAAGCTTCCCGAGGGCAACGGGTCCCTCAGTCGACGGACGAGGGCGTAGGCCTCGTCGTCGTCGACCACGTGCGCGGTGATGCCCAGCAGCATGAGGGCGATCGGCCTGTTCAGGTCCAAAGTCCCGGCCGCCTCCCGGATGATCCGTTCGGGATCGTGCAGATCGGCGTCGATGTAGTCGGTGGCACCCTCGGGGCTCCCGGTGAGCAGCGCGCGTGCGTGAGTGAGCACCAGCGGGTCGTGGTCGGTGTAGACCACCCGTGCCGTGGGATCGACGCGCTGGGCGACCTCGTGGGTGTTGTCGGCGGTCGGTAGCCCGGTGCCCACGTCCAGGAACTGGTCGATGCCCTCGTGGGTGGCCAGGTGCCGGACCGTGCGCACCAGGAAGGCGCGTTGAGCGACGGCGATATCGGCGATCATCGGATTCGCGGCACGAATGTGGTCGCCTACCTCGCGGTCGGCGGGGTAGTTGTCCTTGCCGCCCAGCCAGTAGTTCCACACACGGGCCGAATGCGGCACCGCGGTGTCGATGGAGTGTTCGGGGGCTGTACGGGGGCCGGTAGATGTGACATCCTCGAAATTGGGCAGTCGTCCAATGCGGTCGCCCAAAACTGGGGACGGGAGGACGCATGACCACGCAGCGCGCGCACCAGGTGCGGGAGAGTCTGCTCGCCGCCGCCGCCGAGCTCATCGCCGAGCGGGGGTGGACCGGGGTGAGCACCCGGGGGCTGGCC
>NZ_FRFF01000094.1 GCF_900143625.1 Nocardiopsis sp. JB363
ACCCGCTACCGATCCCGCGCCCCCGCCGGGAGTACGTGCCGCCGCCTCCGCCGCTGCCGCGCCGGTCGGACCACCCGCGCCGCCCGGCGAGCCACCGCAAACCCCGCCGCCGCCGAATCGGCCACCTCATCACCGGCTACGCCTTGGCCGCACTGGCCGGCGCCATGGCCCAACCACTGGTCACCCTCCTGAGCTGACCGAGCAGGACCCGCCCAGGAGAAGGCCGCACCGGGCACACGAAGCCCGGTGCGGCTCGGGGCGTCGGACAGACCATCCGGTGACCGACGAATCAAGACGATGCGGCCCCCGGCCGATGAGGTTCAGGGGCCGACGAACGCTACCCGGCCGTGGCTCGGGCCAAGGCGGCGTTCAACTCCTCCACCGTGGGCGGCTCGGCGCCCTCTCGGGTAACCGTGTGCGCGGCCGCCGTGGCCGCGTGCGTCAACAGCGCCTCCAGGTCCGCCTCCGTCAGACCGGCCAGACGTTCCCGGGGCGAATCCCCCAACCGACCGTCCAGATCCAACCGGTGCAGGAGCGCGCCCATGAACGAGTCACCCGCGCCGACGGTGTCCACCACCTCCGTCTTCGGGGCCGACACCGCGGCCGACACCCCGTGGGAGAGCGCGAAGGCACCCTCCGCACCCCGGGTGACCACGACCAGGACCGGACCGAGGGCCGCCAGTGCCGAGGCGGCCTGTTCCAGGGTGTGGTCGGGATAGAGGTAGTCGAGGTCCTCGTCGCTGGCCTTCACCACGTGCGCCTGGGCGGCGTGCCGCAGGGCCAGGGCGCGGGCGTCGGACCGATCACCGATCACAGCCGCGCGAATGTTCGGGTCGAGTGTGATGGTCACCCGACCCCGCCCGTGTTCGCGACGCAGCAGGGCCTCGATGAGGGAGGCTCCGGGTTCCCTGAACAGGGCGATTGAGGCGGCGTGCACCGCGACGACCTCGGGTTCCAGAGTCTCGGGCAGCTCATCGGACCGCCAACGCCAGTCGGCGGCGTCATCCATCCGGAAGTCGTAGTTCGCCGACCCGTCCGCGGCCAGGGTGGCCAGGGCCAGGGCGGATGGTTCGTCCGCGTCGACGAGTCCGGCCGGGTCCAGCCCCTCACCCAGGAGGCGTTCCCGGATCATCGACCCGAACCCGTCGGAGCCGATCCGGGCCAGGAGCCGGGTGGGCAGACCCAGCCGAGACGCGGCGACCGCTGTGTTGGCGGGACCACCACCGGGAGCGGCCCACAGGGTCCGGGGGCCGTGCCGGGTGGGCAGCAGGTCCATGACGTTCTCCCCGACCACCACGAGCCGGGAGGGTGTTCGCTCGTTCACTCCGCACCCCCGTCGGCGTCACGGGCGGGCAGAGCGGCCGCGATCGAGGTGGACAGACCGATCTGGGGCAACAGCACCGCCTGGTAGGCGTGGTAGACGTCCGGTTTGCCCGCCCACACCGAACCCGATGGCCGATTCTGCGGATCCAACTCGTGCCACCAACTCCCGTTCTCCCGGTCCACGTGGTGCCGGTCGGTGTAGGCCCACCAACGGTCCAGGTGCTCGGTGTACTTCTCCGCGCCGGTGCGTTCGGCCAGGGCCCACGCGGCCATGGTCGCCTCCGCGACCACCCAGTGCATGCGTTGTCGCACCACCGGTCGGTCCTGCCAGTCGAGCGTGTAGACGAACCCCTCGGCCCCGTCGACGTCCCAGCCGCGACGGACCGCGTTGTCGAAGAGGAGTTCGGCGTCGGTGAGCAGCCAGTCCGGCACCGGTTCGCCGGCCCGCTCCAGGGCGAGTTCGAGGTGCACCAGCAGACGGGCCCATTCGAGCAGGTGACCGGTGGTACTACCGAACGGGCGGAAGGGGTGGTCCGGGTGGTCCCGGTTGTAGTCCGGGAGGGGTGTCCAGTCCGGGGTGAAGTGCTCGGGCAGCCGCCAGTCGTGGTCGGCGGCCACCCCGTGGATCAGGCGCTCGGCGATCGCGAGCGCCCTGCGCGTCCACAGGGTGTCACCGGTGACGTCGGCCGCCGCGAGGAAGGCCTCCACGCAGTGCATCGCGCTGTTGGCACCACGGTAGGACTCGGTGGTGGTCCAGTCGGCGTCCCAGCTCTCCCGAACGCACGCGGCGTCGGGTTCCCAGAACCTCTCCTCGATGACGCCGAGGGCCTCGTCGAGCAGGGCCCGCGCCCCCGGACGGCCGGCGTGGGCGGCGCTGGCGGTGGCCAGGACCACGAAGGAGTGCGGATAGGCGGCCTTCTCCGGCAGCACTTGGGAGCGCTCCCGAATGCTTCTGGGATCCCCGCCCTCCGGTACCTCCTCGAACCATCCGCCCAGCTCCGCGTCGCGCAGCGGACCCGCCAGTGCGGCCAGTCCGTGATCGGCGAACTCGGCCGCGTTGGAGACCCCTCGCAGGTGCGCCAGGGAGAACACGTGTGTCATGCGCGACGTGATCCAGGTGGCGGTCGCGCGCTCGGGCTCCACCCCACCCTTCGCGTCCAACCAGCCGAAGCCCTCCGGGACCGCCGCCCCGGACGCGAAGCCCACCAGGCCTCGCTCCTGCTCCCTCAGCCACGCGGCCCCTCCCGGGGTCGAGTGTGTCGATGCGGTCAAACCAGTGCCTCCTCGGGGAGTTGTTCCGCGCGCAACGCTATCCCGCACCGGCCACCTCGGGAAAGACCGTGGGGCTGGGTGAATCGGACCGGGCACGGGAGGACCGCCCACTGCACCGGACCCGGAACCGGGGCCGAGACCCGAGACGAGAGCGGGGCGCACCAGTACGAAATGCGATGGCGCTCTCCCCGACCGGATGACAGAGTGCCGTCGTCCGAGGAACCGCCGCACCCCGCCGCCGAATCGACAGGAGACGAACATGGGTCATCCGCCCCAGCCCCATCACAAAGGGTCGGAGCAGTCGCCGAGTCCCCTCTCACCGCTCACCCGTGACCCGCTCCCCCTCCGTGGGCGTGTCGCCCTGGTCACCGGGGCCAGCCGACGCGAAGGCATCGGCTACGCCGTCGCCCGCCGCCTCGCCGCCTACGGGGCCTGCGTGATGCTCCACCACTTCCGTCCGCACGACGAGTCCCAACCCTGGGGCGGCGACGACGTCGAGGCGGTGGCCGAGGGGGTGCGCTCGGTGCTCGGTGATCCGAACGCCCGCGTGGCGCACATCGGCGCCGACATGGCCGATCCCCAGGCCCCCGAACGAGTGGTCGAGGCGACCGTCGCCGAGTTCGGCCACCTGGACGTCCTGGTCGCCAACCACGCCCGCAGCGGCGGGGACGGCACCCTCGCCGAGATCACCGCCGCCATGCTCGACGGGCACTGGGCGGTGGACGCCCGATCCCCGTTGCTCCTCGCCCAGGCCTTCGCCGCCCGACACGATGGTCGCCCGGGTGGGCGGGTGCTGTTCATGACCTCCGGGCAGATGCACGGGCCGATGGCGGGCGAGGTCGCGTACGCCTCCGCCAAGGGCGCGTTGGCCCAGATCACCCCCACCATCGCGGCGGAGCTGGGACCACGCGGCATCACCGTCAACACGGTCAACCCGGGCCCGGTGCAGACCGGCTACATCGAGGGGGAACTCCTGGAACGGGTGGTGCCCATGTTCGCGCTGGGGCGGTTGGGTGAACCGGACGACCCCGCACGGCTCCTGTCCTGGCTGGCCACCGACGAGGCGGCGTGGATCACCGGCCAGGTGATCAGCTCCGAGGGAGGGTTCCGGTTCACCTGATCCGGTTGACCAGCCGATCGGCGGCGTTGCAGGTCCACCTGATCTGTTCGGCCACCGCGAGCGGGTCGTCGGCCATCGGGATGTGTCCGGCCCCGAGCAGCGACACCATGCGGGCCGACGGCACCCGCTCGTGGGCGTGCCGGGCGCTGGAGGGCAGCAGGGTCCGGTCGTGGTCGCCCCAGGCGATCGTGACCGGACAGTCGATCGGGCGCGAGAGGAAGTCGTACTCGGCGATCTTGGGCACCATGCGCACGTACGGAGCGCCGGGTTCGAGCCCCTGTACACCGAACCTGGTGGCCTTCGCCTCTGGAGAGGAGGGGTCTCCTCGCAGGGCGACCCGGGCCGCCGCCCGGGCGGGAGGGGTGTCCGCCAGGCGTTCCTTGACCGGCATCGGGATACGGGTGGCCAGGTTGGCGACCACCCCGACGGTGCGCATGCCCCAACGGGCGAGGTTGTCGGAGAACCCTGCGGGTGAGAACACCGTGACAGAACCGGCGACCCCCTGGACGCCCAACTCCAACGCGATCGAACCACCCAGCGAGTTGCCCGCCAGGTGCGGGTGTTCGAGGCCGTGCAGCGCACAGAACTCCCGAATCACCCGGACGAGGCTGTGCACGTCGTAGGGCTCGTCCGTGGAGGGCGCCGGCGAATCACCGAAACCCGGCAGGTCGATGGAAACCACCTCGTAGTCGTCCACCAACTGCGGCGCCACGGCCCGCCAGCTCTGTCTGCGGTCCCCGAGTCCGTGCAGGAGAACGATCGGTCGTCCACTGCCGTGCCGTTCGTAGGCGATGTGTCTGGGGTCCATTGGTCGTGTCTACCCTCGGGCGCCCGTCACGCCACGCCGTTCGGGTGTGAATCTGAACGAAAGATGGATTCCCGTCGACCCTCGGTCACGGCCGCGTCACCCCACTGTCAGGCGCGGAGCGCTTCGCGTACGGTCTCCCGCACCCGGGTGCGCGGGGCGGCCGTGAGCAACAGACCGGAGATGACCGCGATCAGACCGATCACCGGCAGCGGACCGAACCCGAGGCCTCCCACCGTGAGAACGAGCAGGCCCCCACCGATCAGGGCCGCGGCGGCCAGTACCCGGATCAGGCCGGGGTCCCCCTTGAGCATCCGCGGCGGCTCCTCGAAGCGCACCGCCCAGTGCGCCAACGGCAGGATGAGCGGGATCAACACCACCACCCCGAGAACACCCCACAACAGCCACAGACCGGTCATCGGTTCGGGGGTGTCGATGCCGAGGCCGAACACCAGCACACCGGCGATGACGCTGACCGGCACCATGTGCCAGAGGTAGACGGTCATCAGCTGCGGGCTGATCCGGTCCATCATCCGCGCGGGACCTGGTCGGTCCACCCACGCGGAGATCCGGTCTCGCAGCAGTACCGAGACACCGATCTGCAAGGCACCCAGCGCCGCCAGGACGAGCGTGGGCGGGGACACGTTCGAGGTCTCCGCCGCGAACACCCCGGTCATGTTCAACGAGTACGGACCGAACCAGGCCAGCACCAGGGCGGCCACCCCGCCCACGCCGGCCAACCAGGCGGCCTGCGCCTTGCCGATCGAACCGGTCGCGTAACGGAAACCCATCTGGTGCACGCCCAACCAGACGAACGCCACGTTCAGGAAACCGAGCCACTCGACCCCGGAGCTGAATCGGACCGTGTCCACGATCACCGCGCCGGCGAGCAACGCCGCCGGAACCCACCAGCCGAACCGTTCCTGCGCGGCGACCAGGATCGGCGTCGCCATGACCACGATGACGTACGAGGCCAGGAACCACAGCACCATGCCCGCGGCGCCCGCGCCGACCAGGACCGGCTGCGCCGGCGCCCCGCCCAGGACGATCAGGTGGCAGGAGACGATCCACACCACCGCGAGGGGCACCACCGGCCAGGCGAGCCGGCGCAGCCGCTTGGCCCACCAGACCCGGGCGGGCTCACCCCTGCGGGACGCCGCACGCCAACTGAAGAAGTTGGCGGCGCCGCCCACGAAGAAGATCAAGGGCATGACCTGGGAGATCCAGGTGAGCGCGAAGCCGCCATCGGAACTGAGCACGCTGCCCGCGGACAGTTCCCCCTGGACCTGAACGCTGAGCACCGGAAGCCACCAGTGCTGGACCACCACGAGGACCATGACGAACAGGCGCACCACGTCGAGGAAACGGTCACGGGTTCGAGCCTCGGGCGCGGCGGCCACGGGTGCGGTCGTGGGCGGTCGCCCACCCGCGGGTTCGACGGTCATGGTCATCGGTATGTCGCTCCTTGGTCGTCCCCGAGACCGATGAGCACACGAGGGTGCCCATTGGTCGCGGTGACCGGGATCAGGGGGTGTCGACACGTCCCCGCGGAGGCCCTCGTATGAGCCCGCGAGTGGCATTCGATGACGCGTCGTCGATAACGACCCTAGGCGCGCGGCCGTTCGGTCGCGATGGCGCAGGATCCCCTCCCCGGCGGCGGCAGGCCCACCCCCGAGGGTAGGGCCAGCACTACCGTGCACCCGAGAAGACGGATGTCGGGAGGGCTTGCAGAGAAAATACCCGATCCTGGGCCTGCCGGTCAGAGGGCTGTGGATAACGATGCCGGGACCTTCGCACCACCGACCGGCGGGCCGTCCGTCGGGGGAGACCGCGAGGGGCCCGCGCGAGGAGGTCAGGGAGCCGTGGGCATGGCCCGCTTGTGGGCCGTGGAGCGGTAGCGGTCGACGAGGACGCGAATCACCTCGTCGTCGACGGGGAGCCCTTCCAGGAAATCGTCGATCTGGTCGTAGGTGAGGCCGAGGGCCTCCTCGTCCGGCTTCTGCGGGGCGAGCGACTCCAGGTCGGCGGTGGGCACCTTGTGGACCAGGTCCTCGGGGGCACCGAGCCTGGCGATGAGCGCGCGAACGCGGCGCTTGGTGAGCCCGCTCAGCGGGATCAGGTCGGCCGCACCGTCGCCGTACTTGGTGAAGAACCCGGTGACGGCCTCGGCGGCGTGATCGGTGCCGACCACCAGGCCGCGCAGACCACCGGCGACGGCGTACTGGGCGATCATCCGCTCACGGGCCTTGACGTTGCCGACGGCGAAGTCCTCCGCCGCGTCGTCCGTGTAGGCCATCCCGGAGTCGCTCAGAGAAGCCGCCATGGCGTCGGTGGCGGGCCGCACGTCCACGGTGAGGCAACGCTCGGGGGCGGCGAACTCGACGGAGCGGGCGGCGTCCTCCTCGTCCTTCTGGGTGCCGTAGGGCAGGCGCATGGCCACGAACTCGGCCTCGTGCCCGGACTCACGGGCACGGTCGACGGCCAGTCGGCACAGGCGGCCCGCGGCGAGCGAGTCGACACCGCCACTGATGCCCAGCACCAACGCGCGGGATCCGGTCGTGGTGAGCCTCTCGGCGAGGAAGGCGACGCGACGTTCGATCTCGGCGTCGACGTCGAAGTCCGCGGGGACCCCGAGGTCATGGATGATCTCGCGGCGCGTCCGGCTCTGCTCGTTCTCGGTCACGTGCACTCCCTGGATGTACTGCGTGTGTTCCCCGATTATCACCGGTACCGCTGGGCGTCTCGCCCGCGGTGCGGTGTGTCAGGTCCCGGGGTGGAGCCGCCGGGCGAAGCGTTCGTAGTCCACCACCACGCCGTCACCGTCCACGGACATCCGGTACTCGCCGTGCAGGGGATCGCGGTAGGTGTACCACTCCAGGCCGCCCTCGGCCGGATGACGGATGTAACGCTGACGAACACGTCTGATCCGCAGGGAGGGGACGTCGATCCACACGACCGTGATGTCGCGGTGCTCCCCCGGACGCAGCCCCAGCCTGCGGATGGGGAGGGTGTTGGTGAGCGGTGTGGCGGCGACGTCGACATCGAGACAGCCCACCAGTTCGGGCAGTTCACGGCCGCCGCCGTCACTCCAGTGACCGCCTTGGGCCCGGAGGGTGACCGATTCCGTACCACCGACGGAGAGGACCTCGGCGCGCACCTCCGTCGTCACCCAGGCAAGGTCCGTGCGCACGGTGAAACGGGTGAAGAACCGCCCCTCGCCCTCGACGACGGTCTCCCCGGCCTCCAGGCGGAAACCATCGGGCTCGGGCAGGAGGGTGCCGAGCCCCAGTCCTTCGGGGACGTCGATACGGGTCCAGGCTGCCGGGTGTTCCGTCGGTGACGACATGTCACCGTTCTACCGTTCCGGGACCGACCGACGCCAGAGCGCGCCCGGGCCCGTGCCGCACGCGACACGGGCCCGGAAGCCTTTCGTTACAGGGCCTAGGGACCCGTGATGGTCCCACCCCCGAGGGACTCAGGCTGTGGTGGTGGGTTCCTCCTCCTTGCCACCGCTCTTGACCTCGGCGTCGACGCGATCGAAGTCGATCTCCATCTGCTCGCTGACCTTGCCCAGGCCGTTGAAGACGAACATGCAGACGAAGCTGAGGATGACCGCGGGGACCATGGCGTACAGGCCCCAGCCCAGGAAGGCCTCGTCGACGTAGTCCCAGAGGATGGCCATGCCACCGCCGGAGATCATGCCGGCCAGGGCACCCGCCCAGGTCATGCGCTTCCAGAACATGGCCATGAGGAGCGCCGGACCGAAGCCCGCACCGAACCCGGCCCAGGCGTAGCCGACCAGGTCCATGACCGAACTGTCACCGAACAGGGCCACCAGGGCGGCGACCGCGGCCACGACCACGACGGTGCCGCGGCTGACCCACATGAGGAAGCGGGGGTCCGCGTCCTTGTTGAGGAAACCCTTGTAGACGTCCTCGGTGATGGCGGAGGCCGCGACCAGCAGCTGGGAATCCGCGGTGCTCATCACGGCGGCCAGGATGGCGGCCAGGAGGATACCGGCCACCGCCGGGTGGGAGAGGCCCTCGATCAAGCGTGGGAAGACCTGTTCCGGGTCACTCAGCGGGGTGTCGAAGTAGGCGATGCCGATGAAACCCACCAGGACCGCGAGGATCATGGCGGAGACCGCCCAGCTCACGCTGACGACCGCGGCCTTGGGGATGTCCTTCACCGAACGGATCCCCATGTAGCGGGCGAGGATGTGCGGCTGACCGAAGTAGCCGAAGCTCCACGCCAGTCCGGAGATGACGACGACCCAGCCGAAGGTCTCCGTGTTCACCCAGGTCCCGAGGTCCGCGTCCAGGGAGGTTCCGCCGAACGCGGACATCAGACCGTCGGCCTTGGCGCTGACGCCCTCCGTGAGTCCACCGAATCCGCCCAGGACCGAGATGGCGAGTACCGGAACGATGAGCAGGGCCAACCACATCATGACGGCCTGCACCACGTCCGTGTAGGAGACGGCGAGGAAGCCGCCCAGCACGGTGTAGAGCACCACGATGCCCACCCCCACCGCGATGGCGGGTGCCGGGGACATCCCGAAGACCATGTCGAAGAGCGAGGCCATCGCCACGAGGCCGGAGGCGACGTAGAAGAAGTAGAAGACGATGATCAGGACGGCGGAGACCCCGCGGAGCAGCCGAGTGGGGTCGTTGAAACGGTGCTCCATGAAGGAGGAGAGCGTGAGGGAGTCGGCTTCCCCGCCGGATCGAGTGTCGGTGACCCGCTCGGTGTAGACGCGGAGTCGTGGGGCGAGAAGGATCCAGCTACCGGCGAAACCGGAGGCCAGGCCCACCGCGATCCAGGCCTCGCCGAGGCCTGAGACGTAGATGGCTCCGGGCAGCCCCAGCAGCAGCCAGCCGCTGAAGTCGCTGGCGTTGGCGCTGAGAGCGGTGACCCAGCTGTTGAGCTGACGGCCACCGAGCACGAAGTCGGACTGTGAGACGGTGCGCTTGTAGACCCACAGGCCGATCGCGACCATTCCGGCGAGGTACACACCGAAGGTCAGGATCGACCAGATCATGGAGTCGTTCACCCGTCTCCTCCTTTCCATGGAGAACGCCAACGTCGGATCGTTATGCGTCGCTTATGTCGAATAAACAGATCATCACCTTCGGTCGCCTGGACCACAATGCCTTGTGTGTGGAAAAACACCTGTTCGATACCTCACCGAGTCTTCGACCAGGAACAATTGTCCAGCCCACCATTGTCCGGGCATTCCGTTTGTCTGATCGGACATACGAGTCATCCTGTCATGGGATCTCACGACAATCGGCGTGACGAACTGCGCCTGCGGGCCGGCAGCCCCTCCGGGTCCGGGACCGGCGCGGCGAGGCCGCGCACCGCCCCTCGGCCTCGGGATCGCAGGGGGAACCACGTGGCCGGCTCGGGTCGTGATCGACGTGCACGCCCGGAAGGACCCGATCCGTTCGGTGTTCACCGAAGAAGGGTGGACCTTCTGTCGACCTTCACCTACCCAGGGTGGTGGAAGGCGGGGTGCGGGCGTTACCGTTGCCGCATGGACGCACAGCCCGCCGCCATCCGCGCCCGCAGCATTGGACCGTCGGGGATATGTCCTCGCGGTGAGCACGACTGGCAGCCCTCCTCACCAGGATCGGCCCGCCACCTGTGCTCCAAATGCAACTCCATGATGACGCGCAACTACGAGCCCGACCCCTCTTCGGGCTGACGCGCCTCCGACGGGGTTCACCGCCCCACCATTTCTTTTCCACGGCCCGACCTCCGCATTTTCGGACGGCTCCACATCCCCTTTTCCCACATGGCGAAATCGGATCTTCGGGCTGTTGTCCGTTTCCAGGAGTCTCGTTCCGACAACCGCCGTCCACATGTTGTGGACGACTATCGACACGGCCGGGTACAGAACCTAGCCTGGAACCAAGCGCCCGTTGCCGGTCCCGTCCACTCGCAACGGAAAACCCGCCGCCCGGGGATGATCTTCACGTCCACCGGGCTCGTCGTCACGCGAGGCATGGGGATCACGCCATGAACCGGTGCCCCGGACCCCGAGGGTCACGGATCACGCGGGCGGTGGACGGACACCGCACGTCCCCCCATCATGCCCCGGCCCCGCTCTCCTCCACGCGGAACGCTCCCCCGCGAACGCGTCCTCCCGGCCGTGACCACGTCACATACCCCTCTCGGGACTCACCCGACCGCCGGCCCCGGCCAGGCCCTCCCCCTCCGTGTGCTCGACCCGTGACCGTCCGAGAGTCCCTGGTGAACGGTCATCCCCGGCCTGCGTCGCCGGGCCCCTCACTCAGCGCCACACGAGAAAGCTGGTGGACCGATGACGACCGGCCGCCTCCGGAGCAAGGACACCTCCTTTCTTCCGGTGATCGGCGGGGTTCCCCGCGCCAATCCTCACTTCACCGGTAGGGAAGTCATCCTGGAGCAGATCCACGAGGTCTTCGCGAGGCCCGGATCCCGTTTCCTGATCGGTGGGGGGAGCGGCGTCGGCAAAAGCCGCATCGCCGCCGAGTACGCACACCGCTACGCGGAGGAATACGAACTCATCTGGTGGATCCCCGCTTCCACCGACATCGACTCGCACCGCGCCTACCTGCGGTTGGCCGAACACATCGGGCTGCCGGTCGCCTACGAACACGTCCCCCGCGCCGTGCAGACCGTGCGCGACGCCCTCTCCGGGGATCGCGCCGTCGGTCGCTGGCTCCTGGTCTTCGACGACGTCACCGACGTCGAACGCCTGGCCACCGACTACTTCCCCACGGGCGTCCACGGCAACATCCTCGTGACCTCCCGCGACCACCGCCGGACCACCCGGACGCTGCCGGAGGGCCGGTTCGACGGGCAGGTCGTCCCCCGGCTCACCAACGCCGAGAGCCTCTCCCTGCTGCGTCGGGTCTGTCCCGACCGTCTCGAACACCACCGGGACGGAGAACGCCTGGCCGAACTGCTCGAATACCTGCCCCTGGCCCTCAATCAGGTCGGCGCGTTCCTGCGCGAGTCGACCGTCCCCACCGCGGAGTTCCTGGACACGTTCGAGGAACGCTACAACCAGATGCTCACCTACTCGGGCCCCGACGACCACACCATCCCCCTTCGGGTGGCGTGGGGCATCCAGGCCGAGGACCTGGCCGCGGGCGGGGACGAGCACGAGACCGAGCACATGGCCCTGGAGCTGATCCGGCTCTGCGCGTTCTTCGCGCCGCGACCCTTGGGACGCACCCTGTTCTCCCGTTCCCGTGACCTGGGCCCGACCCCCTTCGGTACGGCGCTGCTGGGCGACGACGCACGCCTGGGCCGGGCCCTGGATTTCATGAGCCGCCACCACCTCGCCTACTTCGACCACGAGCGGAACACCTTCCAGCTGCACGAGCTGTTCCAGTCGGTCATCCGCGATTCCCTCCCGCACACCGAACGAGTGCGGTACCGGGACCTCGCGCACCTGATCCTGGCCCGGAGCGACCCGGACCACCCCACCGACTCGGCGTACCGGACCGAGTACCTACAGCTGTACGCGCACGTGAAGGCCTCACAGGCCTGGCTGAGCCGAGATCCCCGGGTGCGCGGACTGGTACTGAACGTGGTCGACCTCCTCACAGAGGTGGGCGACTACTCCAACGCCACCAACCTGGTCGACCAGGCCGTCAACGCCTGGTCGGACGACCCCGCCCTGCGCGTGCGCGCCCGACTGCGACGCAACAAGATCCGGCGCATCCACGGCGAGTACGTGACGGCCCTGGCCGAGGCCGAGCGGATCCACGCCGAGCAGATCGAGCGCGAGGGGAGCGACAACGACGAGTCCCTGGAGTCACTGCGGGCGGTGGCCATCTCGCTCAGCGGCCTGGGCCGCTTCGAGGAGGCGGGGCGGATCTTCCGCCGCATCCTGGACCACCGGCGCGGCAGACACACCGAATCCGACCCGCGCACCCTGGAGGCCGCGCACGACTACGGCCAGGTCCTCCAGGAACAGGGCCGCTTCGAGGCCGCCCTGGCCGTCGACCAGCACACCTTCCAAGGACGGCGTTTCGTGCTGGGCCTCAATGACGTGCACACCCTGCGCAGCGGCCTGTCGGTCGGCCTCAACCTCATCCTGCTGGGCCGCTTGGAGGAGGCCAGAAAGCAGATCGAGGAGTGCATGGAACGCTTCGCCTCCACGGCCGAAGAGGACAGCCCGCACGTGCTCCAGGGAAAGATGTTCCTGTCCGTCGCCTACCGCAGGCTCGGCCACACCGCGCCGGCCACAGAGCTCTCACAAGGAGCACTTGCCGTGTACCGGCGCAACCATCCCACCGATACACGGCAAGTGCTGTACTGCCGAGTCATCAACATGGTGAACCTGGCGGGCACGGCCTCAGACCGACAGCTGGCAGAGGCCGTCCGTGAGGCCGAGGTCCTCATACGCCCGTTGGACGAGCGTTACCCGAACGAGCACCCGTTCCCCGCCACCGCCCGTCTCAGCGCGGCCATTGTTCTTCGCGCCGCGGGCCGGTACACCGAAGCACTCCAACTCGATCAAGAGGGGCTGGAACGCCTAACACGCATCTACGGCCCGGGAGCGTTCAGTTGTTTACCGGCCACATTGAACCTGGCCACCGACCTGTTCTACCTCGACCGTGTCGAGGAGGCACACCAGTTGGAGGCCATGACAGTCGCGGACTGTCTGCTTCAGCTGCCCTCCGACCACCCGATCTTGTTGACCGCGCACCGGAATCATCTGGTGACCCGGTATGCCATGGGTGAGGATGTGGCCGCGGAGTGGAGTGGACTACGGGCGGTATTCATCGATCGGTTCGGTTCCGATCACCCAGGTGCGGCGTCGATGTCCACCTTCACGCGGCAGGACTGCGACGTCTTCCCCATCGCACCCTTGTGACACGTACCTCCTAGTGCAGGTTTCATGCCAGGCCGTTTCGGAGCAGGCCTTCGATACGCTCCCGAAGTCCGGCTGAATCGGCCTCGGTGCGACCCTCCAGGATCTCCACGGCCTCCTCGTACTCTCGCCGCGCGTGGTGGGTCCGTCCTGCGGAACGGTGCAGTTCACCGAGCCGATACAGACAGTGTGCAAGGGACCGACGATAATGGTCGCCGGACCGATAGCCCTCGATCGCTCGGGCATAGGATCGCACCGCCTCATCGGCACGTCCCATGGCCCGGTAGGCATCCGCCGTCGCCTCGAACACTCGGGCCTCACCGATGAGGTCCCCGCCCTGTCGATAGAGAACCGCCGCCCTTCGGTATGCGGCGATCGCCTCGTCCCAGGAATGGACCTGGGCATGCAGCGTCCCGAGTTCGAGCAGAGCGAGTGCCTCACGAAGCGAACCACCCAATTGTTCGGCGACCTCCAGCGCTCGCCGCACCACCACGAACGCCTGTTCGGTGAGTCCCGACTCCCTCTACGCCACGCACAGGGTCGTCAAACAGGAGAACTCGCTCAACCGGTTACCGGTCTCGTGGTGGATCCGCGCCGCCCTCTCAGCCAATGACCGGCTCTCTTCGAACCGCCCCTCCTCCAAGTGGGTCCTGGCCAGATTACCGAGAGCGATCCCCGACCAGGTCCTTCTCGAGAGCGACTCCAGGATCTCCAGGGATCGACGGAAGTGCTGTGCGGCGTGGTCGAGCCGTCGAACCCTCAGATGGACGATTCCGATGGCGTTGAGGGACATCGCCATTCCGAATTCGTCCTGCATCGTTCGCCTGAGCTCGTGGGAGCGTCGATGGTATTCCAAGCCCTCCGAGTAGCGATGACCTTGTACACAGGCCATGCCCGATGCTTCGAGTAGGTCGGCTTCTGCCTCCCTGTTCCCCTCACGAGTGGCTGCGGCCATCCCCGATTCGATCATTCGTTCCCACTCGGAACCGCAGGCGTAGAAGACGTACACATGGCGCAGGATGACGGGAAACCGCCAAGTGAGCGTGTCCAGTCCGGCTTCGTCCGTGGCCTCCACGAGGGCGGATATGTTCAGGGACTCACGATCGAACCAGCGGAGTGCGTCCTGGTGCCGAGAGAAGGTGGGCACCTCGGTCTCCGGTCTCGGCACCCCGTCCAGATCATGATGACGCAGGTGGGAGTCGGTGGCTCGGGCCGAGGCATCAGCGGAGTACAGGTACCGATGCGCCAGGTTCTCCAAAGCGGTACGCCTCTTCTCCTCGGAATCCTCGTTTCGCGCCCTGTCCAGTGCGAAGGAGCGCAACAGATCATGGACTTGGTAAAGGTCGGCATCCGTTTGCTCGACCAGATGGGCACCTACGAGAGCGTCCAACGCATGGCGAACCACCGTCGTGGACCTTTCGCAGAGTGCGGCGATCGCGTTCGCCCCGAAGGTCACCCCCGGGTACAGGCCCAGAGAACGGAACACTCCAGCCGTGCCTTCCGGCAAGGACCGATAGGACCAGGAGAAAACCGAACGAACAACGTGCGACTCGTCCCGGAGGTCCCTCAAGAGATCGCCCAAGGGCATGTACGGGCGGCTCACCGCGCGTTCAGCCGCGACCCGTAACGCCAAGGGGAGGTGATCACAGAGTCGGGCCAGTTCGGCGACTTCCCCCGGAGAGTCATCTGGACGGTGCCGGGAGGCGGCCCCTTCCAGAGGGCCACTCCTTCAGCGGATTCCAGAGCCCGAACCGTCAAGCGTCGTGCCCCCTCCAGTGCCACCAGACCGGACAGCCTGTCTCGACTCGTCACCAGTACGGCACAGGTGGCCGTCCCCGGAAGCAGAGGGCGTAATTGGGCTGTGGTCGCAGCGTTGTCCAGGATGACGAGGATGTGACGGTCCGCGATGAGAGATCGGAACAGGCCCGCCTTGCCATCGAGATCGTGTGGAACGACATCCGCTGTCGCTCCGAGTGCGAGCAGGAAGCGGTCCAAGACCTGGTCCGCTGGGACCGGTCGTCCGGTGCCATAACCCCGAAGATCGGAGTAGAGCTGTCCATCGGGGAAGCGACGCCGGACCCGGTGGGCCCAATGTAGGGCCAGTGCCGTCTTCCCTACTCCGGGAGTACCCACGATGGTGTGGAGCAGGGCCCCCTGCAGCTCACCGATGTCGTGATCATCGAGGTGAGCGTCGAGGGTCTTGAGTTCCGCCACACGGTTGACGAAGCCGTGTACATCACCGGGCAGCTCACGGGGGATGGCCTGGCGCGATAGAACGCCGCTGGAGCCATGGAAATGAACACCGCCGTGGACGTCCCTGGCTTGGACCGCCTGGCCGGACATGTGAGAAATTCGCGATTCGGTCCCGCCAGGGTCATACCGGCTCATGCGCTGGTGGGAATAGGGGCGTGAAGTATCGGACACCGCACGGCTCCGCTTCGATTACCGGGTTCAGGGCATGCCGGAACATACCCCGAATCCCCTACCCCATAAGCAGGCTTTCTCATCTCCCACACGGAACTCTCCGCGTGGGAGGTCACACCCCGGATCGTGTCAGTACCCGACGTCGAAAGAACTAGAGAGCTTCCTTCGAAACCGCTAGAAAGGTCATCCACTCACGGTTCTCGAACTTCAACTGAGCGTCCTCCGGATGCACGGAGTCACGGAAGAACGACTCTCCCGAAGTGAGGTTGAGCACCTCGCAGCAGGCCCCGATGTCGTAGGAGTAACGGGACTTGCGCCACTGACCGAAGAAGTCCTGAGAGTTCCCCGTGTATGTTTCGAACATGCGCCGACCCTGCCCTTGGTCTTCGTTGATTCTAGCCTTTTCCCACACAGCGCCCGAGTAATCTCATATCGTGGACTATCGCGATTCGATGGCCCGGAACGGATCACGGGCAGCAAGCGATGAAGGCGAGCACGCACTGGATCGGCGGGAAGTGATAATCAGAACGGTAGCGTAGCCACACTGGCCACGCGAGACCCAAACCGGACATTCGTGCAGCTTGTCAAACCGTTCCCAAACGGTGACCGGCTCGTTCCCTTTCTGCGGGACTTATGCTATCGAGTGTCATTCTTCGTGTCCTTTTGGTGGCGTTTTCAAAGGTCCTGCCTTTGACATGTCCGGCGGGGGCGACCTCTTCCCCTCCCGCCCCCGCGCCTCATGTCAGCCCACCGAGAGCAACGGCTCCGGGCCGGTCCTCAGCCGGCCCGCCAGACGCTCGGACCACTGCCCCTTGTCGGAGCCCAACGCGGCCTCACCCAACCGCAGCAACTGCACGTCGCTGGTACCGGCTGGCGCGAAGATGTGGTGGGCGTCGCGCAGGTACCGCTCGACGGGGCTATCGGTGTACAGGCCCCGCGCCGCGTGGATCTCCATGGCGTTGCGCGCGGTGTCCAACGCGTACTCCACGTTGACGAGCTTGGCGTTGATCAGTTCGTGGTCGCAGGCCAGACCCTGGTCCAGGAGCGACACCGCGTGGTACAGCGACAGCGTCGCCACCATCAACCGGGACTGCATCCGACCCAACTTGAGCTTGACCGACGGAACCTCGCACAGCGGCTTGCCGTAACGATGTTGCCGAGAGGCGTAGGCGCCGGTCTCCTCGACCAGGGCACGGTGGATGCCCAGGGCCACCGCGGCCAGGTTGGCCCGGCCGTACAGGACGCTGGACGAGTAGGCCACCGGCAGGCCGTCGCCCTCCGCGCCCAACATGTTGGCGGCGGGCACCCGGCAGTCCTCGAAGAGCAGCTCACCGAAGCTGAAACCGTGCAGCCCCATCGTGCCCTCGTGCCGCCCCAGGGAGAACCCAGGGCGGTCCGACTCGACCAGGAAAGCCGACAGGCCCTTCGAACCGGCTCCGGTCCGAGCCACCACACCGTGCAGGTCACCGACGTGGCTGTTGCCCACGAACACCTTCTGCCCGTTGAGCACGTACTCGTCGCCGTCGCGTACCGCGCTGGTGGTCATTCCGAGGACGTGCCCGCCGGACCCGTACTCGGTGACCGCGATCGTGGGCAGGCAACGCCCGGCGGCCACCTCGGGAAGCCAGGTCGAACGCTGCCTCTCGTCCCCGAAGTGCACGATCTTGGCGACCCCCAACTGGGAGGCCTGGACCATGGCGCCCATCGCCCCGCTGACCCGGGAGAGCTCCTCGATGATGATGGTCTTGGCCAGATGGCCCAGCCCCATCCCGCCGTAACCACGATCCACGGTCACCCCGAGCCAACCTTGCTCGGCGATGAGCCGGGAAAGGTCCCGGTCGACGCGACGGTGCCGCTCCAACTCCGAGATCCGGGGTTCCACCTCCCGCAGCGCGAACCCGCGTACTTCCTCTCGCAGCCTCTGGTGTCGTTCTCCGCCGAAGTAGTGCTCCACGTCGTCCCCCTTCCGCGCCAGGAACTTCCTGTTCGCACCCCGTTTCGACGCGGGCGACGCGACATCGTTCCGGTTCTGACCTCCTCCGGTCAGAGCGTTGCCGGAACCGGCCAGGAAAGCGGAGCCCGTATCCCGGCACGCGAACGGCCCGGGGCGCGCGCCCGCCCCGGGCCGTGGAGGGAGAAGGTTCTCCCGGGAAGAGGACCTAGTCCCAGTCCAGGCCGCCACCCGTCTGGTACTCGATCACTCGGGTCTCGAAGAAGTTCTTCTCCTTCTGCAGGTCCATCATCTCCGACATCCACGGGAACGGGTTCTCCGTCTCGCCGTAGATGGGCCGCAGGCCGATCTGCTCGGCACGGCGGTCCGTGATGAAGTGCATGTACTTCTCGCACAGCTCGGCGTTCAGCCCCAGGACACCGCGCGGCATGGTCTCGCGGCCGTAGGTGACCTCCAGCTCACAGGCGTCGATCAGCATCTGCCGCACCTCCGCCTGGAACTCCTCGCTCCACAGGTTCGGGTTCTCGATCTTGATCTGGTTGATCACGTCGATGCCGAAGTTCAGGTGGATCGACTCGTCGCGCAGGATGTACTGGTACTGCTCGGCGATACCGACCATCTTGTTGCGGCGGCCCAGCGACAGGATCTGCGCGAAACCGGTGTAGAACCACATGCCCTCGAAGATCACGTAGAACGCGACCAGGTCCCGCAGGAAGGCCTGGTCGGCCTCGGGCGTGCCCGTGCGGAAGTCCGGGTTCTCCAGGTTCTGGGTGTACTTGAGCGCCCAGGCGTCCTTCGCGGTGATGGACGGGACCTCGCGGTACATGTTGAAGAGCTCGCCCTCGTCCAGGCCCAGGCTCTCGCAGATGTACTGGAAGGTGTGGGTGTGCACGGCCTCCTCGAAGGCCTGGCGCAGCAGGTACTGGCGGCACTCCGGGTTGGTCAGCTGGCGATACACGGCCAGGACGATGTTGTTGGCGACCAAGGACTCCGCGGTGGCGAAGAAGCCGAGGTTGCGCTTGAGCATGAGGCGCTCGTCCTCGGTCAGCCCGTCCTTGGACTTCCACAGCGCGATGTCCGCCTGCATGGCCACCTCGGTGGGCATCCAGTGGTTGTTGCACCCGGCCAGGTACTTCTCCCACGCCCAGGTGTACTTGAGGGGCAGCAGCTGGTTCACGTCGGCGCGGGCGTTGATCATCGCCTTGTCGTCGACGTTCACGCGCTCGGCGTCACGCTGGATCTCGCCGAGGCCGGTGGAGGCGGCGTTGTTCTCGGAAACCGCGGTCATGCTCGTGTTCCGTTCTCCGGCCGTGCCGGGTCGTCTGTGGGAGTGGAGGGGCGAGGAGGGCCGGCGGGGGTCGCCCGCCGGCCCGGGGCCTCCTACTGGCAGGCCTCGCACTCGGGGTCGTCGATGCCGCAGGCCTGGTCCTCGACGATCTCGAACTCGTCCTCGGGCTCCGCGGGCTCGGCGACCGGGGCCGGGCTCGGGGAGAGGCTGGGCGTCGGGCTCGGAGTCGGGCTCGGCGCGGCGGCCGGAGTCGGGGTGGCCGACACGGCGTTCAGGCGACCGTCGGTGCCCTTCAGGGTGCTCTTCTCCACGTGCGTGGCGCTCTGCGACCGCAGGTAGTACGTGGTCTTGAGCCCGGAGCGCCAGGCGCGGCGGTACAAGGCGTCCAGCTTCTTACCGCTGGGCGCGCCCATGTACAGGTTCAACGACTGGGCCTGGTCGATCCACTTCTGGCGGCGCGAACCCGCGTCCACCAGCCAGGACGGGTCGACCTCGAACGCGGTGGCGTACAGCGCCTTGAGGTCGTCCGGCACCCGGTCGATCTCACCGAGGCTGCCGTCGTGCATCTTCAGCGCGGACACCATCTCGTCGTCCCACAGCCCCCGCTCCTTGAGGTCGCGGACCAGGTAGTCGTTGACGACGGTGAAGTCACCGGACATGTTCGACTTGACGAACAGGTTCCGGTAGACCGGCTCGATCGACTGGTTCACGCCGGTGATGTTGGCGATGGTCGCGGTGGGCGCGATCGCCATGACATTGGAGTTGCGCATCCCGGTGGTCTTGACGCGCTCGCGCAGCGAGTCCCAGTCCAGGGTCTCGCCACGGTCCATGTCCAGGTCGCCGCCGCGGGACTCGGCGAGCAGGCGCAGGGAGTCGATCGGCAGGATGCCGCGGCTCCACAGCGAACCGTCGAAGCTCTCGTAGGAACCACGCTCGGCGGCCAGCTCCATGGAGGCCTCGATGGCGTAGTAGCTGATCAGCTCCATGCTCTCGTCGGCGAAGGTCACCGCGCCGTCGGAGGCGAAGGGCGTGCGGATCTTGAACAGGGCGTCCTGGAAGCCCATGAGGCCCAGGCCCACGGGGCGGTGACGCATGTTCGCGCGGCGCGCCTCGGGGATCGTGTAGAAGTTCACGTCGATGACGTTGTCGAGCATCCGCACGGCGGTGCGGACGGTGCGACGCAGACGCTCGACGTCGACGCCGTCGGGGCCCACGTGCTGGGGCAGGTTCACCGAACCGAGGTTGCAGACCGCGACCTCGTCCTTGTTCGTGTTCAGCGTGATCTCGGTGCACAGGTTGGAGGAGTGCACCACGCCGTTGTGCTGCTGCGGCGAGCGCAGGTTGGACGGGTCCTTGAAGGTGATCCACGGGTGGCCGGTCTCGAACAGCATGGTGAGCATGCGGCGCCACAGGTCCACGGCGGACATCTTCTTGGAGACCTTGATGCGACCGGCCTCGGCCTCGGCCTCGTACTTCTCGTAGGCCTCGACGAAGTCCTTGCCGTACTTGTCGTGCAGGTCCGGGACCTCGTCCGGCGAGAAGAGGGTCCAGGTGCCCTGCTCCTCCACACGCTGCATGAACAGGTCCGGAACCCAGTTCGCGGTGTTCATGTCGTGGGTGCGGCGGCGCTCGTCACCGGTGTTCTTCCGGAGGTCGAGGAACTCCTCGATGTCGATGTGCCAGGTCTCCAGGTAGGCGCAGACCGCGCCCTTGCGCTTGCCGCCCTGGTTGACCGCGACCGCGGTGTCGTTGGCGATCTTCAGGAACGGGACGACGCCCTGGCTCTTGCCGTTGGTGCCCTTGATGTGGGAGCCCAGGCCGCGGACCGGGGTCCAGTCGTTGCCGAGACCGCCCGAGTACTTGGACAGCATGGCGTTGTTGCTGATGCCGTGGAAGATGTCCTGCAGGTCGTCGCCGACCGTGGTCAGGAAGCAGGACGACAGCTGCGCGCGCACCGTGCCCGCGTTGAACAGGGTGGGCGTGGAGGCCATGAAGTCGAACGAGCTCAGCAGCTCGTAGAACTCGATGGCGCGGGCCTCACGGTCGTCCTCGTTGAGGGCCAGACCCATGGCGACGCGCATGAAGAACGCCTGCGGCAGCTCGTAGCGGACCTCGTCGCTGTGCAGGAAGTAGCGGTCGTACAGGGTCTGGATGCCGAGGAAGGTGAACTGCTCGTCGCGCTCGGGGTGCAGGGCCTTGCCCAGGCGGTCCAGGTCGAACCGGGCGAGGGCGGGGTCGAGCTGTCCGAGATCGATGCCACGGCCGACGTACGCGGCCAGGTAACTCGCGTAGCCGTCGCCCATTTCGGTCTGGGTGGCGGTCCGGGGAGCACCACCGATGAAGCTCAGGGCCTCGGTGCGAAGCTTGTCCAGCAGCAGGCGGGCGGCCACGTAGGAGTAGTTCGGGTCGACCTCGACGTAGCTGCGGGCAGCCATGACGAGGGCGAGCTCGACCTCGGCGTCGGCGATGCCGGGGTAGAACCCGCGACGCGCCTCGGTCAGGACCTTCTCCGCCGAAACACCGGAGAGCCGTGCACAGGCCTCGGCTACGACATGCTCGATCCGGTCGATGGCGGCGGGACGACCGCCCTCGTTGTTCGGCTCGCGCCGAACGGATGCGGGCACGGCCTCGACGTCAAGGGTCATACAGCGGCTCCAACCTCGGTAAAAGGGTCCCGGTGGGGGTGCGGGGGCACGAGTGGCGGGCGTGCGGCTCACAACGGTGGATCGCAGCACCGGATGCGTGCGGTCCACTGTCGGGTCGCGGCGGCTCTCCCTCGAAGCCCCGACGTTGTACACACCTGGGGGTGCGTGCCGATGGCAGGTTTTCGGACTCGTGGGCGTCCTACTACGCCGTCGCTTCCCGGGACCTTCGGGGGTTCCCAGTGCCTGTGACGACCTTCGTTCCCACTCACCGCTGCGGGGCAGTCCCGGACTCTCACCGGGTTCCCTCTCTCGTCACCCGGATCTTTCGACCCCGGTGAACCACCAGCGGGACAGATACTACATCTAGGGGATAGCGCCTTGGAACACCGCAAGATGATGGCGTGTCGCCGATTTCTCAGATTCTTCGACGATCGTCGAACACACGCGCCGAGCGTGGTATGGAACGCCCTTGGAGCCCCTGAAAGGGGCGGTGGGGCGGTATCGGGAGAGTGCCCGAAGGGGGCGTGTCACAGCCTAGAACGTTCCCGGGGCGAACGCACCCGACCCCACGTACGGAAGGTCGCCAAGGCGCCCGTGGGAGGGGTCGGAAACCTCACTCATGGATGGCCGCTTCCGGTCCGTCGGCACCGCTCGTCGACACCACTCGTCCGCGCCGACGTTCCCCTCCCCAGATCTCCGGGACGGGGCCCGCACACCCTCGGTCGCCCCGCCGCCCCAGGTCACCCACCATCTCGTCCGATCGTGGTGGTCAGTCCTGGTCGAGGAGGAGGTCCAGGTCGTCCTCGGACAGCCCCATGTCGGCCCGGATCCGGAATCGGATCCGCAGGAGTTCGAGGAACAGATCCCGGTCACAGGGACTCTGGGGCCGACCGGCGTGTCGCCGAGCGCCCACGGTGGCCCACCGTTCGGCGCCCCTCAGATCGTCGTGGGCGTACAACACCTCGGCGACGTGGATGTGAGTGGGCAGTCCGACCGGTTCCCCGGTCTCCAGCCGCTTGAGATGGCCTTCGGCCTGCCCGCGTTCGTCCAGTTGCAACAGGGCGCCCGCACTGAGGGCGTGCGCGTCGACGACGGTGGGCCCACCATCGTCGATGGCTCGCTGGTAGGCGGAACAGGCGCGCTCGAACTCCTGGGCGATCTCCCACTGTTCTCCGGCGCGCACGAACAACTCCGCCCTGCTGACCTCACTGCCGGCGTCGACGCTGTTGGCCAGGTCCAGTAGGCGGGCGGCGGTCCGACCGTGTTCACCGGATCGGACGGCGTGGAATTCCAACCGGTCGAGTTCTGCCGTCGTCACGTGGGTCAACCGCATCGCCCCATCCCCAACTCGCTCTCCCCACGCGCCGATCAGGGCCGGGCACGCTCCAAGGCCTGCCAGAATCCCTGGCGCAGTCCATCGCGGACCTCGTCGCGCAGCAGGTGGTCGATCGGGAGCGAGGATCCCTGGAGCAGACGCGCCTCCAGGTCCGAGGGCATTCTGGGCCTACGGGCGAGGACGGCCTCCACCCACAGAGCCGGCGCCTCGCGTGCGATCGACTCCGCGAAGTCGTTTCCTTCCTTGTGCGCGACGTGCACCGCGTCATCAACGGTATGCGCGCCGGGGCCCGCCTGTTGGGCATATCCAGGACTAGGGACGGATTCCTGGTAACCGCTTGGGCCGAATCGGCCGTCGTACTCGGGACCAGTAGGTCGCCGTTCCCCGAAACGGGGCGCGGCGCCACCGCTGTGCGCGGTGTCAGTTGCCGTACTGGTCCCATAGGTAGGGTTTGCGTCCACCCCACCTCCAAACCCTTGATCCTCACCTGGTCCGCCGCCGAACCTGGGGTCGGGGGCGGGAGGGTTTCTATGGGGTGGAGCCTGATGCGGGTCGGGCGCGAAGGAGGCCTGTGAACCTGTGCCCGCACCGAAGGCGGGCTGTGGTCCGGTATTGGAGAAAGCCTGCTGTGGGCCCGTTCCGTCGAAGCCCTGTGGGCCACCACCGACCGGCTGACCGGGTCCGGGTCTGGCGGGCAGGCCGTACCCTCCCTGGTCCATTCCACGCTGCGACGGATGGGATCCCGTATTGGGACCGACGTACCCGGCCTGTCCGTTCTGACCGACGGCGCCCGGGTAGATTCCGTTACCGTTCACCGGTTGTCCCCCCGAGGGGAAGCCGTTGGCGTCGATCGCACCGGGCGGGGTGTTCTCATCGGAGGGCCCGGCCAGGTGGTCACCGCGTTGCTGGGCCAGTGAGCGGCGCATCGCGCGCAGTTGTTCCATGGCGCTGCCCTGCGGAACGGGCTGCCCGCCGGTACCGGCGAACATCGCTTCGAGCCCACCCGTGGAGGGCGCGGCCGGTTCGACGCGACCGTTCCGGGGCGCGGAGGCCGCCGAACGTGGCTGTTCGGTGGGGGTCTGGGAACGCCCGTTGGCGAAGGGTGTGGTCGTCTTGGCCGCGTTCTCCTGGGTGGAGCCGCCACCCGAGAGAAGGTTGACGTGCGGGCGCAGGTGTCCGGCACCGATCTCGATCAGGTCGTCGCACTCCCGGCGCAACGCCCGTGAAATGGTCCAGTTGCCCTCCACCGAGATGTGCACGACGGTGACGCGCACACCCATGTCCTGGACGTCGGCGACCACGGGGGCCATGTCCTCGTCGCCGCTCACAAGAACGGCGTCACAAAGGACACCGGTGCGGGCCAGAGTGGTCAGGTCGCGTTGGACGTAGCTCTCCACGCCCTCGCGACGGCCGGGTCGGATCCTCGCCGCCCTGAACTTGATGCCCGGGATATCGGCGATGCCGTCCTGTTCCTGGGCCCTCCGGTCATCGGCGATCGCCTCGTACCAGTAACAACGCAGGAGCGGTAGACCCGTGCGATCCCGTGCGACCTCGTTGAGGAACTGGACGAGACCGGAGTAGTCCCAGGCGACGGAGTCCCGGTTCCGGGTTCCATGTACGGCCATCGCGCCGTCGGCGAGAAGGTATCCCGCGTCGACGAACAACGCGCAACGGTCCACGTGACACCGCCCCCTTCCCTGTCGATCTCTGGGGCCATATCCATGACCGGGGCACAGCCTAGCCAAGTCTGTCTGCTTTTGCGTGCAGCCTTCGGATACTCACTGTCAATGCATTGCTACTCACAGGCGGATTCCCGAGGTGGATCGGGTCGTTCTGTCGCCCTGTGCACTCGATGGACTCCGCACCCGCGTTCGACCTCAGGTGCGCATCGGGGCCGTGAGCACGATCGCGCCCAACAACAGCGCGTCCTGACCGGAGGGGATTCGGATTTCCGATTCCCTTCCGAGTCGCGCGTCGAATCGGACCACGTCCGTCCCGAACGTCATCGGGTCCCCGGCCGAGCCTCGCGCGGAACTCACGAAGACGTTACCGGCGTCACCACCGCCTTCGCGCGGTTCGAGCGGGACATCGTCCAGAAGTACGCGGTCCCCGCCCAGTTCGGCGTCGCCCTCCCAGGCCACCACGTCGAACGTGGCCTGGACCGATGCCGGAAGCAACCCCGACACCGGGAACCGAGCACCGACCTCGTCCTGGAAGACCGCCGAGGTCTCGTCCAGGACCATGGCCTGCTGATGCCCCTCCACCGAGGGGTCCTCCACGACCACCACCAGACTCCATCCCGCGTACGTGCCCCGACCCTCGGTGGCGGGGACGTCTCCGACCCACCACTGGCCGCCACCGGCCGTGCGCACCAGGTCGGTGACCTCGGCGAACGCTTGATAGGCGGGGTAGGCGGGCAGATCCGCGGAACGGACATCGGTGGCCGCGACCGTCGAGTAGGAGGCCATGCCCGGCCCCTTGATCCGGGCGGTCGGGCCGCTCGGGTCTCCCGCCGCGGAGAAGTACAGACCGGCCCAGCGGACCGACCCGCCTTCGGGGAGTTCCCAGGTCGCGGAGCTGGACGAGGTGGTCGTGGGGTCCCAGTCCGCGTCCAAGGGCGCCATCACCCAGTTGTCGTTGTCGAGACGGTCGCCGGACCGTTCACGGGCCTGTGCGCACTCGCCGGGTTCCTCGTCCTCCGCCGGTTCCTCCTCGTACCCGCCCTCGGGAACCTCGGGTCCCTCGGTGGCCTCCGGGGCGTCGGGGGTCTCGGGGACCTCGGAGCCGGGTTCCCCGCCGTCCGACCCCCCGTGTTCGGGAAGGTCGGGAAGCCCGGGAAGATCGTGATCGAATTCCTGTTCTCCGCCGCCGGTCTCCCCTTCCTCCCCGAGGAGATCATCGAGCGCATCTCCCCCATCCGTCCCCACGGCACCGGTGTCCGCGGGGGCGCGACGCAGATCGGCGTCGTCGGGGTCGCCGGGGTCGGCATCCGCGTCGGTACCGGGTGCCTCATCGGTGCCGGGTGCCTGGTCGGGCGGGGCCAAGGGATTCTCGTCCTGTCCGCCCCCGGGCGTCTGGGGACGCTCCCCCCACGGCCATGGCCAGGGGTTCTTCGGCTTCTCGGGTTCGGTGCACGTCACCAGGGTGTTGCCGACGCTCTCGGTGCGCACCTGGCCGGCGGTGGCGTATCTGGCCGGGATCCCCTCCGAGGAGACGCCCCGTTCACCGGTGGCGGTGTATCTCACCTCTCCGGAGGAGACCACCACGTCCGCGGGGACGTCGACGTCGGCGTCGGACGCCACTCTGACGTCCAGGAAGTGGGTGCTGCTCTCCCCCGAGGCCATGTCGGTCCGCACGCACTCACCACCACCACTGCCCGCGGAGCAGCCCCAGTCGCCGTGTCCGACCGACATCGGGACCGCGTTGCCCGCGCCCCCGGAGGAGACCATCTCCACGCCGGGGGGCAGGGTGATCTCGGCGAGCACGTCCTCGGTGGTGCCGGCACCGGTGTTGAGCACGTCGAGGACCATGATCCCGTCACCGCCGGGCACGAGGGAGCCGACGGGGTCGATGCCCACGGCGAACTCCGGCCACCCCTCCGGTTCCTCGGGTCCCGGTTCGGGATCGGGTTCCGGCTCCGGTTCAGGGGCGGGTTCCGGTTCCTCCGGGTTCGAGGGCGGGGGCGGTTCGGGCGATTCCGCCGGAGGCACGTCGGCCGGGGGCGCGGGCACCGGGACGGGTTCCTCCGGAGCCGGCGGATCGGCGGGTGGGTCATCCGGGGAATCGGGGTCGGCAGGATCATCCGGGTCGTCGGCGGCCGGGTCGTCGGCGGCCGCGGGCGGCGGGTCCTCGGCCGGGGCTTCGAGCGGCGGAGCTGCGGCCGTCGAAGGGTCCTCCTCGATCGGTGCGTCCGCGCCCACGAGTGCGAGGGCGACGGAGACCGCCACGCAAGCCGCCGCGGTGGCGCCCGCCGTGACCTGCTGCTGACGCTTGGACATCCGGTTCCACCAGGCGCCGGTCGCGGCCGCCCCGGGCACGGACGCCAGGTACCCCGTGGCGCCGAAACCGACGACCAGGGGAAGGACGATCCCGCGCAGCCCGACGTTGACGTCCATCAGCTCCGCGTACACCTCGCGGCAGTCGGCGCAGTCGTCCAGGTGCCGGTCCATCTTGGTGGTGTCCCGCTTGGCCAGTCCACCGCGCACGTAAGCGCCCAGGAGACCGATCGTGGGACGACAGGCCTCCGCGGCCCCACCCCCGGCCAGGTGCATTTGCAGGTAGGCCTGGCGCAGCCCTTCCCTGGCCCGGTAGGCGAGGGCGGCCACACCGTTGGGGTTCATACCGAGGATGGTCGCCGCCTCCGCGGGCTTGACCCCCTCGATCTCGGTGTGCCACAGGACCGACTGCCAGCGTTCGGGCAGGGAGAGGAAGGCTCGGGCGATCAGGGACCGCTCCAACCCCTCAAGAGCGGGATCGACGAACGGCTCACCCGAGTCGTAACTCTCCATGTCGTCGGTGACGACCTGACGTTTCTCACCCCGACCCCGGTCATAGGCGGCGTTGCGGACCGCGGTGAGCAGGTAGGGGCGGAAGGCGTCACTGGGACCGCCCCCGCGTTGAATGACGCTGAGCACCTTGGTGAACGCCTCGGCGACGGCGTCCTCCACCTCGGCCTCGCCGCGTAGAAGCTGGCGGGCCAGTCCACGCGCGGCGGCAGCGTGGCGTTCGTACAGAGCCCCGAAAGCAGCGTTGTCCCCGCCCTTGACCTGCTCGATGATCTCAGCGTCACCGAGCAACGTCCCTGTGTACTCACCTTCGGCGTCGGTCACCCCGCGCCCTTTCACTCGTAGTCCAGCCCCGCCACCGACCGGAACCAGAAGTGGGGGCGTGGGTTCAGCGTCCGAAAACACGTTCTCGAAAAAATATCCCCTATCCGCGTCATAGCCGCCACCGATCTCCGTGATTAGGGGTGAGGCGGACGGAGTGAGCCCACCGCGGGGGCGCGGGCTCACCTCCGTCCACCTGGTAAAACGACGACCAGGAGCTGAACCATGGGCGAGATCGAAGTAGGTGCCGGCGCGGGCGACCGAACCGTTCACCGTGCCCGGGAACTACGTACACCGTGGAGGCGCCGCTCACAGGAAGCGGGTTGGTCCCGGTTCGAGGACTGGTGGACACCGGCCGTGGACGTCCTCTGCGAAACCTACGCGGGCGGCGGCGAACTCACCGCGCCCTGCACGAGGCTCGGTGAGGCACGCGCGCGTGCGGGTGTGGGGATCGGACACGCTTTGACGGACCTGGACGCGTTCACCCGCTCGATCGGCCTGGATCGATCACCGTTCCCCATGGTCCTGGCCTTGGCCGAGGGCTGGGAACGAGGCGGCCACGACCGTGACGACTGCCAGGACCCGCTGACCGGCCTGGCCAACCGCGAGTACCTGCGCACCAGGGTGGGCGAGCTCTACCGAGGAATCGAGGAGGGGGTCCCCTCCGCCTTCGGTCACCGGCTGGTGGTCATGGCGCTGGACCCGACACTCGACCCCTGGCGGCGGACGGCACGACTCATCGTGCTCGGGCACGAACTGCGCCGCTTCTTCACCCGCGGGGAGTCGCTGTGCCTGGTGAACCGCTCACGGATCGCGGTGCTGTCCCTGGACGGGCCGAACCTCGCGGGGGAATTGGACCGGCTCCGCGAACAGACCGGCTGGGAGCACGGGGCGGCCGTGTGGTCGATTCCGTTGCCGGGCACCCACGCCGAGGCGTTGTCCCTGCTCGACGCCTTGGACGGCGGAGGCGATCGATTCGACCGATGACCCACTGACGCCGTTCCGGTGGGCGTGGCCCTCATCGAGGGGGAGGAGCCCCCACCGGACGGCAACGCCGACCGCAGCTCGCCGCCGAGGGGACGCGGGCATTGCGGTCGGCCCCGCCCGACGACGACCCCGGGCTCTCTGGCCCCGAGAGAGGGCGGCCCGAGGGACTGTCGGGCGGGAGGGCGCGTGCACGCACGCGCCCGGGGCGCGCTCACACAGGGGAGGTGGGCGCGCCCCTCTCATCTTCCGTGGCGGTGGCGCGTGGCGGTGGCGCCTTTTCGGCTCGTCACCCGACCTTGATCCGCCCGAAGCTCGCCCGGAACAGCACCCTGCCGAACAGAGAGGTGGGGACCGCGCGCACCTTCACGATGCGTTCCTCGAAGCCGCCCGGCATCGGCGGGGTCCGGTCCACGAGATCGGCCCATGCCTCGATGCCCTTGGCGTAGGGCACCGGATCGAAGGTGCTCGACGCGAACGACTCCGAGTCGACGCCCGACGATTCGGCCTCGTTCTTCGGTCGGGGCCGCGGTTCGGGTCGTACCGGGGCCACTGGCCGTACCGGAGTCACCGGTTGTACAGGGGCCACCGGCCAAAGTGGTTCCTCCGGCCGAACGGTCGCCTCGTCCCGAACGGGCTCTTCGGGCGGAACCGGCTCCACCGGCCGAACGGACGTGCTCTCCACCGGAGCCTCGGGGGGCGGGGTCGACGGCGACTCCGGCTCCGGGAGGGGCTCAGGGGCCGGCTCTCGAACGGGAGCGGAATCCGGGGCCTCCGGCTCGACCGTGCCCGGTTCCGGAGTGGGCGCGACCGGAGCGGGATGCGCTCGGATCCCGGGTTCGGCAGGCGGGGCCTCCAGTGGCAAGGCCTTTCGGGGGCCCGTGTCCTGGCGGGGCGGGACCGAAGGGGGTGTGGAGCCCTTCGGCGG
>NZ_FRFF01000010.1 GCF_900143625.1 Nocardiopsis sp. JB363
GGGTCTGGAACAGACCGTGCTCGGCTGCATCCTGATGCCCGGCGGTACCGCCGGGACGTTCCATGAGGCCGCGGAACACCTGACCACCAGCGACTTCTACCGGCCCTCTCACCAGATCATCTGGCAGACCCTGGCGACCATGGCCGACCGAGATCTGCCCCTGGACCCCCAGGCGTTGGCGGCCGAGCTGCAAACCGCCGGCCACCTGGACAGGGTGGCCGGAGCGTCTTACCTGATCACGATCACCGAGCAGGGCATCACCCCGGCCAATGCCTCCTACTACGCCAAGCAGGCCGCAGGCCTGGCGGTGCGGCGGCGGATGCACCAGGCGACGGTGACCATGCGCCAGATCGCGTTGACCGGTACCGGTGAGATCAACGCGGTGCTGGAGGACGCCGACCAGACCTGGGCCCAGGTCCAACACCAGGGCCAGGCGGTGGAGGGCATCGAGCACTTCGGCCAGGAGATGCTCGCCGACGTCATCGACGACCTGGACTCACCAGAAGATCCGATGGGGGTGCCCACCGGGTTCGCCGACCTGGACGCGCTCACCAACGGGCTCCACCCCGGCGAGCTCATCGTTGTCGCCGCCCGACCCGGCGTGGGCAAAACAACGTTCGGTCTCAACGTGGCGGTCAACGCTGCCAAGGCCGGGCACCGCACCCTGTTCGTCTCCTTGGAGATGAACCGCAACGAGCTGGGCCAGCGCATCATCTCCTCCGAAGCCAGGGTGCCGCTGCACACCCTGCGCAGCAAGCTCACCAGCAAGGACGACTGGGCTCGTATCGCTGAGAAACAGAAGGAGATGATCGACTGGCCGCTGATGATCTCCCACAACCCCGCCATCACCTTCCCCCAGCTCAAGGCGGAGATCCGCCGCCAAGCCCGCCGCCACGAGCTGAAGATGGTGGTCCTGGACTACCTCCAGCTGCTCCAGGACCCGGAGTCGACCTCGGCCGACACCCGTGAACGGGAAGTGGCATTGATGACCCGCGGGCTGAAGGTCTTGGCTCAGCAGATCGGGATCCCGATCGTGGTGTTGTGTCAGCTCAACCGCGACTCGGCCCGCAGGGAGGACAAGCGCCCGCAAACGCACGAGATGCGTGAGAGCGGCGCTGTGGAACAGGACGCGAACATGATCCTGCTGCTGCACCGCGAGGACGTCTACGACAAGGAGTCGCCGCGGGCTGGGGAAGCGGACCTGATCATCGGCAAGAACCGGAACGGGCCCACCTGTGATGTGAGTGTGGCCTTCCAGGGCCACTACTCCCAGTTCGTGGACATGGGCCAGGGATAGAGCCCACGGTTCAGGTGCCGTAGGCACGTCACGACGTGCCTACGGCACCTGCGTGGAAGAGTGCGGTTCGGCCCCAGCGGGCATCCTGCCGTGCTTGGGTTGTTCCCCACCCCCTGCGAGGCCGGGAGCCACCCTGTGAATGATGAGCACCCCGAACTGGAACAGAACTCCGACGACCGTTTGTTCGACCGGCTTACCCGCCCGGACCCGCACAGTCTGGAGAACCTCCCCCAACGGGATGAACCCACGTGGGAGTACTACGCCGTCCACCCCGATGGTCCCCTGGAACGCCGCACCGGCGGGCGCCGCGGGATCATCGACTACCTCAACTACGCCCAGGACAAAGCCCACAGCGAGGGCGAACTCGGCACCGAACCTCTGGAAGACCTGGACGACATCGAAGCGGCCTGGATCGGTACCTACGACCGGGAACGCCTGCCCGACAACCCTGTCGCCAACCACATGATCCAGGTCTTCGACCTCGGACAGACCATCGGTAGAACGAGGGGCATCGTGGCGTTCACCCCGGCCTTCTACCGGGCCGGTCGCGGACGACAATTGGTGGGCCATCGCCTGGCGCTGTTGCTCAAGATCCACGCAGAGATCCGTGCCGACCTGGACGCCGGACGCAAACCCCGGCAACGGCTCTGGCCCTCAGAGATGATCACCGCCTCACGCGGGGTGGAACCGAACGCGGCGTGGGAGGAGTTCCAGCGTCTGCGCAGCCGCCTTGCGCCGGACGAGAAGATCACGGACGTCATCCGGGAACGTGAAATCCACCTGAGGGCTGGACGCGACCCCGATCATGTGTGAGCCAGTTGAGTGGCCCCGCTCTTACGGGTTGGTGTGGGGCCACTCGCTATGTCCGGGGCTTACGAAAACTAACGCCGGACCCGACTCTGCAACCTGAAAGCGTCGCATCAGGGCAGGTCAGGGCGAACTCGGGCGGGTCGGACGCCAGGGGCTAATGAAACCTTATAAAGGAACGCGCACGAGGGGCTTGCCGTGTTCACGGCATGACGTACCTACGGCAACCACACCTGCGAGAACCTCGCGTACCCCTAGCAGTTCGCCGCCGTCTGTGGAGGACTTCCAGGAGATCTATGCCGTAAAGCTGCCGCTACAGGATGCTGGTCTGCCCCGGCACCTGGTCACGCCCGGCCCTGGCCCGCCCCAGACACCGGCGGCACGTGATCGGGCTGGCGGCCGGGTACAGCCGGAGCGGGTCCACAGCGGCGTGGCAGGCCACCGCGGGCACCTCGACCCCGGCCCACATGTGGGTGGTGAGCCCGTGCACCACCCGCCCTTGCCCGATCCGGGCGCCCTCGGCGTCGGCCAGCTCGTGTCGGCGGCGACGCAGAGTGGCGGCCAAGTGCTCGATGTCGGCCTCGGGTTCGTGGGGGTGTTCGGGGATCGGGTCGCTCATGTGATCAGGATGCCCATCACCGGCCATTCCTCGTCAGGGTCGGGGACCGGGACCAGCCCGCACGCGGCGAAAAACCGCACCCGGTCCTGCACGCCCTGGTCCTCGTCGGGGACGGCGAACACCCACCCCACACCCGCCCGGGCAGCGGCCGCCACGAACGCGGACACCAGCTCCCGGCCGACCCCGTTCCGTTGATGGGCCGGGTCGACGACCACGGCCTGGAGATAGCCGTGCGGGGCCGGGATCGGAGCGCCGGGTCCTGGGTATCGGGCACCGAACGTGCCGCTGGCCCATCCCACCGGCCGGTCGGATCGGTCGACGGCGACCAGGAGCACGTCCCCGTCCGGGGCGTAGGCGACACCGGCCCGGGACGCGATCACGGCCAGGGCGTGACGCTCCCCGGACCGGGACGACCGAACCTCCACCCTCATCCCTGTCCGGTCAGGTCCCATTCGGCCACGCTCCGCCAGGTGTAGGCCGGTACCGCGGGGTCCTGGCTCACCCACACCAGAGCCAGGGAACGCACGTGCACCGGGACGACCACGCGGGTGCGGCCGATTCGGTCGGCCAGGGCCCGGCCGGTGCCGGCGGTGTGGCAGTAGGCGGTGGCCAGATGGAACGAGTGGGGGCTGTGTACGCGGGTCGGCAGGTCCGGGCCCTCGATGCTGGCGGCCTCGGCACCGGTCCGTAGCAGCGCGGCCATCCCCTCCAAAGAGGATTCCCAGGACCAGCCGGGTGGCCGGCGCCATGGGTCGGGCGGGCCCTCATCGAGGAGCACCCCGTGCTCGGTCACCATCGGGACCATCAACGCCTTCACCGGCGGGTTGGTCAGACGTTCCACCCACTGCCCGATCGCGTCGGCCAGCAGTGCCGCTTCGTCCTCGGTGGCCTGGTCCAGTCGGCCGATGGTGATGTGCCGCCACCGGGCCGGCACCGGGGCGATCAGGTCCCGGTGCTGAGGGAGGATCTGCTGCTGCCGGTCGAGTTCGTCGGCCAGGGGGCCGCCCTCACAGCAGTGGTCACCGCAGGTATCCGGTAGGGCGTACAGGTGAAGACGTTCCTCCTCTGCCGGCCAGGGGGCCACCGCTCGGCCGATGAACGGCGCCATCGGCCGCAGGAGAGCGGCGACGTGGGCGATCTCGGCACGGGCCGCGGCGACCTGGTCGGGTCCGGTCTCGTCGGGTCCCAGCACCCCCTCCAGGTCGTGTCGTAGCTCTTCCCTGGCGCGCAACAGCCGGGCGTGGGCCTGCTGTAGCTGGGGGGTGGACATGTCCTCGTAGTGGCGGGGCTGCTTGGTCTGGGTGGCCATACAGGCAGTGTGCCCGCCGGGCGGCACGAGCGGGTGTCCAGCACCGGCCAGAGCTGTTGTGGTCGGTGCCTGTGGTGGCACCAGTCGGGGTACCCACGGGCGGGGTCTGCGTAGGGCCTGACCAGAAGCGGAACGTGAGCACACCCCCGCCGGCCATAGCGGCGGGGGGTATGGCGAGGGGCGTGGCTACCCCGGTGGCGAGGTGGGTCCGGGCGGGGTTCCGGCGCAAGCAACCATCCGTTGCGCACGTCGGGTGGCGCCGGGTTCCCGTCCGGGATGGCGGGGTGCGGGGGCGGCGAGCCCCCGCGTACACCAGTCCTGAACTGGAGTGATACGCCTCGCACGGGTACGAGGCGTGCGACGTTCCTGGTGGGTGTGGGGCGGGTCAGCGTCCCATGCCGGGCCCTGATGGCCGCCGGCTCTGAGACGGGGACGGCGGTTTCGGAGTGGGCTGCGTCGGGGTCCTGGGCGGGCGGGCCGTGCGTGTGGGAGCCGGTGCGAGCCCCCCGACCTTGGTCATCGGGCGACGGTTCCCGTGCCAGGCGGCTCGGACCCCGTGCGCGGCCACCCGCGCCTGGAGGCCCTGGAGCTGTTCGGGGGGTAGAGCACGTAGGTCGGCGCGGGTCAGGCCGCGTTCGACGGCCAGCGGTTCCACCGCCGCCAACAGGCGGGCCTCCTGGGCCTGTTGTTGCTCGTGGCGGCCACGCTCGATCTTGGCCCGACGGGCCAGTTCGGCCCCCTGACCGCGGGCCGTTCTCGCGGCGTCGGCGACCTCGTGGAACTTCTCGCGGACCTCCTCGACCGTCGCCCGAACCTGGTGGGGGGTGGCGCCCTCCACCAGCAACCGCATCCGGGAGAGCTGCGCACGCTCCTCGGCAAGCCGGAGTTCCTCCCGCAGGGCTGGCAGCCCGGCCTCCAGCTGGTTCGCGCGGCGGATCAGGGCGTCGGCCTTGGCGGCCAGGCGCTCGTGCTCGGGCACCGGGCGGCTCTCGTCCTCCTGGTTGTGCTCGGGCTCCTGGCCCCCGTTGGCGATCGCCGGTTCGGTGGGGCGCATCTGTTCCAGCTCATCGATGAGCAGCCGATCCTCGTCCTGGGTCAGGGTGGAGAGGTAGGCCGACACCACCCGCTCCAGCGCCTCTTCGGCGGTGGCGGCCTCCCCGAGCCGGGCCCGGGTGGTGTGGGGCTCGATCTCGGCCCCGGGCAGGTACAGGTCCGTCCTGACCTTGGCGCGGCTCATGGCGGGGTAGAGGGCGTGGGCGTCGGCTCCCAGCCCGTAGACGTGGCACCGGTCGGTGGTCACCCCTTGGGCGGAGGCGATCGTGGTCGCATACCCCAGCCCCAGGTCGCCGCGACGGATCTGCTTGGGGCTGATCCACGCCCGTTCGTTCTTGCCGTGTCCCCAGACCACCAGGGCGCCGAGTTGGGCGTCCACGGCTGCGACGACGCCGCGGTAGCCGTTGAGCACGTCGGGTTCCTCGGAGTTCCGGGAGCGGTAGTCGTTGCGGCGCACGCGGACCTGTTCTCCCAGGGCCAGGGCCAGATCGCCGGAGCGGGTGGCGAAGGTCAGCTCCTTCCCGAGGTGGCCGGCGGCGCGGGCGGCCTGGGCGGCGCGCAGGTTGAGCGCGTCCACGTCCGCCTTCGTGGCGGCGACCAGGAACAGCTTCTCGACGGCATCGAGGGGGTTGGCGTAGCGGGCCCGGTCGGCGGTCCAGGCGGCCGCCATCTGGGCGTGGGCGGCGTCAGCGTCGACGGGGGCGTGCACCATCCCGCGCTGTGCCCACAACGCCAACGCGGACTTGCGGGCGCCCTGGCCCCAGGCCTGGAGCGCCTGACGGTCGGCGGTGTCCTTCTGGCGGCGGTTCTCACGCAGCTCCGCACCGCCCATCCGGTGATGCAGGCGCGCGAACACGCTTCCGGCGGCTACGGGCCGGAGCTGGAGCGGGTCCCCGATCGAGACGATCTTGGTGCCCCGCTTGGCGGCCTCGCGCACCAGGGCGGCCATGTCCCGGTCTCCGACCATGGCGCCTTCGTCCACGACCAGCACGTCCACCCCGCGCAGGCCGGGGCCGCCTGTGATGCGCTGGCGCCAGGAGGCGATAGTGCGCGAGGTGATCCCGGCTTCGGCGCGAAGGCCGGCGGCCGCCACCGCGGCGACGGCGGCCCCTTCGACCCGGAATCCGGCCGCCTCCCACGCGCACCGGGCCGCCGACATGAGCGTGGTTTTGCCGGTCCCGGCGCCCCCGAGCACGGTGTCGAGGGCGTGGCCGGCCTCGATGAGGCGCACCACGGCGGTGAGCTGCTCACGGGAGAGGTGGAAGCCCTTGACCTGCTGCCAGATCTTCAGGGCGCGGGCGGCTTCGTCCCGGTCCACGATCGCTATCTGAGCGTTCTTGCCGGCTTCGGCGGTGTCCAGGATGGTGGCTTCGGCTTCGGGCAGGTCGGCGGCGGTGTAGCGGGCGGAGTGGGACATGTGGGTGGCGCCCAGGTCCGGCAGCCGCAGTGCCATGGGGTGTTCGAGTACGTGGGCGGTGAGTACCTCCAGCTCCTCCCCCGAGGCGATGCCGCCCTCGCAGGCGGCCGCCACGGCCGCCATCACCCGTGCCCGCGAGGCGACCTTGTGGTTGGCGGTCACCCCCGTTTCGGGGTCCCACACCGCGGCCGCCACCGCATCCGGGTTCGGCCCCAGGTCAGGGCGCGGACCTCGCGCGGCCGCGGGGCCTTCAGCGCCGGGTTCGCGGCCCTGAAGCGCGGCCCGCCACAACACCGCGGGCGGGAACTTCATCTCGCGCATCCGTTTGTGCCAGGAGGCGCGCTCCTCGGAACGGGTGGAAGCGACCTTCTTCTCCGCGGTGCGCCGGGCGGCCGCGCGGGAGACCGCCCCGGGCGCATCGGCGCCCACCTCCGCGCGGGCCTGGTTGCGGCGCCGGGAGAACCCGTTCTTGACCACGTCGGGGATGCCGACCAGCTCCCACTGGCGCGACTCGGGGTCCTGGGCGTAGCGGAACCCGAACTCCTCGGTGAGCTTGCGGCGCTCGATGGCGCGCTGCATCTCTCCCAGAGTGGACACGTGCCGCATCAGGTCCCGGCCGCCGGCGGCGATCGTCCTCCACTTGCCATCGACCGTGGAGCGGCCCATCACCGAGATCATCACGTGCGTGTGGGTGTGCGGATCCCCCGGCTCCCCGGCCGTCATGGCGCGGGCGGTGCGGTGCTTGGTCGCCGTGGCGATGATCCCGGTGGCGTCCACCCGCTGCGCTTGTTGGCCGTCGCCGTGGTGGCCCACCATCACGTACCCCACCCACCGCTCCAGGTGCGCCACGGTCTCGCCCACCGCTTCGTCGTGGATCTGCTCCATCCGGCGGGCCGCCTCCGGCGGGGCGGCGGCCTGAGCGGCGTCGGTGCGCCGGTCGCGGGTGAAGACCACGTCGTAGGCGCGGGTACCGATGTCCACCCGCTCGTCGGCGTGGTCCTGGGCGTGGCCCAGCTCGACCGCGTCGTAGACCGTCTCCAGGTCCACCCCGGCCGCCGTGGCGATGCGGGTCAGATCCGCCACCGGCGCCCGATGGTGTTCGCCCTCGGAGGTCAGGCAGCGCAGCAGCCGGTTGTACCGATCCCACGACCACCGGGAACGCGACGTGGTGGGGCGGGGCCGGGTCGCGTCTTCGGCCCAGGAGAGGCGCCACAGCAGCTCTTGGACGCTCACCCCGTACTCGGCGGCGGCCTTGTCCACGGCCTCGACCAGGGGGCGGGCGGGTAGCAGCGCGTCGGGGGAGGTCGCGGTCTTGAACTTGACCAGGCGCTGGCCGGTGCGGGGGTCGCGTCCGGCCACGACCTGGCGCATCTCCTCGACGTCTTCGGCAGTGGCCAGCACGGTGCCCGGAGTGCGGTCGAACTCCTTCCAGCCCGACCCCAGCCGGACGATCGGATCCTGGCCCTGAGAGAGGCCGAGACGGTATTCGACCGCGACGTCGGCGGCCGCCACCCGGTCCTCCCCGCACGACCCCGCGAGGCGGTAGTCGGCCTGTTCGGCGGTGTGGATCGGCGTCACGTAGACCCCCACCCGACCACCTCCAAGCCGTGTCGTTTTTCGCCCGGTACGGGCGGTTTGTATCGCGGCAGCGATACCTGACGCACTCACCTGCTTTTTGGGACCCTAGCGCGCACCCCTTCACCCACCCCGCACAACCCCCCGTTTTCGGCCACGAACACGTTCGTGCGAGCACGGACATGTCAGTGCCCACGAGCACGAGAACGTCAGCGAAGTTGGCCCGTACAACGGGGTTCCACACACCGCGGCACTACTAGTGATCGTGGTTTCGTCCAGGACGAAAAGGTCGGCGGGCCGGTACGGTGCCGCCATGGACGAACACCACCACGACGACGATGACGGCGAGGACCAGGAGCTGCCCGACCTCGACCCACAGGGGCGGCCCTACATCGGCACGCCCCGCATCACCCAGACCACCCGCACCCGTCTGGTGAGTCGCACCTGTGCCTGGTGCGGCGACCCGGTCCCCTACTCAGGGAAGGGCCGGCCTCCCACGTACTGTTCCCCGGCGCACCGCACCCGGGCCTGGGAGGTGCGCACGGCCCTGACCCGCCAGGACCGTGACCGGCAGACAGGGGCAGCGCGCGGAGAGGAAGAACCGGTGCGCGAGGTGATCCGGGAGGTGCGCACCCGCACAACGACCCGCTCGGCCCGCATCGAGGTACCGGTCCCCGGACGGGTGAAGCAGGTTGTGGTCGAACGCCCCGCGAGACCGGAGAAGGCGTGGGAGGTGTGCGCGGTGCTGAGTCAGGCACAGATGGCGATTCGGGAGGGGCTGATCGCTGAACACGACTACGACCGGTTGTCGTTCGCGGCGCACGCGCTGATCAGAGCGATCGAAGAACAGCAACAGCAGGGGTAGTTACGTCACGGACGAATCCATGGTCACGGGTCGTGCCTCGGTTTGATGGGTGGCTTCGATTGGTGGGTTCTGGCTGCTCGTGTCGATGGGTACCTGGGTGCGTTGCTCTGGTTTGACCTTGGATGTGTGGGCTCGTACTGAGTCGTGGTGCTCTGAACTTCGGTTCCTGGGGTGTGGGTTGTTCAGAAGTGGAGATGTCGGCGGCCGGCAAACGTCGGCAACAGGCTCCTACCTGGGCAAGCGCCAAAGGCTACGGGGCGTGAGTCAAGTCCGGTGTCTACCGTCGGGTCCACTGTCGGGACTAGCGTCGGGTCAAGCGTGGGGTCTAGTGCCAGGTCAACCTTGCGGGGGTCGAACACGCACGGTGAGAACCATGCCAGGCGAACCGCCCACCGGTTCTTCGAACCGCCGGCGGACGTCGCCGCCTGGTGGCAGGCTCATTCCTATGAGCGAGACACAGACCCCCTCTCCGACCACGGCGACCGTGCGCCTGGTCGGTGGTCCCGACGACTGGCGCGGCCAGGCCCTCACCCACCTGAGTCCCGAGGAACTGAACGCCCCCCGCGAGGCCCTGGGCGCCTACCTGGTCAGCACCTGTGTGCCGCCCGGCCACCCTGACCCGGCCGCTCGTGCGGTGTACGAACCCGACACAGAGCCCGCACCCGCCCACGTGTGGTTCTTCCGCGGCTGGGTGCCGTCCGGCCCTGCGGACGCGGAGCTGCGCACCGCCGATCACCACCAGGCCGTCGACGTCACCCTCGACACCGACGGGCTCCCGACCGAGTGGGTCGAGGACAGCGGCACACGCCACCGCGTCGACCAGGGACTCGCCCACTGGCAGAGCACCGGAGAGGACCAGCTGGCACCGGACGTGTGGCACGTCCGCTCGAACGGCATGGACTGGGAGCTGCGCCACGACGTCGCGGACATGTGGGAAGCCGGCCGCCTTCCTGCCACGGAAGGGGGCCTGGAATGAGGTTCAGCGATCTTGGGCGTGGCGTGCTGCTCGCGTTCGTCTCCCTCACGGCCGTGGCATGGTCGGCCTACAACCTGGTGCCCTACTACGGCATCGTGCACGGTCTGGCGTATCAGGTCCTGTTGCTGACCACCATCGCGATGCTGTGGTTCAGCCCTCGGATGCCTCGGGCCGGCTTGGTGACGATCGCTCTGCTCATCCTGGCCGCCATGGCGATCGGCGCCTGGGAGGCGATCGGCGCTCGTGGTATCACCGGCGCGGGCCTGCTGTTCTCTGTTGCTCTGATCCCGTTGTTCTTTATGCCGTTGCTGTACACGGCCTTGGAGTCGAGGAAAGACACCACCGAGAAGCCAGCCTAAGTCTGTACCCCAGGACGAGGTTGGCCCCACACCGTGCGGTGTGGGGCCAACCTCGAACGAGGGGTTACTCGCCGCCGGCTTTCTTCCCCTTGGCGGCCAGGATCTTGCGGTACTGGCGCGGGATCTCCCCGGTCATGTAGATCGCGGTGAACCCGACCATCAGACACACGAGCTGAGTGATCGCGACGAAGACCCAGCCGATCCACCCAAGCGCTGCCAGCCCACAAAGCACGAGAACGGGTGCCAGTAGCAGAGTCCAAGCCGCGATCGTCGGCAAGCCCGCAGCTTCCCTTTGCCACCTGGACCGAGCGTGCCACGCCAGAGCACCGATGAACGAGACCGTGTAGACCAACCCCAGCACGTGGCCGACCCAGCCGGGACCGCCCTGGTCGGTCACGATGCTCACGGCAATCAGCCACAGCATCGCCGCGCTCGTCAACGGCAGCAGCGTCGTGCCCATGGTGAGCCGAATCAAGGAGCGGCGAACCTGTTCAGGCTCCTGCTGTAGCTGGTACTTGCGCACGGCCCGCATAGCACGGGTGTACCGCGAGACCTGACGATCTTCTGCAGCCTCCTCCGTATGAAGGCGGCGGAGTCGGGCCAGCTCTACCTCGCGTTTCTCACGCCTAAGGCGGTTCTCCTCCTCGATGTCTCTGGCCAGTTCGTCGGCATCCCGGTAGCGATCCTCCGCATTGCTCACGCCATCTCCTTGGGGGTTTTCACTGATCAGATGGTGACGTTGCTACGTTTCCTCAACACGTACACCGGCATACACGCGTACCGGTACGCGTGTATGCCGGTGTGCCGGTCAGCGGGCACGGCCGCGGCGCCCCGCCTTTCCTGTTTGGGGTGATGGGGCCTCGTTCAGGGCGTGGATGATCTGCTTCGGTGACATCTGCTCACGGAGCTGTTCCAGGGCCAGGCGCACCACGGCACTGGAGACGTTCTCCTTACGGTCGGCCATCCCCGCGGCCCGGACCTTCCACATCCAGTCCATGAGGTCCTCGGTCAGGTAGGCCTCGATCGAGGGCGGCCGGGTTCGCTTGACGGGCTCGCTCGCCTTCGTGGCCGTGCTCTCCTGGGGTGCCGGGGTGTCGGTAGACGCGTGTACCGGTACATCGGTATACCCGGATGCCGGTGTACCGGCCTGCGGGTGTGCCGGTGCCGCTGTGCTCTGAATGGGCTTGGTGAGCTTGGGCCGGCGGGGCTCGGGGGTGATCTCTCCCCTCCGGTTCCCACCGCGTGCCCGCCGGCGGGCCTGGGCTTCGGCTTCCAGGTCGTCCAGTCCGTCCATCAGGCCGCCCCCACCACACGCTCGATCTCCGCCACGAAGGGTTCGGCCCGCACCGCGATCGGCTCCGAGGAGACCGCCCTGCGCAGAGTGCGGGTCTCCAGCCAGGTGTACTCGTGCACCATCGGGCCGACCTGTGCGCCGGCCTCGCTGGTGATCTTGCGCAGCCACTGGATGTAGCGGCTCTTGGGCACCCCCGAGATCTGGTTCGGGATGATCAGCAGGGGGTAGTCGGGGACCTGCTCCAGCATCCCTTCGAGGGCCTCCATTGGCTTCTCCTCGAACAGCGCGGGGACCAGGACGCGGTCGGCGGCCGCCATAGCTCCGAGTGTGGAGGGGGTCGATCCGCCGGGGTGGGTGTCGACCACCAGGTCGCGGTCCCATTCGGTGGCCCACTTCTCCAGTAGGTCGGCCATGGTCTCGGCCTCGGGTTGGACCATGGCGAAGTCCTCGTGTCCTGGCAGCAGGTCGGGTTTGGATTCGCCCCCGGGGATCCACTTGGGGGTCTTACCGGTCTCCAGTGCCGAGAGCAGGGGGGAGCGCATCCGGCGCTCGGTGCGGTAGCCCCAGGCCCGGGTGGAGCTACCCCGGTCCCAGTCAAGGTCCACCAGGACCGCGCCCATTTGGTAGGCGACTTCGTAGGCCAGGGTGGTCTTGCCGACCCCGCCCTTCCATGACGCCACGGTGATGATTCGTCTACTCATGGACGCCAGTATTCCGGTATACCGGCACACAGGGAAGTCGGTACACGCGTGTGCCGGTGTACCGGTACACGCGTTCACCGGTACACCGGCATGTGTCTTACCTGGAGATTCCAGCGAATACCGGATCCCTGGTGGAGGATGGTCTCCATGAAGACCAGGACCGCCTCCAGCGGCCAGGACCACGACGACCTGGCCGCCGAACCCACGGCACGACGGCGCTCCCGGCCTCTGCCCGGGGTGTCCGCTGCCCTGTCCCGCACCCCGCACGGGGCGGGCCTGGCGCACTGGGGAGGACCGGCCCCCGGAGGCGAGACCCAGGAGTCGACCGGCCTGGTGGACGTGGCCGGTACCGGCAGGCCGGGACGGCTCCCCGCCACCGACTGACCCCGGACACGACGAAGCCCCCACACCCCGAGCGGGGTGTGGGGGCTTCGTCGGTTCCCGGGTTGCTACAGGCGTGCCCACGTCTGTAGGTCCTGTTCAGCAGGCGGGTACCAGGCCCGCACGATCTGAGCGCTCACCTCCTGGAACAGCTCTTCCATCTCGGAGGTGAGGATGCGGTCGACCTTGTCGTCTCGCTCCGGACGCACGGTGGACGGCAATGCCACCAGCAGGCCGTGCAGCCGCTCCCGGTCGGGGTCGTGTCCGGTGAGTCCGAGCACGGCCAGGATCCGGTCCAGGGCGTGCAGCGGTTCCAGGTGCCCGACTTCCTGACCGGCCCGGTCCATCTCGGCCGCGAACAGGGGCGCCAGGTCCTCCAGGACACCCGCGAGTTCGTTGTGAGGGTCGGTCTGGATCTGGGAGACCAGACCGGTGGCCCGGCGCAGAACCTCGATGTCGGCGCTGTCCATCCGGGCGGGGTGCAGTGGCGTGTACTCGTAGCGGCCATCGGGGGCGAACATCCGGTCGCCGTACCGGCGCGGATGCCCGTCCTCCGCCGCCATCTGCTCGATGGACTCGTCGACCTCCAGGGGCGCGACCACGTCGAACAGCCGCCCCAGCGGGGATACGAGGTCGGCGGCTTCCATTCCCAGCAGGTCGTCGATCTGTGCTTCGTCCAGGGCTCGGGCCCAGACTTCCAGGGCGGCCACGGTGCGGGTCAGGTCACCGTCCAGGTCGGGAACGAGAACAGGAACGGTAGTGGTGTCGGTCATGGGGTCTGCTCCTCTGCCGCCTCGATGGTGGACACGTTCTCGATCAGGAACCTGACCGCTTCGCGGCCGTCCGTGGTGTGGCTCAGGGTCAGGTGGCGGTCCTCGTGCACCCACCCCACGGTCCCCGTGACCGGGGCCGGCTCGGTGTGCGTGATCTTTTCGGCCGGGGTCACCGTGGCGCGTTTGCCGTACAGGAGCCGGGCGGCGGCCGCGATCTCGTCGAGACGGTGTCGGGGCCGGCCTCCCGGCATGTACGGCAACGGTGTGCCGTCGGTGTCGACCTCGGGGTGGTCCTTGAGCGAGGCCAACACCTCGATCCGCTCGTCCCGGTCGCTCAGGCCGTGGTCCTCGTGGAGCACCCGGTGCGCGGTCACCGCGGTGACCCGCACGCCGTCCACGAACAGGCGCTCGCCGTCGCTGGCCACGTAGCGCTTCGTCATGGGTGTCATGCCGTTTCCTCGATGTCGGTGTAGAGGGCCTTGCCGGCAGCTTCGCCCAGCAGCTCCAGGGCGTAGACGATGTCGGCGTACACGGCCGGGTCGGTGACCAGGCGGCCGTCGATGAGCACGTGGTCGGTCATGGGCTGGGATGCGGATCCCTGCATGGCCACGGTGAACGCGCTGGGCTCGTCCTCGAAGTCGGCGGCGTCGACGGTGAGCTCGTAGGGGGTCAGGTCGAAGGAGTCGGCGCGCAGCTTGCTGGACTCGGCTGCCAGGGCCTCCAGCCCGAGTTCGGTGGCGTGGTGGTGGCGCAGAGACTGGGCAGCCGCCTCCAGCTTGGACACGGCGTCGGCGGCCTCGGCCGGGTTGGCAGGCGCGACCAGGCGGCGCAGCCCCAGAGCCGTCTGCCAGATGGCCAGGACCGCGGGATCCGGCTCGCTGTCGTGGGCCAGGTGCGGTCCGACCACCGCGTCGATCTGGTCCAGGGCGGGCAGGATCGCCGACAACGCGGCTGGGCCGGACACCGAAGTGTGCTCGCGGCGGTCCAGGTCCAGGTGCTTCCAGCGCTCCCAGGCGCTCTGGCGGCTGATCCCCATGGCCGCGCCGATCTTCTCCCAGGGCACCGAGCGCAGCCGAAGCGTCTGCACTTCGCTGTCCAGGGCTGCGTCGGTCAGGGACCGTTGGGAGGCCAGGTTGTGCAGGCGCAGCTCCGGCAGTGCCGAGTGCACGTGGTCCTGCCAGGCCCGACCGAGGAACTGCTCGACCTGCTTGGGTGCGCTGCCGTGTTCGGAGGGGTAGTCGGTGCGGAGGAAGGTGTCCATTCCGCTCCAGCCGCAGTCACATCCGGCCCGCCAGCCGGTGACGCGCTCGGAGACCTGGTCGGTCCACTTGCTGGTGGCGGTGTCGTCGTCCAGGACCATCACGGTGAAGCCGTTGTGTTCGTTGGCGGGGTCGTAGGTGGTGGCCAGAGTCCAGCCCATGGAGGGCCTCCAATCGCGTCAGGTTTTCCTGACAAGCATCATGTCAGGATTTCCTGACGCGCGGGAGGGTTTTCGGGGAAGTCTCGCCCCAGAGCAAGGTTCCTGACCCCCGATAAGTCAATGTTCTCGGAAGCGAGACGCATCGTCTCGCCAGTAGGGCACAGAAAAGCCCCCGCCGGATGAACCGGCGGGGGCGGTGTCAGGCGTAGCCGTCCGGGTCGCGGGAAGCCCGTGGTCCCACTATGCCCCTGACGACCACGCAGAGTGATTACACGGGGCGGGCAGAGGCGAATACCGACTACTCGATCACCGGCCTCCACCAGAATCGCCCCCGCTTCGGGGCCGTCGCTGACGGCCCCGAAGCTACCCACGGGTTACTTGGCACCTGGTGACACGCTCCTTACCGACACCCCACGAAGCCCGGGGGTCGAGGAGGATTGCTACAGGATTTAGCGGTAGACCCTCACGGGCTCACCGGTCAGTGGTGAGCGCCTCCAGCGCGCGGGTCTTGTCCGCCTCGCTGGGCAGGGCATAGCGGCGGGAGCCCCCACAACCGATGGTTGTGGGGGCTTCGTCGTGGGGTCATTTTTGGACCGCCCGCGAAGCTACTCACGGGTTACTTGTCCTGTTGCCGGGCGCTCGGGAGAACCACCCCATGATGCCAGGAGCAGCCCGCCCGCAGGCGAACAGCAGGGATGAGGGACGATTCCGGCTGCGGGAGTGTGACCGCTTTCGGCCACCGTCGCCGCCCTGTCGCCGGGTACACCTCTACCGGAGGTGGTCACGATGGCATGCGCCCACAACTGGGGGGACGGACCGAACCCGGGTACCGAGCAGTGCTCGAACTGCGGGGCGATCCGAGCGAAGAACTACTGACCCACTTCGCGGGGCGTTGGCGGGTTGTGGTCCGCACAGTCCGGGCGGCACCCCCCGTCGGTGTAGTTGACCATGCTCATCGACTGGCACCGGCTACACACCAGCCGCTTCGACCCTGGTGCCTCGTGCCGCCACTCATGGTGCCCACGACGGCAGATCCCGGACGGCCAGATGCGGGTCGGATCAGGGGTGCTCATGGTCAACACCGTAGACCGGCGACCCGGGGTGGGGAAGCGGGTGTCGAGAACGCGACGGAATGTCCAGGCATAGAGAAAGCCCCGCGCAACCGATGGTTGCGCGGGGCTGGGTTCAGATTCTCGACCTCGGGTGAGGGGCTACTCGTCGTCGATCTTCTCGCCCTTGAGGCGTCGCAGCATCTTGCCGGCCTTGCTGGGATCCTTGCCGGCTGCCTTGACAAACCGCATCGTGCTGTCGGCGTGATCGAGCAGACGGAACAGGTCTCCGCGTTCGACGTCGCTGTAGATGTCGGAGATCGCCTGGCGGTAGGCAGTGCTGGCGTACTCCAGCCGGAACCCGGGGAGGCTGGTGTGGACGAAGACCTCCTGATCGCCTTCTTCCTCGGCCTCCAGGATTTCGTCCTTTTCCAGCGCGAGCAGGACACGAACGATCTCCTCGCGGGTGGTGCCCGGGAAGATCGGCCGCAAGTTCTGGTGCAGGTGGTGGACGCGGACCGCACGCTCGCCCGCGTTGTTCGACTCGCAGACCAGGTGGTGGAGCAGAGCGACATGCGACTGTTCGGGGGTTTCCTCCAGGCGCAGGACGCCGTTGAAATCTCGGGTGATTGCCACCGGTTCTCCTTCTACTGTCGGGGGTCGGTGTATTCAGGATGCCCTTGTGGGCGAGGCTTTGGGTGGACCTACGGACTTTTCCCTGGCTATCGGCCGCCCTGTCCTCCCGGCGGCCAGATCTGCTCCAGGCGGGGCTCCCAGAAGCAGCGGTCCTGGCGCATCCGGTACAGGGCGGTGATGGCTCCCAGCGCGGTGGACCAGGGGTCGTCTTGGGCGCCGTGCTCGTCCTCATCGAGGTCGGCCCACAGATGGTCGGCGTCCACGTCGGCCAACCGACCGGCGGCGGTGCCGTCGGTGGTCTCGACCTCGATCTCCTCATACAGGCTCATGCGGCCGGCTCCCATGAGGGCCAGGACGTCGGCGTGGTTCATCAGCGCTCCCTCTGCATGGTGCGGCCGAGCGTGTGCATCTGCTCGGCCAGATCCTGGAACTGGCGCACCTGAGGGTCGTTCGGGGCCAGAGCGGCTGCCGCTTGCAGCGAGGACCGCAGCCGGGCGGCCTCCCTCTGAACTTCCTTCCCGCAGGGCAGCAGGGTGTGGGCCAGCTCGGACAGGCGCTCGGGGGTATCCCAATCCGGTCGGGCCCGACCGGCCAGTTCGTCGACCTTCTGGTCCAGGCGCTCGCGGGCCTCGCTCTCCTCCTCGATGGCGCCCGGGTCGATCTTGCCGAGCCGGCTGATCCTGGAGGTGCGCTCGTCTGAGTCCAGGTCGGGGTCGGCCAGCAGCCCGGCGCGTTCCCGGGCGCGGTCGGCCTTGCGGGTCAGCGTTCCGATCTGGCGGCGCAGCTCCATGATCAGGTCCAGGGTGAACTGGGTCTCGCGGTCCAGGGCCAGGGTGGGGTCGATGCGCAGCGTGTCGGCGAGCCGGTCCAGGGCGCTGCGCACCTGGGGGTCGGTGGCGGTTTCCAGGGCACGGTGCAGAGTTTCGTGGGCGCGGCGCACGGCCGGGTGGGTGCGCACAGCCTGGGCCGGGGTCATCGTGGTGGCGTTCAAGATCTCTCCTGCTTCTCGTGGGCAAGGAAGCGGCCCGCCCCCGGCAAGGGGCGGCCGCGGGCGTGTGGTGTTGTTCGGGGGTTTCAGGCCGCCCTGCACTCCGGCACGTCACCGGTCAGGGTGGCGCCGGGCCACGCGTGGTCGACCATCCACTGCGCCTCGGCCCGATCGGTGGCGCGCACGCAGTAGGTAGGGCCGCCGTTCGCTCGGGCGGCCGTGGTTGGCCACCACCAGTCGGGCCGGGTCGGGTCGTAGCGGCGGGCGTCGAGCATCCGTACCCGGTCGGGGTCGGGCCACAGCCTGCGCAGCGGGGCCAGGGCCTCATCGAGGGTGGGCCCGTACTTGATGTAGGGGTGCACGCCGGGCTCTTCGGTGAAGTGGAAGGTGATGCGCCACCATCCGTCGCGTTCCCACACCCGCTCGGCCAGGCGGTGGTGGGCTTGGGTGAGTGTGAGGGTGTGGCGCGGGTCGGTGCCGGCCAGGCGGCCGTCCACCCAGATCCAGGACAGGGCCGGCCCCACGCGGTAGTGGGAGTCATCGGGGTGGGCCAGGCCGTCGATGGTGACCTGGGTGCGGGTCTGGTCGCGGTGGTGGGTGTGGGTGATGGTGGCGCTGGTCAGTCCGGCGGTGTGCGCGGCGGTGTGGAGTCGTCGGGCCGCAGGCGGTGAAGTACTCACAGGAGGTGCTTCCTTGTCGGGGGGTGGGTGGACCGGGCGGTCCCCCCACCCCCGCAACCACAGGTTGCGGGGGCAGAGGCACGGCGTCGGGTCGGGGTGGGCCGGCGGGCTAGAACAGGGGGTCGTGGGTGGCGGCGACCGTCTTCTCGTCCTGCAGGAGGTGGCCGTGGGCGGGGCACATGGCGCGGTTGCGTTCGGCCCACAGCTCCCAGGGGGCGCCGTCGGCGTCGGTGGCGTAGCCGGCCGGGATGCGGTCCAGGTCGGGGGAGTCGATCAGCAGCGGCTGGTCGCCCTCGTCGTCCATGAGGGTGCGGATGCAGCTGGGGGCGTCGCAGCCCACCCGGTACCAGGTGGTGGGGTCGAACATCGTCTTCTCCTCTGCTCTTGGGGTAGACAGGGGCGGGGCCCACCGCATCGGTAGTGCGGTGGGCCCCTTCGTGTGGTCGGGTCAGAACAGGGCGGGCTGATCCACCGGGTCGACCAGGAGCTCGGACATCGCGGTCACCGCCAGCTCCGGGCGTCCGGCCAACCAGTGGTGGGCCCGGTCGGTGTGGGTCGCGCACAGGTCGTAGACGTACTCGCCCTCGGGTGCCTGGTAGCGCAGCCGGTGGTCGGGTTCCTCCTCGCAGTCCAGATCGGCGCAGCTCACGCTCGCTCCTCTCCGGCGGGCAGGTAGCCACGGCGCATCCCGATGCCGGTCAGCCGGCGACGCACCTGGTGGCGTGAAGGGGCCGGTGACGGTACCGGGGGCAGGCCCAGTTCAGCGCGTAGCACGGCCCAGGCCGGAGACCCCAGCACTTCGTCGACGGTGATCCGGGGTTTCATGGCCGCCCTCCCAGCCAGTACTCGCCGGGCGGGGTGGTGTACGCCTGTTCGGCCACGTCCAGAGCGGCGACGGTCAGGCCCTTGAGGTGACCGGTCTCGTGCAGCAGCCGGATCCACACCGCCTCCAGCGAAGCGTCGGGTTGCTCGGCGGGGGTACCGCCGGCCCGGTAGTGCTCCAGGGTGGCCAGAGCCAGGGCCCCCACCTGTGTGGGGGTGTACCAGGCGGCGCCCTTGGTCTCGCCCGGGGCCGGACGGAGCCGGCCGGTGACGGTGGCGGCGGCGACCTCCCATTCGTGGCCCGGGCGTGGGGTGGCGGGCAGGGACGCGCACAGGTTGGGCAGGTGCCCGCGCCAGAGCGTGGTGGGTGCGCCCACCACGGTCAGGCCGACCTCTTCTTCGACTTCGGCAACCAGGGCGGAGGCCACATCGGTGTGGGCGTCCTTGACGTGACCGGCCACGGGGGCGGTGCCCTTAGGCCACCAGCCGCGGGTGACCATGAGCAGGTCCCCGGCCGGGTTCTCGATGATGACGCCGACGCTGGTGCCGCAGCACCGCTTCGCGGTGGTGTTCGTGGTGCTCATACTGGGGGTGCTCCTTTGCGGGAGTAGTGCGGCCCGCCCCGGTCCTTGTCGGCAAAACCAGTGCCGGGGCGGGCTGTCTGCTTTCCTCGTACGCCTTCGTGTGGCGTGGGCCGGGTGGCCTCTGCACCCCTCCCCCGGCGGGGAGGAGTGCAGGGATCAACCGGAGATGAGGGCCAAGGCGGCGGCCGCGGTCTCGCGCAGGCTCGTTCGGACCGGAGCGCCGAAGCGCTTCGCCACGTAGATCAGGTAGCGGTTGCGCTCGGGGTTGGCGCAATCCGGAGGGCATCCCAGGACCGCGCGGCCCGTGGGGGCGTCCAAACCGAACTCCACGTTGGTGGTCATGGCGGGCATGGTGCGCAGGTCGCGGGGGATCCAGAACAGGATCGCGTCGGCGTCGGCGCGGGCGGCGGTCTCCCAGTCGACCTGGTGCTCGTAGCGCTGGGCCCGGACCCCGTCCCGCGATTCGGGGGACAGGACGGTCAGCGTCTCGGGGCCGGCCCACAGGCCGGTGAGGAGGTCCAGGGCCTGGGGCCTCCAGGAGGGGACCGGGGTGCGCTTGTCGGGGGTGGGGCCGGCCAGGAACACGCTGGGGCCGGTGGCCGGGTAGGTCTCGCGGGCCATGATCAGCTGGGTGGTCACCAGGGGCTCCTTCGTGCGAGGTGTGCTTGGGGGTGGGGGGTCTTACCGCTTGGCGGCGGCGCGCGCCTCGTGCTGGGGGGTCCAGGGCAGCGGCAGATCGTCGCCGGCCGCGCGGGGGACCACGTGCACGTGCAGGTGGAACACGCTCTGAGTGGCGGCGGCGCCCTTGGAGGTGATCAGGTTCGCGGTCGGGAGTTGGGCCATCAGTTCGGCGGCGCGGGCCATGGTGGCGGCGGTGACGGCCGCATCGACGCCGGCGTCCTGCACGTGGGTGCGGGGGATGACCATGAGGTGTCCGTCGTTCACGCCTCCGGAGCGGGGGCGGATGGCCAGGGCGTCGGGCCACTGGCGGACGACGGTGGCGGGGGCGGTGCCGTCGGCGATTCGACAGAAAACGCAGTTCATGGGGTCTCCAGTCCGGGGGGTGTCCCCCAACGCACGTTGTCACTACGGTGATGACAACGTAAGCCGCTCGCCCCAGCTTGTCAACACCGTAGTGACAACGTATTTTGGGTGCATGATCAACTCCGACGACCCCGACGACCCCTACCTGGAGATCGTCGACATCGCCGAGCACCTGGGGGTGAAGGTCGCCTCCGTGCGCCGCTACCGGGCACGCGGAGGATTGCCCGACCCCGACGGCCGTGCGGGCCAGTCGCCTCTGTGGCTGCGCAGCACCATCACCACCTGGGCGCGAGATCGCCCCGGCCAGGGATGGCGCAAGGACCGCACCAACACCTGAGATCGACGACCGATTGCGTGTGGCCCCGAGGTGTTCCTCGGGGCCACAACCGTGTTCGGGGCCGGTGGCGGCTCAGTGGTTGTTGTGCGGGTGGGAGGGGCCGGGGTCGGAGGGGTCGTACCAGTCCCCGCATACCGGGCACTGCCGGTCGGACAGCACCGGGTCGAGCGTGGCGTGGGGGGCGGACAAGCGCATACGATCGGTGTCCTCTCTGTAGGGAGAGCGACGGCCCCACCCCGCTGCCAGGCGAATCGGGTGGGGCCGTCTTTCGCGTGTGGTGGACCGGACGGTCCCCCCGCACGCCCCGCAACTCTTCGTTGCGGGGCGGTCAGAGCCAACGTCCGGGCGTACTAGTCGGTGCGCATGATCACGTAGAGGCCGTCGCGCTTGTGGGGCAGGGTGATCGGCGCGGTGGTGGTCGTGGTGGTCATCGGGTGGCTCCTTGCTACAGAAGGCGGATCTGGGTCGGGGGCAAAGCGGCGAATTACGTCGAGTGAGGGGAAACGGGTTCGGGTGCACACCACCCGAACCCACGCACCCCCCATCGACCTGGGGATACGCCGGTTCGAGTGCCCGCAATGCGGGGGTTTGTGGTGGTATTCGGGTGCCCGAATCTCTCGTTCGGGCACCCGAGGTTCGAGCACCCTGAGTGATCAGTTCAGGGCCCAGGGGGCCTTCTGCGAATCGCGGGTACGCCCGATCCGGCCCGCCTCGGCCAGGGCTCGCAGGGCGTGCTTGACGTTGGTCTCGCCGCACCCCTCCCGCCCGGACAGGGCCCGGATGAGTTGGGCGCGGGTGCGCGGCCCGTGCCCGAGCAGTTCCAACACGGCCCGCTCAGCCACCGACCCGCTTGTGGGTTCGACCCCGACCTGAGCGGTGGTGGTGCGACCCACCCCGTTGCGCAGCGCCTCCAGATCGATGACCGGAGCCACCGGCCCCACCGAACCCCCGGCCGGTGTGGCCGGCGGGGAAGCGGCCTGGGCCGGATCAGGGGTGGGCATCGGTGCGCCGCTCATGGCGGCCCGCCCGGCCAACCGGGCCGCTTCGACCCGAGCGGCGGCCGCGGCCCGGTTGGCCTCGCGCTCGACGTCGGCCCGGGAGAGCAGATGATCGGATCCGGTGTCGATGGCCCCGTAGGTGGCCTCATCCATCCCCTGCACCGCGCCGGCCTTGGCCGCGGCCATGCGCTCCTCGCGGCCGTCCTCGTCGGCGAACAGGGTGCGCATCATGACCTTGCCCAAAACCTTGGAGACCGCGAAACCCGCGTAGGGCTTGATCGCCTTGCCGCCTGGCAGCTTCTTGACCAGGTTGGGGTCGGGCAACAACTTGTTCGGGTTCAGACCGAAGTCCTGGTAGTAGGAGTTGCCCTGGTCCTTGTCGAGCTTGAGCGCGATGGCGTTGGCGCCGGTGACCAGACCCCGCAGCATGGTCGAGCCGCCGAAATCCCCGGCGGTGTAACCCTGGGAGGCCAACAAAAGCCCGAACCCCAGCGACCTTCCTTCGCGGGCGATGTAGAGCAGCTTGGCGACGATTTCGGGGTCTGCGGTCAAACGGTGGATCTCGTCGATGACGATCAAAATCCCAGGAAATTCGGGGCTGGCCACGAACTTGGAGGAGTTGGTGATACCGGCCTCCACCAGGGCCTTGCGGATGGCCATGCCTTCCAACACCCCGTCCAGCACCCGGTGCCACCGCTTGGGGTCGTCGCTGACCACCGACACGTGCGCGTGCTGGGCCAGACGCGGTGAGGAGTTGCCTTTGGGGTCGATGTAGAGCACCGAGGTGACGCCGGTCTCCAGCGCACCGATGACCAGGGTGTCCACCAACACCGACTTACCGGCGCCGGTGGTGCCGGTGACGTAGCCGTGCTTGATCCCCGAATCGTCATAAAGCAGCCATTCGGCCATCTCCGAGCCGTCCACCACCCCGCCCACGGTCAACGTGGTCAGGTCCCCGCGCCGATGCACCAACTGGTACTCGCCCAACGGGTAGACCCGTGAGCGCACCCGAGCGGACATGATCTGCACGCTGATGATGGCCGGGTCCGGCTCAGAATCGTCTTCGGGCTCGTGATCCTCGAACACCAGGAACTTCTTGGCCACCCCCAAAGCGGAGGCGATCTTGCCGCTGACCATCTCCACACTGGCCAGGTCCTGCTTGCCCGGCACCAACTGCACGGTGCCCCCGGCCCCGGCCGGGGCGGGGCGGATGCTCAGCTGGGCGCCGGGCAGGATGCCGCCCTCGCACCCCACCCGCGAGTTCCACCGCCCACGCACCCGGGCGCACAACTGCTCGGGGCTCTCATCGACCGTGGAGGGCTCCGCTGCGCCGGTGGCGGCGTCAGGCCGCACCACCGCCGTGTGGTGACGGTGGTACTGCCAATAGCGGGCCGCGCACCCCATCAACGTCAAGGTCCCGGCCGCGGTGGTGGTGGCCCACCCCTGGACGGTGTCGGGGGCCGCGGCCGCGCACAACACCGCGAACATCGCCGCCACACCCGCCACCACCCGAGCATGGCCCGGCTCGCGCGCCACCCAGTCAGCGGCGTGCGGCCACCTCTTGGCGGCCTTCTTGGTGCCCAGCACCTTCGGCGCCAAGGCCGCGGTGCTGCCGGCACCGAGCACGGCCAGGGCCACCGACCCCAGCGGGGTCAGGCCCGCCTGGGCGGCCATCCCCACGTGCACGGCGATGGCTCCCAAACAACCGGCGCCCCAGTACCAGGGGGCGAGCACGTGCCGGTACATCAGGCGCAGGCTGTCGCCGCCCGGGCGCACCAAAGCGTTCCAGATCCGGGCCGGCCACCCCTCCGGGGCCATCTCCTGCCCCCCAGATCCCAGCGGCGCGGCACCCCTGGCAGAGGTCGAGGAGAGGGACGTGGCGGGCTTGGTCGAGCGGCCGTTCTTGGTGGGCAGGGTGAGGGTGATGGACGCGGGCATGGTGACGCTCCGTTTCTTTTCTGTCTCGGGCGCCCGAATCGGCGCACCCCCTCTTGTCCTGGGGATACGCCCGTTCGGGTGCCCGCAATGTGCGAGTTTGTGGTGGTATTTGGGCGCCCGAATCTTACGTTCGGGCGCCCAAATCCGATCACTGTGCGTGCATGAAACGGGGGGTCGGTGGCGCCCTGCCACCGACCCCCCCGACCATGCTGGGCAGGGCCCGTTCTCAGTCGTCGTCGGGGTCGTAGTACTCGCCCGAGCGGGCCGCGTCAGGGGAGTCGGAGTGGGCCTGACCCACGGTCTGACCCTCCGCGCGCAGGGCTTCGGCGAAGGCCTTCAGCTGCTCGGCCACGTCCTGGGCGGCCTCGCGCAGCTCGGCCATGGCCGTGAGCGGATCCCCGCTCACCTTGGCCGCACGCATCTGCTCCTCGACGATCTCCATATGCGGGCCCACTGACCGCTCGCTGGTCGTGATGGCCTCATTCAGCACCCGCAGGTCCTCGCTCAACGTGCTCATCTGTTCTGTGTTCCTCTCCTGGTGTGTGCTCGAAGGTGGGGTTATTCCTGGACGTCGTCGGCGTCGACCTGGCTGTTGCCGGACGCCTTGCGCTGCTCGGCGACGCCCTGGTGAGCCTGCTGCAAGTGGGTGCGGGCCGCGACCGCCTTCTCGCGCACCGTGCCCAACTGCTCGACCGCGACGTCGCCCAACGCGACGGTCTCCTTGCTCACCTTCTTGACGGTGGCCCGAGCGGTGATCTGCTCCACCCGGTCCACCAGCTCGGCGAAGTAGGTGTGGTACTGGCCCAGCGCCTGGTCATGGGCGGTGTAGGTGGCCTTGTCGCCCAGCAACAACTCCATCGGAATCTCCTTCTCGTTGTTCGTTTCATTCGGTGTGGTCGGGGCGGGTCGCAACGGGATGACGTTGTCGCCGGCCCCTTCAGGCAGCGCCCCCTCGTCGGGGGCGCCCGAGTCCGTGTCGGCGGCCCAGACGTCTTCTTCGGCCCCGAACCGCTTGGTACCGCGCTCCTTGAGCAGCGCGTAGCCACGTTTGATCTGCGCTTTCCTGTTGTCCAGGAACTGCTTGCGTTTGGCCTTGCGCTCATCGCGGCTCAGATACCGGTTGGCCCGCCACTCGTCGGCGCTCTCCAGGCCGTCTTCCCACCAGTGCACGAGCAGGTCCGACAGGGTGATGCGCCGGTGCCTCACCGGCTTGATGACCTTCTGTTTGTCTTTGGCCTTGGCCCGGGCCCGGCGATCCTCCATCCGGGCCATGCGCAGGGCGTGTGAGGGCGGGGGTTGGCCCTTGACGATGGCGGCGGTGTCCTTGATGCCCGACCCGGCCGTGCCCCAGGTGACCAGGGACGCCAGGATCAACGCGGTGAACGGATCCATGTCGGCCTCAGCCCCCGATCAGGGCGTTCATCAGCCCCGTGGCCGCACCCGAACCCGCATCGCGCAGACCCCCGTGCAGCGACCCGATGATGCCGCCGGCGTACATCGCCGCGACCGGGGTGAGCACGAAGGAGGCGATGGCGTACTTGTTGCAGGTGTGGTCGACCATCACGTCGGCGACGATGACGATCGTGCCGATCAGCGCGAACACACCCAGCACCATCACACCGGAGATGCCACCGCCGAAGATGCCGCCCAGCGCACCGGCGGCCATCTGCGCGGCCATGAGCATGATCGAGCCCATCCAGTCACCGACCGTGGAGGCGGCCAGGGCCAGCGACCCCAACGCCGCCAGCGACAGGGGCAGCCACCAGTGCTTGCCCCACTTCTTGTTACAGATCCACGCGGCCCAGAACAGACCCGCAGCGGTCACGAAATACATACTTCCTCCAGCTCACAGGGGGTTTTCAGAGCAGCTCGACAACAGCGGAGACCAACGTGGAGACCACCGTCCAGGCGGCGATGGCCACCACGAACAGCCCCACCGTGCGCGGCGCCGAGACCAGCGAGAACGCCAACAGGTAAGCGGCCGCCGACAGGGGCAGCGACACCACCAGGCGGGCGATCTCACCCAGGCGCCACACCGGCGAGGCCGGCAAATGGTCGCCCTTGAGGGCCTTCTCCCAGATCTGGCCCAGCGGCGGGATGGGCTTGGACCACACGTCCAACCCCTCCATGTGGCCCTGGAACCAGACCCGCAACCGCTCCCCGGACGGCTCCTCCTGTTCGTGCGCCACCTCCTCCTGCTCCTGCGGATCAACCGCAGAACCAGGTGCGGATACAGGTTCGGATTCGGGTTCGGGTTCGGGCGCCGGTGGCGTGACCGGCTCGGGCCGGGGCGCAGGGGCCGCGATCGGGCGCCCGGGCACCGCGAACAACGGCGGCGCCTGGTCGGGGCTCTTGGATGGTTGAGCCCCCACCAGGGGCTCACGGTCAGGCAGGGCACCCATCGGCCCCTCCAATACGTGTGTGATGAACAAGCAGGTCAGACCCTGATCGCTGGTCGCGGTCGGGACGGTGATGGTGGCGCAAGGAGGCCGCCACCCGTATGCGGGTGGCGGCCCCAGGTCAGCCCCTTCGGCGGGGCCCGACTGTGGTGCGCGGTGGGTGGGTCGATACGTGCTCCTTCTCAGGTGGCAGGGGGTGTGCTCGAACAAGCACCAGGACGGCCGGCTCGCATGGCGCCGGTTCACCCCCGTGCGGGGGTGTCGCCGGTTCACACGGGCACCGGCCCGGAGTGGTGCGCACACCCACCCGGAAGGACGGTCCGGGTGGGTGTGCGCACCCGCCGGGGCGGGTGGCGGGCACCCCGCACACCCCAGGAAGGGTGCACAGGGCGCCCGGTAGGGCGGGTCAATCGATCAGACCGGCAGCACGAAGGTGACGCCCGGCAGCACGGTCGGAGACCCCGGCACCACGCGCCACCGCCGCGATACTGGGAGCCTCCCCGGTGGCCTGTTCCAAGACCTTGAAGACCTGGGCCACCCGCGCACGGTTGACCTCGGCCTCGGCTGAGGAGTGGTGCACCACCGCACCCGGCACCTGCGGCATCTGCTGGTCAGAGCCGCCCATGTGCGCGGCCGTCGCGCTCGTGGCGACCATCGCCCCACCGAACCCGGCACCAGAGGCCACGAAGCTGCCGGGGGTGCCGGGTCCACCCGGGTTGAGCATGGAGGCGTCATCGGGCACCCGGGCACCGGTGCCGGAGGGAAGCGCGTAGGGGCGCGTCAGCTCCAGCTCGACCTCCACCTCCTGGCGACGCTTGACCAACCGGGCGTTGGCCTCCAACACCGCCAGTTCTTCCTCGGTCTTGTTCTGCACGGCCTCCTGGCGCAGCTGGGACTCGGCCTGCCGGCGGATGCGCTCGGACTCAGCTTCGGCCTGCTGACGCTCACGGTCCGCATCGGCCTCGGCGGTGGTCAGCTCCGACTCGGCGGTGGCCTTGGCTCGGGCGTAGGCGGCCTGACGGCGAATCTGCGCCAGCTCCTCCTCCTGCTCGGGGGTCAGCCCCGTGGACAGGGCCCGCTCCCGCTCGGCGTGCTGCGCCTCGATACGGGCAGCCTCCTTCTCGCGCTCGGCCTCGACGCGCTCGGCCTGCTCACGGTCCTGGTCGGCGACCTTCACCCGCTCCTGGGTCTCCAGGGCCCGGATGTGGGTGAGCCCGTGCCAGGCGGTCTTGGCCATCAGCGGCAGCACCCCCAGCAGCGCCATCACCCAGGAGGTGGACTGCACCCCGTGGGCGGCGAGGATTCCCGCCGCGCCGATGGCCAGGACCCACCCGGCGATGGTCACCCACCGGCTCACCTGTCCGGTGCGGGTGGCCTGCTGGTAGGCCAGGGCCAGCAGCATCAGCCAGGCCGATTCCACGGCCAGACCGGAGGCCACACCGACCCCGTGCATCAGCAGTCCGGCTCCGGGGCCGGCGATCAGGTCCCAGATCTTCCAGCCGGTGAAGATCACCGACCCCGCGGCGAGCACCCCGGCCAGGACCCGGACCGGGTCGATGGGCTCCTGGCGGCGGGTGTCCGTTCCTCTGAGGGTGGGCAGCGTCATGAGGTCATTCCTTCCAGGTCGTGTGTTCGGTGTGGGCGCTCAGCTCAGGGCGAGCAGCACCAGGGCCAGCACCGCGACCGCGGTGCCGACCAGAATCAGTCGATGGGTGTCGTTCACTGGCAGCGGTCCTCGGTGCGCAGGGCCAGGCGGGCCCAGTCGTCCTCGGCCTCGACCTGGTCGGCGACCAGGGCCACCCCCACCACGGCGCACAGCGCCAAGGACGGGCCGGCCAACGCCAACAGGGCCACGGCGTAGGCGGCGATCAACCCGACGAAGGCCGGCTCGTTGTCGAGCAGCAGGTCCTCGATCAGGTGGCCCAGGTCGGTCAGGGCCGCGCTCACGCGGCCGCCGAAGCGGTGTGGGCCGGCCAGGACCCGTCGACGGTGACAGGCACCAGGTCCAACCCCAGGTCGTGGAAGAGCTCCTCACCGGTGGGTTCGTCAACGAAGAGTTCGTCGACGAGGCGCACGGTGGGCCGGCCGTAGGGGGTGTCGGCCAGGCCGGTGAGGCGGACATCGTCGGCCAGGAGCTCGCGGACCTCGATCGCCTCGGCCGGGTCGTCCCACCCGTCGGCCAGCGCGGCCTCCACGTCCACCGAGGGGTGGTTCCACGGGTCGTCGGGGTCGTGGCCGTGCACGATCTCGGCGGCGTCGGTGTCCCAGAAGGTCGGGCTGTGCGCCCGCATCATCTCCATGTCCTCGATCGCGGCCAGCGCGTCGAAGGTAGGCTCGTCCTCGTACATCTCGTTATCTCCTTCGCAGGTGGACAGGTGTGCAAGAGCCCGCCCGGGCGGTATCCCGGACGGGCTCACTTCGTTTACGTGGGTGGGCTCAGGCGTAGCCGTGGATGACCATCCACAAAATCCCGAGCACGGTCGCGGGCAGCAGTACGGCCAGCGCGAAGCCGGCGAATGCCTGTCCGGAGTCCATGCCTTCCTCCTTCACAGGTGGTGTTCGTGGACCCTGGTGGTCCCCCAGACCCCACCGGCCGCGACGGGCTGGTGGGGACGGGCACCCCAGGGGGGCGGGCGCTACCTCAGTGGTTGTTGGCGGCCCGGTTGACCGCGTCCTTGTCGCCGGACTGGCTCCAGCCGCACGAGCACCAGCCGTGGGCCTGGTCGCCGTCCTCGTTGACGACCCAGGAGTGCGTGATCTGACCCATGAGAGTGGTTCTCCTTCTTCGCAGGTGATGTTCGTGGACCCTGGTGGTCCCCCGGACCGGGCCGGCACCGCGGTGATACGCGATCCGGCCCAGACGGGCACCCCAGGGGGTCAGAGCTCCTTAAGCTGCCGTTCAGCGTCCATGAGCGCGCTCCTAGCAGCAGAGGAAGGGCCCCGGTCAAGCTCGGCCTTGGCGTCCTGGATCCTTCGCGCCAGGTCTGCCTTGGAGCTACGGCGCACCTTCTCGTAGTGGTCGTCGTCGTTCTTGTCTCGGAATCCGAACAGGCTCATGCGGCGACGCTCCTGTTCGCGGTGGTGATCGGGATGACGGGTGCGGGGCGGCCGGTGTGTGCGGCCTCGATGTCGGCGTGGATCAGTTCGGCGGCCTCCTCGACCCGGGCGCGGACACCGCCGGATCGGGTGTCGGCCAGGTCGATGGCGACCAGGAGTTGCGTCACCAGGGCGGGGACCTCGCACACCATGCACACCCGCTGGGTGGCCGGTGTGTAGGTGTCGCAGGCCCGGCACCGCCACGTGGGCGGGGTCATCCGCGTGGTGGGGCCCATCAGAACGGGCCCATCTCGGCGGTGACGCGGTCGAGGGCCAGGGCGTCGCGCTGCGCGGTCAGCGCGGCGATCTGGGCGTCCAGCAGCGCGAGACGGTCCACACCGCCGACCATCACGGTGTCGGAGCGCACCTCGGTGACGAGGTAGCCGGCGGCCTGGAGCGCGGCGGTGACGTCGTCGGTGCCGGTGCCGGCGAGGGTGACCAGCAGCCCGGCCGGGGTCTCAGAGGAGGACCAGATCCCTCGGCCCAGGGTGTTGATGATCGAGTGGACGGTGTCCTTGTTCGGAGGCGTCATGCGGTGTCCTTTCGCAGGTGGAACAGAGCGTGAGCTTTACGACGTAGATATTCAGGCGGCGGTGGCCAGGTGGTGCTGGAGCTGGGCCCGGTAGCGGGCACGGCGGGTAGTGGCCGGGTTGGTGAGCAGGACCGCGCGGACCGCGCGTCGGGTTTCGTCGGGGGTGTTCCAGCCGGTGGCCAGGTGGGCGGTGGCGATGGAGTTGGTGACCTCGGCCAGGTCGGAGAACAGGGTGTCGGCGAGCTGTTCGGCGGTGGCCGCCTCGTCCTGCTCCTCGACGATCTCTTCGTCGTGGTCGCCGGGGTGGTGCGGGGCGATCTGGCGGGTCTCGTCGGGGGAGGTGTTCTCCCCGTAGATGGTCACGGTCGGGTCGTGGACCGCGCGGGGGTTGGCCGGAGCGACCGGAGCGACGTCGGCGCGGGAGTCGGCCCAGATCTCGGCGATCTCGGCGGAGCGGCCGGCGGTGAGCATCAGCTCGTAGGCGTCACGGCCGGTGATCGTCTGGATGGCGTGAGCGATGGCCCAGTCCGCCTGGGTGTGGCCGCCGTGGGAGAGCACACGGTGCACGTCAGCGCTGGTGACACCAGCAACCCGCGCAACCTCTGCGATCGACATCCGTACTCCCCTTCAGTGGAGGCCCCAAGGCCTTTCCTGCTTTGGATGCCCCAATCCAAGCATGCATCTGGCGGCGGCGTCAAGTGTTTGATAGCTTTGGGGCATCCAAAACAAGAAGGATTGGAGAAACCGCAGATGGCACGGCCAGAGCCCCTGTACATCCGACCCGCCAACTGGGTGCGGCAACAAATTCGAGAGGGTCACCTCGCTCCGGGGGCATCCGCTCCCACTGAGCGCGAGTTGGCCAAGCAATTCGGCATCAGTCGAGACACGGCAGGACGCTCACTGGAGCTGCTGGTCTCCGAGGGTCTACTCACGCCGGGCAACACCCGAGCAGGCCGGAAGGTACGCAACACCCGGGTACTGCCGATCCACGCGAGTCACAGCGAACAGATGGAACGCCGTCGTAGCGCTGGCGTGGATGCCTGGGTGTCCGACACACAGGAGGCCGGTCGCGAACCCGGTCAGGCCATCGATGTCCGTGTTGTGCAGGCCATTGAGGAGATCGCCCGGTGGCTGGAGATCGAGGCAGACACACCGGTCGCAGTACGTCGGCGGGTTCGGACGTTGGACGGAGAGCCGAGCAACACCGCCACCACCTACTACTCCATGGATATCGCCCGAGAGGTGCCAGAGATCCTCGACCCGGGCGACGTCAAACAGGGGGTACTGGCACTGATGGCTGAACACGGATACGTCACCGAGCACTACGTGGACGCGCTCCGGTGGCGCCCTCCCACACCTGAGGAAGCGGCGTCCCTGGGGATTGGTCAAGGCGTTGCGGTCCTGATCCAGTCCCGCACTGGCTACCAGGACGGCCACCCCATCCACATCACCCAGACCGTATGGCCAGGAAACACGATCGAGTTGCGCTACGAACTACCCGCTTGACAGGGAGAGGCCGTATGACGATTGACGGATGGCCGATGAGGCTGGCAGAAACCGATGACCTCCCCGCCGTGGTCGACACCCTCAACGAGGCAGGCGGGCGCTTGGCTTTGCGTGGCCTCGACCAGTGGGGGCACAACTGGATGCCCTCTGAACGGATGGCGGTGATGATCGACCGCAAAGAGGTCTACGTCGCCATCAGCTCCGGACAGATCATTGCCACGGTTGCCCTGGCCGAAGACCCTGGCCCCTTCTGGACCCCGGAGGAGCGGGCAGAGCGAGTGATCTACATGGGGAAGCTCGCACGCCGCAACGATGCACCTCCCGGAGTGGGGAAGTGGATCATGAACGTGTGGGTCCCTGGATGGGCGTGGGAATCCGGCTACAACATCGTGCGCCTGGATGCGTGGCGCACGAACCCTGACCTGCACGACTTCTACCGCCTGCGCGGATGGCAGTACGTCCGAACAGAAACGGTGACTGGAAACAAATCTGGCGCTCTCTTTGAACGACCAGCACGCCCGGCACCTGGACAAGTGGCAGGCACCTGCGATCCGTAAGGAGAAGACATGATCATCGAGAGCACCACCAGCGTGCACTCCCCTGACTCCCCATCCGCAGTCATGCAGACGAGGCCAGAACTCCTGTTCAAAGTGCCCAAGTCCGTGGTGCGTGGCGTCCCTCCGTTCCTGGAGGACGAGCACCCGATCACCCTGGCCCCTGGGCTGGAGTGCCCTGTTTGGCACGACGGAACGGTCTGGCGGGTGGGCATCCCTGGTTGGGGAGCGTCCTATGCCGCCCATGTGGTGCACTGGCCAGCACTCGAATCCTTGTCCACCGACACCAGGTACACGTTGGTGGCGCCTAGGTCCAGCAGCGAGGACATCACGCTGGTTTCGACTTAGAAACGAAGAACCCCCGGGCGGTAATCGGCCCGGGGGTTCTTCTGGGCCCTGGGTGTGACTCAAGCGCATGCTGAGCGCTACTCAGGCGATAGCGTCTGTCGTGAAACACGGTCGTCTGAGTCAAGTACCGGGCCGGTTACAGCTTCATCCGAGCCGTCTGAGCGGAGTGCCGGGCCGAACACCACGCAGGAGGTCCCTGCGGTGTTTCCCGGTGCCCCAAGTCAGCCGTCTCACCCCAGACATGACGAAGGCCCGGGCTGGCACCCGGGCCTCGTCCAAAACCAAGTGACCTCTACTCACTGGCTACGCCCCCGCATACGCGGAAAGCTCAACACCGTCATCGTACCCAGGAAGGGACGACAGTTTGCACCCGACATGGGTGACAAGGTCCTCCCCTCCGGTCCTGACGGCGTAGCTCAGTGGGTCACCCAGGTCTAGAAAGCAGACCCGTGATTTCCGAGACCTCCGGTACCCCCGGCATCCCCCAGGGGGTGCCCGATGAGCTCTAAAGCATCTGACTACACCTGGCAGCTCAAGGTCGGCAGCACTCCGCGAAAGCTCCTCTTGACGCGCATGGCCAAGATGGCCGAAGGCGAGCGGCATAGCTACTACTTCAAGGTCGACCTGATCTCCACCTACCTGGAGATCCCGAGGAACAAGGTGTCCAGCTACCTCGCTGACCTGCAATCCATGGGCCTGGTGAGTGTCCTGGAGCGCACCTACGTCGACGGAGGCCAGAAGGAAAGCCGTGTCTTCATCCACGGCCCCTGGGACTGCTTCGGCGGCACCGGGACCCCCTTCGCCGAGATCGAGCCGCACCTCAAGGACAAGAACTTCAAGGCTGCGGACACCGTTGAGATCACCCCTGAAGTCCTGGCAGAGCTGCGCACGACCTTCAACGAGTACGCCGAAGAGGACGGGGTCTTCCGCGACGGCAACCCACGTTCTCGCTGGCGGCTCGGGTCACGCGCCCACTCGCTCGTGTGCTGGTACGGCCTCGGCAACACCGTGATCCACAACGACCGGCCCGCCCGAGTCACCACCATCACCAACACCGGTCCGAGGAACAAGGTCATCCCCGTCCAGGTGAACCTGACCTACATCGATGAGGCCAGCGGGGACGTTGAAGGGGTTCTCCCCCAGGACCTGAAGCAGCCCGAGCCTACGGTCGAGCCCCCAGTCCAGGACCAGCCAACTCCCCAAAATCCCAGTTCAGATGGGGGGATACCAAATGGTCAGGGGGGTGATGACCAAACAGTCAGGGGGGTGATGACCAAACAGTCAGGGCATGGGATGACCAAACAGTCAGCCCATGAATCTTCATCTAACGCAAAGCGTAAATCTTCTTCTTCTGAGGCAGCGGAGAGCGAAGGTCACGGACCAGAAGAAGAGGAAGAGTCGCCTTCGGCACCGGGGGGCATCGAAGGTGCTGCTGCAATCGTGGCTTCTCGCACCGACGCGACCGATGAGGAAGCTAGGGCTCTGGTCGCTAAGTTCCTCGATGCTGCTCTTGCCCGCGGTAAGGAAATCGGTCAGCCAGACGTGTACGTCAGCCGATTCAAGGATGGCGACCTCGGATACCACTTGAGCCTCCTGCGCCGCCAGCGTGCACCTCAGGGCCGCACAGAGCCCACAGAGGCCGACTCTCGATGCTCGGAGCACCACGAGCCCCTCGACTGCGTGGCGTGCGAGAACCTCAACCCCGGCCACGGCCGCCTCCTGCTGCGCCGTTACGGCCCCGTCCGCCGCCCTGACCTCGCCCGCCGGTACGGGCCCGTCGGGGCCCACGCCTGACCCCGAACACACAAAAGGGCGACGAACCCGGTTGGTAGCCGAGGGTTCGTCGCCCTGCCCACCCTGCCTACGGATGGAGAAGTTCCAGTATGACCCACACCGACCTGCCCCTTACCGACCACGAACCCCACCACGAGGACGTCCTGCGCTCCCTGTTCGACCCGGGTCTGGAACAGACCGTGCTCGGCTGCATCCTGATGCCCGGCGGTACCGCCGGG
>NZ_FRFF01000014.1 GCF_900143625.1 Nocardiopsis sp. JB363
CACGGAGTGGTTCTTCGCCACGCATCCGGTGGATCCGGACCACTTCACGATGGCGATGATGTTGGACCTGGTCGAGCGGGTCGAGACTCGGGCGCTGGAACGGGCTCTGCGTGCTCTGGCGGTCCAGCACGACATGCTGCGATTGCGTGCGGATGAAGACGGGTCGCGGGTCCTGGGGGTGGAGGAGGCCCGGTTCGATCTGGCGGTCGTGGACCTGGAGGGTGTGGAGCCCGGAGACCGTGAACGGGTCGCACGCGAGCGGACCGAGACCGAGCAGGCTTCCCTGTCGTTGACGCAAGGACCGGTGGTACGCGCGGTTCTGTTCGAGGGGGGTCCGGACGATCCCCGACTCTTGATCGTGGTCCATCACCTGGTGGTGGATGGTGTGTCCTGGCGGGTGTTGTTGGAGGATCTGGGCACGGCCTATCGGCGGGCGGTCGAGGGGTCGGAAGTGGACCTGGGGCCCCGTAGTACGCCCTTCCCGGTGTGGGCGGAGCGGTTGGCCCGACACACCGCCGAAGGTGGCTTCGACGACGAGATGGACCACTGGTCCCGTGCCGTCGCCCGAACCGAGCTTCCCGTTGACCACGGGGCCGCGGGCAACGGCAGGGTGGCGGACCAGGCCATCGTGACCGTGTCCCTCCCCGAGACGGTGACGAGGGATCTGTTGCGTGAGGTTCCGGGGGTGTTCCGGACGCGGGTCAACGACGTGTTGTTGGCCGCTCTGGGGCGGGTGTTGTGCGAGTGGAGTG
>NZ_FRFF01000188.1 GCF_900143625.1 Nocardiopsis sp. JB363
CACCGCGCCAGAACACCAGCAGGACCACCCCCTCAGGCGCCCCACCACAGACCTACGAGACGCCCACCTGGCATCCACCGGCACCCACCCGTCTGGTCAACCGCTGGCGATAGCGGCCCGGAACGCGCGGTCATGGTCATCGACGGGTGCATCCTCCAGCGCGGCGACGAACACCACCACTGCCTGAGCTCCCTCCTCCCAGCCACCACCCTCGCGACCGCCCTCCTCACGGCCACCGCCCCCACGGAGTTCTTCCGCCAGTCCCACCCAATGGTGGTAATTGGGGTGTTCCATCTCGGTGCAGCCGACGGCCGGGGCCAGCCCGGCGATGGCCGCGTCCAACTGCTCCGGGGTGAGCTCGTAGGTGGCGGTGCCGGAGGTGTGCCCACAGGCCAGGCCCAGGGCGATGGCGGGGAGAAGGCGCTCGCCGACGTTGACCAGGGTGAAGGTGGTTCTACCCTCTCGGTGCACTCCGACGGCGTAGGCGGCGGGCCGCTCCCAGCCCGGGTGACCCTCCTCCAGGCGGGTCAGCCCGGTAATGATCTCGTCCCTGGTGTTCCACTGCTCGCTGGTGTTCCGCTGCTTCATGGGTTCCCCCTCAGACCTTGAGGTCGCCGGTGGCGACGGAGACGGCGTATCCACCGATGTGGACCCGGTCGCCGCGCCACCGCAGCAGCAGATCTCCGCCACGCTCGGAAGCCTGGTGGGCGGTGAGTTCGGTGCGGCCCAGGCGTTCGCCCCAGAAGGGCGCCAGCACGGTGTGGGCGCTGCCGGTCACCGGGTCCTCCGGCACACCCGAGCCCGGGGCGAAGAACCGGGAGACCATGTCGTATTCGGCGCCGGGCGCGGTGACGATGATGCCGCGCGCGGGGATGTCGCGCAGGGCGTACAGGTTCGGGGCGAGGGCGCGGACGGCGGCCTCGTCGGCGACCTCGACGAGCAGGTCGTCGGTGCCGCCACGACCGACCCACAGGGGCTCCACGCCCAAGTGTTCGGCCAGTCCTTCGGGGGCGTCTGTCCTCTCCGCCGGTCGGGCGGGGAAGTCCAGCCACAGCCGCCCGTCCTCGGCGGTCACTGTGAGGGGGCCGCTGCGACTGCTGAAGCGGTAGGGGCCCTCGACTCCGAGTTCGGCGAGCGCGTGCGCCGTGGCCAGGGTGGCGTGCCCGCACAGGTCGATCTCGACCTCGGGGGTGAACCAACGCAGTTCACGCGTGCCGTCCGCCAGGGGTCGGGTGAAGGCGGTCTCGGAGAGGTTGAACTCGGCCGCCACCCGTTGTGCCCAGGCCTCGTCGTAGGGGCCGTCCAGGACGAGTACGGCCGCGGGGTTGCCGGCGAAGGGCCGGTCGGTGAAGGCGTCGACGACTCGATATTCCATACGTTCAGAGTAGGACGTGCCGGTCATTGCAGGTGTGGCTCGTCCAGGATGAACATGGTCTGGGTGCTCTTGACCTCGGGCAGACGTTGGAGACGTTCGAGGACGAAGGTGCGCAGTGCCGCGGCGTCGGTGACGCGCACGAGGAGGAGCAGGTCGACGTCGCCGGAGACGAGGGCGGCGTGGTCCACTTCGGGGATGTCGCGCAGGTACTCGCGAAACCTCTCCCAGGAGTGCTGTTCGATGCGCACCGACACGTAGGCGGACAGGGCGGTGCCGTACTTTTCGGGGTCGATGACGGCGGTGAAGCCCCTGATGACGCCCTGGTTACGGATGCGTTCGAGCCGAGAGTAGGCGTTGGCCCGGGAGATGTGCGCGCGCTCGGCGACGGCGCGGATCGACATTCGACCGTCATCACGCAGGAGGGCGATGATCCGACGGTCGGTGTCGTCCAGCTGCACGGCCATGTGTCTTACCTCATACCGTCTGCGTCGTGGACATATTGGATGTTCTTCAGCATTAGGGGCCTTACTGGGCAGTTCGTCCAGCATCGGCGTGAAGGCATCGACAATATGGGGTGATTCGACTCATATTCAAGACATGAAGCACACCGATGAGCGAACTCGTCCGGTTCCTCCTCTGCCCTCCCAGGAACCGGTGCGCCTCGTGGACCGATACGGCGGCCGTCGCGAACACTCCTCGTTCACCGCTCCCGACCACGCCGTACTCGCCGAACTCCACCGAGCGATGGTCATCGGACGTCGCTTCAACCAGCAGGCCGGCACCCTGGCCCGCCAGGGACGACTCGCGGTCTACCCGTCCTCGACGGGGCAGGAGGCCTCCCAGGTCGGCGGGGTGCTGGCCCTGGGAGAACGGGACTGGCTCTTTCCCACCTACCGCGACAGCGTCGCCATGATCACGCACGGCGTGGACCCGGTGGAGACGCTCACGCTCTTCCGCGGGGACTGGCGCTCCGGGTACGACCCGCACCGTTACCGCTGCGCCCCGCAGTGCACCCCGTTGGCCACCAACGCCTCGCACGCCGTCGGGCTCACCTACGCCGCCCGACGCAAGGGCCGGGACGTGGCCGCCCTGGTCCTGATGGGCGACGGCGCCACCAGTGAGGGCGACGCCCACGAGGCCTACGACTTCGCGGCCGTGTGGAACACCCCGGTGGTGTTCCTGGTCCAGAACAACCGCTGGGCGACCAGCGTGCCGTCGCACCGGCACGGCATGCGCGGCTACCACGTGGACGGCAACGACGCCGCCGCGGTGCACGCCGTGGTCGCCCACGCCCTGGCCGAGGCCCGCGCGGGCGGCGGCCCGGCCATCGTGGAGGCGCTCACCTACCGGGTCGATCCGCACACCGACTCCGACGCCCCGCAGCGGTACCGCGACGACGGCGAGGTGGAGTACTGGGTCGAGCGCGACCCGTTGATGCGCATGGAGATGCTGCTGCGCAACGAGCAGATCGTCGACGACGGACTCCTGGGGATCTACGAGCGCGACGCCGAACGGGTCGCCACCGCGGTCCGCGACCGGATGGCGGGCGAGGACAGACTCGATCCCGCGTCGTTGTTCACCGACGTCTACGCCCAGGTCCCGCCCGTGCTGGAACGGCAACGACACGAACTCGCAGAGGAGTTGCGGGAGGCCTGATGGCGCACACGTCCCTCATCTCCCTCTCTCGGATCACCGTGCCGAGCACACGGGAGGCCCCGGATTCCGCGGGCGGCAATGGCGCCGCCGACCACAACGCGGATTCGGGTGCCGTCCTGGTGGGCCACGGCACGGGAACGGGCGGGCGGGCCGCCTCGGTCAACGGCGATCGACGGCCCGCCCACCACCCCCCATGACGAAGGGCCGCGCGGTGAGCGCGGCCCTTCGGGGAGTCCTTGAGCTCCCCCCGCCAGGAGGAACACCTGGCTACGTGGACCCCCGGGGTCGTCCTGCTACTCGCCCTTACCGCGCAGGCGGTCGATGAACGAGGCGATGCCGTGGCGGCCGTTGCTCTCGGCCATCACGCCCTTGCCGCTGTCGTCGGTGGCGCCGGCGTGGGCGCCGGAGGGACGACGGATCCAGGCGAAGGCCAGTGCGATGAGGATCGCGGGGATGATCGCCAGGGTCAGCAGGCCCGCGGCCGAAGGCGTGCCCTCGGCGTTCATCAGGCCGAATCCGGAGAGGTCGTTGGCCGCGGTCTCGGCGGTGACGTCGGAGTCCTGGCCCTCGTCCTCGGAGGTCGCGGCAGCGGAGTCCTGCTGCTCCTCTTCCTTCGCGTCCTGCTCGGCCTGCTCTTCGGAGTCGTCCTCGGAGTTCTCCTCCTCGGCCTTTTCCTCCTCTTCGGCCTTCTCCTCCTCGGGCAGGTGCTCCTCGGGGACCGGAGCGACCGCGTCCTCACACTTGTTGTCGGACTGCTGGAAGGGGTGCGGAGCGCCCTCCTCACCGTTGCCGTCGCCCCACTCGGTGATGAAGTACTCGACCTCTGCGTGACCGTTGCCGCCGTTGACGACGAGGGACTCGTCGTCCCACTCCTCGCCCATCATGTCGGCGAAGGTCTTGCCGTCGATGTCCAAGAGGACGTCGCAGTCGTTGGAGGGCTCACCGGGACCGCGGTCACCGATGAAGAACTCGTGCTGCTCACCCTCGTACTCGATGTAGCCCTCGGTGCCCAACGGCCAGCTGGGGCTGGAGAAAAGCCCCTTCTGCATGGGCTCGCCGCCTGCGGGCGCACCCGTGTCACCGTTGACGCCGGAACCGTCGTCCCAGAAATAGGTCGCGGTGACTTCGCCGTATTGGATGGGAGTGTCGTTGCTCATGGATTATCAGCCAGGTTGGTGACAGGGCCGAGGAGGCCGCCCAGGACAGGTCAGGGCACACGGACGCACGCGGAGCGGCACCCGGTGGGTGTGATCAGGTCATGGGACTTCCCGCGTCGCTGGCGGCGAGTGGCGGGTGGGAACGGGGGGCCGGATCGGCTCCGCCGTACAGCCGGCACTTGGATTCGCGCGGCTCGTTCCCCGAGACGAAAGAAGGCCTCGTCTTCCCTTCCGGCCTGTGGCCGGTCAAGGGCTCGGCACCGGCTCGTTAAAGATCCATAACGAACCGGTCACGAAGGACACTAACCCAGGCTTTGGCAAAGTACCGACGGCCCATGGGTAAAATGACGGTGCGTGTTCGGGAAATTACGAAATGACGCGGCCCGACAAAGCTCCCGAAATCACGAAAAACCCCTGGCGACAGGAGTTCCGAGCGTTGGGCGCGGGCGGCGTTCGAGCCCACGGGTGGTTCTCGTCATAAACCGATTCACCCGGTGCGATACGGGCCAGAACCGGCTCCAAGGCCCACATAGGCACCGGCAGGTCACGAAACGGAGTTCCGTCCGACGCGCTCTCGCAGTGGGCGATCGTGGTAAAGACCACGCAAGCCTGTGCCGTCTCCGGGTCCATCGGACGTAAAGAACTCCCCGGTGGGTCGTCCCACCGGGGAGTCGAATCCGGATCATCCGGGTCAGGTCACCTGTGACCTGCGATTGAAGCGTTCGGCACGCCACTCCCCCGACTCCACGACCTCCACCAAGTGGGCGGCCGCGTCGAAGACGTCCACGTAACGCAGATACAGCGGGGTGAATCCGAAACGCATGACGTCGGGGGCACGGAAGTCACCGATCACGCCGCGTTCGATCAGCGCCTGCACGATCGGGTATCCGGCGCCCTCCTCCGGCTGCGACAAGGCGACCTGACTGCCCCGACGGTCGTGTTCGGCCGGTGTGATCGAGGACAGGCCCACCGAGGCCGCTCGCGCCAGGAACAGGTCGGTCATGGCCAGGCTCTTGGCACGCACCCGGGCCATGTCGGCCTTGGCCCACACGTCCAGCCCCGCCTCCAGGGCAGCGTCCGCGACCAGCGGCTGTGAGCCGCTGAGGAACCGGGACACTCCCGGGGAGGGCTCGTAGTCGGGCGTGAAGTCGAAGGGGCGGGCGTGACCGTGCCATCCGCTCAGCGGCTGTTCGGCCGCCGCGTGGTGGCGACGGGCCGCGTACAGGAACGCGGGGGCGCCGGGACCGCCGTTGAGGTACTTGTACGTGCACCCCACGGCGAAGTCCACGTCCTGGCCGGACAGTTCGATGGGGACGGCTCCGGCGCTGTGGCACAGGTCCCAGACCACCAGGGCGCCGTGTTCGTGGGCCAGGCGGGTGATGCCGGCCATGTCGCGCAGGACACCGCTGCGGTAGTCCACGTGGCTCAGCAGTAGGACGCCCACGTCCCCCCGGGCCAGTTCCGCGGCCAGTTCGGGGCCGTCCGGGTCGATCCGGCGCTGCCGGGCGCCGGTCAGGGCGGCGGCACCCTCGGTGACGTAGAGGTCCGTGGGGAAGTTGCCCGCCTCCCCCAGCACGACCGAGCGACCGGACAGCCGCAACGCCGCGATCAGGCACTTGAACAGGTTGGCGGAGGTACCGTCGCCGACGATCACCTCGTCGGGGTCGGCGCCCACCAGCGGAGCGACCTTCGCGCCCAGGGTGCGCGGCTTGTCCCACCAGCCGGCGTCGTTCCAGCTGCGGATGAGGTCCTGTCCCCACTCACGCTCGATCATGTCGGCGACCCGACCGGGGGTGGAACGCGGCAGCGCGCCCAGTGAGTTGCCGTCGAGGTAGATCACCCCTTCGGGGAGGACGAACTCCTCGCGGAGGTGGGCGAGGGGGTCGGCCGCGTCCAGGGCGGCGCACTCCTCACGGGTGGTGGGTGTCATCGGATCCCGCTTCCTGCGTACGTGGTTCGAAGGTTCGGTTCGAGTGGGCGTCACACCGTGCTGCGCAGCGACCACAGCTCGGGGAAGACGTCCCGCTCGGCGATGCGGGCCAACCACTTCAGGCCGTTCGACCCGCCGCTTCCGGGCTTACCCCCCATGGTGCGCTTCACCGCCATCAGGTGCAGGTGACGCCACCGGGTCACCCGCTCGGCGACGTCCATCAGGCCCTCGGCCAGCAGGAACAGCTCGTTGCCGGGACGGTCGTCGTCGTAGACCTCCAGCCAGGCGCGTTCGACCTCGTCGGAGGGCTCGTACTCACCGGTCCAATCGCGTTCGGCGACCGCGTCGGGGATCGGCAGACCGCGACGGTGCAGCAGGCGCAGCGCGGCGTCGTACAGGCTCGGGCGCTCCAAGAGCTCGGTGAGTTCGGAGACCACTCCGCCCATGGCCTTGTGCGGGCGGATCAGGGCGGCGGACTTGTTGCCCAGGACGAATTCGAGCTTTCGGTAACCGTAGGACTGGAAGCCCGAGGCCTCACCGAAGGCGTCCCGGAACCGGTTGAACTGGGTCGGGGTCATGTCGGCGAGCAGACCCCAGGAGGAGTTGAGCACGTCCTGGGCGTTGCACGCGCTGCGCAGCGAGGCCAGGGCCGTGGGCACGTCGTCGGCCTCCAGGGCGTCGCGGGCGGCCTCCCAACGCTGCCGCACCTGAGGGAAGAGCAACTCCATCACCTGGGTGGTGACGATGAACGCGGACTCGGCGGGTTCGTCGGTACGCGGTCGCTCCAGGTCGAGCAGGGTGTCGATGCCCACATAGTCCACGTAGGGGGTGTTGCGGTCGAACTCCAGGGTGGGCTTTCCCCGGTTGCTCTCGGCCTTGTCGGCCCGGGCCGTCGCGGCGTCCTCCGCGCCGCTCTCGGCGGGTGCGTAGGGACACTGCTGGACGGGCGTGTTGGAGAGCATTGCTATCTACCCCTCGGGTACGGCGTGACTTCGTGAGTTCACATGATCGGACAAATCACCCGAGGAAGGAATGGCCGATGGTGCCGCGGATCCCTGATCGGGTTTACATTCGTTACAGGAAACCGATGTCGACCTTGGGAACGAAAAGTATGTTGGACGGTGTTGATCAACGGATCCTCCACGAGCTCCAAGGGGACGGGCGTTTGTCGTTCAACGAGCTGTCCCGCAGGGTCAACCTCTCGGCGCCCGCCGTGGCCGACCGGGTCCGCCGGCTCACCGACCGCGGGGTCATCACCGGCTACCACGCCCACGTCGACCCGGCCGCCGCCGGACTGCCGGTGACGGCGCTGGTGCGGATGGAGTGCTTCGGCGCCCACTGCCTGTTGCGCGAACGATCCTCGCTGGAGCTGCCCGAGATCCTTCAGGTGCACCGGGTCACCGGGGACGCCTGCTGCTTCCTACTCATCGCGGTGCGCTCCATGGAGCATTTCGAGGAGGTCATCGACCAGCTCGCCGAGCACGGTCGCCCCTCCAGCACCATGGTCATGTCCAGCCCGGTGCCCTGGCGCGCGGTGACCGTACCGGAGGCGCCGTGAGCATCCTGGTCGACACCCCGGTCTGGCCGGGCCCGCGCGGGTGGCTCTTCGCGCACCTGGTCAGTGACGAGTCCCTCGACGAACTGCACGCGTTCGCCCGTGGGCTGGGGGTTCCCGAGCGTGCCTTCGAACGCGACCACTACGACATCCCCGAACACCTGCACGCCCGGGCGGTGGCGCTCGGCGCCGAGCACGTCAGCGGACGCGAGCTGGTCACCCGATTGCGCGCCTCAGGGCTGCGCAGGCCCAAGGGGGATCATCGTTCGGCCTCCCTGTCCACCAGACCCGCCTCGTAGGCGAGGATGGCGGCCTGCACCCGATTCTTCAGACCGAGCCGGTTGAGGATGGCGCTCACGTAGCTCTTGACGGTGCCCTCGACCAAGAAGAGGCGTCCGGCGATGTCGGCGTTGGACATCCCCGTTCCGACCAGGGCGAGCACCTCGCGCTCGCGATCGGTGAGTTCGGTCAGACGTTCGGTGGCGGCGGCCTCCCGGGACGCCCTCCCGGAGCCCATCCGACTGATCACCTGACGCGCGACCTGCGGGGACAGGTAGGCGCCGCCGGCCGCGACGGCGTGCACCCCGGAGATGAGTTCGCGCGGGTCACCGGCCTTGAGCAGGAACCCGGCGGCCCCGTCGCCGAGCGCCTGGGAGATGTACTCGTCCTCGCCGAAGGTGGTCAGGATGACGACCCGGATGTCCGGTGCGACCCTGCGGAGTTCGGCGGTGGCGGCCAAGCCGTCCATCCGGGGCATCCGGATGTCGAGCAGGACGACGTCGGGGCGGTGGGCGATGGTGAGTTCCACGGCCTCGCGTCCGTCCGCCGCCTCGGCCACCACCTCGATCTCCGGGTCGCTCTCCACGATGGCCCGCACACCCGCGCGGATCATCGCCTCGTCGTCGGCGAGCAGCACCCTGATCACGAACGTTCCTCCTCGGGTCGATGGTCCGCGGGAAGCATCCCACAACGGCGGTATCACGGGCCCCGCAGCTCCTCCTTGAAGACGAGCACCTCGTCCTCATAGCAGAGTTGATAGAAGTCCGCGTCGGTCTCGACCGTTCCCGATCCGACCCGGTACTGGTCGCAGCCGGGGTCGAAGTCGGCGATCTCCTGCAGGGTCGCCCGGCTCACGTCGCCGAGCGACCACAGGGGCAGCAGGGTGCCGAGTTCGTCACGGGTGCGACCCACCTCGACCTCGGCGTACTCCTCCGGGGACAGCGTGGGCTCCGTGACGTCCTGGAGCAAGAGCAGGTACATCATGACGACCGCGGCCACGAGAAGCAGGGCGGGGGCGGCGAACAGCGCCAGTGACCAGTTCCGGACCCCGCGACGGGCGTTGTGCTGCAGGCGATCGATCTCCGCGGCGTCGTCGGGGCGAATCTCCTCGTCCGGCACCGCCTCACCGTCCAGGGGCAGGACCGCGCACACCTCCCACCCGTTCTCGTTCGGGCCGGCCGCGAAGGTGCCGCCGGTCAGCCGAACCCGTTCTCGCAGGCCGACGAGTCCGCGATGACCGCTGACCGCTCCTCCGCCGGAGGCGCCCTGGGTGGCGGTGTTGGTGACACGGACCTCCAGTCTTCGGGTGTCGGCGGTGAGCCGCACCGTGGCCCGCGACTCCGAGGCGTACTTGGCGACGTTGGTCAGGGATTCCTGCACCACCCGGTGCGCGGCGCGGTCCACCATCAAGGGAAGATCCTCCATCGGCCCCTCCCAGACGAGCATCACCCGCAGCCCGGAGTCGCGGACCCGTTCGACCAGTGCGGCGATGCTCTCGTCGGCCGGGCTGATGGGCGCCCTCCGCTCGCCTTCGTCATCGCTGAGGACCCCGATGATCTCGCGCAGGTTCCGGGTGGCGGAGACCGCGGTCTCCCTCAGCTCGACCACCTTCTCCCGGTGGTGTTCGTCCAGGTCCCGGGCGACCTCCAAGGCACCCGCCCGGAGCGCGATGAGGGTGAGTTCATGGCCGAGGGAATCGTGCATGTCGCGGGCGATGCGGGAACGTTCGCGCATCCGCGCCTGGTCGGCGGTCAGCCGTTGCTCCCGCCGCGTCCGACGGGCCTGTTCCCACCCGCCCTCGGTCAGTTCCACCTGTTGACGTCGGTAGACGCCGACCAACCACGGCACGGCCACGGACAACACGGAGAACAGGACGGAGATGACCCAGAACACCGGGTCCTCCCCTCTCGCGACGAACCACGCGTCCGCGCACACCACGAGCGTGAACACGATGAGCGCCGCCACCGGACGCGTCCTCGGGGAGCGCTTTCCCGCCAGGTAGGCCGCGCACATCAGCACGACGCCGAAGACCGCGAGCAGGTAGCCGAGGGCCAGGGCCAGGCAGGGAGCGAGTATCGGATGGAATCGGCTGAGCACCACCACCGCCACCGGACCGACCAGGGCGACCAGGACGTGCCACGGGCTCCAGGTTCCCAGCACCGACAACACGTGCAGTTCCGCGGCCATGAGCAGGTAGAAGGCCAGGGTCAGGAAGACGTCGCGTACGACCGCTCCCCGGTCGGGCCATCCGGGTCCGGGGGTGAGGAATCGGCGTAGTCCGCCGAGGGGCTGGGGAGGGGGGTGTTCCATGGGAGGGAACCTACACATTCGCGGGCACGAATCGGGACTTCGGTGGACCTATCATGGGATGGTTCGCGGCCGAGGGCGAGTATAGAACGAGGGCGGATGTCACCACTTGAGACCCTGCGGCGCATGCACCGGATCGCCGGTTGGCCCTTGCTCCTCGCCACCTTCCTGGCCCGTCTCCCCATCTCCATGACCCTGATCGGGCTCCTGACGCTCGTCACCGTCACCACCGGCAGCGTCGCCGCCGCGGGGCTGGTCTCGGGCGCGTTCGCGCTCGGGGAGGCCGTGGGCGGACCGGTCATCGCCCGTTTCGCCGACCGTCACGGGCAACGTCTCCCGGTCCTGGTCACCGCGCTCGTGGACACCGCCCTGATCGCCGTGCTCGTCGCCGCGGTGGTCGCCGACGCGCCACTGCCGGTGCTGGTCGTGCTCGCCGCGCTCGGTGGTCTGTGCCTGCCCCAGGTCGGGCCCATGGCCCGCACCCGTTGGGTGGTGCTGATCCGCAAGGGGACCGAGCGGGGTCCGGAACGCGAACGGTCGGTGTCGGCCGCCATGTCCGTCGAAGGGGTGCTGGACGAGGCGTCCTTCGTCCTGGGCCCCGCCCTCGTGGGCGTCCTCACCGTGACCCTGTCCCCCACCGCGAGCGTCATCGGCGCCGCCGTGCTCCTGGGCGTGTTCGGCACCGTGTTCGCCCTGCACCCCACCGCCCCGCCCGGCAGCGCGCCGGCGCCCGGTGGCGGCGGGCGCATCGGCCGCCCGGCGCTGATGGTGTTGACCGTCCCCATGTTCTGCCAGGGCCTGTTCTTCGGTGGGATGTCCACCGGTGTGACCGCCTTCGCCGCCAACGCGGGGCACGGCGACCTGTCAGGGCTCATGTACGCGGTGATGGGGACCAGCAGCGCCGTGGCGGGCCTGCTGATGGCCTCGCTGCCGATGGGGTTCACCCTGACCGCGAGGACGCGGGTGGCCGCGGGAGGCCTGGCCCTGCTCACCCTGCCGCTGTACCTGGAGCACGGGCCCGCGACACTCGCCGTGACGATCTTCGTGCTCGGTTTCGCGATCGGCCCGCACATCGTGAGCCTGTTCGGTCTGATCGAACGGGCCGCACCGCCCGAGCGGCTCTCGCAGTCCATGGCCATCGTGCTGAGCAGCCTGATCCTCGGTCAGGCACTGGGGTCCATGGTCGCCGGCACCCTCGCCGACGCCCATGGCCACTACGGCGCGTTCGCGCTGGCCACCGCGGGCGGTGTCGTCTCGTTCGCCATGACCACCCTGGTGTTGCGGGGGCACTGGTACACACGTCGGGACGAGCGGGCCCTGGAAGAGGCCGTTACTCGCTAGGGACGATCTGGAGACGGATCTCGCGCTCGGTGAGCTCGTCCACCGCCGAACGGGGCAACCGATCGTCGGTGACGATCAGGTCGAACTCCTCCAGGCGTGCCACCCGGAAGGTGCCGAACTTGCCGTACTTGGTGCTGTCCACCACCAGGACGCTCTTGGAGGCGATGCGCAGCAGCTCCTGCTTGGCGATCACCTTGGCCTCGGAAGGGGTGGTGGAACCGCGGTCGACGTCCCAGGAGCTGCTCGCGATGAACGCGAGGTCCACGTTGACCTGCCGCAGGAAGTCCGCGGTGAACTGACCGACCGAGGAGTGGTCCGAGTGCGAGACCACACCGCCGGTGTGGATCAGCTCGATGCCCGGGTACTCCATGAGGTGGCCGACGACGTTGAAGTCGCTGGTGATGACGGTCAGCCCCACCTTCTCGGTGAGCAACGGCACCATCTGCAGCGTGGTCGTGCCCGCGTCCAGGTAGATGGTGAAGTTCTCCCGCACCAGGTCGGCGGCGGCGCGCGCTATGGCCCGCTTGGCGGGCACCTCCAGCTGGGCCTTGGCCAGGTAGGAGGGTTCGCTCTTGAGACGGGCGGCCAGCCGTACCCCGCCGGTGACCGACAGGACCTTGCCGTCGTTCTCCAGCGCCTGGATGTCCCGACGCACCGTCATGTGGGACACGGACAGCATCGACGTGAGCTCGTTGATACTCAGCACATGACGCTCCTGAAGGAGCTTGAGGATGTGCTCTCGCCGTTGGTCCGGAATCATCGTTCGCCTCACACTCGGGGCCTGCCTGAGGGTGCCGTGCCGTCCCGACACCCGATAACAAAGTTTCCCAGTTCGCCGCGGCCGGAACTGACCGACGCGACGTGACAACCCTCGCACTGGGGCCGCGCGGGGCCGTACCGCTGCGGCCACAAGCGCGACAGGGACGGGCCTTGGTGGGCGTTTTTCCTGTTTGCACCACGTGCGGCGCCGGTTTTTGCGACCCTTGGACACATGACGTTGTCCATCGCACTACGCGGAGACACCGCACGCTACCCGGGTAACACGCTGCCGGCACTACGTTCAGCCTTGCGCGGCGGGGTCGACCTGGTCAAGATCGACGTCCACCTGACCGCGGACGGGTATCCCGTCCTGGTGGACGAACGTGTCGTGACCCTCCCGGGTTCCCAGACTCGCCAGGTGGGCGAATTGACCCTGGCCGAGCTCGCCGCCGCTCGCGAGGACGTGGAGCGGCGTGTCCCGACACTGATGGAGGTCCTGGCCGAGTTCTGCGGCCGGGAGGCCTCCCCGTTGATGATCGACGTGCTCTCACCCGAGGCGGCGCTGGCCGCCGACACGGTGCTGCGAGAACACGGCTTCGTCGACCAGGCCCTGTTCACCGGACCGGTGGAGGCGCTCCGGGCGCTGCGCGAGCGCAGTCCGGGCGCACGGCTGATGCTGGCCTGGGATCAACCGGGGGCCCCACCGCAGGACCTGGTGCGTTCACTGCGCCCCGCTTTCCTGGGCACGCACTACACGCTGCTGAACCGGGAGACGATCGGTGAGATACACCGTTCCGGTCAGCGGTTGGTCGCCTGGACCGTGAACGATTTCCCGGAGATGGCACGGCTCATCGGAATGGGCGTGGACGCCCTCGCCACCGAACGCGTCGACGACCTGGTGTCGTTGACCACCGGCCGGGCACAAGCGCCTCCGATACCCGTGGAAGCCGATTCCGGTGCCCTTCCCCCCATTGCCCCCGGGGTGGCCGGCCCGAATCGAGTTCCCTGACAAGTCCCACGTGACAGGGGTGGAGGGAGGGGTCCGTCCACCCCTGTCGAATACAAGGGCGTACAACAACCGACTGAGATAACCGGAAAATGACGGCCGACCTCTCCCCTCACGCGCTGCGCACTACGGCCACCGTCCTGGACTGCGCCGCCCGCCTGTTCGACGAGCACGGCTCCCGCGGCATGCCCATGCCCGACCTGACCCATCGGATCGCCGTCGAGACCGACACCGACGCCGCCAACCTGCGGCGTGCCTTCCCGACCCGTCTGGACCTGGTCCACGCGGTCGTACTGCACGCCACCCGAGAACACGTCCAAGACCGGTTGACCGCCGACGACCCGCGGGCGCCCGCCACCGAACGCATGGCCGACCTCGTCCGCGGACACATCACCGGCGGCTGGAAGCACCGCTCCGCCCTCGCGCTCAGCCAGGAGCTCCTGCCCACCCTGCGCGCCATCGACCCCGCACGGCACCGGGAGCTCGTCTGGTTGCACCGCAGTCTGCGCGAACGCGTGCGGGAGATCATCATCGCCGGGGTCACCGAAGGCCGCTTCACCGTGACCGACACCGGCGTGTCCGCCTGCAAGGTCCTGGAGACCTTCGAATCGCTCGTGTACTGGTACGACCCCGAGGCCGGGCTGAGTCTGCGGGACCTGAGCGAGGTCTACGTCGACCTGGTCATCCACCACCAGCTCGGCTGCCCGCGCTGATTCACACCCCGAGCAGCTCGTACAGGTCCACCGACTCGGCGATCGCACGCAGGCCCGCGTCCCCCGGGTGCAGGTGGTCACCGGAGTCGTACTCCGGCCGCAGCCGCGTGGGGAACTCGGGGTCGCGCAGCACCGCGTCGAAGTCCCACACCCCGGCGAACGACGACTCCGGGTCGTGGGCCTGATCGCGCAGGTAGGAGTTGACCCTGTACCGCTGTTCCTCCACCGTCGCCGTGCAACGCGCCGAGCCGGCACACGGCGCCAACGTCGCCACGAACACCCGCACGTCGTGCTCGTTCCCCATCCGCGCCAACCGATTCAGGCCGGCGATCACCTCCTCGGAGGAGGCTCCCCAACGCAGGTCGTTGATCCCCGCGAACACCACCATGCTCCCCACGCCGCTCTGCGAGAACACGTCACGCTGTGCCCGGTGCAGCATGCTCACGCCGTTGGCGTAGACCGAGACGCCCTCTCCCGGATAACCGTCGGCCGTCACCCTGTTGCCGGCCACCCCCAGATTCAGCACGCCCGGGTGGGGCAGGTCCCGGCTCTGCCCCAGGCGGTCGCTGAGCACGTCCGGCCAGCGGGTGTGCGCGTCCCTGGTCGACCGGATGCCATCGGTGATGGAGTCCCCGAAGGTCACCACCGCTCCCGGGCCGTCCGTCACCTCGATACCGGTGACGAAGGGCCACTGGTCCACCACGCCCGTGTACGGCTCACCCGTGCGGTCCAGGGTCTGGTCCCCGCTGCCCGGCGGGCTGGTGTAGTTGGTGTCCACCGCCGCGTAGTGGATCGGCGCCGCCGTCACCTGTTCCGGCAGGTGGATGCTGACCAAGGCCTCGGTATGTGGCGGCAGCAACACTTCCACGGGGTCGCTGTACAGGCGGCCTCCGGCCGGGATGACGGCGCCGGGCGCCCCATCGAAGGTCAGCGGAACGGCCGCGCCGTACGTGGTCGGGCCGTCCTCCTGCAGGGCGATGGACGCCGCCCCGATGGTGACCGGCCGCGCCGCGAAGGTGTTGTCCAACCGCACGCGCACCTTGTGCCCGCCGGTGGTGGAACGCACCGCCAGGCGCAGGGTCTGGTCCTCCCATGGGCCGACCTCGGTGTACCCGGAGGTGGCGCGAGCCCAGGTTCCGGTCCACTCCTGCGCCGCGGGACTACCGCCCACGGAGAACACGTGCATGTTCGCGCGGGGATCGGCGACCTCGGGCATGACCACGTGGTCGACCTTCCGGCCCGGGTCCAAGGGGATCGAGCGCGCGTACAGGCGCACCGAACCGATGGCGTCCTGACCGAAACCGGACGAGGAGTTGGCGTAGGGCAGGGTCAGGGCCGCGTCTCCGGCGGGCCCCGCGGCCCACTCCGGGACGACCAGGTCGAACTTGTGCTCGCCGCCGTCGGCGTAGACCACGCTGCCCACACCGCGGACGTCGGCCCCGGTGCCGTCGGTTCGGGTCCCGGTGGCCAGGAAGGTCACCGAGTCCATCCGGGACGGGACGTCCTCCAGAGCGAGGCGTTGGCTTTCGGCGACCATGTGGTCGGGGCGTCCCTCCCCGTAGGCGGGCAGGCTCAGCGGGGTGTCCAGGAGGGTGATCTCGCCGCCGGGGAGCCAGCCGGCGGCTTCCAGCGTGCGCGCGGACAGGCTGTTGCCCGCGCCGTCCAGGTCACCGGCGTCGGCGGTGCCGTCCTGGGAGACACCGGTGCGGTCCAGCAGGGAGGCCAGGGGCAGAGCGTCCGACCGCTCGGCCTCCGGAACGGTGCGGTAGGTCACCTCGAAGGCGTCCTCCGGACCGATCCCGGTCACCAGGATCGCCCCCGCCACCGCCGCGGCGACCCAGCGAAGGGCACGGGTCGGTCGGGTCCGGTGCCACCCCGTTCGTGTCGATCGACCTCCGCCCACCCCACGCCTTCCCCCGGTTGCACCATGTCCCTCGACCCGTCCGACGTCCCCGATCCGGTGATGGTTGCTGAGACCTGGGACACGCCCGTCCCCTCGGGCCGCCCGCCAGTTTAGGGGAGATCGGGGGTGTCACCCCGCCGTTGGCAGGCGTCCCCGGGCGTGACCGAGCGCACCGTTTTCGAACGAGCTTTCGGCTTTGCCCAAGAAGTCGACCAAATGCACAAATGGGAGAACCATTCGGACAAACGTCACGAAAACCGAGAGAGGCGTCGAAACCCACTCTGGACGACTGTATTGGGAGAGTCCGGAGCGCCGACGGGCGAAACGCACCGCCGGCGCCACTCGGCAAGGGAATCCACACAGGTGAGAGGGGTAGGCCGGGCAGGACTCGAACCCGCGACCCAGGGATTATGAGTCCCCTGCTCTAACCAACTGAGCTACCGGCCCTCCGCCGTTGGCAAACGTCATCCTAACAGGATGTGTCCGCCGTTTCCTCGCTCGAATCCGTTACTCAGCAGGGGTTGCCCGACCCCCCGTACACCCAGGGCGGCCCCTGACCCGACCTTGGTCACAGGCGCCGGCGGAGCGCGGTCTAGGGTGGGTTGACGCGGCACTCGCCAGGCCGTACCCCCTGGGCCCGGCGCCGGAGCCGCCTCGAACCCGTTGGTAACATCGCGGGCCGCACATCGTCGTCAGGAGAGTTCACGCATGTCCAAAGCACCCGTCAACGTCACCGTCACCGGCGCCGCCGGCCAGATCGGCTACGCCCTGCTGTTCCGGATCGCTTCCGGCCAGCTGCTCGGCGCCGACACCCCGGTGAAGCTGCGCCTGCTCGAAATCCCCCAGGCCGTCAAGGCCGCCGAGGGCACGGCGATGGAGCTCGACGACTGCGCCTTCCCCCTGCTCCAGGGCATCGACATCTTCGACGACGCCAAGAAGGCCTTCCAGGGCACCAACGTCGGCCTGCTGGTCGGTGCCCGCCCCCGCGGCAAGGGTATGGAGCGCGGTGACCTCCTCGAAGCCAACGGCGGCATCTTCAAGCCCCAGGGCGAGGCCATCAACGCCGGCGCCGCCGACGACGTCCGCATCCTGGTGGTCGGCAACCCCGCCAACACCAACGCCCTCATCGCGCAGAACCACGCCCCGGACGTTCCGGCCGAGCGCTTCACCGCGATGACCCGCCTCGACCACAACCGCGCGCTCACCCAGCTCGCCAAGAAGCTCGACGTGTCGATCAACGACATCAAGAAGCTCACCATCTGGGGCAACCACTCCGCCACCCAGTACCCGGACCTGTTCAACGCCGAGGTCAACGGCTCCAACGCCGCCCAGGCCGTGAACGACCAGGCCTGGCTGGAGAACGACTTCATCCCGACCGTCGCCAAGCGCGGCGCCGCGATCATCGAGGCCCGTGGCGCGTCCTCCGCCGCCTCCGCCGCCAACGCCGCCATCGACCACGTCCACGACTGGGTCAACGGCACCCCCGAGGGCGACTGGACCTCCGCGGCCATCCCGTCCGACGGCTCCTACGGTGTGCCCGAGGGCATCATCTCCTCCTTCCCGGTCGTGTCCGAGAACGGTGCGTGGAAGATCGTGCAGGGCCTGGAGATCGACGAGTTCTCCCGCGGCCGCATCGACGCCTCCGTCCAGGAGCTCGTCGAGGAGCGCGACACCGTCCGCAAGCTCGGTCTGGTCAAGTAGGACCCCCCGCGAGCACGAATGGCGGGCACCTCCCATGAAGGGGGTGCCCGCCATCGTCTTCCCCCTTTGTCCCGAAGAGGGTTCGGGAGCGGGCAGTATAGAGACCGTGAGTCTCATCGATGTGCTTCCGGCCGAACCTGAACCCGATACCCTCTTCGAGGCTTTCGCTTCGTGGGCCGAGGAGCGGGGTCTCACCCTCTATCCCCACCAGGAGGAGGCCTTGATCGAGGTCGTCTCCGGGTCCAACGTCATCCTCAGCACCCCCACCGGCTCCGGCAAGAGCATGGTCGCCACCGGCGCCCTCTTCGCCGCCCTGGCCCGGGACGAGTGCGCGTTCTACACCGCGCCCATCAAGGCACTGGTGTCGGAGAAGTTCTTCGACCTGTGCAAGATCTTCGGCACCGAGAACGTCGGCATGATGACCGGTGACGCCTCCGTCAACGCGGACGCCCCCATCGTGTGCTGCACGGCCGAGGTCCTCGCCCAGATCGCCCTGGCCGAGGGCAAGGACGCCGACATCAACACCGTCGTCATGGACGAGTTCCACTTCTACGCCGAACCCGACCGCGGGTGGGCGTGGCAGGTGCCGCTGCTGGAGATGCCGCAGGCCCAGTTCGTGCTGATGTCGGCCACCCTCGGCGACGTCAGCCGCTTCGAGGAGGACCTGGAGAAGCGCACCGGCAGGTCGACCACCGTGGTCTCCTCCGCGGAGCGCCCCGTGCCCCTCTACTACGACTACCGGGTCACCCCGCTCCACGAGACCCTTGAGGAACTCCTGAGCAGCGGCGACGCCCCCGTGTACATCGTGCACTTCACCCAGGCGCAGGCCGTGGAACGCGCGCAGTCGTTGACCAGCATCAACATGTGCACCAAGGAGGAGAAGGCGAGGATCGCCGAGGAGATCGGCAACTTCCGCTTCACCACCAAGTTCGGCCGTAACCTGTCGCGGTACGTGCGGCACGGCATCGGCGTCCACCACGCCGGGATGCTGCCCAAGTACCGACGCCTGGTGGAACGGCTGGCCCAGTCCGGACTGCTCAAGGTCATCTGCGGCACCGACACCCTGGGGGTGGGCGTGAACGTGCCCATCCGCACCGTGCTGTTCACCGCGCTGAGCAAGTACGACGGGGTGCGGGTGCGCAGGCTGCGGGCCCGTGAGTTCCACCAGATCGCCGGACGCGCCGGCCGGGCCGGGTTCGACACCGTCGGCAACGTCGTCGCCCAGGCGCCCGAACACGTCATCGAGAACGAGAAGGCCTTGGTCAAGGCCGGCGACGACAGCAAGAAGCGCCGCAAGGTCGTGCGCAAGAAGGCGCCCGAAGGGTTCATCTCCTGGGACGAGGCGACCTTCCGCAAGCTCATCGAGGCCGACCCCGAACCGCTCAACTCGCGGTTCCGGGTGAGCAACGCGATGTTGTTGAGCATCATCGCCCGCCCCGGCAACTGCTTCGCGGCGATGAAGCACCTGCTCACCGAGAACCACGACGACCGCAAGACCCAGCGCCGGCACATCCACGACTCCATCGCGATCTACCGTTCGCTGTTGGACGGCGGCATCGTGGAGACCCTGCCCGAACCCGACGAGCAGGGACGCACCGCCCGGCTCACCGTCGACCTACAGGCCGACTTCGCGCTGAACCAGCCCCTGTCGACGTTCGCGTTGGCCTCCCTGGACCTGCTGGACGTGGAGTCGACCACCTACCCGCTCGACGTGCTCACCGTCGTGGAGTCCACCCTGGACGACCCGCGGAAGATCCTCGGAGCGCAGCTCAACAAGGCCCGTGGCGAGGCCGTCCAGCAGATGAAGATGGACGGCATCGAATACGAGGAGCGCATGGAGCTGCTCGAAGACGTCGACTACCCCAAACCCTTGGAAGAGCTCCTCGAACACGCCTACGACGTGTACCAGCGGGGCCACCCGTGGGTGGGCGACCACCCGCTGCGACCCAAGACGATCGCCCGCGACATGTACGAGCGGGCGATGACCTTCACCGAGTACGTGGGCTTCTACGACCTCGCCCGCTCCGAGGGGCTGGTCCTGCGCTACCTGGCCGGCGCCTACAAGGCCCTCAACCAGACGGTGCCCGACGACTCCAAGACCGAGGAACTGCGCGACCTCATCGAGTGGTTGGGCGAACTGGTCCGACAGGTCGACTCCAGCCTCCTCGACGAGTGGGAGAAGCTCACCAACCCCGAGGAGGAGGTCGAGGGAGAGGACAAGACGGAGGCCGAGGAGAAGGTCCGCCCGGTCACCGCCAACGCCCGCGCCTTCCGGGTCCTGGTGCGCAACGAGATGTTCCGTCGTGTGGAGCTGGCCGCTCGCCGCCGCTATGGCGAACTCGGCAAGATGTCCGAGGACGACGAGTGGGACGGCGAGGAGTGGGCCGAGGCCCTGGAGGAGTACTACGCCGAGCACGACGAGATCGGCATCGGTCCGAACGCGCGCGGCCCGAAGATGCTCCAGATCACGGAGGAGAAGGACGTGTGGCGGATCCGGCAGGTCTTCGCCGACCCGGAGGAGCACCACGACTGGGGCATCAGCGCCGAGGTCGACCTGGCCGCCTCCGACGTGGAGGGCCGTGCGGTCGTCCACGTCACCGACGTGGACCGGATGTGACCGAGGCGTTCAATCGAGCAGGTGGGCGTTGACCTCGCGCACCCGCGCGGCGAGGTCGGGGCGCTCCACCACGACCCGTCCGGCCGTGGTCAGGCGTTCGGCCCCGTCACAGTCGACGAACAGGTCGGGTTCGCGCCAGGCCAGTACCACCCGCGGAATCGGGGTGTCCAGGATCAGGGCGCTGCACGAACGCGGCCGGGAGGCGCGGGCGCTACAGGGTTCCAGGGAACTGTAGATCGTGGCCGTGGCCAGGCGGGGGTCGTCGCGGTCGAGGCCGCGCAGGGCGACCTCCTCGGCGTGGTCGTGGGGGTCGTCGCGGCGGGAGTGACCCTCGCCGAGGACCAGGCCGTCGGCCGTGACGATCACGGCGCCCACCGAGAACGCGGTGTCCGACGGCGGGCTGGAGCGGGACAGCTCCACGGCGCGTTCCAGCCAGTGCGTATCGGCGTCACCCTCGGCGGGGGCGATCATCCGTTCTCCTCCGAGGTGAGGCAGTACCGCAGGACGGCGACCTCGCCCAGGGAGCGGGCCTCCACCAGGCGCATGGGGGTACGTGGGGTGTAGGGGTAGGCGCCGGGCCGGACGAAGCTCGGAGCGTCCTCCTCCCCCACGAAGAACGGGGCGACGGCCAGACGAAGCTCGTCCACCAGTCCCGAGGTGAGGAAGAGGGTGTGGATGTGACCACCGCCCTCGACCAGGAGGCGTTCGACCCCGCGATCGGCGAGATCGGTGAGGATCGCGTCGACGGTGGGCGGGTCACCAGCGTCGACGACGTCCGCGGGCGGGTGGTCCTCGGGCCGATCCGAGAGCAGCCGGGTCGCGGTGTCCACGCCCGCTCCCCCCGTGTACACCACCGCGCCGGCGTCGCCGGTGGTGAAGAAGCGGGCCTTCGGGTCGATGTCGCCACCGCGGGTGATCACGGCTTTGAGAAGGTTCTCCGTTCGTCCCTGTTCGCGTCGGCGCTCGCGCAGAACCGCTGAGCGGACCAGCAGACGCGGGTTGTCGGCCCGCAGGGTGCCCGCGCCGACGAGGATGGCATCGCATCCGGCGCGCAGTTCGTCGATCTCGGCGAAGTCGGCTTCGTTGGACAGCCGGAGGCGTTCGGGGCCGGTGTCGTCGATACGCCCGTCGACCGACATCGCACAGCTCAGGATGGTGTAGGGACGGTCCATGTCCCCAGGCTAGCCGGGTCCGGAGCCGAGCAGGGCGAGGGTGCGGGCACGGCGCGTTCCCTTCCCGGCGTCGTGCATTTCATGAAGGGTTCGGAACCGTGCCGAACGAATACGGCCGGACTCTTCGGTAGTGGGTTATCGCTGGCAGTGGGCGGTTCCGCGAATTGATCGGCCAATTCCTTTGGCGCGATGAGGGATTTTCGCCATGACCGTTACCTCTTCCGGTCCTTGGTCGACCGGGCCCCGGATCCCTCGGTGACGCGCACCCTCCGTACACGTGCGCCTGGGCCGGTTCCTCGCATAATGGACATTAGGCGTAAAAGCACAAGAAACCCCAGATCGAGCCTTACCCACAGAGCCCGTATCTTCGAGGTCGACCTCGGGCGACGTTTTTTACCACATGTATCCTGGACTCGGTTAACAACCAGGCGAACTCGGAATACAATCCTGGGAGTCGACCACACTTCCCCACCTCAGAACAAGAGGACGGCGATGTCTCGTTTCACCTCCCCCGATTTCCTGAGGCAGGCGGGGGACAATCACGTCCGGGCGAAACCCCCGCCATCCGTCAACCTGACCAGGGCCAGCGTCAGCCGACTGCATTCCTTCCACCTCAAGGGCAAGGACCACTTCGAGGTGGATCGGGCGTTCGCCGCCCAGGCCGACCAGATCGCGCCCGGCTTCGTCGACCTCGTTCTGGGAGAGCGCGCCTTCCTTCAGCGCGCCGTCCGACACATGGCCACCAACCTGGGCATCACCCAGTTCCTCCACGTGGGGGCGGGCCTGCCCGCGCCGGGAGACCCCCACCAGATCGCCCAGGAGGTCACGCCCGAGGCCCGCGTGGTCTACGCGACCTCGGACCCGATCGTCCTCACCCACCACCTCGCCCTGACCCGTGGCCGCACGGCCACCGCCGTGCCCGCCGGTCTGGAGAACCCCACCCGGCTGCTGACCGACCCCGAGAGCAACCGCTTCCTCGACCTGGAGCGGCCGGTCGGCCTCCTGCTCACCGGCGTCGTCTCGCACACCCCGGACGCCGAGGCCGCCGCGGACGACATCGCCACCCTGCGCAACGCCCTCGCCCCCGGCAGCCACATGGTCCTCAGTCACTATTGCCGCCCCGACCCCGTACGGCACCCCAAGGACGCGCGCCGCGCCGACCAACTGGAGCGACTGTTCCTGCAACGGCTCGGCCACGGGCACTGGCGCACCGAAGAGGAGATCGCCACCTTCTTCGACGGGTGGGAATCGGTTCCGCCCGGCCTGCTCCAGGCTCAGAAGTGGCGCACCATGCCGGTGGCTCCCCCGGTCCCGGGCAGCTACCAGATGCCGCACCGCAACCGGCGACTGATCATCGGCGGTATGGGCCGCATCTGACCGCGAAAGCCCCGTACCCGCGTTGGAGCCCCTGAGGCCCGGCAGCGGGCGGGGTCCGCACCCTTGTGTCACCCCGGACACGACGAAGGCCCGCCGGATCACTCCGACGGGCCTCGCTCACCGCTCCCGCGACTGGACTCGAACCAGTAACCTGCCGGTTAACAGCCGGCTGCTCTGCCAATTGAGCTACGCGGGATCGCGCTCGGGGAAAGTCTAGCGTTTCCAAGATAGGTACGCGAACGCCTTTCCGCAGCTCCCGCGACTGGACTCGAACCAGTAACCTGCCGGTTAACAGCCGGCTGCTCTGCCAATTGAGCTACGCGGGATCGCGCCGTCCCGTGACCCGTGGGTCGCGGCGACATCACTAGACTAGCGCGCTCGCGGAGTGCTCAGGACCGGTGTCGGCCCGTGTGGTGGGCACCACGAGGCGGTAACGTCGGGCACGGACCACTCCGACCGTCACCAAGGCTGTAAAGAGGGACCAATGCGCTACCGGATCACATTCGTCGCCGGACTGGCCATCGGCTACGTCCTGGGGGCCAAGGCGGGCAAGGCCCGCTACGAGCAACTCTCCCGCACCGCGCGCAAGGTGGCCGACAGCCCACTCGTGCAGGAAGTGGCCGGGCTCGTCGGCGCGCAGGCGAGCAACGCCGGCCGCGCCGTCTACGACAAGGCCGTGGACAAGATGCCCATCACCTCCGTGCGGGACTTCCTGTCCCGTCCCAGCGCGGAGGAGTCCGAACTCCTCCAGTGGGAGGCCGACATGGTCAACGGAACCGCGCCCGAGCCCCGCACCGGCCCCGACCAGGACATCTAGATGGCGTGGTTCGGACGGGACGACGTACCCGACCAGGTCCGTTCCCGGTTGGAACGAGGCGAACGCGTGCTCGCGCACGCGCCCGTCGCCGCTCCGGCCGGGTCCGGGCCCTCGCCCGAGGGGCGGCCGCCCGTTCTGGTGGCGACCACCCGCGCCCTGTACCTGCCCGACGGCCACGCCGTCCCCTGGCAGGACATCGACCAGGCGAAGTGGAGCTCCGACGAGCTGAGGTTCATCGAGGAGGGGCACGGTGAACGCACCGTTCGGCTGCGCACCGAGCTCACCGGCGGCGCCGTGGACTACCGACGCATGGCCGAGGCCGTCGCCGAACGGGTCACCTCCAGCATCCTGGTCAACCGTTTCGTCCCCTTCCCCTCCTCCGACTCCACCGAGGGTTTCCGGCTGGTGGCCAGGCGCGCCCCGCTGGGCACCGAGATCGACTGGCGGGTGCACCTGGGCGAGGGCCTGGACCCGAGGGACCCGCGCCTTTCCGACGCCGTCCCTCGGGCCCTGGCCCTGGTCCGCGAACAGATGGGGGTCTAGCTCGGCTTGGTGAGGGCTCGGGCCAGGACTTCGGCCAGGTGCAGGGCCCGGCGGCCGGTTCCCTGTTCGATCTGGGTGCGGCAGCTGTACCCGTCGGCCAGCACCAACGTGTCCTGGTCCGCCTCCCGCACACGCGGCAGGAGTTCGCGCTCACCGATGGCGCTGGAGACCTCGTAGTGTCCCTCGGTGAAACCGAAGTCGCCGGCCAGGCCGCAGCAGCCCGAGTCCAGGACCTCGCCGTCGATTCCGGCCCGGGCGATGAGTTCCCGGTCGGCGTCGAACCCGCTCACCGCGTGCTGGTGACAGTGCACCTGCGCCAACGCCGACGCGTCCACCCGGGGCGGGATCCAGTCCGGGGCGTACTCGTTGAGGAAGCCCGCGAAGGTGTGCACGGCCTCCGCGATCCTGCGGCTCTCCTCCCCCGGCAGCAGCTCCAGCAGGTCGTGCTTGAGCGCCGCCGTGCAGCTCGGTTCCAGACCCACCACCGGCAACCCCTGAGAGACCAGGGGCGCCAACGCCGATACCGCCCGGCGCATCACGGCCCTGGCCACGTCCAACTGTCCGGTGGACACCCAGGTCAACCCGCAGCACACCTGTCCCCTGGGCAGTACCACGGAGAACCCGGCGTCCTCCAGGACCCGGACCGCGCTCGTCAACACCCCCGGGTTGAGCAGGTTCCCGAAGGTGTCCGGCCACAACACCACCTTGGGGCCGCCCTGGCGCCCCTCCCCACGGTTCAGGCGCCGTCGGAAGGCGCGGGCGAAGGTGGTGCGCGCGAACGCCGGCAGGTCGCGTTGGGCCGCCACCCCGGCGGCCTTCTTCGCCAGGGTGGACACCCCGGGAAGCCGCGCCAGTCGGTTGGTCTCGGCCGGCGCCAGGGCGGCCAGTCGGGCCAGCGCCGGCAGCCATCCCATCGAGTAGTGCGCGGCCGGACGCACCCGGCCCCGATAGTGCTGGTGCAAAAACTCAGCCTTATAGGAGGCCATGTCCACGTTGACCGGGCAGTCGCTCAAACAGCCCTTGCAGGACAGGCACAGGTCCAGGGACTCGCGTACCTCCTCCGACCTCCACCCGTCGGTGATCACCTCCCCGTTCGCCATCTCGAACAGCAGGTGGGCGCGGCCGCGGGTGGAGTGCTTCTCCTCCTGGGTGACCTGGTAGCTGGGGCACATCACCCCGGACCCGCTCTGCCTGCGGCACTTGCCCACCCCCGAGCAGCGGCGCAGCGCCTTGACGAAGTCGCCGTCGTCCTCGGTATAGGCCAGCGTGGTCTGGGAGAGCAGCGGGAGTTCGGGGCGCAGGTCGGTGGCCACGCGCACGTCGGCGTCCAGCGGAAGCGGGTCGACGATGATGCCGGGGTTCATCAGTCCGGCGGGGTCCCAGATCCGCCTGAACTCGGCGAAGGCCTCGATGAGGCCGGGCGGGTACATGCGCGAGAGCAGTTCCGAACGGGCCTGACCGTCGCCGTGTTCCCCGGACAGGGATCCGCCGTGGCGGACGACGATCTCGGCGGCCTCCTCCATGAACGCCCGATACTCGCGGCGTCCCTGCTCGTGGGTGAGTTCGAAGTCGATGCGCACGTGCAGGCAGCCGTCACCGAAGTGGCCGTAGACGACCCCGTAGCGCTCGTGTCGGGCCATGAGGTCGTCGAAGTCGCGCAGGTAGTCGCCCAGGTTCTCCGGGGGCACCGCCGCGTCCTCCCAACCCGACCAGGCCTCGACTCCGGTGGGGGTGCGTGAGGTGAGCCCGGCGCCCTCCTCACGGATGCGCCACAGCGCCTTCTGTTGGGCGGACGCGACCACCACGGACGCGTCCCGGGGTCGGCTGTCGCCGTCCAGGGCCGCGATCATCGTTTCGGCGGCCTCGGCCGCGTCCCGCGGGTCCTTTCCGGCGATCTCCACCAGCAGCCACGCCCCACCGAGGGGCAACGAGACCCGGGAACGCGACCCCTGCCGGTCCAGGGCCGCGACCATACGGTCGTTGATGCCCTCCACGGTGAGCGGGGAGTGCCCGAGCAGGGCGGGAACGGCGTCCGCGGCCGACGGCGCGTCGTCGTACCCCAGGACGGCCAGGGCTCGGGCGGCCGGTGCCTCCACCAGGCGGACGGTGATGCCCAGGACCATCACGCAGGTGCCCTCGGTGCCGACCAGGGCCGCGGCCACGTCGCGTCCCTTCTCCGGCAACAGTCGGTCCAGGGCGTAGCCGGAGACGCGACGGCGGAACTCGGGCATGGCGGTGCGCAGTTCGGCGCGGTGCTTCTCCACCAGGCGGGCCAGGGCGGCGTGGACCTCGCCCGCGCGGCCGGGGCGTTCGGCCAGTTCGGCGAACTCCTCGGCGGTCTGCCCGGAGCCGACGGTCATCCGGGTGCCGTCGGACAGCAGCACGTCCAAGGCGACGATGTTGTCGGCCGTGGTGCCCCAGGCCACCGAGTGCGAACCGCAGGCGTTGTTGCCCACCATGCCGCCGATGGTGCAGCGACTGTGCGTGGAGGGGTCGGGGGCGAAGGTGAGTCCGTGTTCGGCGGTCGCGGCCCGAAGGTCGTCGAGGATCACTCCGGGTTGGACGGTGGCGGTGCGCGAGGCCGGGTCCACCTCGATGATGGTCCGCAGGTGGCGCGAGGTGTCGATGACCACCCCGGTGCCGATGGAGTTGCCGGCGATGGACGTACCGCCTCCGCGCGGGATCACCGACACCCCGTGCGCGGCGCAGGCACGGACCGCCGCCACGCAGTCCTCGATCGTCTCGGGGATGACCACGGCCAGGGGGACACGACGGTAGTTGGAGGCATCGGAGGTGTACAGGGCGAGTGTTCCGGCGTCCAAGGCCACGGTCCCCTGGACGGAGTCCTCCAAATCCCTGCGCAGGGCGGCGAGGTCGGGGCGTGCGGTGGTGCTGTACGGGTCGGCCATGTGCTCAGCGTGGCGTGACGCACGTCATCCTGGCAACCACGCCGCGCGACCACCCGTTCACGGCATCGGGCCGGGACGGTCCAGGGCGTCGTCCATGACGCGCACCAGGTCGCCGTCGGCGTCCATGTCGAGGTTCCAGACCATCATCCCGGCCAGACCCTCCTCGCGTACGTACTCGCCTTTGAGGGCGATCACGTCAGGGTTGTCGTAGGTCCACCACTCGTCGCCGTCGTACACCCAGTAGGCGCCGGAGTCCTCGTCGAGGAAGCGACGACCGTCCATCGTCTCCAGCGCGTCGAAGGGGCGGGTCGGGCCGTCGTAGTCGTCGTCGGCGGGCCCCTCCGCGGCCTGGTCGCGCCCGTTCTCGGCGGCGGGGACGCCCTGCCAGCCGCGGCCGAAGGCCGGGACGCCCATCACCAACTGATCGGCGTCGGCCCCCAGGTCCAGGTAGCGGCGAACGGCCTGGTCGACGCTGTTGGCCTCGTCGTCGTGGTCGGGGACGTAGAGGTTGGAGTGGTGGGCGGTGTCGTCGCTCCAGGGACCGGAGAAGTCGTAGCCCTGCACGGTGGCGAAGTCGACGTGGTCGAAGATCTCCGGCTCGTAGGCCGCGCTGTGGGACGCCCCGCCGGGCAGGGACGCCGACAGGACGTACTCCTGGCCGGTCTCACCGGAGAGTTCGTCCATCTGGCGGCGGAACTCGGCCAGCAGCAGGGTGAAGTTGACCGGATCGTCGGGGTGTTCGACGTTGGAGGCGTTGCCCTGCCCGCCCGGCCACTCCCAGTCCAGGTCGATGCCGTCGAAGACACCCGCGGCGACCCCGTCGCCGCCCTGGGGTTCGTCGCCCCGCACGGGGAGGTTCCCGCGCAGCCACAGGTCCAGGCAGGAGGACACGAACGCCTCCCGGGACTCCTCGGTACGAGCGGCGGTGGAGAAGTGCACCGACCAGTTCCAACCGCCCAGGGACAGGCTCGCGCCCAGGTCCGGTTGGAGGGCGCGCAGTTGCCGGAGCTGGTTGAGGCCGCCCGCCAATTCCTGCTCGTACTCGTCGGCCTCCCCGCTGACGCTCTCGTCGGCGTCGTAGCGACGCTGGTACAGCTCCCAGGGCTGGTCGTGGCCACCCTCGGGGATGTGGCACAGCCCCTCGGGGTCGATGTCACCGAAGGCCCACATCACGCGGGTCAGGTGTTCGGAGGCCCCGCTCTGTCTCAGCCGGTCGACGGTGAAGCCGCGGTTGGCCACGTTCCAGTCGGCGAAGTAGCCGATGCGTTCGAGCGGTCGTTTGTTCAGGAGCACGAGGGTTCCCACCAGGAGTACGACGGCGGCGATGGCCGCTCCCACCACCAGCAGCGGACGCCGCCCGGGGGAAGGTCGGGACCTGGAGGGTGTCGGCAGGGCGTTCACACCACGACCGTAGGGCAGGAGCGCGATCGGGGTGGTGGTTCGTCCCATGTCGGCCACATGAGGCCGTTGCCCGGTCTCGGGGAACCCGGGGACGCCACCGGACGTTGTACCCGGATCAGCCGCCGCGCAGGAAGTCCTTCAGGGTGCCGGCCCGCGAGGGGTGGCGGAGTTTGGCGAGGGTCTTGGCCTCGATCTGTCGGATGCGTTCCCGGGTCACCCCGAACTCCCGGCCGACCTCCTCCAAGGTACGCGGGTGGCCGTCGACCAGCCCGAACCGCAATCCGATGATGCGCCGTTCCCGGTCGGACAGGTCGTCCAGGATCACCCGCAGTTGTTCCTGTAACAGGGTGAAGGCCGCCGCCTCCACCGGCATGACGGCGTCGGAGTCCTCGATGAAGTCACCGAAGTCGGATTCCTCCTCGCCGATGGGGGCCTGCAGGGACACCGGTTCGCGGGCGATGCGCTGGATCTCCAGGACGCGTTCGCCCCTGAAGCCCGCCGCGGAGGAGACCTCGGCGAGGTTGGGCTCTCGCCCCAGCTGCTGGTGCAACTGGTGCTGGACCCGGACCAGCTTGTTGATGGTCTCCACCATGTGCACGGGGATACGGATGGTGCGCGCCTGGTCGGCGATGGCGCGGGTGATGGCCTGCCGGATCCACCAGGTGGCGTACGTGGAGAACTTGAAGCCCTTGCCGTAGTCGAACTTCTCCACGGCGCGGATGAGCCCCAGGTTGCCCTCCTGGATCAGGTCCAGGAACATCAGGCCGCGCCCCATGTAGCGCTTGGCGATCGACACCACCAGGCGCAGGTTCGACTCGATGAGACGCCGTTTGGCCCGGCGTCCCTCCTCGACCAGTTCGGCGAGCTCATCGGCGGTACAGAACCCCGCCTCGGGGTCCCTGCGCCCGGCGTACAGGCCGGCCTCGATCGCCTTGGCCAGGTTCACCTCGTCCCGCGCGGTGAGCAGGGGCACCCGGCCGATCTCCCGCAGGTACATCCGCACCAGGTCCGAGCCGGAGCGCCGCCCCTGGTCGAGGAAGACGGGCGTCTCCTCCGGTTCGGCGACCTCCACCCCGGCCCGGGACAGGTGGGAGATCGTCCGGTCCAGGGAGTCGGGGGGCGCGTCGAGGCGCTCCAGCGCCGACGCGACATCCCCACGACTGACCGTTCCCCGACCCGAGTCGGGGAGAAGATGGACCACCTGACCAATAGGCGGTATTTCCTGGGACACAACCGTGGGAGCCACCACTACATTGTGCCCACAAGGCTAGCGAAATAGGGAGAACTACTATTGTCACCCCCGTGCTACATAGCCTCGATTCCCGACTCCCGAAGTGCACGTTTTTGCTGGCCGAGCTGCATGAGTTCGGCGAAGACCCGGTTGTATTCCTCCAACTGGGCCACGGGATCCAGGCGGTGCAGCTCGGACTTGAGGTTTGACTCTCGCCGGTTGATGGAATGAGTCTTGATTGTGCTCAGCATCATTTTAGCGAAATGCGCGTCGAGTTCTCCATAGAACTTGATCTCCTCTACACCCAGCCGAGTGACGAAATCGCGTTGGAGATCATTGGGAGCGGCCTCACGAAGGCTGATCGGCCAGTGCTGGGGGTCGACCGCCGCCGCCACCCCGCCCCGGTCCTGAATGATCCGCAGTACCGCCTGGTGCTGGGGAACGGTGAAGTCCTCCTCGACGAGGGCGTCGAAGCCCACCGCCAGGTTCGGTTGCTGGATCGCGAGCTTGAGCGCTTGGCGTTCACGCTGCACCGACGGGTCGCCCAGGTCATAGGGGGCCTCCCGGGCGTCCGGAGTGGGCGCCACGGGGGCCGGTGCGGCACCGCGGCCGCGCCCACGCCCCATGTGCTGGCGGACCCGGCGCAGCACGAACGACTCGTCCATCAGGCCCAGCCAGCGGTCCAGGTTCTTGCCGTAGGTCAGCCGGATGCCCTCGTCCCGGATCCCGGCGACCACCGGCGCCGCCGCGTCCAGGGCGGCGATGCGCCCCTCGGCGTTGGTCAGGTCATAGCCCTCGACGATGGTGCGGATCATGAACTCGTACAGCGGGCTCGCACCGTCGACCAGGTCGGCCACCGCCTGAGGACCCTGCTGGAGGCGCAGGTCACAGGGGTCGAGGCCGTCGGGCTGGACGGCCACGAAGGTCTCCGAGGTGAACCCGTGCTCCTCGGCGAAGGCGCGCACGGCCGCCTTCTGCCCCGCCTTGTCGCCGTCGAAGGTGAACACGACCCGGCCACCCTGGTTGGAGCGGCCCAACAGCATGCGGCGCAGGATCTTGAGGTGGTCCTCACCGAAGGAGGTGCCACAGGTGGCGACCGCGGTGGTCACACCGGCCTCATGGCAGGCCATGACGTCGGTGTACCCCTCGACGATGACCGCCTCGCCCTTGCGGGAGATCTCCCGTTTGGCCAGGTCCAGCCCGTACAACAGGCGCCCCTTGTGGAAGATGGGGCTCTCCGGGGAGTTGAGGTACTTGGGGCCGTCCTCGCTCGGGTCCAGTTTGCGCGCACCGAACCCGACCACCTCGCCGGTGACCTCCCGGACCGGCCACAGCAGCCGGTTCCGGAAGCGGTCGTAGGCACCGCGCCGCCCCTGGCTGGCCAGACCGCCCTCGATGACCTCCGCGTCGGTGAAACCCTTCCGACGCAGGTGGTCGACGAGGTTCTGCCAGCCCGCCGGGGCGAAACCCAGCCCGAACTGTTCGGCGTGCACCCGGTTGAACCCGCGTTCGTCGAGGAACTGCCGCGCGATCACCGCTCCCGGGGACAGGAGCTGCTCGGCGTAGAACTCGGCGGCGGCCCTGTGCGCGTCGAGCAGCCGTTGGCGCTTGCCCTCGTCCCGCCTGGGGGTGCTGCGCCCGCCCTCCTCGTAGCGCAGCGTGATGCCGGTCTGCCGAGCGAGCGTCTCGACGGCCTCCACGAAGCTGAGGCTGTCGATCTTCTGCACGAACCCGATGACGTCCCCGCCCTCGTTACAGCCGAAGCAGTAGTAGAGGTTCTTCGACGGGGTGACGTTGAAGGAGGGGGACTTCTCGTCATGGAAGGGGCACAACCCCTTCAGGGAGCCGCCTCCGGCATTGCGCAGCTGGAGGTACTCGCCGATGACGTCGGCGATGGGGGTGCGCTCGCGTACGAGCGCGATGTCTTCGTCTTTGATCCGTCCTGCCACGGTTTTCAGCCTAGGCGAGTGTGGACCCTCCGAGGTTCATCTCGGGAAGGCGGGAGGCGTAGTGCAGGAGAACACGTAGGACCGGGTGGGTCGGTGGGGTGGTGGGGCGCCTCAAGTAGGAGTCCTGCTGGTATCTGGGCGTCTCATGGGTGTGTTGGTGGGGCGCCTCGGGTCTCGTGCCCTGGGGTTGTTGGGCGGGGTTTGGGTGGTCTCCCCCTTCCCCGCCGCGTGATTGTGGCCGTCT
>NZ_FRFF01000037.1 GCF_900143625.1 Nocardiopsis sp. JB363
GGCCCCGTTGTGCTTCTTCTGCTTTGCGTTTCCGCTGGGCTTTTGAAGCGACTCTTCGAAGTTTACATGCTCCGAGCACCGCTCGAACCAGGCTGCTGTGAAGAGGTGGAGACCGGCTCGCCCGCAGAAAGTCCGCGTTCGTTTCGCTCGGTCTTCACCAACTGTACCCCTGGGGGTGAGTGCTCGTGACGGGTTCGGGGGAACACTTCAGTGTCGTGGCTTACACGCTCACCCGGCCGCCCTCGAAGCCCCGTCAGACCCCGCCGACCCGTCGGTCAGAGCTTCTCGATGGGCGCGTACTTGACGAGGAAGTCCTTCTCCCCGATGTCCGCGCCGAAGTCGATGCGGGCCTTGGTCTTGTCCCCCGCCCCGTCGACGAGCTCGACACGGCCCATACCGAAGGAGTCGTGGTTGACGAGGTCACCGACGCTGAGCGAGGGCGCCTCCTTCACTGCCTTCTTCCCGCCACCGCCGAAGGTGCTTCCGAAACCGCCTCCCCCACCGAAGCCCCCACCACCGCGGCCTCCGCCGATGCTGCGGCTGGGCGGCGCGGCCAGGGTGGACTCGGCCCGCTTCCAATCGACGAGGGTCATGGGGATCTCGTCGAGGAACCGGGACGCCGGGTTGTAGGAGGGCGTTCCCCAGGCGCTGCGCACCGCGGCGCGGCTGACGTACAACCGCTCCTGGGCACGGGTGATGCCCACGTACGCCAGCCGGCGTTCCTCCTCCAGTTGGGTCTTGTCGCCCAAGGTGCGGGTGTGCGGGAAGACGCCGTCCTCCATGCCGGAGAGGAAGACCGCGGGAAACTCCAGCCCCTTGGCGGCGTGCAGGGTCATCAGGGTGACCACCCCGCCCTCGTCGTCCTCGTCCGGGATCTGGTCGGTGTCGGCGACAAGGGCGACACGTTCGAGGAAGTCGACGAGGGTGGGTTCGCCCGGGTCGATGCCCTGGTTCTCCTCCCCATCGAGTAGTGCCTCGTCCTCGATGAGCGCCGCGAAGGTGTTCTCGAACTCGCGGGCGACGTCGACGAACTCCTCCAGGTTCTCCACCCGGCTCTCGTCCTGGATGTCCTTGGACTCGGTGAGTTCGGACAGGTATCCGGTCTTACCGAGCACCGTCTCGACGATCTGCGCGGGCGTGCTTCCGGGCACCCCGGACGCGAGTTCGTCGAGCAAGGCGATGAAGTTGCGGATGGCGTTGGCCGAACGCTTGGCGATGCCGGGGACCTCGTCGACCCGGCGCAGCGCCTGGGAGAACGTGATGCGCTCACGCGCCGCGAACAGTTCGACGGATTCCTCGGCGCGAGCGCCGATGCCGCGCTTGGGCACGTTGAGGACGCGGCGCAGGCTGACGGTGTCCTCGGGGTTGGCGAGCACCCTCAGGTAGGCGAGGATGTCGCGGATCTCCTTGCGCTCGTAGAAGCGCACCCCGCCGACGATCTTGTACGGCAGGCCGGTCCGGATGAACACGTCCTCGAACACGCGGGACTGGGCGTTGGTCCGGTAGAACACCGCGACCTGGCTCGGCTTGACGACGCCCTCGTCGGTGAGTTTGTCGATCTCCCCGACCACGAACGCCGCCTCGTCGTGTTCGTTGTCGGCGACGTATCCGATGATCCGGGGCCCCTCGCCCTGTTCGGACCACAGGTTCTTGGGGGGCCTGCCCTCGTTGCGGTCGATGACCGTGTTGGCGGCGGACAGGATGTTCTGGGTGGAGCGGTAGTTCTGCTCCAGCAGGATGGTGCGCGCGTTCGGGAAGTCGCGTTCGAATTCGAGGATGTTGCGGATGGTGGCGCCGCGGAACGCGTAGATGGACTGGTCGGCGTCGCCCACCACGCACAGCTCGGCGGGCGGGACGACACTGGTGTCGGAGTCCTCGGCCGCGCCGACGAGTTCGCGCACGAATACGTACTGGGCGTGGTTGGTGTCCTGGTACTCGTCGACCATGACGTGCCGGAAGCGGCGCCGATAGTGCTCGGCGACGTCCGGGTACATCTGGAACAGGTTGACGGTGAGCATGATGAGGTCGTCGAAGTCCATGGCGCCGGCCTCGTGAAGGCGGCGCTGGTACAGCTGATAGGCCTCGGCGAGCTTCTTCTCCTGCTCGTTCTCGGCCTGCCCGGCGAAGGTGTCGTAGTCGATGAGTTCGTTCTTGAGGTTGGACACCTGGAAGCTGAAGGACTTGGGCGGGAACCGCTTGGGATCCAGGTCCATCTCCTTGCAGACCAGCTGCATGAGCCGGGCCGCGTCCGCCGCGTCGTAGATGGTGAAGCTGCTCGGGTAACCGAGCCGGTGCGCCTCCCGGCGCAGGATGCGCACGCACGCCGAGTGGAAGGTCATCGTCCACATGGTGTTGGCCGCGCGGGTTCCGAGGAGCGCCTGGATGCGTTCCTTCATCTCGGCGGCGGCCTTGTTGGTGAAGGTGATCGCGAGGATCTCCCCGGGGCGCACCCCGCGTTCGGCCATGAGATGGGCGACGCGGTGGGTGAGGACACGGGTCTTGCCCGAGCCCGCGCCCGCGACGATCAGGAGCGGAGTGCCGGAGTGCGTCACGGCGTCGCGCTGGGGACCGTTCAGACCTTCGAGAAGCTGCTCTTGGGAGGACACGCTTCCCAGGTTACGGCCGACCGGTGACGGTCGGGCCCACCCCTACCGAACCCGCCCTAGTCTGGTTTCACACCGGGTGCGTACTTTTCCCACCCGGCCCATGTCTGTTTCGGGGGGAGATCGGTCTTGGCTGACCGGAAGACCACGCGGGTGTTCATCGACTGTGACCCGGGGATCGACGACGCCGTCGCGCTCGCCTACCTGGCCGCGCGGCCGGAGGTGGAGATCCTCGGTGTCGGCGCCGTGTTCGGCAACAACACCGTGGAGGTGACCGCGCGCAACGCGCTGCGGCTGCTGGAGCTGTACGACCGTCCCGGCGTTCCGGTGGCGGTCGGCGCCGGCCGTCCGCTGGTCCAGGCGCCGCGTCTGGCCGAACACGTCCACGGCGGTAACGGGCTGGGGGACGTGGAGTTGCCCGAGTCCGAGGCCGAGCCGGTGGCGGAGTCCGCCGCCGAGCTGCTGGTGCGGCTGGCCCGGGAGAACCCGGGTGAGCTGGACGTGCTGGCGGTGGGCCCGCTCACCAACGTGGCGATCGCGATCGGTCTGGAGCCGCGACTGCCGGAGCTGGTGCGCCGGCTCGTGGTGATGGGCGGCGCCGTCGAGGTACCGGGAAACGTGGGTTCGCACGCCGAGGCGAACATCGTCAACGACCCCGAGGCTGCCGAGGTGGTGTTCGCCGCCGGGTTCGACCTGGACCTGGTGGCCTTGGACATCACCATGAAGACGGTGGCGACCTCGGAGTGGCTGGACCGGCTCAAGGAGGTGCCCGGGAAACGGGCGGAGCGCACCTCGGCGTTCCTGGACTTCTACGCCGACTTCTACAAGGGGATCTTCGGGGTGCGTCAGTGCGCCATGCACGACCCCTTGGCCGCCGCGGTGCTGGTCGACCCGCACCTGGTCACCGAGACGTTCGAGGCACCGATCCGGGTGGAGCTGACGGGTTCGCTGACCCGCGGCATGACCGTCGCCGACCGGCGTCCGCGCCCCGGTGGGGACGAGCGTCGCGCCACCCGCGTGATCGCTTCGGTCTCCGGGGACGAGTTCCTGGACCGGATGCTCGACTCGCTGCGCTGAACCGGCCGCCCGCCGGGGTCGCTCAGACCAGGCGGCGGGCGGTCGCCCAGCGGCTCAGCTCGTGCCGGTTGGAGAGCTGGAGCTTGCGCAGCACCGAGGAAACGTGCGTCTCCACCGTCTTGACGGAGATGAAGAGCTCCTTGGCGACCTCTTTGTACGCGTAACCGCGGGCGATGTGCCGCAGGACCTCGCGTTCGCGCTGGGTGAGGCGGTCCAGCTCGGGGTCGATCGGGGGCGCGTCGGTGGCGGAGAAGGCGTCCAGCACGAAACCGGCCAGGCGCGGTGAGAACACCGCGTCGCCGTCGGCGACACGGACGATGGCGTTGGACAGATCCTTGCCGGAGATGGTCTTGGTGACGTAGCCGCGTGCGCCGCCGCGCACCACACCGATGACGTCCTCCGCCGCGTCGGAGACCGACAGGGCGAGGAACCGGATCTGGGGGTGTTTGGCGAGGACGCGGCGGAGCACTTCCACTCCCCCGCCGCCCGGCAGGTGCACGTCGAGAAGGACCAGGTCGGGCCGGGTCTCTCCGATCACGTGCACGGCGCTGTCGACGTCACCGGCCTCTCCTATGACCTCGACCGTGTCGCCGAGCTCGCCGCGCACACCGCTGCGGAACAGCCGGTGGTCGTCCACGATCACGACTCGGGGAATCGCGTCTCCGTCGCTGAAGGTTGTGCTCTCTTCTCCCACGATCAGAATCCTACCCCGCCCGGAAGTCGCTCACAGGTCGAGGATGCGGGGCATCCGGAGTTGGACCTCCGTGCCCTCGCCCGGTTCGGTGCGGATGCGCGCGGAGCCGCCGTGGCGCTCCATGCGGCCCAGGATGGAGCCGCGCACGCCCATGCGGTCCTCGGGGACGGCGTCGAGGTCGAAGCCCGCCCCTCGGTCGCGGACGAACACCAGGACCTCCTTCTCCTCGACCTCGCCGAAGACGGAGATGGTGTCGCTGTCGGCGTACTTGGAGGCGTTGACCATGGCCTCGCGGGCGGCGCGCAGCTGGGCGCCGAGTCCGTCGTCCATGGGGCAGTCGCCCACGCACACGACCTCGATGGGGACACCGTGTTCCTCTTCGACCTCGGCGGCGACGCGTTCGAGGGCGGGCGAGACGGTGGTCTCGGCGTCTGCGGGGCGTTGGTACAGCCAGCTGCGCAGAGCGCGTTCCTGGACGCGGGCCAGGCGTTGGACCTCGCGGGGGTCCTCGGCGCGGCGCTGGATCAGGGTGAGGGTGTGCAGGACGGAGTCGTGGATGTGGGCGGCGAGTTCGGCGCGTTCCGCGTTGCGGATGCGCTCGCGACGTTCGGCGTCGCGTTCGCGGACCAGGCCGATGATCCAGGGTGCGGCGACCAGGGAGATGCCGGCGATGAGGGTGAACGCGAAGCTGAGTCCGGCGCGGGCGTCCTGGAGTTGCTGTTGGAACACCATGAAGCCGATGACGCCGGTGACGATGAGCAGGACACCGGCGCCGGTGCGCATGAGCCCCTTGGGGCCTGCGCGGCTGACGGTGCTGGTCATCCACTCGTCGCGTTGGGCGGGGTTGGCCTGTTGCCACAGGATGGTGGCGCCGAGCGCTCCGAAGACGATGAACCACAGCAGCGGGTCGAAAACGCCACCGAAGACGAGGAAAAGCATCCCGAAGACGACGGCCAGGCCGACGTAGGCGATGATCTGCGAGATGTCGCGACCCTTGCGCCGGTTGTCGGCGACCGGGTCGGCGCTCTCGTCCACCTCCTCTTGGGGGAGGACGAAGTAGAGGGCCGCGTACACGGCCAGTCCGATACCGCCGACGCTCAATGCCATGAAGGCGAGCCGGACCACGACGGCATCGATGCCCAGATGTCGGGCCACACCGACGGCGACTCCGCCGAGGAGGCTTCCGTCGACCGCGCGGGTGAGCCGCGGGGTTCCCACGGCCGTCGTTGCCACCGCTCGCTCACCGCTTTCGTCCGAGTCCCTGCCGTACTCCTCCAGGATGCCTTGTGCGCGGCGCGCCGACATCGGGGACGCACCCGGGGTCTGCGGGGCTCACTGGTCAGGGTGGGATCAGGGTCCTCCCGGATTCCCTCTGAGACGGGTCAGGAGCGACGATGGTTCCATGGGAAGGTGCGGTGAGCGACGATGACCGACAGTCAGGCCCCTGACACGCCGGCTTCCGCGGAGGCCCCTCGGGAGCCGGGGCCGGAGCTGCGCCGCAACGACGACCACCGGGTGATCGCCGGGGTGTGCGCCGGGTTGGGCGCGTACACGGGGATCGACCCGCTGCTGTGGCGGACGGGGTTCGTGCTGACGATGTTCGCCGGTGGTACGGGGGCGTTCCTGTACATCGCGGCGTGGGTACTGATGCGCGACCCCCAGGGGGGACCGGCCACCTTCGAGCAGATGCTGGACCGGGCCTTCCCCTCACGGGCGGTGCCCAAGCTGTTGGCCGTGGGGTTGATGGCGGCGACGGCGTTGAGCCTGGGGGGCGGGTTCGGCTGGGGCACGATGGTCCTGGCGATCCCGCTGGTGTTGGGGTTGTTGACCGCGCGGAGCCGTGGGGTGGACCTACGGGCTTCCTTACTGAGTCTGCGCGCGGACCTGGCCGGGCGGGAGCCACCGCCGACCGGCCCGGCGCCGCAGCCCAGTGCCGCCTACTACAACCCGGCGCAGCCGTGGGCGTCGGCCCCGAACGGGCCGGTGGACCTGGCGGTGGTGTCGGAGCGCACCTCCCGCGACGTCGAGGGTCCCGATGAGGACGACTCCGATGACAGCGGCGACGGCGAGGACGCTCCCGGCCCGCGCAAGCCCCGCTCGTCGCCGTTGGCCTCGTACGCGTTGTGGACCGTGGTGATCATGGCGGTCGTGTGGGTGATCGCCGCACCGAAGCTGGGGTCGCCGTACTCCGAGGTCGGCGGCGCCGGTCTCCTGTTCGGCCCGGACCTCGGGATCTACTTCATGGCCGCGGCCACCGCGGTGATCGGCCTGTTCGCACTGATCGGCACGTTCGTGGGCAACCCCCGCGGGTTGGGGTTCCTGGGCGTCCTGGCGGTGGTGGGCGCGCTCACGGTCACCATGACCGACGTCACCGCGTGGCGGGTCGGTGGGGAGGTGTGGCGACCCGGGTCGGTCACCGAGGCCGAGTCCTCGGACCTGCGGCTGAGCCTGGGTGAGGGAACACTCGACCTGTCCGGGCTCGCAGGGGCTTTGGAACCCGGACAGAGCGTGGACGTCACGGCCCGTGTCGATCAGGGGAAGTTGATCGTGGTGGTTCCCGACGACATACGGGTCGAACTGGACGCAAACGTGGTGTTCGGCGCAGTGCACACCCCCGAAGAAGGAGACGAGGACCTGCACGGGTACGACCTCACGTACGACGAGTCGTTCGGCTCGATCAGACCGCTGCCGCCCCCGGGGGCCGCGGAAGCACCCGTGGTGAACGTGAAGGCCGACACCAGGGTCGGAGTACTGGAGGTTCGCTATGACCAAGCGCGGAATTGACGGTGGCTCGCTGGTCGCCGGGGTGCTCTTCCTCGGCCTGGCGGTCGTGTTCGTCGTGCAGGGAAGCGGATCCTGGGATTTCAACGCCCTGTGGCTGATCCCGGTGCTGTTCGCGGGCCTGGGTCTGGCCGGGGTGGCGAGGGCACTGCTGCGTTCGCGCCCGGACCGATCGGGTGCCCCGAACGCCTCGGGCTCTTCAGGGGCCCAGGACGCGCTGAAGGAGAAGGAGAAGGAGGACTGAGGCGGGCCCCGGATCGACCGGGGCACGCCCGTGTCTACTCGGGTCGATGTTCGGCGATGGCCGAGAACTCCTCGATCCCCAAGGACTCCCCTCGCGTCTTCGGGTCGATACCGGCGGCGCGCAGGGCCTCCTCGGCGGCGGGAGCGGAACCCGCCCACCCGGCCAGCGCGGCCCGAAGGGTCTTGCGGCGCTGCGCGAACGCGGCGTCGATCACCTTGAAGACCTGTTCGCGGGGCGCCTTCGTGGTGGGGGCGGGGCGGCGCACCAGTTCCACCAGCCCGGAGTCGACCTTGGGCGCGGGCCAGAAAACGTTGCGGCCCACCGCTCCGGCGCGTTTGGCGAAGGCGTACCAGGCGACCTTCGCGGAGGGCACCCCGTAGATGCGGCCACCGGGGGTGGCGGTGATCCGGTCGGCGACCTCGGACTGCACCATGACCAGCACCCTTTGGAGGGTCGGCAGCAGTTCGAGCAGGTGCAGCATGACCGGCACCGACACGTTGTAGGGCAGGTTGGCCACCAGCGCGGTGGGTTCCGGTCCGGGGAGCCCGGTGATGCGCATGGCGTCGCCGGTCACGACGGTGAGCCGCTCGGCGAGGTCGGGCGCGTGGGCGGCGATGGTGCCGGGCAGGGCCGTGGCGAGCGCCGGGTCGATCTCGATGGCGGTGACCTGTCGCACGTGCGGCAGGAGCGCGAGGGTGAGGGAGCCGAGCCCCGGCCCCACCTCGACCACCACGTCGTCGGCGCCCACGCCCGCCACGCGGACGATACGGCGGACGGTGCCGTGGTCGATGACGAAGTTCTGGCCCAGGGTCTTGGTGGGCCGGATGCCGAATCGTTCGGCGAGCTCACGTACGTCGGCGGGGGTGAGCAGGCGGGAGCCGGCGTCGGGGTCGGGTGCGGGTGTCTGTGTCACCCACACATCTTGCCGGCCGTGGCCCACCCGCTCGTCCCTCAGCCGAAGAGGTGCACTCCGCACTCCGGCCACTGGCTCTGCCAGTTCCCACCGACGGTGTCGTAGAGCTGTTGGGCACGGCTGGTCTGTTCGTCCGGGCTCGCCTCGGAGGGGAGTCCGCTACCGCCGACCGACTCCCAGGTGGTGGCGCTGAACTGGTAGAGGCCGTAGTAGCCGCCAGCGGAGTTGACCGCCGTGGGGTCGCCGCCCGACTCGCACTGGGCGAGCCCGGACCAGTCGAGGCCGGCGGCCGCACCGCCGGCCTCCGCGGGGGAGGTGTCCTCCTCCACCTTGGTACCGACCTCCACCAGACCTTCCACGGGTTCGGTGACGATCTCCTCGGAGAGTTCGTGCTCGTCTTCCTCTCCGTCGCGCAGGACGGTCGCGGTGGTGACCTCCTTGAGGCCGTCCTCCGGTTCGGTGACGACCTCGCGTTCGCCCTCGGGCCGGTCGGGGTCGTCCCGTTCGACGGTCTCGGCCTCGATGACGACCTCGTCCGTCTCGGGTTCGCCGATGACGGGCAGGACGCGCACGACCATGTCGGGGTCGGCCGGCTCGTCGGGTTCGGGGGTGACGATGTCGTGTTCGCCGGGCTCGATCCCGGCGGCGTCGAGGACGTCGGCGACGGTCTCCCCCGTGGTGCGGGTCTCGGAACGGATCGTGTCGTACATCACGACCATGCGGGGCGCGCGTTCGGCGGTGACGGTGAGGCCTTCGGTGGGGATGGCGGTGCTCCGCGCCCGGGAGAGCTCGACTCCCTCGGGGTCGAGACCGATCTGGTCGAGGGCCTCGTCGAGGGTGACGGCGTTGACGCGGTGGTCGGCCCGGTGGCCGTCGAGTTCGACGGTGAGTCGTTTCGGGGAGCGGACGATGACGTGGTCTCCGGCGCCGACGGGCGTCTCCGGGGAGGGGGCCACGGCGTCGTGTTCGTCGAGTTCGATGCCCGCCTCCGCCAGGGCGTCGGCGACGGTGCCGCCGAAGGTGTGGACGGTCGTCTCCTCGCCGTCGGCGTCGATGGTGACGCTCCGGTCCGTCGCCAGGGCGGTGCCGCCACCGGCGAGGGCGAGTGCGACCGCGCCGGCGACGGCGGCCACGACGAGACGGGGGACGGGGAGTGGTGCGCGCCTTCGGCCCTTGGCACGGCGTCCGCCGGGCATGGGTGGATCACCCTATCTTTCGGTACGAATAGTGGAGGGGCGGGGTTTTCGGCCGCCTGACGTGGGCCGGGATCACATTAACACCACGCTCGGTAATCATTTAGTCACTGGCCGAAAATCGGCACTGGCGTCCGGCGGGCCCGACCTGCACAATGAACCGAACGTCGTTCTAGTACTGTTCGCGTCCGAAAGGCACCCATGGGACCTCTCCACGGAATCCGCGTCGTCGAGTTCACCGGTATCGGACCGGCTCCGATGACGGGCATGCTCCTCGCCGACCTGGGAGCCGACATCATCCGGATCGATCGCCCGCAGGCCGCCGAGGCCCTCCGCTCCGGCGCCCCGGGGCCGCACATGAGCGAGGGTCGGGCCGTGGTCGGAGCCGACCTCAAGTCCGAGGAAGGGCTGACGCTCGCCCGCGACCTGATCTCCCGAGCCGACGTGCTCCTGGAGGGTTTCCGCCCCGGGGTGATGGAGCGACGCGGGCTGGGCCCCGACGACTGTCTGGAACTGAACCCGCGCCTGGTGTACGCACGCGTCACCGGCTGGGGCCAGGACGGTCCACTGGCCCACACCGCCGGGCACGACATGAACTACATCTCCGTGAACGGCGCCCTGCACGCCATCGGTCGGGCCGAGGGCCCGCCCGTCCCCCCGGTCAACCTCCTGGGCGACTTCGCCGGCGGCACCATGTTCACCGCCACCGGGATCCTCGCCGCGTTGGTGGAACGGCAGACCTCCGGGCGCGGCCAGGTGATCGACGCGGCGATGGTGGACGGCAGCGCCCTGCTCATGTCGATGGTGCACGAGGACCGTGCGCGCGGCTCGTGGAAGGACGAGCGCGGCACCAACTACCTCGACACGGGTGCGCCCTGGTACGACGTCTACGAGTGCGCCGACGGCCGCCACGTGTCCGTGGGCTGTATCGAGCCGCAGTTCTACGCGGCGTTCCTGGAGGGGGCCGGTCTGGCCGGGGAGGATCTCCCCGACCAGTGGGACGCCGAGGAGTGGCCCCGGCTACGCGCACGGTTCGCCGAGGTGCTGCGCACCCGCACCCGGGACGAGTGGGGCGAGCTGTTCGAGGGCACCGACGCCTGTGTCATGCCGATCCTGTCCCTGGAGGAGGCCCCCGACCACCCGCACGTGCGGGCTCGCGGCGCGCTCACGCGCCAGGGCGACCGGGTCGTCCCCGGCCCCGCGCCCCGGTTCGACCGCACGCCCGGTGAGGTCACCCGCGGCAGACCGCTGCCGGGCACCGAGGAGGCGCTGAAGCGGTGGGGCATCCGGGACTGACCTCTACGAGAAGACCCCGAAGATCCCGGAATCGCCGCTTTCCCTCCCCTCACCCCACCGATCACTAGGGTGAGCGCGACCAGCTGGGCGAACGCGCGATCAGGGGGCCGCCATGGCACCGAGTCCCGGGCTCGATCCGCGTTGGGGAAGGCGCCTGGGCGCGTTCCTCGTCGCCATGGCGGCCCTCCTCGGCACCGCGTCCACGCCCGCGCTCGCCGCCACGACCGAATCCATCCGCACCACCCCCGTGGTCCTGGTCGGGGTCCCCGGGCTGCTCTGGGAGGACGTCACCCCCGAGCACACACCCACTCTGTGGGCGATGGCCGGGGACGGAGCCATCGGCAACGTGTCGATCCGGACCGCCGGCTCCCGCACCTGCCCCACCGACGGCTGGCTGTCGGTCTCGGCCGGGCAGCGCGCTTTGGCCGAACAGGAAGGGTCCAGGGTCTGCGAGCCCGCACCCGAACCGCTGCCGGACGGCTCCGGCGCCGTTGTTCCCGACCATTCCGACCTCGTCGAGACGAACCGGGCCTCGCCGTTCGCCGCGCCCGTGGGGCTGCTCGGCCAGACGGTGCGCGACCACGGTGGGCTGACCCTGGCGGCCGGGCCCGGCGCCGCCTTGGGCGCCGCCGACGCCTCGGGACGGGTCGACCACTATCTGGAGTCAGCGCGTGAGGTGACCCCCGAACGGCTCGACGGGGTGTCCTTGGCGGTGGTGGAACTGCCCCACCTCACCCGTCTCCACCCGGCCCCGGCCTCCGGGGACGTCGCGGAGCGGGATCGCGAGGAGGCCCTCGGGAACCTCGACTCCCGGCTCGCGGCACTGACGAGCACCCTGCCCACCGGCGCCTCGATGATGGTCGTGGGTGTGTCCATGGACACCGGGCCGTCCCGACTGACCGCCGCCATGACCGGTGACATGGCCGAGCACGGCCTGACCGGCACTTCCGCCTACCTGGTCTCGGAGTCGACCCGCAGGCCCGGCCTGGTGTCCCTCACCGACACCACCGTGACCGTCCTCAACGCCTTGGGGATGCGGCCGGACGCCTTCACGGGCGGCCGGGTCTGGCGGCTGAGCGAACGTCCCGCGACGGCGGAGGCCGCCGTGGCGCGGTTGGTGGACTTCAACACCGCCGCGGTGGTGGTGGGGGCGTCCATTCCGGGTTTCTTCAGCGGTCTGGTCGCCCTGCAACTGTTGATCTACGCGGCGGCCGCCTACGCCCTGCATCGTCATTCCGACGGACAGAGGGACAAACGGGCCCTGGCGCTGTCGGTGACCCGGACGGTGGCGTTGGCGGGCGCGGCCTTCCCCGTGGCGAGTTACCTGGCCAACCTCATACCGTGGTGGGCCATGCCGTCGCCGTCCCCGGCCCTGCTGCTGTCGGTACTGGCCGTGGACGCCCTGGTGGTGGCGGTGGCCATGGCGGGGCCGTGGCGGCGCACCGTCCTCGGTCCGATGACGGTGGTGGCGGGCGCGACCACGCTGGTGCTGTTCCTGGACCTGTGCTTCGGCGCGAACCTGCAGATGAACTCGCCCACCGGTTACTCACCGATCGTGGGCGGCCGGTTCTACGGAATCGGCAACATCGCGTTCGCGACCTTCGCCACCGGCATGCTCATGACGGTGGCCGGGATCGCGCACGTCCTCATCGGTCGGGGACGACGGCGAGCGGCGGTCGCCACGACCCTGGTGATCGGGGCGGCGTCGGTGCTCGTCATCGGGTGGCCCGGCCTGGGCACCGACTTCGGCGGAGTGATCGCGCTGATCCCAGGCTTGGCGGTGACCACGATGATGATCGCGGGGGTCCGGGTCACCGTGCCGAGACTCGCCGTGGTGGGAGCCGCAGCGGTGACAGTGATCACGCTGCTGACCTGGATGGATCACCTGCGCCCGCCCGCGGACCGCAGTCACTTCGGCGCGTTCGCCGAGCAGGTGGCGAACGGGGAGGCCGGGGCCGTGCTCGCCCGCAAGTCGGAGGCGATGCTGGGCACGCTGGGCAACTGGCAGCTCACCCTGCTGGCGGCGGGGGCGCTCCTGTTCCTTTTCGCTGTCCTCAATCGGCCAACGAAGTGGCGGATCGGAGCGCTCCAACGGGCCTACGAGCACGCACCGACGCTCCGGGCAGGGCTCACCGGGTCCCTCGTGACGGCATTGGTGGGCTTCGCGGCCAATGATTCGGGGGTGGCGATTCCGGCGCTGGCACTGACCATCGCGGTTCCGTTGACCCTTTCCGCCTGCGTCTGGGCGCTTCAACAACGGGATCAAGCGCCCGAACAGGAACCAGCGGAGGAGAACCGCCTGAAACGGGCATAGTCCTTACACCAGCAGGCCCGGAAAAAGCAAATCGCACAGGCACGGACATGCGTCACTCACGTCACGAATAGGCCACGACCCTGTGGTAAGGTCCGTGGCTGTAAACGACCCCGGTGAACCGAGATCCCACAAGCCACGGCGGCCCCATGAAAAAGGGCCCCAGGCGAGGATCCGGACCGGCCGTCACCTCCGGCGCGGTTCGCCGGGGAATGACCGTCGACACCGGTGGGTTCTCAAGACCAGAGGGCCGTATCGACGTCGGTCCACGACGCACCCCGCCGAACCCGGGTCCGTCGAGCACCGATCCGCACAGCCCTCGATCATCCATCATGGCCGATGACGAGCATCGCTCCAGGAACTTTCGGGCCGGGCCCGGGCGTTCCATGAGTGCCGTGCTTTTCTGAGCAAACCTGGCGAGAAAGGCGTTTCCTCCCCCGGCATCCGGTCCGGGGTACCACGCAAGGAACTAGATGAACCATCAGCTTGGCTCACGCGGCAACGCAACCAAAGCACCGGTCACCACACGTCCCCGGTGGGACGACCCGTGGTCCGCCTCGCCGACCCATCGGGCCGGGCCCGAGTACGCCGGAGTCGCAATGCCCGACCTGACCATCGCTTCCGCCCTCCACCAGTCCGGACTCGTCCTGATTCTGGACGGGGAGATCGACATGGCCACCGAGGCGCACTTCCAGGACGCCACCACGGGGGCTCTGACCACTCAGCCGTTCGGCCGCGTCGTGCTGGACTGCACCGACCTGCGTTTCATCGACTCCAGCGGACTGCGCGTCCTCATCCGTGCGCACAAGTTCGCCAAGGAGCAGCGGGCGTTGCTGGTGATCGCCGCCGCCCCACCACGGGTCCTACAGACCCTGCGCATCACGTCCCTGGACACCCGCATCCCGGTGTTCGGCTCGGTCTCGCAGGCGCTCGCCGCGCCACAGACCGCCTGACGAGAGCGCACCTTTGACGCTGAGAAGGCCCCGCGAACGCGCCGCGGGGCCCTTTGCTATGGGAACAGGAGCATCCACACGCCCAGGGCGGTGACGGCGAGGTTCACCAGCAGGAACACCATCACCCACAGGGTGCCGGGCAGACCGGTGAGGCGAGCGAGCTGGTCGGCGTCGGACTGCGGTGAGGGCTGACGCATCCGTTGGCGCTGCAGCTCGATGACGGGACGCACACCCGCGAAGAGCAGGAACCAGATGAACAGGTAGGCGAAGGCCGCCTGGACCTCGTGCGGAGTGAACCAGCTGACACCGAAGACCACGGCGCCGGTGACGACGATGGAGATCACGCCGTAGAGGTTGCGGATCATCAGGAGCATGGCGGCGAGCACGACGATGCTCAGCCACAGCAGCGCGGTGATGCGGCCGGACATCAGCATGAGGATGCCGAGAAGGCCGATGACGGTGGGCGCGACGTAGCCGGCGAACACCGTGAAGATCATGCCGATGCCGGTGGGCTTACCTCGGGAGACCGTCACCCCGGAGGTATCGGAGTGGAGGCGGATCCCGGTCAGCTGACGGCCGCTGACCAGCGCCACCAGGGCGTGCCCGCCCTCGTGCGCGATCGTGACGACGTTGCGCGCCACCCGCCAGGGCGGACCGAGCAGTACGGCCGCCAAGGCGATCGCGGCCGCCGTGACGATGATCCACTGTTCCGGGTCGGGCTGGACGGACAACACGTCCTGCCACACGTCACCGAAGCTCGTTGCACCCACTGGTCTCCCGACTTCCACATCGACCGTCGTCAAAGAGCCCGCACTTGCCGACGCCTCGGTGGCCGGGGGGCGAGGGGATTCGCGGGCCCTTGCCGAACTTTAGGTCATTTCAGGGGGTGCCGAGACGGCCACGGGACCCGCTCAAGCCTGTTCGACCAACCGCTTGAGGCGCACCAGGGTCTCCTCGATCCCACGCGCGTTCCGGGCCGGAGCACCGGACAGGACGTAGAAGAGCGTCTGCCCCCTCGTGTAGTCGAAGGTCTCCGTGACGCGGGTCCGCCCCGGATCCACCTCCTCCAGCTCGTAGCGCCAGCGGTGCGACCCCGCGTGCTTCCAGGCGATGAGTCGGTCCTCCTCGAACTCCACCACCTGGTTGGTCATGCGGTAGGGCAGCCCCGCCATCCGCATGTCCATGCCGAACTCCGAGCCCGACTCCAGTCGGTCAGGGCCGAAGACCGCACCGCGCACGGTGCCTGACCCGTCCAGATCCGGGTGCCGGGCGGGGTCGGCGAGCAGATCGAAGATCCTCTTGGCCGGAGCATCGACCACGACGCTCCGCGCCACCATGTGTTCAGCCATGCACGCATCATGTCACCGACGCGGGATCACGTGGACCTCGGCCGGGGAGGAACCCGTCACCCCCGCACGTCGTGGCGTTCCACCCCGGCCGACGCACCGTCGACGGACACGTGCAGCACCCAGAACGAACCCTTGCGCAACCCCCGTTGTCGGGGCAACGGCGCACCCATCCGGGTGAGCGCCTCGGTGATCAGCTCCGGGATCAACTCCCCGTGGGTGCACACCACCGTGGGAAGCCCCTCGTCGAGGATGCGCGCGAACCCCTCCCCGGCCTCCTCCACCTCGTATCCCCCGCCGCCCCGGCCCACCGTGAAGGCGCGTTCGGTACGCATCGGCGCGTCGCACTCGACCGTGTACGGCAGCAGCGACTCGGTGCAGCGCGCCGTCGCCGAGGAGACCACGCGCGGGTTCCCGTAGGCGTTGAGCATCCGTGGCAGGGCCAGGGCGTCGGCCCGTCCGACCTCGTCGAGCGGCCTCAGCAGGTCGCTGCCGGGCCAGGAACGCTTATCCCCCGCGGACAGGTGCCGCAGCAGGATGATCGGGAAGGTCTCGGCCGGTCCCGCCCGGAAGTCGTCGATCACCTGGACGTCGTGGTCGTGGGTGAGACGTTCGCGAGCCTCCCCTACGGGCACCCACTCGACGTCCTCGACCTCCAGGAGGCGCTCCGAGGTGGCCGCCCACCACTCCACTCGCCGGGGCCGACCGTCCTTGAGGTGCTGCCGTGCCGGCAGCCGGCGGCCGAGCACGGGGGGCAGTCCGGTCTCCTCCTCGACCTCGCGGACCGCACCGATGATCGGGTGCTCGCCGTTCTTCAGCTCGCCCTGGGGCAGGGTCCAGTCGCCGCGTTCGGGGCGACGGACGAGCACGACCTCACGATCGCGTTCACCGTCACGCCACAGGACGGCGCCGGCGGCCCTGACGGTGCCCGGGTTCACGCTTCCACCCTCCTCGGGTGACGATCACCGAGGAGGGTCTCCTGGAGGTCGATCAGCCGACCACCCTCCTCGTCGTGGGTGACGCGCTCCCACGTCCCGTCCGGTCGCAGATGCCATGAGGAGGTGGTGTCGGCCATCGCCAGGTCCATCAGACCGACCAGGCGCCGGCAGTGTTCGGCGTCGGTGACGCGCACCAGTGCCTCCACACGGCGGTCCAGGTTGCGCGGCATCAGATCGGCGCTGCCGATCCACACCCGGGGTCGCCGCCCGTTGGCGAAGACGAATACCCGGGAGTGTTCGAGGAAACGGCCGAGGATGCTGCGGACCCGGATGTTCTCCGACAACCCCGGCACCCCGGGGCGCAGGACGCAACTGCCGCGCACCCACAGGTCCACGTCGACCCCCGCCCGGGAGGCCCGGTAGAGGGCGTCGATGATCTCCTCGTCCACCAGCGAATTGACCTTGACGCGGATGCGCGCGGGTTCACCCTCGACCGCGTTGGCGATCTCGGTGTCGATCTGCCGGAGCAGGCCCGGACGCATCCCGGACGGCGCCACCACGAGCCTCCGGTAGTTCCTCTTGCGGGAGAACCCGGTGAGGCTGTTGAACAGGTCGCTGACGTCCTCGCCGACCTCCGCGGCGGCGCTGAACAGTCCCAGGTCTTCGTAGATACGGGCGGTGCTCGGGTTGTAGTTGCCGGTGCCTATGTGGCAGTAGCGGCGCAGCGGGCCGTCGTCGTCCTGTCGGATGACCATGGAGAGCTTGCAGTGGGTCTTGAGACCGATCACCCCGTAGACCACGTGGCAGCCGGCCTCTTCCAGCTTGCGGGCCCACTGGAGGTTGTTCTGCTCGTCGAAGCGGGCCTTGACCTCGACCAGGACCACGACCTCCTTGCCCTCGCGGGCCGCTTCGATGAGCGACTCCACGATGGGCGAGTCCCCGCTGGTGCGGTACAGGGTCTGTTTGATCGCCACGACCTTCGGGTCGGTGGCGGCCAGCGCGAGGAAACGTTCGGTGGTGGTGGCGAAGGACTCGTAGGGGTGCTGGACGAGGACCTCGCGTTCGCGGACGGTGGCGAACAGGTCTCCGGAGGTCAGTGCCGACGGTTCGACCGGGACCATCGGCGGGTAGCTCAGGTCGGGGCGGTCGGCGTCGGCGATCTGGGAGAGTCCTGCGAGGTTGAGCGGTCCGGGGACTCGGTAGATCTCCTCTTCCTCGGCGCCGAGTTCGTCGGTGAGGATCGTCAGGACCTCGTCGCTGATGGTCTGTTCCACCTCCAGTCGCACGAGCGGTCCGAAACGGCGGCGCAGGAGTTCCTTCTCCAGGGAATGGACGAGGTCGTCGGTCTCGTCCTCGTCGACCTCCAGGTCGGCGTTGCGGGTGACGCGGAAGGCGTGGTGTTCGACCACTTCCATGCCCTCGAACAGCAGGGGCAGGTGCGCGGCGATGATGTCCTCGACCGGCACGTAGCGACCACCGCCGTTCGCGGTGAGTTCGATGAAGCGCGGCAGGGATCCGGGCACCTTGATCCGGGCGAACATGCGACGGGCGTCGTCGGGGTCGCGGACGGTGACGGCCAGGTTCAGCGAGCGCCCCGAGATGTAGGGAAACGGGTGCGCCGAGTCGACGGCGAAGGGCGTCACCAGGGGATAGATGGAGCGGCGGAAGCGCCCGTGCAGGTACTCGCGTTCGGCGGTGTCCAGTTCGTTCCAGCGGACGATGCCGATGCCCTCCTCCGCCAGGGCCGGGGCGACGCTCTTCTCCAGGCAGGCGGTCTGTCGCAGCATGAGGTCGTGCGTGACCAGGGAGACGCGTTCCAACAGGTCCTTGGGATGGTGACCGCTGGGGGACGCCACCGGCAGTCCGGTGGCCAGGCGTCGTTTGAGCCCGGCGACGCGGACCATGAAGAACTCGTCGAGGTTGTCGGAGAAGATCGCGAGGAACCGTGTCCGTTCCAACAGCGGGAGGTCCTCGTCCTCGGCGAGTTCGAGAACACGCTGGTTGAAGCGGAGCCATCCCTCCTCACGGTCCATGAACCTGTCGGGGGGAAGTTCGGTGGTGTCGGGTTCCGCCGGCGCCGGCGCTGTTTCCATGCTCACAGGTGACGGACCCCCCCTCTTCCATGACCGCGATGAGACCCTTATTGGCCATATGTACCCATATGACCGATTCAGATGCCGACGTCCAGTTCGGGCGGCAGGATGAGCACGAATATCGCCATGCGCAACAGGACGTTGAGCCAGGTGTTGCGATAGCACGTCCACAGATAGCCGTAGAGCACGCTCGCGGTGGCGTAGGTCAGCATGGACAGGCCCGTGTCGTGCACCAGATCCGTCCCGGTGAGCTGGGACACCGCGTCGTAGGGCTGGATCAGCGCGTAGGTCGACGCGAACACCACGGATGTGGCGATGATGCCGCCCCAGCGCCCCAAGAGGATCTCCAGCCGGGTCTGCATCATCCCGCGGAAGAAGATCTCCTCGCAGACCGCGATGACGGCGAAGGCGAGCAGCATGGCGTACAGGGTGAGCGACGGCTCGGGCAGCCCGATGTAGGGCACGATCAGGTACCCGATCACCACCGTCGCCCCGACGACCGGGATCAGCCCCAGCCAACGCCAGGGTTCTCTCACCTTGAGCGCGACCGCGGGCATGAAGGTGCCTTTGCCGTCCAACGTGAGACCGGAGCGGTCCATGATCAGCAGGGGAATCGCGAAGAGGAACAGCAGCCGGGACACCAGGGACACCGACATCGATAGGTCCGTGGCGGTCCCGGTCTCCTCGCCGTAGATGTCGAGGACCCTGGAGAGCAGCACCATCGACAGCACGAAGCAGACGATGAGGAGTAACTGCCAGGCGAGTTCCCGGTTGAGCGGATGGCCCTCCATCGCGCCCCGTACCCGCTGGTCCAATCGCTCCCGTTGCCCCAACGACCAGACCAGGGCCCAGGACATGAGCCCGGCGAACAGCATCGGCGCCCAGGCGATCAAGAACAATACGGACTTGTCATCGAAGACGTCGTCCCGCAGGACCGGATGCGCGAGAAGCGGCCCGAGGACGAGGACCACCGCGACCGCGATCGTCCATGTGAGCCCCCATCTTCGCACCATGGTCACAAGAGTCCCCCTACCTCAGAACACTCATTCTGCCCCAGGGGAAACTAAAAGCGACTTAATGACTACGGTATGTCGTTGCCGGGAATGACCTGCGCGGGCACACCGGCGACCACCAGGAAAAGGGCGCCGCCCCGGCCGTCGTAACGGTCCGGAGCGGCGCCCCGCAAAGCCGATGAGGCCCCTACTGGCTCTCCAACACCGACTTGAGGAAGGACTTGGTCCGCTCCTCCTTGGGGTCCCCGAAGATCTGATCCGGGTGCCCCGCCTCGGCGATCTGACCCTTGTCGAACATCAGGACGCGGTGCGAGACGTCGCGGGCGAAACCCATCTCGTGGGTCACGCACAGCATCGTGATGTCGGTGGTCTCGGCCACCTCGCGCAGCACATCGAGCACACCGGCGACCAGTTCCGGGTCCAGGGCCGAGGTGACCTCGTCCAGGAGCAGGATCTCCGGTCGCATCGCCAGCGCGCGGGCGATCGCCACGCGCTGCTGCTGGCCACCGGACAGCTGGGTCGGATGGGCGTCGATCTTGTCGCCCAGACCCACCAGCTCCAGGAGTTCCTCCGCCCGCTGGCTCGCCTCGTCCTTGCCGAGGCCGAGGACGTTGACCGGCGCCTCCATGATGTTCTTGCGAACGCTCATGTTGGGGAACAGGTTGAACTGCTGGAACACCATGCCGATGCGCTTGCGCCTGGCCCGCAGGTAGTTCTCGCTCGCGGGGACCATTCCGGAGCCCTTGTTCATGTGGCTGAAGGGCTCGCCATCGACCCAGATGTGGCCCTCGGTGACCTTCTCCAGCGTCATCAGCAGACGCAGGATGGTGGTCTTGCCCGAACCGCTCGGCCCGATGAGCGTGACACGTTCACCGGGAGCGACCCCGAAGTCGAGGTGGTCCAGGACCGTGAGGTCACCGAAACGCTTGACCACCTGATCGAAGACGATCAGATTGTTCGCGGCGTGGCCGGCAGCGTCGCCATCGACACCCGGTGCCGTCGTGTTCTCTGGGGTATCAGACGGCGACATATCGCTTCTCCAGTCGTCGGATCAGAATCGCGGAGGGGATGCTCACGACCAGGAACAGGAACCCGACCAGCGTGAACGCCTCGACCATACGGAAGTCGGCGCTGCCGACCCGCTGGGCTTCGGTGAGCAGCTCTGCCACACCGATGGCGAACAGCAGCGGGGTGTCCTTGAACATGGCGATGAGGTAGTTCCCCAGTGCGGGGATGACCTTTCGGATCGCTTGTGGAAGGACGATCGCGCCCCAGGTCCGGTGGGCGGGCAGGCTGAGTGCCCGTGCCGCCTCCCACTGGCCCTTGGCGACCCCCTCGATCCCCGACCGGTACACCTCGGCGGTGTAGGCCGAGTAGTGCACGCCGAGGACCAGGACGCCCACGGTCATGCCGGAGACCGTCGAGGGCGCCAGAAGGAAGACGAACACCAGCTGCATGACCAGCGGCGTCGTACGGATGAACTCCATGACGAAGTGCAGGATCGATCCGAAGATCGGAACTCGCCGCGCCATCGAGATGACCAGGCCCAGGACAAGGGCCATCAGGTAGGCGACGACCGTGATCTGGACGGTCGTCCACAGGCCGCCGAGAAGGTCGGGCAGGACCTCGAAGGTCCACTCGAAATCCCAGATGTTCACTTGGCCACCCCCACCTTGGTCCCGATCGTGGGAGCACGCAGCAGGGAGAGGAGCCCCTGTCCGCCGGACGGTATCCGCCCGAGCTTCCGGTTGGCACGACGTTCGAGCAGTCGCATACCGAGGATGAGCACCTGCGCGATCAGGTAGTAGAGAATGAGCGCGCCGCTGTAGGCGACGACCGTCTCACCCGTGGCCTCGCGCAGTTGCTGCGCGACGGCGGCCAGGTCGGCGACACCGATGAGGTAGGCCACGGCCGTGGCCTTCATCAACTCGATGACCAGGTTGCCGAAGGTCGGCAGCATCTGGGCCCACGCCTGTGGGACCACGACCAGGCGCATCCGCTGGAACCAGCTGAAGTTCAGTGCGACGGTCGCCTCGATCTGCGACTTGGCGACCGCGTTGATCGACGAACGCACGACCTCCGCGCCGTAGGCGCCGACGTTCAGGCCCAAGGCCAGGATGGCCGCGAACCGGTCCTCCAGCTGGAAGCCGGTGGCGATGGGCAGCGCGTACGCCATCCAGAACATCAGCACCAGGGCCGCGATCCCGCGGAATACCTCCACGTAGATCGTGGAGACGGCCCGCGGAAGCCAATGCCCCACCGAACCCATGATTCCGAAGACCATGGCGAGGACGAACGCCAGGGCGGCGCCGCCGATGGTGAGTTGAACGGTGACCCAGGCTCCGTCGAGGAACCTGGGCAACCGTTCGATCAGGAAGTTGATCTGTTCCAAGAGGGATCAGCCCCCGCAGAGCTCGGAGGTGCTCGTACCGTCCGGCAGGTCGTCCTCGGTGAAGCCCCACTCCTCACCGAGCTCGAGCAGGCGACCGCTCTCGGTGAACTCGGCGATGACGCGGTTGATCTCCTCCAGCAGTTCGGTCTCGTCCTGGCGCACACACAGACCGCCCCAGCCCTTCTCCTCATTCCCGTCCATGACGGGGAAGAAGGGCTCGCTGACGTCGAAGTCGCCGCCGCGTTCCTGGATCAGGTAGTGGTGGGACACGCTCAGCATGGAGACGGCGTCCACACGACCGTTCTCCAGGAGCTCATAACCGGCGGTCTGGTTACCGATGAGCTCCATCTGGCCTTCAGGGACCCCGAAGTACTCGGCGTAGGTCTGCTCGACCGATCCGTTCAGCACGGCGAGCTTGAGGTCCGGGTTGTCGGCGAAGTCCTCGAAGTGCTGGATGTTCTCGGGGTTGCCCGCGGCGACCATGAAGGCCTCCGGGGAGGTGGCGGTCGGTTCGGTGAACGCGACCTGCTCGCATCGTTCGGGGGTGATGAACACACCGGCCGCGAGGACGTCGAAGCGGTTGGCGTTCAGACCGGGGATGAGACCGTCCCAGTTGACCGGGGAGGCCTGGATCTCGGGAACACCCAGTTCCTCGAAGACGGCCTGGGCCACGGCGGGCGACTGGCCCGCCGGGTCACCGGCGTCGTCGACGAAACCGAAGGGGATCTCGTTGGCGAGGCCGACCGCGACGAAGCCCTGCTCGCGAAGACGTTCCAGGAGCGACCCCTCGCCTTCGCCGTCACCGCCGCCGCCGTCATCGACCCGGCTGCACGCCGCGAGGCCGGCCGTCGCGAGCCCCACCCCTCCCAGACGGAATGCGTCTCGGCGGCCCCAGGTTCCCCGCCCACGCGCTGGTCCCTGATTCTTCACGACTGCTCCTCGAAGGTTCGAGAGCGGAGTCTCCGCCGAAGGACAGGGCGGAGACACCGCACATTCGGATGGTGGATCGCCTCAAGTGGCTGCTGCCGCGGGTCCTGCCCGCGACCCAGACCGTCAGCCGGGTACACGGGAGAACGGCGCTGGTACGGAGTCTCTTCTCCCCTGACCAGCCCTGCAGTAACTGAACATGTTTAGTCCGTTATGCACTGGTTATGAGTTGTGCATCGTCGGGCCACCGGACCGTAAGGCCCGGTCAAGCCGGTCACCTGTAAGGGGTGACTATGGGTCCTTATGCCCGTCACCCTGGGCTTCCTACCCAAGAAACGCGATGGGCGGGGGCCGAATCCGGCCCCCGCCCATCGACGAGGTCTTGTGGCGACGCCGCTCGGGCGCCCGCCTCCTAGTCCTCCACGACCACCGGGTAGACGCCGTTCTCGTCGTGGACCTCACGCCCGGTCACGGGCGGGTTGAACACGCACAGCACCCGGAAGTCGGTCTTGGGACGGACCGTGTGCTTCTCGTGGCCGTTGAGCAGGTAGAGGGTGCCCGGCGTGATGATGTGCTTCTCGCCGGTCTCCTCGTTGGTCAGCTCGGCCTCGCCCTCGATGCAGTGCACGAGCTCGATGTGGTTGGCGTACCAGAACGTCGACTCGGTACCCGCGTACAGCACGGTCTCGTGGAAGGAGAAGCCGACCTTCTCCTTGGCCAGGACGATCCGACGACTGCGCCAGTTCTCGGTCTTGATGTCGGCGTCGGTGTCGTTGACCTCGTCCATGCTGCGAACGATCACTTGGGGCTCCTTAACGTTCTGATGCGCGTGAATATGCGCTGGTTACACGGTACGGGGCCGGCCAACGTCCCCGTCGGGAAACGTCGACCGGCCCCGTGGTATCTCGGTGGTCGGTCCACCGGCCGTTCAGGCCGGATACGAAGGACCTAGGCCGCCTTGGCGCCCTTGACGGCGGCCCGAGCGGCGTCGGCCATGATGTCCAGGCCGGAGGTGAGCTCCTCCTCCGTCATGGTCAGCGGCGGCAGGAGCTTGGCGACCTCGTCCTCGGGACCGGAGGTCTCCAGGAGCAGGCCACGCTCGAAGGACTCGGCTGCGACCTTCTTGGCGATGCCGTCCTCGGCGTCGAAGGCCAGACCGCGGGCCAGACCGCGACCGCGGACGTGCGCGCCGAACTCGGCGTGCTCGGCGGCCATCTCGGACAGGCGGGCCTCGACCATGGCGCCCTTGGCCAGGGTCTCCTGGGCGAAGGAATCGTCGCTCCAGTAGCGGCGCAGGGCCTCGGTACCGGTGACCATGGCCGGGTTGAAGCCACGGAAGGTGCCGTTGTGCTCCCCGGGCTCCCACACGTCCAGCTCGCGCTTGAACAGCGTGAGCGCCATCGGCAGGCCGTAGCCGCTGATGGACTTGGACAGGGTGACGATGTCCGGGACGATGCCGGCCTCTTCGAAGCTGAAGAACTCTCCGGTACGGCCACAGCCCATCTGGATGTCGTCCAGGATCAGCAGGATGCCGTATTCCTTGCACAGGGCGGACAGTCCACGCAGCCAGTCGGCGCTGGCGGCGTTGATGCCGCCCTCACCCTGGATGGACTCCACGATCACGGCGGCCGGGGCGTCCAGGCCGCTGCCGCTGTCGTCGAGCAGGGTGCGCAGCCACAGGAAGTCCGGGGTCTTGCCGTCGAGGTAGTTGTCGAACGGCATGGTCGCCACGTGGTCCAGCGGGACGCCGGCGCCGCCGCGCTTCATGGAGTTACCGGTGACGGCCAAGGCGCCCAGGGTCATGCCGTGGAAGCCGTTGGTGAAGTTGATGATGGTCTGGCGACCGGTGTACTTACGCGCCAGCTTCAGAGCGGCCTCGACCGCGTTGTTTCCGGCGGGGCCGGGGAACTGGACCTTGTAGTCCAGTCCCTTGGGTTTGAGGATGACGTCCTCGAAGGTTTTGAGGAACTCCCGTTTCGCCACGCTGTACGCGTCGAGGCTGTGGACGATGCGGTCGTCCATGAGGTAGTCGATGAGCGGCTTCTTCAGCTCCGGGTTGTTGTGCCCGTAGTTGAGCGAGCCGGCTCCGGCGAAGAAGTCCAGGTAGGGCTTGCCACTCTCGTCGTATACGTGAGCTCCGACCGCCTTGTCGAAGACGACCGGCCAGTTACGGCAGTATCCGCGGACTTCGGATTCGAGGCGCTGGAAGGTCTCCATCGTGATGTTCCTTGGTTCCTTTCCCCAACTTCGTGGGCTCATGGCTTAGACGAGGGGTGTGGGACAGGATCGCGTTCGATCCGGTGCGGACGGTCAGACGTCGGTGTTGTCGCTCGTGGACCCGATGGGGCCGATACGTACGAGGTCCTCGGGTTCGTGGGGCTCGTCGCCGCCGGACGGGAAGTGCTCTTCGGTGAAGAGGGGACTCCACACGTCCTCAGTACCCCAATTGCGGGCAAATGACGCAAATAGGGCACGAGAGGCGGCGTTGTCCGGGGTGACGGTCGCTTCGAGGTACTGCACACCCTGATCGGCGAACGTGTCGCCGATGAAGTCGAGCATCCGGCGGGCCAGCCGCTGTCCGCGGTACGCGGAGTCGACGGCGACCTGCCAGAGGAAGTAGGTGTCCGGGCTGTCGGGACGGACGTAACCGGTGACGTAGGCCGCCACCCGGCCGTCGGTGTCCCTGGCCACGACGCTGGTCGCGGCGAAGTCCCGGCACCACAGCGTGTAGGCGTACGGGGAGTTCACGTCCATCCCCGTCTCGCCGGCCAACCGCCACATGTGCGGCCCGTCCTCCGGGGAGGGGTGCGTCAGACGCACGCCCTCGTGGCCCGCGTCCTCGGCGGTCCGGTGGCCTTTGGCCCCGTCGTCGTTTCGGTCGCGTGCTTGGAGGTTCGTTCGTTGTTGTGGCACGTCGACCGAATTTAGCGAACGAAGTTCAAAGATGTTTCAGCGAGATTCCGCGCAGATGTTTGGAGAGATCGAGAACGGGTATGGCTTGTCTATTTAGCAGCGCATAGTCGACCTGACCTGTGCTTTCGGGTGAGGTTCGAACATGGCCGAACACCCTGGTCATGCCTTGTTCAACAGGGGGTTCGGCCCCCGTGAAGGTCCCGGCTCCCCCGGGGTGAACCCCCGCCTCTCAGCGGGCCGCTGACAGGCCTCGGGGTCAAACATAGAGCCTGGGGAAGCAATTTTAAGCGTGCGTTAAGTCACATCAATTCGGTGGGAAGCTCGCGACATAACGCCCGCGGGGCCCTGCGTCGCACCTCACACGGCATGCGCCTGACTTCTCGCTACCCGTTGTACGCAGGCGGAATCCCCCGCCACACGGGCGACACGCCGATTGTCATCTCCTGCCCGGCTCGCCCCACTCGCTTGACGCCGGCGTGGGCACAAGGCCCCTGGTACGGACGAACGTCCTTGATCATTCACGGATTTTGGAGCAGACTCTGTGTAGTACGACCTCATGTAGTACTACAATTGGTCGCAACGCTTCGCCGCAGCCTGCCGAGGTCAAGAGCCTCTGGTCGGCCGCGCGACGACGAACTTCGCTCACCTCATCGCGACCACAAACGCGATGGGGACCAACGTCCAGGGATCGGAGGCGCCCGTGAACCGCCTGTATCACGACAGTGAGGACTGGGTCGAGCAGGGCAACTGCCGCTCGTACGACCCTGAGATCTTCTTTCCGGTGAGCAGCACCGGGATCGGTCGCGTCGACACGGAACAGGCCCTCGCCGTCTGCCGCAGTTGTACTGTTCGCCCGGAATGCCTGCGGTGGGCTCTTCGCGCCGGAGAGGCGCACGGAGTCTGGGGTGGAACCACCCCCGAGGAACGTCGCTACATGCGCCGCGAACTCGTACCGGCCGGCTAGGTACTGTTCCCAGGAGACAGGCGGGGCCGCCGGGCGCACCGAGCGCTCGGCGGCTTCCCTGTGTCCGGCCGGCTCCTCCCGCCCCCGTGGGTCTTGCGGCCCTAGGGGGCACGGCTTAGGTTCGGTAATCGTGCGACCCGCTCACGGCACCCTTCGACTCACGCGTACGGCGCTCCTCGCCGGCGCGTGCACAGGGCTTGCCTGGGGCGGCCACAACCTCTGGTCGGACACACCCGCCGGGGTCGGAGGCTTCCTCCTGGCCACGGCGCTCCTGACCGGACTCCTGTGGCATTTCACCAGGATCATGCGGGGCTTCGGCGACGTCTTCGCCGCCATGGCCCTCGTCCAGGTCGCCCTGCACCTGCTCCTCCAGATGACGGCGGGCCCCGAGCTCCATTCCGTGGGCGCCGACCACGGCGGTCACGGGCTGCTCACCCACACACTCGGCCTCACGCCGGGCATGTTGTTCGCACACCTGTGGGCCGCCCTGCTCGCCGCCGCGCTGCTCGCGCACGGCGAGTCCGCGCTGTGGTTCCTCAGCACCGCCGTCTCCCGGGCCCTGCCACGGCCCCTACGCGTCCACGGACTCCCGTTCGGCGCACCCGGGCGGGCGCACTCCGCGCCCCTGCCCACCGCACCCTCTCCACCCGCGCCCACCGCGCACGGGCCCCGCGGGCCTCCCGGTTCGCCCGCGCCCCTCCTCCTGCCGTCGTAGTACCCCGGTACTCGACGTCACGGGGCAACCCCGAGAGCCCGGACGCGCACGGTAGACCGTGCCGCCGGGCGCGAACCACACCCGAACGGCCCGAGAGAGAAGACCCATGTCGAGAACACGTACCGCCGCCCTGATCACCCCCCTCGCCGCGGTGGCCCTGCTGTTGGCCCCCACCCCCGCCCACGCCCACGACGTGCGCACCCCCACCGCCCCGGAGGGCGGCACCACCCAGGAGGCGATCCCC
>NZ_FRFF01000017.1 GCF_900143625.1 Nocardiopsis sp. JB363
GCAACACCTTCTCGTCCTGAACGGTCAGGTGCTTGAGGCGGGTGCGCACGGCCACTCCGGTGGGACCCGAAACCGGGTAGGGGTCGGCGATCGGTCGCAGGCCTCGCTGATCGGTGCCCGCCACCCGCTCCTCACCCCCTGACCGTGTTCGATCCCGTGCTCGAACACCACGCTAGCCGCGCCCAAGGGCGGGTGTCCCGCGAATCGGAAAACTCCTCCGCCCGGGGGTGGGGGTGCGCACCGCTCGGATCCGGTTCCCACACTCTTCGCGGGCGGAGTGGTTCGAGGTGTTCGCTCGTGTACGTTCACGCACACTCATGTGACCGCGCACACGAACAGATGAGGACCCTTTCCGGTCGGTCGGATCGGGGGCCGCGGGGAGGGTGGATTCCGGTCGGAGCGTGACCTCGGGTGACAACCACCTCACCCCCGCGCGGTTTCAACCGTCGCTCGTCGGTCTCGTTTCCGGTATCCGACGCCCATGCGCCCCGTCGTGCTCAGTTCGCCCTTGGCCGATCCGAGCTGCGAAAACGTGGGCGAGTTCCTCTCCGGGGCGGATTCGCGCTCCGGCATCCCGCGCTTCGCGGCCGGGTGCGTGTGACCCAGGTCTCCTGGTGCGCCCGGTTGACACGCCCCCGTCCCCCGCCCGAAACTTGCCGCGGATCACTTAGGTTAGGTTTCCCTAATTAAGGCTAGGGTTGCCTAATTATTTGCAGGTCAGCATGGCTGGAAGGGGAAGCTCAACGTGAACGGGATCGACGGTGCCGTCACCGTGGTCACCGGAGCGGCCGGCGGGGTCGGTCGGGCCGTCGCACTGGACCTCGCCGCACACGGCGCCCGGGTCGCGGTCGTCGACGTCGACACCCTCGGCCTCGACCAGACCCTCCACCGGTTGACCGCCACCGGCCACAAGGCGTTCGCGTTCACCGCCGACGTCACCGACCCCATCCGAGTGGAGAGCATCTTCGACGAGGTCGAAGCGCTCCTCGGACCGGTCTCCACCGTCGTCAACGCGGCCGGGGCCCTGGCGACCGGTTCCGTCGTGGACTGCTCCGACCAGGACTGGCGGCGTCTCATCGCGGTCAACGCCACCGGAGTGTTCAACGTCGGCCGCGCCGCCGCCCGACGCATGGGACCGCGCGGTCACGGTGCCCTGGTCACCGTCGCCTCCAACGCCGCCGGAGTCCCCAGGTCCGGCATGGCCGCCTACGCCGCGTCCAAGGCCGCCGCCGTGGCGTTCACCAAGTCCCTCGGACTGGAACTGGCCCCACTCGGGGTGCGCTGCAACGTCGTCTCACCCGGCTCCACCGACACACCCATGCTCCGGACGATGACCCCCGATCCCGAGGCGTTGATCGATGGCGACCCGAGCCACTTCAAGGTCGGCATCCCCCTGCGTCGCCTCGGACAGCCGCAGGACGTGGCCGAGGCCGTGCGCTTCCTGCTGGGCGACGCCGCCCGCCACATCACCATGCACGAGCTGTACGTGGACGGCGGCGCCACCCTCCGCTGATCCCGCCACCACAGAGCCCTCGCCACGAGGCCCCACCCCGGCCGCCCCGAGTGCCTGACACAGAAAGGCCCCCACCCATGCCCGATCAGCGCACCGCCGCCCCCGCGGCCTCCGCGGGCGAACTCCTGTCGGCCTACCGGCCCGGGGACGCGTTCTTCTCCACCGCCACCGGCGTCCTCCACGGCACCGGCGCCCTGCACACCCTGGACCGGCTCGACGACCTTTCCGCAGCCCTCGCCGACGCGGGTCCCGACGCGGTCGCCATGGGCGCCCTGCCCTTCGACACCTCCGGCCCCGCCCACCTGGTCGTCCCCGAGACCGTGCGCCGGGCCCCCTCGCCCACCGAGGGGCCGGCCCCCGAGAACCGATGGCGGCCCCTGGGCGAGGGATGGCGCCTCACCCCCGTCCCCGAACCCGAGGCGCACGTGGCCGCGGTCGAACGCGCGGTCAAGCTCATGGCCGAGGACGCCGATCTGCGCAAGGTCGTCCTCGCCCGCAGTCTGCGTGTGGAGGGCGACGAGCCGATCGACGTCGCCACCGTCCTGGCCAACCTGCTCTGGCGCGACCCCACCGCCTTCGTCTTCGCCACCGACCTGCCCGAACGCGGCTCCGGGACCCGCACGCTCATCGGCGCCAGCCCCGAACTCCTGGTCGCCAAACGTGGCCGCGACGTGCTCTCCAACCCCCTGGCCGGGTCCGCGCCGCGCAGCGCCGACCCCACCAAGGACCAGCGCAACGCGGTCGACCTGCTCACCTCGGCCAAGGACCGCCACGAACACGCGGTGGTGGTCGACGCGGTCACCGAATCCCTGCGGCCGTTCTGCCGCACGTTGTCGGTGCCGACCGAACCCGAACTCGTCAAGACCGCGACCATGTGGCACCTGTCCACCCGCGTGAACGGCGAACTCACCGACCCCGACGTTCCCGTCCACACCCTGGCCGCCGCCCTGCACCCCACCCCGGCGATCTGCGGCACCCCCACCGGTCGCGCCTTCGACACCATCACCGACCTCGAACCCTTCGACCGCGGCTTCTACACCGGCGCCGTCGGCCACAGTGATGCCCACGGTGACGGCGCATGGGTCGTCACCATCCGCTGCGCCGACGTCGCGGGGAGCACCGTCGACCTGTTCGCCGGCGGCGGGGTCATGCCCGAGTCCGACCCCGAGGCCGAACTCGCCGAGACCTCCGCCAAGCTGCGCACCCTCCTGCTCGCCCTCGGAGTGAACGGAACCGTCTGAGATGACCCCCGCCCACGACCGCCGCCGCACCATCGACCCGGCCGACTGGACCCCCTGGCCCCAAGAGCTGGCCGACGCCTACCGCGAGGCCGGGTACTGGACCGGCGAGACCTTCCCGGCGTTCCTGCGCGAGCGGGCCGCCCGGTTCGCCGATCGCACCGCCGTCGCGGCGGGCCGCACCCGGTGGACCTACGCCGAACTCGATCGGCGCGCCGACGCGCTGGCCACCGGTCTGGCCCGCCTGGGCGTGGCCGAGGGCGACCGGGTGGTGCTCCACCTGCCCAACGTCCCCGAGGTGTTCGAGGTGGTGTTCGCGCTGTTCCGGCTGGGCGCCCTGCCGGTCTACGCGCTGCCCGCCCACCGTCGCAGCGAACTGCTGCACCTGGCCGGTACCGCCGAGGCCGTGGCCCTGATCACCACCGACACCCAGGGGTCGTTCGACTGCCGGGCGATGGCCGCCCAGGTGCGCGAGCAGGTGCCCGCTCTGGAACACGTGGTGATCGTGGGCGACCCCGGCGACACCGACGGCCTCACCGCCCTGGCCGACCTGCGCGCCGAACCCGACCCCACCGTCCTCGCCGAACCCGATCCCGGTGACGTGGCGTTCTTCCAACTGTCCGGTGGCACCACCGGGCTGCCCAAGCTCATCCCACGGACCCACGACGAGTACCTGTACTCGGTGCGGGCCAGCGCCGACATCTGTGGCCTGGACCCCGACACCGTGTACCTGGGCGCCCTGCCCGTCACCCACAACTTCCCGATGAGCTCACCCGGGTTCCTCGGCGTCTTCCACGCCGGCGGCGTCGTCGTCCCGGCCCCCGACCCGAGTCCGGCCACCTGCCTGGACCTGATCGAACGGGAACGCGTCACCGTCACCGCGGTCGTACCACCCGTGGCGATGCTGTGGATGGACGCCGTCGAACGCGGCTCCCAGGCCGACCGCGACCTGTCGTCGCTGCGCGTGCTCCAGGTCGGCGGCGCCACCTTCCCCGCCCAAGCGGCCCGACGCGTCACCCCGGTGCTGGGCTGCGCCCTGCAACAGGTCTTCGGGATGGCCGAGGGGCTGGTCAACTACACCAGGTACGACGACCCCGACGAGGTCGTCACCACCACCCAGGGACGCCCGATCAGCGCCCACGACGAGATCCTCGTCGTCGACGACGTCGACCGCCCGGTCCCCGAAGGCGATCCCGGCCACCTGCTGACCCGCGGCCCCTACACGATCCGCGGCTACTACAAGGCCCACGACCACGACAAGAGCGCCTTCACCGCCGACGGTTTCTACCGCACCGGCGACATCGTGCGCCGACACCCCTCCGGCAACCTGGTCGTCTCCGGACGCGCCAAGGACCAGATCAACCGGGGCGGGGAGAAGATCGGCGCCGAGGAGGTCGAGAACCACCTCCTGGCGCACCCGGCCGTCCACGACGCCTCGATCGTCGCCGTTCCCGACCCCTACCTGGGCGAACGCACCCACGCGTACGTGATCACCCGTGACGGACCACAGCCCACCCGTTCCGAGGTCCTCGCGTTCCTGCGCGGGCGTGGCCTGGCCGCCTACAAGATCCCCGACCGGGTCAGCTTCGTCGACGCCTTCCCGGCCACCGCCGTCGGTAAGACCTCCAAACGCGATCTGCGCGCGACCCGCACCACCTCCGGAACGGACGAGTAGACCGATGGCACTGCCCACGATCGACCCCTACCCACTACCCACCGCCGACGAGCTGCCCGCCAACCGGGCCCAGTGGACCCTGGAGGCCGGCCGCGCCGTCCTTCTCGTCCACGACATGCAGCGCTACTTCCTGCGCCCCTACGCCCACGGCACCCAGCCGGTGACCGGCGCCACCGCCAACATCGTGGACCTGCGCGCCGCCTGCCGGGCCGCCGGAGTCCCGGTCGTCTACACCGCCAAACCCGGTGACATGACCCCCGAACAGCGCGGACTGGAACGCGACTTCTGGGGAGCGGGCATGAAGTCCGTCGCCGAGCACACCGAGATCACCCCCGAACTCGCCCCCGAAGGCGAGGACATCCTCCTCACCAAGTGGCGCTACAGCGCCTTCGCCCAGACCGACCTGGCCGAGCGCATGGCCGCCCAGGGGCGCGACCAGATCATCGTCACCGGGGTCTACGCCCACATCGGCTGCCAGCTCACCGCCGCCGACGCGTTCATGCGCGACATCCAACCGTTCCTGGTCGCCGACGCCGTGGCCGACTTCAGCGCCGACCACCACCGTTCCGCGCTCGTCTACGCCGCCGGGCGCTGCGCCACCGTGCTGCCGACCCAGGACGCACTGAACCTGCTGTGCGACGTCCCGGCCTCCACCGGGGCCTGAGATCCGTGTCCGACCTCCACGAAGGGACCACCGTGGCCCCCATCGACCACCCGCCCACCGTCCACGACCTGGTCGGGGTGGGATTCGGCCCCTCCAACCTCGGCCTGGCCATCGCCCTGGCCGAACGCGGACAGAAGGGCCACGCCCCGCCGCTGACCGGGGTGTTCCTGGAACAACAGTCCGCCTTCGGCTGGCACCAGGGCATGCTCATCCCCGACGCCACCATGCAGGTGTCCTTCCTCAAGGACCTGGTCACCACCCGTGACCCGGCCAGTGGGTTCAGCTTCCTGTCCTACCTGCACCACGTGGACCGGCTGCACGACTTCATCAACCACAAGACGCTGTTCCCGCTGCGTCAGGAGTTCCACGACTACCTGAGCTGGTGCGCCGACCGGGTCGCCGACCAGGTCCGCTACGACCACCGAGTCACCGAGGTGCGCCCGGTGTACTCCGGTGAGCGCGTCACCCACCTGGACGTGGTCGCCCACGACGGCTCCGGGAACGAGGTGGTGCTACGCGCCCGCAACGTCGTCTTCGGCCCGGGTCTGCGACCCCGTATGCCCGAGGGCACGCCGCAGTCCTCGCGCGTGTGGCACAACGAGCACCTGCTCACCAACCTGGCCGGGCTGCCACCGGGCGCCGACCCGCGCTCCTTCGTGGTGGTGGGCGCCGGACAGAGCGCCGCCGAGGTCGCCGACCACCTTCACCAGCGCTTTCCGCGCGCCCAGGTCCACGCGGTGCTCTCCCGCTACGGCTACAGCCCCTCCGACGACAGCCCCTTCGCCAACCGGATCTTCGACCCCGAAGCGGTGGACGCCTTCCACGCGGCCCCGCAGGAGGTCAAGGACCGACTCATGGGCTACCACCGCAACACCAACTACTCGGTCGTGGACCCCGACCTCATCGGCGAGCTGTACCGCCGCCACTACGCCGAACGCGTCCACGGCGAAGTGCGCCTGCACCTGCACAACACCTCCCGGGTCGCCGGGTTGGTGGAGAGCGCGGACGGGGTGGCGGTGGCCGTGGAGGACCTGATCACCGGCAAGCAGACCCCCGTGCCGGCCCACTACGTCGTGTTCGCCACCGGTTACCATCCCGCCGACCCCAGGCCGCTGATGGGTGATCTGGCCCGGTACCTGGTCGACACCCCCGAGGGGCTTCCCGCGGTGGAACGCGACTACCGGATGGTCACCCTGGACACCCTCACCTGCGGCCTCTACCTGCAAGGCGGCACCGAGCACACCCACGGGGTATCGGCGTCGCTGCTGTCCAACATCGCGACCCGGGTCGCGGAGATCATCGACTCCGTCGCGGCGCGCGCCGGAGCCCCCACCGACGAGAGGGTCTGACCCGTGCCCCACGAGACCACCGCGAGGTTCACCGTCGATCGGGTCCTCGCCGACGCCGCCCACATCCTCGCCGAACCCGTAGAGACCGTCGATCCCGCCGAGAACCTGTTCGACCGCGGCATGGACTCGGTACGGGTGATGAGCCTGATGGAGAAGTGGCGCTCCGACGGCGCGGAGACCGACTTCGCTGACCTGGCGGAGAACCCCACCGTGCACGCGTGGGTCGCGCTGCTCAACGCCTGACCCGTCGTTCCCGTCGTCCCCTCGTCGCCGTTCGCGGCGCCGAACCCTTCTTCCCCGAGGAGAGCCCGACCCATGGCCGAACTCCACGACGTCCCCGTGGGCCTGACCGGTGCCCAGGCCGGAGTCTGGTACGCGCGACTGGCGGCCCCGGACAGCCCGGTGTTCAACGTCGGTCAGTACACCGACATCCCCACGGACCTGGACACCGACCGCTTCGCGGAGGCCGTGCGCGTGCTCGTCGCGGAGAGCGACGCGTTGCGGTTGCGCGTGGTGGCCGACGGAGATGGGGTCGCACAGGTGGTCCAGGATGGTGCGTCCAGTGAACCGGACGTCCTCGACCTGCGCGGCGACGACGGCGAGGAGGGCGCGGTCGAGCGGGCCCGCGCGTGGATGCGGGCCGACCGCGAACGCCCGATCGACCCCACCAGCGAACCGCTCCACCGGTACGCACTGCTCCGCGTCGGGGACCGGCGCTGGTTCTGGGCGCAGCGCTACCATCACCTGGCGGTGGACGCCTACGCCATCACGATGATGGCCCGGCGCGTGGCCGACGTGTACACGCGCCTGGGTCGGGGTGAGGACGTGCCGGCCTCGCGCTTCGGCCGGCTCGCCGACCTGGTGGCCGACGAACACGCCTACGAGACCTCCGAGCGCCACACGACGGATCGCGCGTACTGGGTCGACCGGCTCGCCGAGCGGCCCGAACTGGCGCTGCTGTCCGCGGCTCCGCCCGCACCGCACGCCTCCTTCCTGCGCACCCGCGCGGACGTCGCCTCCGGCACCGCCGAGGCGCTGGACGCACTTTCCGCAGAGTACGGCGCGACCTGGGCCGACGCGGTGGTCGGGGCCTTCGCCGCCTACACCCACCGACTGACCGGGGCCGACGACCTCCTCCTCGGTTCCCCAACGATGGGTCGGGTCGGCACCGTCGGCCTGCGCACCCCCGCCATGGTCGTCAACGTGCTGCCACTGCGCCTGCGCGTGGGCTCGGCCCACACCGTCGCCGACGTCCTCGTCCACACCGCCGCCGCCCAGCGCGAACTGCGATCCCACCAGCGCTACCGGTCCGAACGGTTGCGCCGTGACCTGTCCGCCGTCGGCGACGGGTTCGGCCTGTACGGACCCGAGATCAACGTCAAGCTGTTCGACTACGTCTTCACCTTCGACGGGGTGGACTCCACCACCACCAACCTGTCCGAGGGGCCGGTCGACGACATCGCCGTGTCCGTCTACCGTCCCGCCGGCGGCGGCCTGGTGTTGGAGGCCAACGCCAACGCCGAACGCTACGACGAGTTCGGCGCCCACGCCCTGCTCGTCGGGTTCGCCCACTTCCTCGACGCCTTCGCCAGGGCCGGAGGTCGTGCCCGGATCGCCGAGTCGGACACCACCGCCGCCCCCGACACGCTCATGTCCACCGCGCCGGTCCCGGGCGAGCGAGCACCCGTCACCGAGACCCTGTTCCACGCCGCCGCGAAGGACCCCGACGCCACCGCCCTGGTCCACGGAGAGGTGCGCGTGAGCCGCGGCGAACTCGTCGACCGGATCGATCGGCTCGCCCACCTGCTGCGCGAGGCCTCGGTCGGTCCCGGCGACACCGTCGCCCTCGCCCTGCCCCGTTCCGTCGACCTGGTGGTCGCGCTCTTCGCCGTCCTGCGCGCCGGCGCCGCCTACGCCCCGCTCGACCCCGACCACCCGACCGAACGCCTGGCCCGGGTACTGGACGGAGCCCGACCCACGCTCGTCCTGGCCGACTCGGCCACCTCCCACCTGTTGCCCGAGTCCACCACCGCGCGACTGCTCGAACTCGACTCCGACCAGGTGCGCGACGCCCTGGCGGCCCAGACGATCGGCCACCTGCCCGCCCCCGACCCGCGTTCGGCCGCCTACATCATCCACACCTCGGGCTCCACCGGTCGCCCCAAGGGCGTGGTCGTCGAACACCGGGCCCTGTCCGCCCTGGCCGACACCCAGCGTGCCCACCTGCACGGCCACCTGCCCGAGGGCGCGCGCGTCGGGCACACCGGCTCCTTCACCTTCGACGCCTCCTGGGACAGTCTCCTGGGCCTGGTCCACGGCCACGAACTCCACCTGCTCGACACCGACCTGTTGATGGACCACGCCCGCTTCGGCGCACACGTGGCCGAACGACGGCTCGACCACCTGGACCTGACCCCGAGCTACCTGCGGGGGCTGCTGGACTCCGGAGAGCTGCGTCGCCCGCCCGCGTTGCTCACGTTCGGCGGCGAGGCCTGCCCCCAGAGCCTCTGGGAGGACCTGCGCGCCCTGAAGGGCACCCGCGCCCTCAACTTCTACGGGCCCACCGAGAACACCGTCGACGCCCTGGTGTGCGACGTCGCCGACACACCCGACACCGCCATCGGCCGCCCGGTGCCGGGCGTGCGCGCCCACGTGTTGGACGCCGCCCTGCGCCCCGTGCCCGCCGGAGTCCCCGGAGACCTGTACCTGGCCGGCGACCGGCTCGCCCGCGGTTACGTCGGCCGGCCCGACCTGACCGCCGAACGCTTCGTCGCCGACCCCTACGGCCCGCCCGGCACCCGCATGTACCGCACCGGGGACCGGGCCCTGCTGCGCGCCGACGGCGCCGTCGCCTACCTGGGCCGGGCCGACGGTCAGGTCCAGGTGCGCGGCCACCGGGTCGAACCCGGTGAGATCGACGCGGTGGCCACCACCCATCCGGACGTGGCGCAGAGCGCCACCGTGGTGCGCCAGGGCACCGGTAGCGCCCACCTGGTCACCTACGTCGTGCCCTCCACAGGCATCTCCACCGACACCGACCAAGGGGACGAAACCGGGTTCGAGGCACGGGTGATCGACCACTTGGCCGCCCACCTGCCCGACTACATGGTCCCCGCACGTGTGGTGCCCATGGACCGGCTGCCGCTCAACTCCAGCGGCAAGATCGATCACGCCGCCCTGCCGGAGCCGGCCGCGCCCACCACCGACCCCACCGCACCCGCCACCGCCGCCGAGGTGGCCCTCCTCGGTGTGCTGTGCGAGGTGCTGGGCACCGACCTGGGTCCCAACGACGACTTCTTCCGGCTGGGCGGTGACAGCATCCTCGCCATCCAGGTGGTCAACCGCGCCCGCGCGGCCGGTCTCTCCCTGGTGGTGCGGGACGTGTTCGAGGCGCCCACCGCCGCGGGCATGGCCGCACGGGCCGACACCGGACCCGCCGCGCCGCGCGTGCCCGACAACCCCCTCGGTGAGGTCGCCGCCACCGCCGTGGCCGCCGAACTCCTCGCCCAGGGCGCCCCTTCGTCCCGTTTCACTCAGTCCCAGGTGCTGTGGACCCCCGCCGGGATCACCCGCGACGTCCTCTGCGAGGCCCTGCGCGCCGTCATCGCCCACCACGGGGCGCTGCGCCTGCGCGTACGCGACGGCGCGATGGAGGTACCGCCCACCAAGGAGGTGCGAGACCACGACCCCCTCATCCGGGTGGACGCCACCGACCTGGCCGAACCCGCGCTGACCGACGCCATCGTGGCCCGGGCGCGCGAGGCCCACACTCGCGTCGACCTCGCCCAGGGGCACCCCCTGACCGCCGTGTGGTTCGACGCCGGCCCCGACCACATGGGACGACTACTCGTCCAGGTCCACCACCTGGCCGTGGACGGGGTGTCCTGGCGGGTGATCGGCCCCGACCTCGCCGAGGCCGTGGCCGCGCTCAGCGCCGGCCGTCCCGTCCGGCTCGCCGGCGCCGGGACCTCCCTGCGCCGCTGGTCACATCTGCTCCACGAGGAGGCCCGCCACCCCGAACGCCTGGCCGAACTCGACCACTGGCTCGACCAGACCGACCCGGCCGTCCACCGCCGTCTCGGCGCCCGCGACCTGGACCCGGCCACCGACCTGGTCGCCGCCCGACGTGGCCTGGACGTGGAGCTGGACCCCGACCTCACCCACCAGGTCCTCACCGGCATCGGCTCCGTCTACCGGGTCGGCGCCGAGGAGGTACTGCTCACCGCCCTGGCCCTGGCCACCGGGCAGCGCCTGCTCGTGGAACTGGAGGGCCACGGCCGACGCGACCTGTACACCGACACCGCGGACCTGTCCCGCACCGTCGGATGGCTCACCACGTCCCACCCGGTCGCCCTCCTCCCCGACGCCGATCCCGCCCGCGCGCTCAAACGGGTCAAGGAGACCGTGCGCGCCACCCCCGGTCACGGACTCGGCCACGGGCTGTTGCGCCGGTTCAACCCCGAGACCGCCGATCTGCTCGCCGGTCGCGCCCGACCCGACGTCCTGTTCAATTACCTGGGCCGCTTCGGTGCGTCCGCCGCCCGACCCTGGGAGTCGGCCCCCGTATCCACCCGGGTCATGCTCGGCGAGGACCCCGATCAGCCCCTCTCCCACGGTCTGGAGGTCGGCGCCATCGCCCAGGAGGGTCCCGACGGCGCCCGCCTGCACCTGAGCCTGCGCTGGGCGCCCGGCGTCCACGAGTTCGAGGACGTGCGGGCCCTCGCCGACCGGATCACCGGCGCGTTGCGGGCCCTCGCCGAGGCCGCCGCCGGCCCCGGGGCGCACACCCTCACCCCGGCCGACCTGCCGCTGCTGTCCCTGGACACCGCCGACATCGAACGGGTCGAGAACGCCTGGGCGCGCACCAGCGGCGACCCGAACGCGCGCCTGTGCGACCTGTGGCCCGCCACCGCGCTGCAAGCCGGCCTGGTCTTCCACAGCCTCTACACCACCGGCCACGACGCCTACACCGCCCAGTCGGCCACCCGTGTCGAGGGCGACCTGGACCCCGAACGGTTGCGCCGGGCCGCCGCCCTGCTCCTGGAGCACCACCCGAACCTGCGGGCCGGCTTCCACACCCACGCCGACGAACTCGTCCAGTTCGTCCCCGCCGCCGTGGCGCCCCGCTGGCGCGAGATCGACCTGTCCGACTCCGCCGACCCCGGCGCCGCGCTCGAACTGCTGCGCGCCGAGGAACTGGCCACCCCCTTCGACCTCGCCCATCCGCCGTTGCTGCGCTTCACCCTGGCCCGGACCGGCCCCGACCGCCACGTGCTGGTGGTCACCGATCACCACACCCTCCTCGACGGTTGGTCCACCCCGCTGTTCCTGCGAGGACTGTTCGCCCGCTACGCCGACCCCGATACCCCCGCACCCGCCACCGGCTTCCGCGACCACCTCGGGTGGCTGGCCGAACGCGACACCGACGCCGCCGACCACGCCTGGGCCACCGAACTCGCCGACCTGCCGGGCCCCACCCTCCTGGCCCCCGACG
>NZ_FRFF01000059.1 GCF_900143625.1 Nocardiopsis sp. JB363
CCACCGACCCCCTCATGGACGACCCCGAGGCCGCCGCCCGGGTCATGGCCCAACAGCAAGAACAAGCGGTGCGCGCCATGGGCAACGCCGTGGTGTGGCTGCTGGTCCTGGCCTGGGGCGTACCCGCCCTGGGCACCACCCTGGCCCTGATCCTGCGCCGCTGGATGGCCGCCCTGTCCTTCGCGGTGGCCCTGGTCATCTCGGTCACACTGATGCTGCTCGTGGTCCCGCCAAGCGACCTCTGGGGCGCCCTGAGCGCCCACCTGTTCGGCTGACGCCACCCCCACCCGGCCACGCCTGACCGAACCCGCTCCCACCACAAGCCACAATGGAAACCGTGGACACCACCGAACCACCCATCATCGACACCGACGGCACCGACGGCGCCCTACCCGTCACCGTGCGCAGCCGCCTGCGCCACGTGGACCACGGTGTACTCGTGGACACCCGCGCCCTGGAACGCGTACGCGAACGCTTCGACGCCGACCAGGCCCACCTGCTGGGCACCTTCCTGGCCGGCGCCCAGTCCCCGTCCACCCTGCGCGCCTACCGCGCCGACTGGACCTCCTTCAGCGCCTGGTGCCTGGCCGAGGGCCGCACCTCCCTGCCCGCGGACCCCACCGACGTGGCCGTCTACCTGGCCGTGTGCGCCCGCGCCCGCACCCCCCAGGACACCGACTGGGCCCTGGCCCCCTCCACCCTGGAACGACGCTCCGCGGCCATCGCCGCCGTCCACGGAGCCCACGGCCTGGACTCGCCCACCCGCGCCGAGGTGGTGCGCATGACCCTGCGCGGTATCCGCCGCACCCGCAAGAGGCGCCCCCACCGCAAGGCCCCCGTGGTGCTCTCCACCCTGGAGGACCTGCTGGCCGCCCGCCCCGCCGAAGGACACCCCGGGGGAGTGGCCCGACGCCGCGACGCCCTGCTGCTGCTGACCGGTTTCGCCGGGGCGCTGCGCCGCTCCGAGCTGGCCGCCCTGACCTTCGACGACCTCACCCTGGCCACCGACCCCACCACCGGCGCCCCCACCCTGGTGGTGGCACTGCACGCCACCAAGACCGACCAGGAGGGACGCAAACACCAACAGGTGGCCCTGCCCAAGGGGCGGCGCCGCACCACCTGCTGTGTGTGCGCCCTGGCCGACTGGTCGCACCTGGTGGAGCTGGGCGCCGAACACGGCGCCCACGCCCTGCGCACCCACCTGCGAGGCCTCCAGGGCGCGCCCGATCCCAGCGCCCACACCTGCACCGACCTGAGCCGGCTGAGTCTGGCCGATGGATCAGGACGCCCACTGCTGCCCTCGGTGGACCGTCACGGACGCATCGGCCCGCGCTCGATGTCCCCACGCGCGGTGGGGGACCTGGTCAAACGCTACGCCCAACGGGCCGGGCTGGACCCCGACGACTTCGGAGGACACTCCCTACGCGCAGGATTCGCCACCCAGGCGGCCCTGAGCGGGGCCGCCGACCGCGAGATCATGCGCCAGGGACGCTGGACCAACCCGGCCACGGTGCACGACTACATCCGCACCGCCAACCCCTTGGACGACAACGCCGTGACCCGCCTGGGTCTGTGAAGACCCCATCTCGAATCACCAACGAACCCACCAGTAACACTGATATAGCCCGTTAACGTGCGATCCTTCCCTGATGAGACATTAGGTTGGTTGCGTGAGAAAGGGGACGTAGCCATGGTCGACGAGTTTCGCACCGCATTCCAAGAACTGATCGACGCATCCGTCGCCACAGACCCCCAACGCTTCCCACCGGCCGTCCACAAGGTCTACCTCCTGGCCTCCCAGATCCCCGCCTCCGAACGCGAACTCGCCCTGGAGGCCCTCACCCCCCTGCTCGCCGGAGACCACGCCGCACCCGGCGTCCTGGCCGACCTGGCCGTGGTCGCCGGAGCCCTGGTGGAAATGGGCACCGACCCCGGCCCCGCCGGCATCGAGATCCTCCACCTGCTCCGCACCATGGGCAACGGCGCCATCGCCTTCCTCAACGCCTGGAACCGCACCGGCGCCGACACCCCACCCGACCCCGACCACGTCACCGCCGACGCCGAAGCCCGCGTCTCCGCCCACCTGGGCCACGACGCCCCCGCCGCCACCATGTGCTGGTGGACCAGCCGCCGCCTGGGCCTGGCCGGCAAGACCATGCTCAGCCACTCCGAGGTACGCGCCCACATCCGCCGCGACCCCGCCCTGCACGCCCAACTGGTGGCCATCACCAACCAGCTCAGCGACCTGCTCTACGAATTCGACGAGGTCCGCACCCTGCTGCGCATGGCCGAAGCCACCTCCGCACTGGTCATGGACCGCGCCTCACACCGGGCCTTTCGCGTTCTCTTCGACGGCATCGGCGACAACTTCCAACTCCACACCCTGCTCGCCGACGCCCTCATCGGCCCCCACACCCACGGCCTTGAGGGAACACCCCCCGACCCGCGTTGGGCCGACGCCTACCGCTCGTCCCAGACCGACCCGGACGCACAGACCGTGTGGGGCTGGTGGAACCTGGTCGCCCACGACGGTTCCTGGGTGTGGAACGAGGGCCTGCCCGCGGAGATCCCCCGGATCGAGGGCGAACACGTGGTGATCCTGGACGAGCAGCCCTACCCGCGCTCCTGGAACGCCGAGCGACGCCACCCCCAGGTACGCGGCTGGCTGGAGGTGGAGGCCGAACTGGACGCCCAGGAGGCGCTCCTGTGGTGGAAGCGGGTGGCCCCGGCCGAGACACTGCCCCACCGGGCCCTGCAGGAGGACGAGCCTCCGCTGCCCGAACCGGTGGTGCTGGAGCCCGACACCGAGTCCGCCGGGCGGGTGCGCGGTTTCGTGCCCCCGCTCCAGTCCACCGACGCCCAGGCCCAGGTGTCCGCCCCGAGCGCCCCCCAACCCC
>NZ_FRFF01000096.1 GCF_900143625.1 Nocardiopsis sp. JB363
GTGTGGGGGGCGGGGGCGCATAGGGGATGCTCCTCTAGGAGTGGTCGATCGCGGTGCCCGTGGCGGGATCGAAGAACTGGATGCGGTCGGTGTCCACGGCGACCGTGATGGTCCGGCCCTCGAACACGTGGGTGCGGGGGCTGAAGCGGCCCACGCACACGACACCGTGGTCCACGGCCGGGAGGGCCTCGTCGGCGCCGACGTCGCGGGCGAGTTCACGGGTGTCCTCGGTGACCACGGGGGGCGCGTCCAGAGGGAAGTGCACCAGGACGTCGGAGCCCATGGCCTCCACGAGGTCGGCGACGGAGGTGAGGGTGGCGCCCGCGACCGCACCGACGATCCCGGCGTCCTCCATGTCCTCGGGGCGGATGCCCACGACCACCTTCTGGCCGGCGTAGCCGCGCAGGGCGGGGCGGCGGTGCAGCAGGCCGTCGGGCAGGTCCAGGGTCTGGTCGCCGATGTGGACGCGGAACCGCCCGTCGTCCTCGGTGAGTTCCACGCACATCAGGTTCATGCCGGGAGAGCCCACGAAACCGGCGACGAACAGGTTGTCGGGGTGGTCGTAGAGCTCCTGGGGCGGGCCGACCTGTTGGAGGACGCCGCGCTTCATCACCGCGACCCGGTCGCCGAGGGTCATCGCCTCGGTCTGGTCGTGGGTGACGTAGACGGTGGTGACGCCGAGGCCGCGCTGGATGCGGGCGATCTGGGCGCGCACCTGCACGCGGAGCTTGGCGTCCAGGTTGGACAGGGGTTCGTCCATGAGGAAGGCCCGGGGTTCGCGGACGATGGCCCGGCCCATGGCCACGCGCTGGCGCTGACCGCCGGAGAGGTGGCCGGGTTTGCGGGTGAGGTGTTCCTCCAGTTGCAGGACCTTGGCGACCTCGCGGACCAGCCGGTCGATCTCCGCCTTGGGGATCTTGCGCAGCCGCAGCCCGAACGCGATGTTCTCGTAGATGTTCAGGTGCGGGTACAAGGCGTAGGACTGGAAGACCATGGCGACGTCGCGATCACGGGCGGGCATGCCGTCGACGACCCGGTCCCCGATGCGGATGGTGCCCTCGCTGACGCTCTCCAGCCCGGCGATCATGCGCAGTGCGGTGGTCTTGCCGCAGCCGGAGGGGCCCACCAACACCAGGAACTCACCGTCCTGGATCTCCAGGGAAAGGTCGTCCACGGCGCGGGTCCCGTCCGGGTAGACCTTGCCCAGACCCTCGATCACGATCTCCGCCACGACACCTCCGAACGTCGGGCGCCCGACGTGTGGTCGACGCCCCCAGCAGGTCAGGGCCGGCCCGGTGGGATGTGACGCGGGCCACCGCCGGCCGTCTGCCAAGACAGTAACGGGACCTTCCCTAAGGAAGCCTTAACACGGCGTCCCCGTCGGCGCGATCGAGGGGCGGGGAGGGTCCGATAGGCCCAGGTGGGCACGGTTCGTCTCGATTCGGGGTACAGGTGGTCTCGGACGGCCCCGACGGACTTCCCCGTTCGTTAACGTGTGCGCATGGCAACCGTGTTGCTGGTCGAAGACGACCAGATGGTGCGTGACGCACTGGTGCGTGCGCTGCGCGGGCTGGGGCACGTGGTGTTCCCGGTCGGCACCGCTTTGGACGCGCTCAGAAAGGCCGCCGAACACGAGCCCGACCTGGTCATCCTGGACCTGGGCCTGCCCGACCTGGACGGGGCGTCCGCGTTGCGCATGCTGCGCGGGCACAGCGACGTTCCGGTGATCGTGGCCACCGCGCGCGCCGACGAACCCTCGATCGTGCGGCTGCTCAACGACGGGGCCGACGACTACGTGGTCAAACCCTTCTCCAGCGCCCAGTTGGCGGCCCGGATGAACGCGCTGCTGCGGCGTTCCTCCCGTGGCGGAACCGGCCCGACCGACCAGGACGATCTGACCGTGGGCGAACTGTGCATCAGTCTCGCCCAACGGCGAGCGGCCCTGGCCGGGAAGGCCTTGGAGCTGTCCCGGCGCGAGTTCGACCTGCTCGCCTACCTGGCCGAACACGAGGGGCGGGTGGTGACCCGGCGCGAACTCGTGGAGGCCGTCTGGCACGAACACCCCTACGTGGGCCACGACCAGACCATCGACGTGCACATGTCCTGGCTGCGCCGCAAGCTCGGGGAGAGCGCGAGCCGCCCCCGGTACCTGCACACGGTGCGCGGGGTGGGGTTGAAATTGGTGGCGCCCCGGTGAGAGGACTGCTGGCACGGACCGCCGCCCTGGTGGCGACACTGGTGGCGTTGGGCGTGCTGGCGGCCACCGCGTTGTGGGTCTGGAAGGAGACCGCCGACCGCGCGACGGTGGAGGCACGCACCCATGCGGACCTGGTGGCCGCCGTGGTCACGGTGGACGCCGAACCCGAGGTGCTGCGCGAGCTGGTGGCCTCCACCCCGGCCGGAGCCGAGGGGCGCCTGGCGGTGCATCTGCCGGACGGATCCACGGTGGGGGCGAGCCGTGCCGGGGCCGAGGAGGTGACCGCGCAGCGCGAGGCGGGGGTTGGGGTGGGTGCGGGTTCTGGTGCCGGTGCGGGTGCGGGTTCTGGTGCGGGTGCCGGTGCGGGTCCCGGTGCGAACCTCAACGCGGACTCCGATACCGATTCCCGCGCGAGGTCCGATCGGGCTCGGACGGTCCAGGTCGAAGGTGGACGAGCGCTCCTGATGGGCACCCGGACACCCGAAGGCGAGGCGGCGGTGGTCGAGGTGTTCCTGCCCAAGGGCGAGGTGGCCGCCGCCCTCGTCCGCACCCTGGGGTGGTCGGTGCTGGTGGCGATGCTCGTGGTCGTCGGCGCGGTGGCGTTGACCGACAGGTTGAGCGCTCCTTCACGCCGGGCCCTGCGGGAACTCGCGCGCACCGCGGTGGCGGTCGGGCACGGGCGGCTGAACGCCCGCATCAGGGTCAGCGGCCCGCGCGACCTGGTGGTGCTGGGAGAGTCCATCAACGCGATCGGCGAGCGGGTGCAGGACCTGCTGGCCAAGGAGCGCGAGATGGCCGCGGACGTCTCGCACCGGCTCCGCACCCCGTTGACGGCGCTGCGGCTGGACACCGAGTCCCTGCCCGGCGCGGACGGTGAACGCATCCGCGGGGCCGTGGCCGTCATGGAACGCGACGTGGACGAGATCATCCGCAACGTGCGCCCCAGGGAGGTCGAGGCGGAGGCGTCCGAGTGCGACCTGTCCGAGACCGTCCTCGACCGGATGGGATTCTGGTCGGTGCTGGCCGAGGACCAGGGTCGCGAGGTGGAGGTGGACCTGCCGCCGAACCCCACTTGGGTGGCCCTCAGCCGGGAGGAGGGCGTCGCGGTGCTGGACGCCCTGGTGGGCAACGTGTTCCGCTACACCCCGGCCGGAAGCCCGCTCGCGGTGACCGTGGTGGGACACGCGGGGTGGGTGTCGTTGCTGGTGGAGGACGCCGGTCCGGGGTTCGCCGACCCGACCGCGGCGCTGCGACGCGGCAGCAGCGGAGGCGGCTCGACCGGGTTGGGCCTGGACATCGTGCGCCACGCCGTGGAGACCACGGGCGGAACCGTCCACCTGGAACGCGGCAAGCTGGGTGGGGCGCGGGTGCGTTCCCGCTTCGCCGAGTCGGGAGCGGACCACGACGAGGAACAGCCCCTGGCCTGGCGCCTGCGCCGTTCCGGTTGAGGCGAGGGTTTGGGGGCTTGAGGGCTTGAGGGGTTGAGGGGTTGTACAGGGAGAGGGAGGAGCGGAGCCGAACGGGGCGAGGGCGAACGGGGCAAGGCCGAACGAAGCGAGGCGAAGGCGGAAACCGAGGTAGGGGGACTGCTGGTGGTCATACGAGTGTCGGGTTGTGGGTGGGGCGCCTCGGGTCTCGTGCCCTGAGGCTGTCGGGCGGGGTTTGGGTGGTCTCCCCCTTCCCCGCCGCGTGATTGTGGCCGTCTCCGCTACGCGCGTCAAGGTCGTCGCTGGGGCGGCTTCGCCGAGAGAGCGCTCCACCTTGACCCGCTTCGCTACGACGGCAGTTGGCGGCTATCGGGGAAGCGGGGAGTGGGGTCAGGGACCCAAAAGCACCTCCGGGCCTTCGGCCCGGGCCCTGACGGGCCGCCGGGCTCCGCCCGGTCCGGCCGCAGCCGGCCGAATCCCTACCCCACCGTCTCGTCGTGTCGTTAAGCGCGTCGCCACTACGTGACGGGTGCGGTAACGAAGGACCCGCTACAGGTCCGACTGGGGGCGGGGCGCGTCCCAGCGGTAGCCGGCTCTGTGGGTCGGGGCGCCTCACCGGACAAGGGCGGGCCGGTTACTCCCCAGCAGCGGCGAGGGCGGCACCCGCAGCAGTATCGGTGCCGGCATGTGCGCCAGTACCGGTGCGGGTGCGAGTGTGCTGCCGAGCCCCCCAACGGGAACCACTCTGGCCCCTGGATATGGCTCTAGGTGGGGGGTTCGGTGCGCGGATATGCCGATATCCCCACAAGGCACAGGGCCTTTGGGGTCTGACACCCACCCAGGGGTGTTTTTCGAGAGGTGCAGTGGTCTGCTCCGGGTGCATCGTTCGGAGCGGGGCGGTGTTTTCGCCTGGTGGAAACGCGTGGCGATGTTAGGCGGTGGCTGGGGCTGGGTCACCCTCACCGTCCCCGTTCTCTTTCTTCGCTTCTTGGCGGTTCTGGGTGTGGTGGTGTTCCCAGATCTGCTGGTTCGCCTTCACCTGCAACCGGTGCTTGAGCCGGTTGTGGGTGGAGCACAGCAGCTGCATGTTGTCGGAGCTGGTGGCTCCGCCGTGGGAGAAGGCGATGATGTGGTCGAACTGCGACCAGCTACGCGGCATGTCGCAGCCCTCGTGCCACTCGCAGTGGAACTCCTTGTACCCCGCCGCCTGGCGGACGGGATCGGGGGCGCACCGGTGCTTCTGACCCACATCGAGCAGGGTTTTGCCTTCGGCGTCGGTCAGGAACCGGCGCAACCAACTCTTCGGCGTGAGGCGGGAGACCATCTGGTCGGGGATGACCACCCCGTCCTCCGTCACAGCCGGCTCGGCCGTTTGGTCGCCGAGGTAGCGCTTCAAAGGCACGGTGATGTTCAACGTCACCACCGGCTTCGGGGCCTTCGCGCACGTGCGGTGGGCCAGAGCGGTCTCGAAGATCCGCATCATCGCGTCATAAGTGCGCTGATGCTTGGGGATAGCGGCATTATCGGGCCCGTAGGGTTCGGTGTAGGCGTCCAGGGCGGCCTGGATCAGCTGGTTATCCGCTCCCGGCCCCCACATGCGGAGCAGGAATCCGCCTTCGAAGGTGGGCGAGAATTGGGCACCACGGGTTTCGAAAGTCTCGTCGTAATCCCGGTCGGCTTTATCGGGGTCCAGCTGGGCGACGAACCATTTCGCCGCGTCCCGCAACTGACGCACCGACGCCTTCGGGCACTCCTTCTTATAAGCGATCAGCCCGAACTCCAACCGGGCCCGAAAACCCTCGACGTCGGGGTGCTGCGCTTTGAACTCCTCATCGGCTGTTTCCAGGACCTTGACCCAGTCGGTCACAGCTTTTTCGGTGGAGGTCGCGATCGCACACGCCTCACCCAACGACAGGGTGCTGTCCCCAAACGCCTCATCCACCAACGGCAACTGCTGGCGGTGCACGGCCCGGGCCAGGGTAGCCAGATTGGTGGCCTCGGCGGGGGTGGTGCCCCACCGGTGGGTGAGCCACGCCTGGATACCGCACTGGCCACCCTCCTCCAACAGGTCCCCGGAGGCTTCCATCGTGGCCAGGTCACCCAACAGAAGGTAGGTGGAGCGTTCCATGTCGCGGTGCAAGCCCACCGATTGTTCCAGTCGGCTTTTCGCGCAGCCAGGCGGGATGGGAGTGGTGAAGATATCCTCGATCTGCTCGCGCACACCCGCCATCGCTTTCTCGACCGGGGTGGCCCCGGTCGAAGCGGTATGGGTGTCAAAGAAGCGCATACTCTGATTATATGCCAATGCCACAGAGAACGGCAGACTTACTCGCCAGTTTATTCAATTAATTCCAAGACGCCGACACGCCTACCATGGAATGGCGCCCATTGCGGGTTATCCACAACCCCTTTTTCCCGCCATTACCCCCACCGGTGCCGGCCACCGCGGGGACGCGGCCCGCCCCGAGCCGCACCTGTAGCGGGCCCTTCGTGACCCCACCCGTCACGTAGTGGCGACGCGGCCCACGAGACAACGAGAGGGCTGGGTAGGGATTCGGCCGGCTGCGGCCGGACCGGGCGAAGCCCGACGGCCCGCCAGGGCCCGGGCCGAAGGCCCGGAAGGGCTTTTAGGTCCCTGACCCC
>NZ_FRFF01000093.1 GCF_900143625.1 Nocardiopsis sp. JB363
TGGGGGAGGAGCTCGACACCACGAAGCTGCTCGCCGACCTCACCGAACGACTGCCCGGCTACCTCGTACCCTCCGCGCTCATCGCTCTTCCCTCGATGCCGCTGAACCAGAACGGCAAGGTGGACCGAAAGGCGTTGCCCGCACCCGAACGGGCCGGCGGAACCCACGTGGCTCCCCGTACCGACACCGAACGCGTGATCGCGGACGAGTTCGCCTCGGTGTTGGGCGTGGAGCGTGTGGGTGTGCACGACGACTTCTTCGCGCTGGGCGGGGACTCCATCCTGGCGGCCCGCCTCCTGTGGCGACTCGACGGTCTGTTGGGGACCGACTTCGGCCAACGCGCCCTGTTCCGACACCGCACCCCGCAGGCCCTGGCGGCGGCGGGCCACGACGGCGGTACGAAGGGCTCCCTCCCCAGGGTCGACCGAGAGGGCCCACTGCCCCTCTCCGCCGCGCAACGCCGGCTGTGGTTCCTACACCAGGTCGGGGACGACAGCGCCGAGTACTACACCGGCGCGGGGTTCCGTATCCGTGGTCGGCTCTCCACGGAAGCCCTGCGTTCGGCCCTCACCCTGCTCCAGCGGAAAAACGAGGCGCTTCGGACCACCTACGACACGGTCGACGGTGAACCCGTGCAGTTGGTGCGCGACCCCTGGGACGCGGACGACCTGCTGTCCGTGACGGAACTGACCGGACTCTCCGCGAGGGAACGCGACTCCGCCTTGGACGCGTGCCTGCTGGACGAGGTGAACACCCCCTTCGACCTCGTGCACGGCCCCGTGAACCGGGCGCTGCTCGTCGCTCTCGCGGAGGACGAACACATCCTCGTGCTGAGTACACACCACATCGCATGCGACGGTTGGTCCGTAGACGTCATGGCTCGCGACCTGGCGGTCTTCTACCGCGCGTCGCTTGAGGGAAACGAATCCGGGGGCCGGGAAGAGACCCCCGACTACTCCGACTTCGCGGTCTGGGAACAGACCCGTTGGGCGGAGTCGGACGTGCGGGAACGCCTCGCGTACTGGGCACGTGAGCTGGAGGAGGTGCCTCCTCTCGCCGTGCCCACCGACCGGCCCCGTCCGAGCAGACGCACGAGCGCCGGCGCGGTCCACCGCTTCAACCTTTCGCAAGAGCAGACCCGTGGCCTGCACGAACTGGGGCGGAGCCAGGGCGCGACCCTGTTCATGTCCCTCACCGCGATGACCCAACTGCTGCTTGCCGGCGCCTCCGGGAGCGGGGACGTCGCCCTGGGAATCGCCTCCTCGGGACGTGACCACCGTGAGGTGGGGGAGACGGTGGGGTTCTTCGTGAATCCCCTGGTGATCCGTTCTCGACCCGAACCCGGCGCGACCGTGGCGGGGTTTCTCGGTGACGTTCGAGACCGGGTCGAAGCGGCCTTCGAACACGAACTGCCCTTCGATCGGGTGGTGGACGAGGTCGTGACCGAACGGGACCCCAGCCGCGGCCCGCTCTTCCAAGCGCTGATGGTTCTTCAGAACGCGCACACCGGAGCCCTGGACCTGCCAGGCCTGGACGTGCGACCGATCGACCTGCCCAGGACGTCGGCCCTGTCCGACCTGGTCTTCGAGTACACGGAGCAGGACGGCGGTATCCGCGTCGTCATCGAGTACAGCACCGACCTCTTCGACCGGCGACGGGTTCTGGGGCTGGCCGGCGCCCTGTCCCGCATGGTCTCGCTGGCCGTGGCGAAACCGGAGCGCACGTTGGCGACGGTCGACCTCCGTTCGGAGAAGGACCGGGCGGCCCTGGCCGACTGGAGCCGGAACGAGGTCGGCCCAAGGTCTGCTTCGGTTGTGGAGGTGTTCGCGGAGTGGGTGGCGCGGGTGCCGG
>NZ_FRFF01000034.1 GCF_900143625.1 Nocardiopsis sp. JB363
CTCCCCACGGTCAGGACACACCCCCGACTGACGCCGACCCCGCTCAAGCACTCACCCCAGGTCAACGTCCAAGCCCCGGAAATACTCACGCCCCCTCGCCCGTTACACCCACTACAGGCAGATGCGGTAGCAAGTGTCCCCCGGGCGCCATACACCGCCTTCGCGGAATACCACGCCCCTCGCGGGCGGCTCGGAACCGCGTCGCGCAACCCGCCGCGAGGCGACCACCGCATTTGTCTGTCACACGCCACGGCCCCGTCGAGCAACAGCTCGCCGGGGCCGTTCCCATTCCCACCCGGCCGCGCCCGACGAGAACCCGCACACCGGCCACCCGCGAGAACGACGTGCCCTCCCAGGACTCGCGCGGAACCCTCCCTCGGCACCTGACCAATCCCACCTGCCATGACCGAACCGGATCGTGCTATGAAACCCGACCCGACTCCCCCGGCCACGCCCCAACCTCGCGCGTCGCCCGCGCCCGACACCGCTCACGTACTCGGCTGCTCCTTGCGGCACAACAGATGCGCCTGGGCGAACCCGCGCCGAGCATCCTCGCGCCCGGCCACCACGGACCGGGCCACCTCCACCATCCCCGCCTCACGCAACGGCTCCAGCACCTGATCGATGCCATAGCGATAAGCCGTGGCCACTTGGTGATCGAAGACCTCCACCGGACCGGCAGGATCCTCATCACTCTGGAAGGACACCAACAGGTGCCCACCACCGGCCAGGACACGCACCATCTGAGCCAGGACACCGGGCAGCCGTTCGGGCGGAGTATGGATGATCGAGTACGAGGACAGCACCCCGGCCACGGAACCGCTCACCAACGGCAGCTTCTCCAACCGCCCCACCACGAACCCCCCGGACGGGCAGGCACCACGGGCCAGGCCCAACGCCGCCCGCGCCAGATCCACACCCACCACCGCCAACCCGCGTCGAGCCAGGTGGGCGCTGATGTGCCCGGGACCGCAACCGGCGTCCAGCACCGTTCCACCACCGGTGGAATCGACCAAGTCGGCGAAAACGTCGACGACGGCACGGTGCAGTGGATCGGCGGCGAAGGCCGAGCCCGCATGGTCGGCATAGAGCTCGGAAATCTCGTCGTAGGCACCCGCAACGGACTGAGCATGTTCGATCATGGGGACCGATCGTAGACCTCGCCCACCATCCCCACGCACACCGCACCAGCCCAGCGAACCGAGCCTCAGCATGCTCTCACCGAGTGAAGGTCTCCCTCAGTTGAGGTCTGAACAACCCGAGGACATCCCGTACGAACGCGAGACGCCCCACACCCAGGTCCCGCAACGCCGCCCCATGGTCCAGAGCCACCACACAGGCCGCACCGCTCAGCAACACCCACCATCCCGCGATGGCCGCGGACCGCGTCAGCGCCCCGGAGCCGGCGAAGTCCCTGCTCAAACGGTGCACGTGGAAGGCCACGTGGTGATCCTCGTCGGCCAGGGCGCGTGCGGCCACCTCAGCCAACAACGCGTCGGTGGTGCCCTCCGCCAACGCACGGTAGTACCGGAGCGCGACCACCTCGGCCACCATCAGGGTCATCAGCTCAAGGCGCAGGCCCATCGCGCGCCGTACCCCCACGAACACCGTGTCGGTCCAGTGACCGTCGATGGTGGGTTCATCGGCCGCCGCCAGTAACAGGCTCAGCATCCGTGCGTGGTTCTGTTATTCGGCGATGAACAGTCGGATCGCGGCCAGGTAGGCACTGTCCCCGGCCCCCTGGGCGGCACGCACCAGGCTCTGGCCCTCGCCCTCCTCCCCGGTCTGGAACCGTTGGAGGCTACGCACCACCGCCGGGGTCAGGTGGGAACCACGTTCCCAGTCGGGGTCACCGAATTCCTTCCTGCGGTCGGCGTTGTCCTCGAATCGCTTGACCCAGGTGTCGAACTCGGAGTCGCCCACGGACCATCCTCCTCTGGTTTGGTAGAGGAAGTCTGGCAGGGCGATCCGGACCAGGGAAGGTTGCGATGAGCGGTGGCCCCCTTACGGTCAGTCCCGGTGGGTGGTGGCTTCCACCAGTTCGTCGATCCGGGCGGCCAAGGCCATGTCCTTGTCGGTGACGGCCCCCTCGGAATGAGTGCTCAAGGCCAGGCGGACCGTGTTGTAGCGGATGTCGATGTCGGGGTGGTGCTCGGCCTGTTCGGCGGCCTGGGCCAACTCGTTGACCAGGGCGATCGCGCCCAGGAAGTCCGATAGGTGCACGGTGCGCTGGACCAGGACCGCCTCGGAGTCCCACTCCCAGTCGGTGAGGCGCTCCAGACCTTCCTGGATCTGTTCGTCACTGAGCCGGACCATGACTCCCCCTTTGGGGTTCGGTGCCGCTTGAGGTGCCAATCGGTGATTGGCCGGTTTCGGCCGGTACCTACCCGGCCCAGACCACTCCCTCACCCGTACAGCGCACAGAGGGAGCCTCTTTGTGTCGGTGCGGCGAAGCCGCTCCTTTGGTGTTCAGGTGGTGACTTGTCAAAAAACGAGCACCTTTACTATGTAGATTTTTAGTGTGTGAAGGAAGGAAACGAACACGAGGCGCCTCCCGACCTCACGAGAACACCCTCACCACACCCGACTCAGGACGCCCACGAACCCTTGCCAAAACCCCCATGGCAGCGGTTAGCTCTGTGCGACTCCACCCCTGCCCTCCCCC
>NZ_FRFF01000031.1 GCF_900143625.1 Nocardiopsis sp. JB363
GTGCCGGTACCCGCAGCAGTATCGGTGCCGGCATGTGCGCCAGTACCGGTGCGGGTGCGAGTGTGCTGGCGAGACCCCCAACGGGAGCCACGTTGGCCACCGGATATGGCTCTGGGTAGGGGGTTCGGTGTGCGGACATGGCTGTATCCCCACAAGGCATGGCCTTTGGGGTCTGACACCCACCCGGGGGTGTTTTTCGAGAGGTGCGGGGGTCTGCTCCGGGTTTTGATCGTGCGGAGCGGGGCGATGTTTTCGCCTGGTCAAAGCTGGTGCGGTGGTGTTAGGCGGTGGCTGGGGCTGGCTCCCCCTCACCGTCCCCGCCGGTCTCAGCTTCTTGGCGGTTCTGGGTGTGGTGGTGCTCCCAGATCTGCTGGTTCGCCTTCACCTGCAGGCGGTGCTTGAGCCGGTTGTGGGTGGAGCAGAGCAGCTGCATGTTGTCCGAGCTGGTCGCCCCACCCTGGGAGAAGGCGATGATGTGGTCGAACTGCGACCAGCTACGCGGCATGTCGCAGCCTTCGTGCCACTCGCAGTGAAACTCCTTATACCCCGCCGCCTGGCGGACGGGGTCGGGGGCGCACCGGTGCTTCTGCCCCACGTCCAGGAGGGTTTTGCCTTCGGCGTCGGTCAGGAAGCGGCGCAACCAACTCTTCGGGGTGAGGCGGGAGATCATCTGGTCGGGGATGACCACCCCGTCCTCCGTCACCGCCGGCTCCGCAGTGGTGTCGCCGAGGTAGCGCTTGAGGGGCACGGTGATGTTCAACGTGACCACCGGCCGGGGCGCCTTCGCGCACGTGCGGTGGGCCAGGGCGGTCTCGAAGATGCGCATCATCGCGTCATAAGTGCGCTGGTGCTTGGGCACGGCGGCACTGTCGGGTCCGTAGGGTTCGGTGTAGGCGTCCAGGGCGGCCTGGATGAGCTGGTTATCCGCACCCGGCCCCCACATGCGCAGCAGGAATCCGCCTTCGAAGGTCGGCGAGAATTGGGCGCCACGGTTGTCGAAAGTCTCGTCGTAATCCCGGTCGGCCTTGTCGGGGTCCAGTTGGGCGACGAACCATTTCGCCGCGTCCCGCAACTGCCGCACTGACGCTTTCGGGCATTCCTTCTTATAGGCGATCAGCCCGAACTCCAGGCGGGCCCGGAAACCCTCCACATCGGGGTGGTCGGCTTTGAACGCCTCATCGGCTGTTTCCAGGACCTTGGCCCAGTCGGTCACAGCTTTTTCGGTGGAGGTCGCGATCGCGCACGCTTCACCCAGCGACAGGGCATCACCCTGGAACGCCTCATCCACCAGCGGGAGCTGCTGGCGGTGGACGGCGCGGGCCAGGGTGGCGAGGTTGCCGGCCTGGGCGGGGGTGGTGCCCCACTTGTGGGTGATCCACGCCTGGATACTGCGCTGGCCG
>NZ_FRFF01000029.1 GCF_900143625.1 Nocardiopsis sp. JB363
TTTCGTCGGCAGCGTCTGATGTGTTTAAGAGACTGTGCGGTGATGGTGCGGGTGGTGGTGGCCGACGATCAGGCGTTGGTGCGGATGGGGTTGCGGGTGCTGCTTGAGGCCGAACCCGACATGGAGTTGGTGGGTGAGGCTTGTGATGGGGTGCGTGCGGTGGAGTTGGTGCGTGAGCTGATCCCGGATGTGGTGTTGATGGATGTGCGCATGCCGGAGTTGGACGGGTTGGCGGCGTTGCGCATCATCGGTGCGGATCCGGCGTTGGCGGCCACCCGGGTGGTGGTGTTGACCACCTTCGAACTGGACGAGTACGTGTTCGAGGCGTTGCGGGGCGGGGCCAGCGGTTTTTTGATCAAGGACGGGGAACCGGAGGAGATGTTGGCGGCGGTGCGGGTGGCGGCCCGGGGTGAGGCGTTGTTGTCGCCCTCGGTGACGCGTCGGGTGGTGGCGGCCTTCACCGAACGTGGGGGCGGGGTGCTCGGTGCGGTGCCGGACGTGGGGGTGTTGACCGAACGTGAGCGTGAGGTGGTGGCGTTGGTGGGTGAGGGTTTGAGCAACGGCGAGATCGCGCAGCGGTTGGTGGTCTCCCCCGCCACGGCGCGCACGCACGTGTCGCGGGCGATGGTCAAATTGGGCGCCAGGGATCGGGCCCAGTTGGTGGTGTTCGCCTTCCGGGCCGGGTTGGCGCGCTGAACCGTCCCCGCCCCCGGGCGGGAGCGGGGACGGGGGTTCACAGGGTGCGGAAGTGGTCCATGGCCTGGGTGACGATCTGACCCAGGCCTTGGACGTTGGTGGTGTGGGCGGCCTCCTCCACGATGTGCAGTCGGGCGCTGGGCCAGCGGGCGGCCAGGTCGTGGGCGATGTCGCAGGGGCCGCTGATGTCCAGGCGACCATGGGCCAGCACGGCGGGCAGGTGGGCGATGCGTTCCATCCCCTCCAGGAGTTGGTCGGGGGCCAGGAAGCAGTCGTTGGCCCAGTAGTGGGTGACCAGGCGGGCGAAGGTGGCGCGGAAGGCGGGTTCGCTGAAGCGAGGGTGGGGGGTGTGGCCGGGGGCGGTGGCCACGTGGGTGTCCTCCCAATCGCACCAGGCGCGGGCGGCGTCGAAGCGGACCTTGGGGTCGGGGTCTGCCAGCAGGCGGGCGTAGGCGGCCGGGAGCGCACCAGGGTCGGCGCCCGGGCCCGCGGCGGCATGGAAGCGTTCCCATTGGTGGGGGAAGACGCGGCGCATGGTGTGGGTGATCCAGGTGATCTCGGCGCGGGTGCCGGTGGTGATGGCGAAAAGGACCAGGGAGCGGATGGTTTCGGGGTGGGCTTGGGCGTAGGCCAGGGCCAGGCAGGAGCCCCAGGAGGCGCCCAGCAGGTGCCAGCGGTCGATGCGCAGGTGGGTGCGTAGGGCTTCGAAGTCCTCGATGAGGTGGGGGGTGGTGTTGGTGGACAGGTCGGTGGTGGGATCGCCCGCGTCGGGTGTGCTGTGTCCGCTGCCGCGTTGGTCGAGCAGGATGAGTCGGTAGTGGTCGGGGTCGGTGAAGCGTGACCAGGTGGGGGAGGCGCCCGAGCCGGGGCCGCCGTGGACGGCCAGGACGGGCACTCCGTGGGGGTTGCCGGTTTCCTGCCAGTACAGGTGGTGGCCGCCGGGGCGGGGCAGGTGGCCGTGTGCGTGGGG
>NZ_FRFF01000106.1 GCF_900143625.1 Nocardiopsis sp. JB363
CTCGTGGGCTCGGAGAAGACTATAAGAGACAGCCCAAAGAACGCCCCACAACCCCAGCAGCCCTTACAGCTCCAGCAGCCCCCACAACCCCAGCAGCTCCCACAACCCCCACATCTCCAGAAGCTCCCACAGACTTAACAGGCTTAGCTGAATCACCCCTCACCCTTAGCCGAACTCAGCAGATTTAGGGCCTTCCACCTGCACGTTCACCCATGCCAACCTCGGCTGCACAACAACAACGTCGAGGGGAAGAACATGGTGCAGCACCGCGTCCGGGTCCACCGGAGCTCCGAGGGGCCCGCCAAGGAGGAGCAACTGGCTCACCGGATCGCGTCCGTGGCGACCGACCCGGTGAAGGTCGAGCCGGCCGTGGTGGAGATGATCGGAAACCGGATCATCGACAACGCCGCCGTGGCCGCCGCCTCGCTGCACCGCCGCCCCGTCCGGAGCGCGCGGGCGCAGGCCACCCGCCACCCACTGACCCCGGGCACCACAACCCCGGGCACCACAACCCCGGGCACCACGACCACAGACACCACGGCCACAAGCACCCCGGCCACGGGCGCCGCGATCATGGGCATGCCTTCCTCCACCCGGGTCTCTCCGGAGTGGGCGGCCTGGGCCAATGGGGTCGCCGTCCGTGAACTGGACTTCCACGACACGTTCCTGGCCGCCGACTACTCCCACCCCGGCGACAACATCCCGCCGATCCTGGCGGTGGCCCAGCACCTGGGCAGGGACGGCCACGCCTTGGTCCGGGGGATCGCCACCGGTTACGAGATCCAGGTGGCGCTGGTCAAGGGCATCTGTCTGCACGAGCACAAGATCGACCACATCGCCCACCTGGGCCCCTCGGTCGCAGCCGGGGTCGGCGCGCTGCTGGAGTTGGACACCGAGACCGTCTATCAGGCGGTCCAGCAGGCTCTGCACGTCACCACCACCACGCGCCAGTCGCGCAAGGGTGAGATCTCCAGCTGGAAGGCGTACGCCCCCGCGTTCGCCGGGAAGACGGCGGTGGAGGCCGTGGACCGCGCGATGCGCGGCGAGGGCGCCCCCTCCCCCGCGTATGAGGGCGAGGACGGCTTCATCGCCTACCTGCTCAGCGGCCCCGGTGTGGAGTACGTCGTCGAACTCCCCGCCCCGGGCGAGGCCAAGCTCGGCATCCTGGAGACCTACACCAAGGAACATTCCGCCGAGTACCAGAGCCAGGCCCTCATCGACCTGGCCCGCCGGATGGGTCCCAGGGTCGGCGACACCGCCGAGGTCCGCGCGATCACCATCCACACCAGCCACCACACGCATTACGTGATCGGCACCGGTTCGGGCGACCCGCAGAAGATGGATCCCTGGGCCGGCCGGGAGACCCTGGACCACTCCATCCCCTACATCTTCGCCGTCGCCCTCCAGGACGGCGAGTGGCACCACGAACGTTCCTACGCCCCCGAGCGGGCCCGGCGTCCGGACACCGTGGAGCTGTGGCGGAAGATCTCCACGGTCGAGGCCCCGGAGTGGACCAAGCGCTATCACGCCACCGATCCGAACGAGAAGGCCTTCGGTGGCCGTGTGGTCGTGGAGATGGTGGATGGCACGGTCATCGAGGACGAGATCGCCATGGCCGACGCCCACCCGCTGGGGGCCCGCCCCTTCACTCGTCCGGACTACGTCGCCAAGTTCCGCACCCTGGCGAACGGTGTGGTCTCCCCGAAGGAGCAAGATCGTTTCCTGGGGCTGGTGGATCGGCTGCCCGAGCTCACCGCCGAGGAGGTCCGAGAGCTGACCTTCACCGAGGACGCCGCCACCGCCCCGAACGACCTACCGACTTCGAAGGGGATCTTCTGATGCTGAACGCCACCGCCGCACCGAACGCCAAGCGCCGCCGTCTGCGCGAGGACCTGGCCTCGGGCCGGTTGTTGCGGGTTCCCGGCGCCATGAACCCGCTCACCGCGGTCCTCATCCAGGAGCTCGGCTTCGACGCCGTGTACGTGTCGGGCGCGGTGATCGCCGCCGACCTGGCCCTGCCCGACATCGGCCTGACCACCCTGCCCGAGGTGGCCGGTCGCGGGCACCAGATCGCCCGGGTCACCGACCTGCCGACGATCATCGACGCCGACACCGGTTTCGGTGAGCCGATGAGCGCGGCCCGCACCGTCCAGTCCCTGGAGGACGCGGGGATCGCGGGCTGCCACCTGGAGGACCAGGTCAACCCCAAGCGCTGCGGTCACCTGGACGGCAAGACCGTCACCGACACGGCCACCATGGTCCAGCGGATCCGCGCGGCGGTGAGCGCCCGCCGCGATCCGGACTTCGTGATCTGCGCGCGTACCGACGCCGCGGCGGTGGAGGGGGTGGACGCCGCCATCGAACGCGCGAAGGCGTACGTGGACGCGGGTGCCGACATGGTCTTCCCGGAGGCGATGCGCGGACCGGCCGACTTCGAGGCGTTCCGAGCCGCGGTGGACGTGCCGCTGCTGGCCAACATGACCGAGTTCGGCAAGAGCGAGCTGCTCACCGCCGAACAGCTCGAATCGCTCGGGTTGAACCTGGTGATCTATCCGGTCACCACACTCCGCCTGGCCATGGGCGCCGTCGAGGACGGGCTGCGCACCATCCACGACGAGGGCACCCAGGCGGGGATCCTCGACCGGATGCAGACCCGTCAGCGCCTCTACGAGCTGCTCGACTATCCCGCCTACAACGCCTTCGACGGCGACGTCTACAACTTCTCTCTCTGAACGGATGTGGTGAGCATGACCGAGACGGCGATCCGTAAGGGCCTGGCCGGGGTGGTGGTCGACACCACCGAGATCTCCATGGTCGACGAGGCCTCCAATTCCCTGACGTACCGGGGGTACCCGGTGCAGGATCTGGCGGAGTCGTGCACCTTCGAGGAGGTCGCCTACCTGCTCTGGTACGGGGAACTGCCGAACTCCACCCAACTGCGCGGGTTCACCGCGCGTGAACGCGCCACCCGGTCCTTGGATCGGCACACCCTGGAGCTACTGCGGAAGCTGCCCGAGACGTCTCATCCCATGGACGTGCTGCGCACCGCCATCAGCTACCTGGGCGCGGACGACCCGACGGAGGACGACGGTTCGGTCGCCGCCAACCGGGCCAAGGCGGAGTCGATGGCGGCGAAGCTACCGACGGTCGTGGCCGCCGACCACCGGCGTCGCCAAGGCTTGGAGCCGATCCAGCCGGATCCCGAGCTGGGCTACGCCGACAACTTCTTCCACATGTGCTTCGGGGAGGTGCCCGACCCCGAGGTGGTGCGCTGCTTCGAGGTGTCGATGATCCTGTACGCGGAGCACAGCTTCAATGCGTCCACGTTCACCGCCCGGGTGGTGACGTCGACCCTGTCGGACATCTACAGCTCGGTGACGGCGGCGATCGGCGCGTTGAAGGGGTCCCTGCACGGGGGTGCCAACGAGGCCGTCATGCACATGTTCGACGAGGTCGGTTCGGCGGACCGGGCCGAGGCCTGGTTGGACACCGCGCTCCGGGAGGAGCGCAAGATCATGGGCTTCGGGCACCGCGTGTACAAGCGGGGGGATTCCCGGGTTCCGACCATGCGCGCGGCCCTGGGCCGGATGGCGGACCGCCAGGGCGCGGACGATCTGATGGCGTTGTACGAATCCCTGGAGAAGGCGATGGTGGATCGCAAGGGCATCCACCCGAACCTGGACTACCCGGCGGGCCCGGCCTACCACCTGATGGGGTTCGAGACCCCCATGTTCACGCCGCTGTTCGTGATGGCCCGGATCACCGGGTGGACGGCGCACATCCTGGAGCAGCAGGCGGCGAACGCGCTCATCCGCCCGCTGAGCAGCTACACGGGTCGTGAGCGCCGCCCGGTGCCGCTGCCCGCGCAGCGTCTCGCCGGTTGACGCGTTCTCCGGTCACTCGGGTCCTGGTCCGATGTGTTCGGCGAAGAACGTCTCGATGCGCTGCCATGCGTCGGCGGCGGATTCCGGGTGCGGTCCGGTGCCCATCGCCCGCAGCACCACGCGCAAGGGTTTGGGGCCGTTGGGCGCTTCGTTGAGGAAGGAGTGGCCGGCGTGGGGATACTCCTTGACGTCGTTCGGCACCCCGGCTTCGAGAAGCGCGCGCCGCAGGCGGTCGGCCGCGCCGGCGAGCTGGCGGTCCTTGGCGCCGTAACTCGCCACCATGGGGCAGGAACGGGCGGCGACCGCCTGAACGTCCTCGGGCAGGAACCCGTAGTTGGGCGCGGAGACGTCGAAGTCGGGGGCGGCGGCGATCGCGAAGCCCCCGCCGAGACAGAACCCGATCACCCCGACCCTGCCGGTGCAGTCGTCCTGGGCCCGCAGCCAGTCGCGACCGGCGGCCAGGTCGGTGAAGGCCCTGCCGTGGCCGGCGTTGAGCGCCCCCATGACCCCGCGGACACAGCGCAGCATGCCGCCCTCGCTGTAGAGGTCGGGAACGATGGTGAGGTACCCGGCCCGCGCCAGACGGTCGGCGTGCAGGCGCATCTGTTCGTCGACCCCGAAGGCCTCGTGGGCGACGACCACGCCGGGCCAGGGACCTGAGCCCTCAGGGCGGGCCAGGTAGCCGCTCAGGCTCGGTGAACCGTCACCGTCTCGGGTCATGGCGCTGAGATCGATGTCCGGCATGGTGTCGCCTCTCGTGTTGGTCCTCTCTTGAACCTAGAGACCTGAGCGCCGTTGGGAAGGGGGTTCTATCGAAAAATCCGATTGACCGGATAGCCTCCCGGGAAAGTTCAGGGGCGTCACAGGGGGGGGTTCGGATGGGTGGAGAACGCGAACGGGAGGCGGCCGGCCGGCTCTGGGAGCTGGCCAGCCCGGTGACGCCGATGGCGATCCGGGCCGTGGCCACCCTGCGGATCGCCGACCATCTGGCCGAGGGACCCCGCACGGCGGAGGAGCTCGGCGCGAAGGTGGGCGCCGATCCGGAAGGTTTGGGCCGAGTGCTGCGGTACCTGGCACAACGCGGGTTGTTCGGCCAGTACGGTGATCGCTTCGGTCTCACCGAGGTGGGCGCGGCCCTGCGCGCGGACCACCCGTACTCGCGGCTCGGCTGGTTCGCCGGGGACGGCGCGCACGGGCGGGCCGACGAGTGTCTGACCGAGCTGGCCGAAGCGCTGCGCACGGGAAGGAGCGCCTACTCGCTGCGCTTCGAGGGTTCGGACTTCTGGTCCGACCTGTCCGCCGACCCGACACTGTCCCGTTCCTTCGACGAGCTGATGGGGGCGCGCATGGTGGCGCAGTCCCAGACCCTCGCGGGGATGTTCGAGTGGGATGCCCTGGAGCATCTGGTGGACGTGGGCGGCGGGGACGGCACCCTGCTGCGCACCCTGTTGGAGCGTTTCTCCCGCCCCCGAGGGACCGTCCTGGACCTGGCCGGGCCCGCCGAGGCGGCCCGCGCGAACTTCCGTGCGGCCGGCCTGGACGCCCGGGCCGACGCTGTCGGAGGCAGCTTCTTCGATCCCCTGCCCGAGGGCGGGGACGCTTACCTGCTGTGCTGGATCCTGCACGACTGGGACGACGCGTCGGCCATGGCGATCCTGCGTCGGTGCGCGGAGGCGATCGGCGCGGACGGTCGGGTCCTGGTCGCCGAGTACACGGGTGGAGACGAGGTGAGCGAACTGGACCTTCGGATGCTCGCCTACTTCAACGGCCGGGAGCGGAGCGCCTCGGCACTGGTCGCCCTCGCTGAGCAGGTGGGACTCAGTCTCGCGGGGAACCATGTCTCGAAAGGTGTCGCCCTGCTGGAATTCACGAGGAACCAACCAGTGTGAAGTAAGTCACATCCCACCCTCGTCACCATTGGTAACGCGAGCACCACACAAACACCTTCGCTCACCCCATTGACGCGCACTCTCCACCCCTGGCTCTATGGGTCCACCTCTTCAACCCGCTACTGAGGAGAAGCACGAATCATGATCAATCGCAGGCTCTTCCTGGGCGGGGCGTCGATCGCCGCCGCCACTCCCCTGCTGGGCACCGTCGGCTGCGCCGGACAGACCCAGACGGCCAGTACGGTCAACAACGCCGCCAATGCGGGAGCGCTCCCAGTCAGCGTGACCAATAACAGCGGTCGTTACGGAGACGACGAGGTCCTCCTGTACATCGTCGGCACCGACCTGACGACCGACCAGCACTGCTGGGTCGACTCCAACGGCACGCCCCACCCCGTCAGCGTCGACGACAACACCGACGACGGCTACACGGACTACTCGATCCCCCTGGGCGCCCTTCCCGCCGACATGACGCTCCCGTACATGTCCGGCCGGATCTACCTGGCCACGGGCGGCAAGCTCGGCATCCGCATCGTGGAGGACGGCAATGGCAACCCCGCCCTCCAGTTGCCCGCCGGCTGGGTCGAGGAGGACGACTCCTTCGACATCCTGCACGACACCGTGGAGTTCACCCACAACGAAGACGGGATGTTCTGCAACACCTCGATGGTGGACCAGTTCAGCGTGCCGCTCGGCATCCGTCTGACCGGTGACGACGACCAGAGCACCGGGTTCCTGCTGCCCGGCGGACGCGACGCGATCTTCGAGACGCTCGCCGCCGATCCGGTCTTCTCCTCGTTGGTCTTCGAGGACCGCATCATCGCGCCGGGACACGGCCTGAACAGCGGGATCTTCCCGACCGACTACTTCGATCCGTACATCGACCAGGTGTGGTCGCACTACGCGGGCACCGACCTGAGCGTCACCACCAACGCCGGGACCTTCACCGGCCGGGTGGAGGGCGACGAGCTGCTGTTCGACGGCGGGGTGTCCCCCATCGCCAAGCCCAGCACCCGGGACGTGCTGTTCTGCGACGGCGCCCTGGCCGCCCCCAACGACGGGATCACCGGGCCGGTCGCCGCCATCGTCGGCGCCGCGCTCAACCGTTCCACTCTGTTGGACTCCGCCGAGCAGCCCACCAACGACCCGGCGCAGTTCTACCTGAACGAGATCGCCAACCACTACGCCGCCGTCTTCCACGAGCACACCGAGGACGGCAAGGCGTACGGGTTCGCCTTCGACGACGTGGAGGACTTCGCGTCCTACGTCCAGGACCACGGAGCCAGCGGTCTGGAGATCACGCTGACCCCGTTCTGACCAGGGACAGAACGGAAGGAGAGGCGCCCCGCCACCCGCTCGCGGGCGACGGGGCGCCCTTCGTCTACGACTCCGACCGCGAGCGTTCGCGCACGGTCTCCACGATGGCGGAGAAGTCCCTCGGCTCACCGTCCAGGGCGTCGGCGAAGGCGCGGTAGACCTCGGCGGCCCGACCACCGATCCGCGCGTCCACCCCGGTCTGTTCCAGCGCGCTCATCGCCAGCGCCAGGTCCTTGGCCATGAGCGTGGCCGCGAACCCCGGCTTGTAGCCGTTGTTGGCCGGACTGGTGGGCACCGGCCCCGGCACCGGGCAATAGGTGGTCAGCGACCAGCACTGTCCGGACGCGGTGGACATGACGTCGTACAACGCCTGGTGGGTCAGGCCCAGCCGCTCTCCCAGCACGAACGCCTCGCTCACCGCGAGCATGGACGCGCCCAGGACCATGTTGTTGCAGATCTTCGCGGCCTGACCACCACCGGGACCGCCGCAGTGCACGACCCTGCCGCCCATCACCGACAGCAGTGGCTCGGCGGCGGGCAGGTCGTCCGCCTCCGCGCCCACCATGAACGTGAGCGTTCCGGCCTCGGCACCTGCCACACCCCCGGAGACGGGAGCGTCCACGGCCCGGTGCCCGGCCTCGACGGCGGCCGCGTTGGCGGCGCGGGCGTCGGCGACGTCCACCGTGGAGCAGTCCACGAAGAGCGTGCCGGGGCGGGCCGTGGCCAACAGTCCACCGACTCCTCGATAGGCGTCGAGCAGGTGACGGCCGCCGGGCAGCATCGTGATGACCACGTCGGCCCCGGACACCGCGTCCGCGGCCGATACGGCGACCCGAACCCCGTTCCGCTCGGCGCGGGCCAGGGCGTCGGGGGCCAGGTCGAACCCGTGGACCTCGTGCCCGGCGGCCACCAGGTTGGCGGCCATCGGACCGCCCATGTTCCCCAACCCGACGAAGGCGACGGTGCTCATACGCGACCTCCCGGGCCGCCGAGGTCGAGCGGACCGTCCGGCGCGGGCGCGAACGCCGCCTCGACGACGTCCGCGTCGACCTCCGCCAGGGTGGCCGGGGACCACTTCGGCGAACGGTCCTTGTCGACGACCTGCGCCCGGATACCCTCCACCAGGTCCGGCCAGGTGAGCGTGGCACGGGAGACCCGGTACTCCTGTTCCAGGACCTCCTCCAGCGAACCCAGGGCCCGGGCCCGGCGCAGTGCGGCCAGGGTGGTCTTCACGGAGGTCGGCGACTTGCCCGCGATGGTGTCGGCCGCCTTGGCCGCCTCGGGGTCACCGTGGGCGCGCAGCCGTTCGACGATCTCCTCGGCGGTGTCGGCGGAGTAGCAGGCGTCGATCCACGCGCGCCGGTCGGCGAGCGTGCCCGCCGGGGCGATCTCCGCGAAACGTCCCACGGCCTCGGTGACGGCGCTCCGCGAGTCCACGTCGGCGAGCGCGGCTACCAGGTCGGGCAGCCGCTCGGAGGGCACGAAGTGGTCGGCAAGGCCGACGTACAGGGCATCGGCGGCCCCGATCGGCGTGCCGGTCAGCGCCAGGTGGGTGCCGGTCTCTCCGGGCGCCCGCGACAACAGGAAGGTGCCGCCCACGTCCGGGACGAACCCGATGGTGGTCTCCGGCATGCCCACCTTGGAGCGTTCGGTGACCACACGGACGCCGCCGTGCGCGGACACTCCGACGCCGCCGCCCATGACGACGCCGTCCATGAAGGCGACATAGGGCTTGGTGTAGCGGGCGATGTGGGCGTTGAGGTGGTACTCGTCCCGCCAGAAGCGGGCGGCTCCGTCGTCGCCGTCGATGGCGCTGGAACGGATGGCGCGGATGTCGCCGCCCGCGCACAGGCCGCGGTCGCCGGCGCCGTCGACGAGCACCACGGAGACGGACTCGTCCTTCTCCCAGGTGTCGAGGGCGTCGGCGAGCGCCCGGACCATGTCGTGGTCGAGGGCGTTGATGGCGCGCGGCCGATTGAGGGTGGCGTGGGCCAGCCCCTTGTCGACCCGCAGGAGCACCGTGTCTTCAATGGCGTTGGACATCAGGCGGCCCCGGTCAATCCGCGAGCGATGATCAGGCTCATGATCTCGTTGGTTCCTTCCAGGATTCGGTGCACCCTCAGGTCGCGCACGATCTTCTCAATTCCGTATTCGGCGAGATAGCCGTACCCCCCGTGCAGTTGGAGGGCGTGGTCGGCGACGGTGTAGCCGGCCTCCGTGGCGAACCGCTTGGCCATGGCGCACAGGTGCGCCGTGTCGGGATCACCGTTGTCCAGGGACGTGGCGGCCCGCCACAGCAGGGAGCGGGCGGCCTCCAGTTCGGTGGCCATCTCCGCCAGCCGGAAACGCAGTGCCTGGGCGTTGATGAGGGGGGTTCCGAAGGCCTCGCGTTCACCCAGGTAGGACACGGTGTCCTCCAAGGCTCGCCGGGCACCGCCCAGCGAGCAGGCGGCGATTCCGAGACGGCCGCCGTTGAGGCCGTTCATGGCGACGCGGAATCCCTCGCCCTCCGCGCCCAACCGCCGATCTTCGGGCAGGCGGACCTCGTCCAAGAGGACCTGGCGGGTGGGTTGGGCGTTCCAGCCCATCTTCGCCTCGTCGACCCCGAAGGACACCCCGGAGTCATCACGGTGCACGACGAACGCGGAGATGCCCGTGGCGCCGTCGCCGCCGGTGCGGGCCATGACCACGTACACCTCGGAGGCACCCGCCCCGGAGATGAACTGCTTGGTACCGGAGAGTACGTAGTCGTCGCCGTCCCGGACCGCGCGTGTGCTCAGGGCGGCGGCGTCGGAACCGGCCCCCGGTTCGGTCAGGCAGTAGCTGCCCAGGGTCCGCATGGTGCACAGGTCCGGCAGCCATCGGGCGCGCTGGGCGTCGTCGCCGTAGCGGTCGACCATCCAGGCGACCATGTTGTGGATCGACAGGTACCCGGCAATGGACGGACACCCGGTGGCCAGCCCTTCGAAGACGAGGGCCCCGTCCATCCTGGTCAGGCCGGTTCCCCCGAACTCCTCGGAGACGTAGAGACCGCCCATACCGAGTTCGGCGGCCTTGCGGAGCACGTCGACGGGGAAGTGCCTGGCCCGGTCCCACTCGACGGCGCGCGGTGCGAGGTGTTCGTCGGCGAACGCCCGCGCGGTCTCGGCGAGCGCGCGCTGTTCGTCGGTGCGGGCGGCGTTCATCGGACGACCGGGATCGTGAACTCCGCGCCCTCCTTGACCCCGGAGAACCAACGCGAGGTGACGGTCTTGGTGCGGGTGTAGAAGCGGATCGAGTCCGGCCCGTGCTGGTTGAGGTCGCCGAAGCCGGACCGCTTCCAGCCACCGAAGGTGTGGTAGGCGATCGGCACCGGGATGGGCACGTTCACGCCGACCATTCCGGTGTTCACCCGGTGCGAGAAGTCGCGGGCGGTGTCGCCGTCGCGGGTGAAGATAGCGACCCCGTTGCCGTACTCGTGTTCGCTGGGCAGGCGCAGCGCCTCCTCGTAGTCGGCGGCGCGCACCACGCACAGCACGGGGCCGAAGATCTCCTCCTGGTGGATCCGCATGTCGGGGGTGACCCGGTCGAACAGCGACGGGCCGGCGAAGAAGCCCTCCTCGTGACCGGGCACGGTGTGACCGCGACCGTCCACGACCAGTTCGGCGCCCTCCTCCACGCCGAGCGTGACGTAGTCGTCGACCCGCTGGAGGGCCTCGCGCGAGACCAGCGGACCGAAGTCCGCGTCGGGGTCGTCGGAGGCGCCCACCCTGAGCCCCGCGATACGTTCCTTGAGCTTGGCGACCAAGGCGTCGGCGATCTCCTCGCCCACCGGGACCGCCACGGAGATCGCCATGCAGCGCTCACCGGCCGACCCGTACCCGGCCCCGATCAGCGCGTCCGCGACCTGGTCGAGATCAGCGTCGGGCATGACGATCATGTGGTTCTTGGCGCCGCCGAAGCATTGGGCGCGCTTGCCGTGCGCGGTGGCCGTGGAATACACGTACTCCGCGATGGGGGTGGAGCCCACGAACCCCACGGCGGCGATCCGCGGGTCGGTGAGCAGGGTGTCCACGGCCTCCTTGTCGCCGTTGACCACGTTGAACACACCCGGGGGCAGCCCGGCCTCGACGAACAGTTCCGCCAACATCGACGGCACCGACGGGTCGCGCTCCGAAGGCTTGAGAATGAACGCGTTACCGCAGGCCAGAGCGGGCGCGACCTTCCACAGCGGGATCATGGCGGGGAAGTTGAACGGGGTGATGCCGGCGACCACGCCCAGGGGCTGACGCATGGAGTGCACGTCGATGCCGGTACCGGCGTTGTCGGTGAACTCGCCCTTGACCAGGTGCGGGATGCCGGCGGCGAACTCCACCACCTCCAGACCGCGCTGGAGGTCACCGTGGGCGTCGGCGACGGTCTTGCCGTGTTCGGCGGACAGGGCCCGCGCGATGTTCTCCCGCTCGGTCTCGACCAGTTGCAGGAAGCGGAGCAGAACCCGGGCCCTGCGCTGGGGGCTCCAGGAGCCCCACTCGACCTGTGCCTGCTCGGCGTCGGCGATGATCTGCTCGGTCTCGGCCCGGTCGGCCAGGGGCACCCGCGCCTGGACCCTTCCGGTGTTGGGGTCGTAGACGTCACCGAAGACGCCCGATCGACCGCGGACCTTCCTGCCCTGCACGAAATGCGTCAGCTCGCTGACCATACGTGTTCGCTCCATCCTCGTGGATCACACGGTTCCTTGGCCGCGGGCGGTGACCTGACTTCCGGGGTCCTCCCCCGGTCACAGTGGCGGGACCGCGCCGGACTCGCACCGGCTTCCCCGCTCCGCGGTGGGGTCACCATATAGTTTGATGTCCTAGTAAATCCAGACCCATGCGCCCGGTAGGCTCTGCGATCTGTGACCGCCAAGGACGACACCCCCACCGGCAGACCCCTCGCCCTCACCCCCGCGTGGCGTACCGCCCGCGCCGATCTGCACGTCCTCCTGGTGGTTCACAGCCTCACCGCCGCCACCCGCATCGCCGACGTGCTCCCCGCCCTGCACGACCCGCGCGTGCAGCTCCACCTCACCCGGACCACCGGCGGCGTCTTCGCCAACGGCCTCGACGAATACCTCCGAGAAACCCGGATCCGGCGCATTTCCTGGGAAGAAGCGCGAGAAACAGAATTCGATCTCGCGGTCACCGCAAGCCTCGGAGACGACCTCCACGAATTAAAAGCAAAAGTCCTGCGCATTCCCCATGGCAACGGATACAATAAGAAATGGTCGCAGGAGTCAGGAGTCAGGAGTCAGGAGTCAGGAGTCAGGAGTCAGGAGTCAGGAGGTCTTCGGGCTCTCCGACAACACCCTCAAACACCAGGGTCGCCTGGTACCCAGCTCCATCGCCCTCTCCCACAGCGAACAGTTCGACCGCCTCGCCCAAGGCTGCCCCGACGCGCTCCCCCTCGCCTTCCTCTCCGGTGACCCCTGCTACGACCGGCTGCTCGCCGGCGTACCCCACCGACTCACCTACCGAAAGGCCCTCGGCCTACGCCCCGGACAGAAACTCGTCGTCGTCAATTCCACCTGGAAGGACGAATCCCTCTACGGAAGTCACCCGGGTATCGTCACCGAACTACTCGACCGACTTCCCTATGACCATTACCGGGTCGCGCTCATTCTGCACCCGAACATCTGGTCCTCGCACGGGCCGCGACAGATCAGGATCTGGCAGGACGAGGCCCTGCGTTCCGGTCTCCTCCTGATCCCGCCCCACGAGGGTTGGCGTGCCGCCGTCATCGCCGCCGACCTCGTGCTCTCCGACCACGGGTCCGTGAGCGTCTACGCCGCCGCCCTCGGTCGCCCGATCCTCCTCAGCGCCGAGGGCCGGGGCTCCGTCGACCCGGACTCCGCTCTGGGACGGCTCTACGAGGTCGCCCACCCCCTCGACCCCCACGCCGACCTCGTCCCCCAGTTCCGTCGGGCCGAGGAACTGCGCGAACGCACCCATGAGACCGCCCGTACCTGGGTGAGCTCCGCCCCGGGCCAGGCCCTCGACCTCATCCGCGCCGAGGCCTACCGGCTCATGGACGCCACGCCCCCACCCGGCCGTCCTCGCCTCCTGGCCCCACCGGAACCGGAGGTCCAGAGTCCGGAGCCGACCTCCCTCTGGATCCGGGTGCGCCCCACCGACGACGGCCTCTCCGTGCACCGCGGCCCCGCTCCCGAGCTCGGCGGTGTCCTGATCTGTTCCGATGCCGAGATGGACCACCGACTCGCCTCCGCCGCCGACGCCCTCGTCATCGCCGAGGACACGTTGCCCGCCGACGAACGCTTGTGGTCCGACACCGTGTTCGCGCACCGCCCCGGCGCCTGCCTCACCGCCGTGTACTCGGCCGAGGAGGTCCGCCTACGCACCCGCGACGGTGCTCTCCTTCAGGCCCGGTTCACCGGCCCCGTCGACGACCCCCACCTGGTCGCCCACGTGCTCGCCGAACGCCTGATCACCGTGGGCCGGCTACCGAGCGGCCCGCTCCACCTGCGCCTCTCCGAGGAACGAACCCTCACGATCCCCTTCGAGCACACCTCGGGCTGATTTTTTCCGTGTTTGCCGGACACCGGGCGATCACCGTCTGTAGTTTCCTGTCATGCCCGGATTCGAACACGAGCTTCAAGTACGCCTGCTCCAGAACAGGCCTGAGCTCGTCCCCCTCATGCTCCGCGACACCCTCGGCTTCCCCGTACCCGACTTCGCCCACGCGGAGCTCGGCTGCGGTGACCACACCAGGTTGAAGCCGAAGCCGTTCAAGTCGGACAACGTGGTCATTCTGTACGACGAGAGCGGTCGCAAAGTACTCGCCATCATTTCGGAGGTCCAACAAGGCAAGGATGACGACAAGCCCTACACATGGCCCCTGTACCTGGCCACCGTGCGTGAACAGTTGCGCTGCCCCGTACGCCTGATGGTCGTTTGTCCGGACATCGGCACCGAACGATGGGCGCGCCGCCCCATCGAACTCGAGACCGGCGGCGCCACTCTCAGGCCGGCGGTCCTCGGTCCCAGCAACACCCCGTACATCGACGACCTGGAGAAGGCACGGGCCCTCCCAGAACTGGCCGTACTCTCGGCTGCGGCCCATGGGTCGCACCTGCCGGTCCTCAAAGCAGCCGAAGCCGCTCTGGACAAGCTGCCCGAACACACCCAACTTCTTTACAATGACTACATCGAGTCGAAGCTGAACGCTGCGGCACGGAAAATGTGGGAGGACCTGATGGCGACCGGCACCTACGAGTGGCAGAGCGACTTCGCCCGCAAGTACGTCGGCCAAGGCCGTGAGGAAGGCCGTGAAGAAGGCCGTGAAGAGGGTCGTGCGGAAGGCAAGCAGGAAACGCTGATCCGTTTCTTGGAAGCCACCTCGGCGACCATCAGCCTCGACTCACGTCGACGCATCGAGGAGTGCGACGACGTCGCCCGGCTCGATGACTGGCTGGACAAGGCCTTCAAGTCCAAGGTCTCCGACGCCGACGAGCTCTTCGACTGATCTCTCGCGGCCGGGTCCGGTTCAGGCCCGGCCGTCGAGCTTCTCCCGAACGCGGCGGGCGGCCCCGACCGCGCCCACCAGCTCGAAGACCTCCAACGCCTGTCCCCACCGTTCCCGTGGGTTCCGGCCCAGCTCACCGAGGCGTTCCAGGACCTTGCCCGCCTGGTAGGCGCGGTCGGCCGTGACGAACCGTTCCAAGGCCTCCTCCAAGAGCCCGACCGCCTGGTCGGGGTGTTCCTCGGCGATGACGCGCGCCTGGTTGACCAGGAGCTTGCCCTCGTTGGCGTGGTCCCGCCGGCGCGAGGCCGCGTGCTCCCGGAAGAACGACAGCGACGTCCGGTAGTACTCCAGGGCCCGCTGGGGTTCCTCGGCCAGAAGCGCCACGTCGCCCATGTGCATGTGGTGCAGCCCGAGCGCCTTGGGGCGGGTGTGGTCGAGCAGCGGCAGCGACTCCTCCAGGTGGGCGCGGGCGGCGCCCACGTCACCTTCACGGCGTCCCAGGATCCCCAGCCACTCCAGGGCCGCCCCTTGGCCGCGCGGGTCCGCCCCATCGCCGCGAGCCGCCGCCAGCGAGCGTTCCAGGCATGTGCGCGCCTCGGTCAGGCGTCCCTGTCCGAGCATCGCCTCGCCTCGCTGGGCCAGTACCCGGGCCAGGGCATCGTCGTTCCCCTCGGCGTCGCGTTCGGCCAGGGCCAGCAGGGTGAGCCGCTCGTCGACGCGCCCGTTGGCGGTGAAGTAGCCGTTGGTGGCCTCCGCCATTCGCCAGGCGTAACCCGGTTCGGGACGGGTGCCCTGCCAGACTCGGCCCGAGCGTTGGACGAAGGCCAGGATGGCGTCCATGTTCGCCTCGAACCACTCGTCGGGGCTCGGAACGCCCGGCGTCTGTCGGGCACTGCGTTCACGCACGTGGCGCCGGTGTTCGAGCCAGGCGTCGAGGTCCACGGAACCGGCTTCGCGTTTGGTGGCCGCAAAGTCCGGGAGAGAGCAGGGCGCCTCCGCCCGGTACAGGTCGCTCACCCGCCAGCGGTCGGTGCGCACCTTGTCGGCGGCGACGGCGCCGAACAGGTAGTAGTCGGCGAAGCGCCGGTGGACCTCCCGGCGTTCGGCTGGCTCCTCACCCTCGGCGACCAGCCGCGCGTGTTCGTAGGTGAGGTCCTCCATGACGTAACGGCCCGCCCAGTCCACCTTGACCAGACTGCGGCGCAGGAGCACGTCCAGGGCCTTGTCGCCCTGGTCCGCGTCCCCGGGGAAGACCGCTCGGGCGAGCCAACGGTCGAAGTCACGGGTGGGATGCACCCCCAGGGCCCGGTACAGCAGTCGGGCGTCGGGGTCGAGTTCCCGGTAGAACACGTCGAAGACGGCGGCCGGGCGGGTGGCGGTCCGGGCGGCCTCCTCCAAGTGGGCGAGTCGACCCGTGTCCTCCATCCGGGCCACCAGGTCGGCGATGGCGAGTGCGGGTTCGTCGCTGAGCAGGCCACCGGTGTGCCCGGCCAGCAGCGGCACCCCGGCGCACAGCCGGACCAGCCGGGTGAAGGCCTCGGGTTCACGGACCGGGCGCTCGTCGCCGATCAGGTCTCGAAGGAGCTCTTCGACGGCCTCGTCCCCGAGAGGCCCCAACGGTGCGACCACGGGGCGGCGTTGGGCCAACCCGGGCACGGGCTCACGGCTGGTGACGACCACCACCATGCCCGCCAGGTCGGACAGGAACGGCTGGACCTGGGCGGCGGTGCGCACGTCGTCGAGGAGCACCACCACGGGCTGTTCGGCGATCTCCCGGTGGAACCGGTTGAGCTTGCCCTGGAGGGTGCCGAGTCCGGGTGCGTCGGTGTCCACTCCGACCGCGTGCAGGTACTGGTCGCAGAGTTCCTCGATGCCGCGTCCCTGGCCCTCACCGGGGTCGCCGCCGCAGGCCACGGCGAGCTGAGCGTGACCGAAACGGCGCCGGTTCCGCAGGATCCAGGTGAGCGCGGTGGTGGTCTTACCGATGCCGGGCGGTCCGACCAGGTTGAGCAGCAGGCTCTGTTCGGACTCCAGGGCGTGGTCGAGGTGGGCGTCGAGCCCGGCCAGTTCGTCGGTGCGGTTCTGGAAGAGGGTGGTCTCGCGCTGGGGGACGATCCGGATGGCCTTCGCGGCGCGCTGGTGCAGGTCCATCGAGGCGTGCACCACGCCCGCCTGGATGTGGACGCCTTGATTGTGGCCGTGGGAGGTGTTGTATGTGCCGCTCACAGCGCCCCATCCTGACCGAGAAGGCCCGCACCCACCAGCCCCACAGGTCAGGACGGATTGTCCGGTACCGGTCACGGTGCGTTCCCGGCCGCCGGTTCCGGGCCGGGTGAACGCCGCCATGCGCACGGTCAGCTGAGGTGTGAGCGCCGTGTGCATGGCGGCCGGTGGCTCAGCTCCCCAGGGTGCGGAGCATCCGGTGTGCCTCGTCCATGCGATGCGGGTAGGCATCCGGGCTGTCGGCGAGTTTCATGGCGGTGAGTTCACAGGCCATGGCGGTGTGCGCGGCCAGGACCGCGGTGGTCTCCTCCGCTCCCGCGTCGACGAGGGCCCCGGCGAGGCGAAGCGCCCGTTGCTGGCGGGTGAGCAGGTAGCGGGAACGCAGGTCCACGCTCTCCCGAAGCAGACGGACCAGGACCGCCGAGTGTGCCGGGGACAGGGACGCGTAGGGCCGGGCGACGGCGCCGGCTTCCCGGAGCAGACCGATCGCCGCCGCGAGGTCGGTGCCGAGGGTGCGTCCGGCCTTGTCCCGAACATAGGCGCACATGTGGTCCACCTCGGCGGCGTCGTCGGCGAAGAGGACCTGTTGCTTGTCGCCGAAGTACCGGAAGAAGGTGGTCCGACCGACCTCGGCCCGTTCGGCGATGGCCGCGACGGTCACGTTGTCGAATCCGTGTTCGGAGAAGAGTTGGAAGGCGGCTGACACGATCATGGCTCGCGCCTTACGTCGTTTGCGCGCGTGGAGCGTGTCCGGGGGGTGTTGCATGAGGCGACCCTATCGATGGGAACTCGGTGCTGATCGGTACGCGGGACCGTCCATAGGGACAGTGGTCCCGAAACGGACCGAGAGCCCGAGAGAGCGGGAAGTCGTCCGGGTTGTTGAAGTGGTGGGATACGACCGGCGACCGTGGGCCTGGGGGAGCTTCGGGTAACCGCCGGTTGGCCCGGGATTTTATTGCAAAGAGGTAGGGGACTGACAACCGCCTTCCACTAACCGGTGAACCCCTGCCCGGAAAGGGTTCCCCCCTGGCGTAAGTTATGCCTCCCAGGAGTGCCCTTTTCCCACGAGCTCCACGGCGCCTCGGATAAAACACCGAGGGAAAACCGTTCGGGTTCCTACCTATTAACTTTCCGAGACATCCGGAACCCCTACACACGGCACAATCGGTCCTCCGCCGACATCTATCGGACACCCGTTCACCGCCGGTCGTTCCCCGATTGTCGGCGCCCCGTGCCACAGTGGAGATATCCATCACACTTGGGGTTCGACATGGCATATCTCCTGGTCATAGGCACACGCAAGGGGCTGTTCACCGCGCGCAGCGAGAACCGGCGCACGTGGGAGCTGACCGGTCCGCACCGACTCGACGAAGCCGACGACGCCGGGATGAGCCCGGTGTACACCGTGGGCATCAATCCGCGCTCGGGACGCCTGCTCGCCGGCACCGAGAGCTGGCACTTCGGTCCCAGCGTCTGGCACAGCGACGATCTCGGCGCCACATGGTCCGAACCCGCGGAGGCTCCGATCCGCTTCCCCGAGGACACCGAGGCCTCGCTCACCCGCGCCTGGCAGTTCGCGTTCGGGGAGGAGGCCGACACCGTCTACGCCGGGGTGGAACCACACGCACTGTTCCGCTCCACCGACGGTGGCGACAGCTTCACCCTGGTCAGGGCTCTGTGGGATCACCCCCACCGGGCCGAATGGTTCCCCGGCGCGGGTGGCGGCGCGATCCACACGATCCTGCCCGGCACGATCGGCGCCGGCGAACGCTCACCCGAGGCCATCACCGTGGCCATGTCCACGGGTGGTGTTTACCAGAGTGCCGACTCGGGCGCGAGTTGGGCGCCGGCCAATCGGGGTATCTCCGCCGGGTTCCTCCCAGGCGAGGAGCCCGAGTACGGCCAGTGCGTGCACAAGGTGGCCATGGCCCCGGACGGTTCGTTCTACGCGCAGAACCACCACGGGGTCTACCGCAGTTCCTCCCCGGCCACCGAGGGGTGGAGCCGGATCAAGTCGGGTCTGCCCACCGACTTCGGCTTCGCGGTGGTCGCCCACCCGCACCGACCGGAGTCCGCGCTCAACTTCCCGGTGGTGAGTCAGGATGTGCACCTGCCACCGGACAACCGGTTGGGCGTCTACCGCACCGACGACTCCGGAGCCACCTGGCGGGCGATCGACGCCGGTCTGCCACGGGACCCCTACTTCGGGATCGTGCTGCGCGACGCGGCCTGCACCGACGGCGCCGACGTGCCCGGCTTCTACTTCGGCACCCGCAACGGCGACGTGTACGCGGCCACGGACGACGGCGAACGTTGGCACCAGGTCGCCGCCCACCTGCCCGACGTGTTGTGCGTGCGCGCGGCGGAGGTGTGAGATGTGGGTGACCGTACACCTGCCGGGGCTGCTGCGCTCCGACGCCGACGGGGCCGCACACGTGCCCTTGGAGGTCAGGGACGCCGCGGTGCTGCGCGGGGTGCTGGACGCGCTGACCGACCGTCATCCGGGGTTGGACCGGAGGATCCGGGACGATCGAGGGGAGCTGCGCCGGTACGTGAACGTGTTCGTGGACAAGGACGAGTGCCGTGCGATGGGCGGATTGGACGCCCCCGTCCACGAGGGCGCCGACGTGCGGTTACTGCCCTCCGTGGCCGGTGGTTGAACTCCTACGCCGCGAGCCGCTCCTCCCGGCGCAGTTCCTGGGGGCGCAGGTGGGTGACGCTCCGCCAGACCCACTCCAGGGGGCCCAGCCGGAAGCGACGCAGCCACCAGCGGGCGACCAGGGCCACCACCACGAAGTAGCCGGCGGCCAGCGCGTACTGCGCGAGCATGGGCACCTCTCCTTCGAAGGGCTTCAGCAGCAGGAACACCGCGGTGCTGCCCAGGTAGACGGTGAGCGTCATCCGGCCCAGGGGCGCCAGCGTGCCCAGGGCTCGGGCCACGGCACCGTCGCGGCGCAGCAGCCACCACACCAGCCCGAGGTAGAACAGGCCCCCGCCCAGGCCGGTCAGCGTGGACGAGAGGTTGGTCATCATCTCGGCCGGCAGCGGGGTCACCGGGACACCGTCGGGGCCCAGGACCGGGATGCCGTCGGCATCGAACTCCCTCGGGAAGAGCAGGTCGGAGCCGGCGAGGAGGCCCATGCCCACGACCTCTCCGATCAGGCCGCCCCACATCATCGGGGCAATGAGCCGGTTCGGTCCCGTGAAGTCCGGGGAGAGCTCGGGGCGGCGGGCCAGCCACACGCCCACGCAGAAGAACCCGAGGGTCTGTGGGATCGGTCCGATCAGCATGACCTGGACCGTCCCCGAACCCATGAGGGGCTCGAACAGCGGTGAGAGGAGGAACGATCCGGCCGCGAACCACAGCGGCCGGTTCGGCGAACCCGCCGTCATCAGCGGCAGCAGCGCGGCCAGGACCAGCGCGGTGATGGCGTAGTGGGCGAGAATGTCCCCGCTGAACACCAGCAGGTGCGGGATTCCGAAGAGGACGCCGAGGGCGACGTACCGGCGGAGCATGGTCGCCATGGGGCGCCCGCCACGACGGGTGACGGAACTCCAGGCCAGGACGGCTCCCACCCCGAGCAGCACCATCAACATGGCCCGGGCCTTGCCGGACATGAGCACGGAGAGCCCGACCTCCAGGACCGACGTGAGAACACTCGACTCACGTTCACCGGTCATCTCGCCCGGAAAGACGACGGCGGTGGCGTTCATCAGGACGACACCGATCATCGCGATCGCACGGGCGACGTCCAGGAACGCCACCCGTCGACCGCGGTCCGGAACGGCCGGTACGGCGGCACCATCCGGCACCGCGTCCGGGTTCGTGGCTGTGGTCAAGGTAGCGCCCCTTTCGGTTTCGACGAGGAGTTCAGCTTCGTCCCCGCGCCCCCTCGCGCACATCCACCGAACAGCCGAGACACCGGTCGGCCCGCGTCATCCCTTCGACCGAGGCCCGGAAGGGGCCCGGCGGCCTAGCCTTGGTCACCATGAACCGTTCCACCCTCACGAACAGGCTGTTCGCCCTCGCCGAGCGCAGATCCCGGTCCCTGTCGCGGTTGGCGGCGGCGGGGCTGGCGGTCGCGTTGCTCGTGGCCTCCGTGGAGGATCTGCGCAGCGTCCTCCACGCGCGGGCGCTGGACGACTGGCCGGGGCCGCCGCAATCCTCAATGGACTTCGCTCCTTGGATCGCCGGCACGCTCTGCGCGCTGATGGTCGGCCTGGCGGTGTGGCCCTGGGTCGGCCGTTGGGCCACCACGGCCGCCGGGACGCTCGCGCCCACGGTGGTGCTCGTGACCTCGGTGCTGCTGTGGCCGTCGCCGATGGGTTTGTTCGGCTATCGCATCTCCAACGCGGAGATGCTCGGCCTCCTGATCGTGCTGACCCTGGTGGTCCTGCGCTGCCACCCTTGGCAGATCCTGTTGGTGTCGACCATGTGCTATTTCGCGTTCCTGTCCGACTATCTGCGCGAGCCCTTCAGTCTCCAACCGACCGCCGCGTTGTCAATGGTGCTGGTGGGGTTGGCACCCGGTGCGTACCTGCGCTGGCGGGCGATGGAACGGCGGGCCCGGGTACACCGGGTCCGTGCCGAGGAACGGCTGGCGATCGCCCGGGACCTGCACGACGTGGTGGCGCACGAGGTGACCGGGATCGTGGTCCGGGTCCAGGCGTTGCGGCACGTGGCCGATCGCAGACCCGAACTGATCGGCGAGGCCCTGCCGGAGATCGAGGAGGCTGGCACCCGGGCCCTGGAGTCGATGCGCGGTATGGTCTCTCGGCTGCGTGGTCCGGAGGATGCCCCCTTGACGTCCGACCCGGTCGACGGGCTGCTGGCGCTCGCCGCCCCCGCCGAACACGGGCGTCCGGAGGTGTCGGTGCGGTTGGAGGGCCCCATGGCGGAACTGCCCCCGGAGGTCGGCACCGCGGCTTGGCGGATCGCGCAGGAGTCGGTGACGAACGCGCTGCGCCACGCGCGCGGGGCGTCCCGGGTGGACATCGACGTGCGGGCCGACGCCGACGCGATGACGCTCCGGGTGGTGGACGACGGCCGAGGCGGGGCCCGAGGCTCAGGCCCCGCCGGGGGCGGTCACGGTCTGGTCGGGATGGGAGAACGGGCCCGGGTGCTCGGCGGGGAGTTGTCCGCCGGCCCGAGCGGACAGGGGTGGACGGTGTCGGCGACGATCCCGGTACCGGAGAGAGGAACACGTTGACGATTCGGGTGCTGCTCGCCGACGACCAGAGCATGGTCCGGACGGGTTTTCGCTACATGCTCGACGCCGAGGACGACATCGCGGTGGTGGGCGAGGCCGGCGACGGGGTGGAAGCGGTCCGGCTGGCCGGGGAACTCCGGCCGGACGTGGTCCTCATGGACATTCGGATGCCGGGGGTGGACGGTCTGGAGGCCACCCGGCGGCTCGCCGGTCCGGGTGTCGAGGATCCGGTGAGGGTGGTCGTGGTGACCACCTTCGACATGGACGAGTACGTGCACGCCGCGTTGACCGGCGGCGCCGTGGGTTTCCTGCTCAAGGACGCGGGTCCGGCGTTGCTCATCGAGGCGGTGCGGGCGGCGGCCCGTGGGGACGCCCTGGTCTCGCCGCGGATCACCGTGCGGCTGCTGCGGCACTTCACCCGACCGCAGAAGCGGGAACCCGAACCCGACGAGAGGGGATTGACCGCCCGGGAGATGGACATCGTGCGCGAGGTGGCACGCGGCCTCACCAACATCGAGGTCGCCGCGGAACTTTACGTCACCGTGAGCACGGTCAAGACCCACCTGGCCCGGGTGCAGGAGAAGCTCGGTGCTCGCAACCGGGTGGAGGTCGCCATCTGGGCCCACCGCAGTGGTCTGGTCGCCTGAACTGTCCCGCTTGGCGAAAAAGTGAGCGGGTTCTGACCCTTTGGCCCGTGTCGCCCCCGTACCGACTCATGTGCGAAGCGTGATGATCGTGGAGGATCGCGTTGCGACGACACGTCTGCGAGGAATACCCCATGGCCACCATGCGTGCGGCCCGGTTGAACATCACCGAACGGACCCTGAAGGTCACCGACGTTCCCAAACCGGTCCCGGGACGGGGACAGGTCCTGGTCCGAGTGAGGGCCGCGGGTGTCTGCCTGTCCGACGTGCACCTGATCGAAGGCGGCCTGACCCCGCTCCACCTTCGGGAGGACGCCGTCACCCTGGGCCATGAGGTGGCGGGCGAGGTCGAGGAGATCGGCCCGGAGGTCTTCGGCCACCAGGTCGGTGACCGGGTGGCGCTCCAGGCCGGTGAACACGACCGCCGCGGACGACTGCTCACCCGCGGGGTGGACTACGACGGCGGATGGGCCGAGTACACGTTGGCCCATGAGGACACCCTCGTTCCGATCCCCGCCGACCTGCCGTTCGAACAGGCGGCGATCATTCCGGACGCGGTGTCCACCCCTTGGGCGGCGGTCTCCGTCACCGGTGACGTGCGCGCCGCGGAGGCGGTGTGCGTGTGGGGCGTGGGCGGTCTGGGCGCCCACGCGGTCCAGCTGCTGCGGATGGTCGGCGCGGCCCCGATCATCGCCGCCGACCCGGATGAGAGCGCGCGTGAGCGCGCCCTGGAGTACGGGGCCGACGAGGCGCTCGACTCCACCGCACCGGACTTCCTCACCCGGGTCGGGCAGCTCACCCATGGCCGCGGTCTGGACGTCGCCTTCGACTTCGCCGGGGTGCCGATCGTCCGGGAACAGGCCATTCGGCTCCTGGGCGAACACGGTCGGCTCGTGCTGGTGGGGCTGACCGAAAAGCCGCTGCACGTCGAGGACGGCATCCGGTTCGGTTACCTGCGCCAGCGGATCCTCGGCCACTACGGTTCCGAGGCCGAACACATGGTGGAGCTGATGGACCTGGTGCGCGCGGGCCGCCTGGACTTCTCCCGTTCCATCAGCGACACCTTCACCCTGGAACAGGCTCCCGAGGCGGTGGAACGGTTGGAGAAGCGGGTCGGGTCACCGGTCCGCCTGGTCCTTCGACCCTGATGCGCGACCTACCAGTCGCCGGTCCTGTAGTCCTTGAGGAAGCAGCCGTACAGGTCCTCGCCCAGCTCGCCACGGACGATCGGGTCGTAGACCCGCGCCGCCCCGTCCTCCAGGTCGAGAGGTGCGTGGAACCCGGCGTCGGCGAGGCGTTCCCGGTCCGGGTGCGGACGCTCGTCGGTGATCCACCCGGTGTCGACGCTGGTCATGAGGATGCCGTCGGACTCCAGCATCTCCTCGGCGCTGGTCCGGGTGAGCTGGTTCAGCGCGGACTTGGCCATGTTGGTGTGCGGGTGTCCGGGTCCCTTGTAGCCGCGGCCGAACACACCCTCCATCGCGGAAACGTTGACCACGTACGTGCGCCGGGCCGGAGACGCCGCCAGTGCCGGGCGCAACCGGTTCACCAGCAGGAACGGAGCGCTGACGTTGCACAGCTGGACTTCGAGCATCTCCACGGGGTCGATCTCCCCCGTCGCCTGAGTCCAGCTGTTGACCGGAGCCAGGTCGGGGACGAGGCCGCCGGCGTCGATGGCACCGCCCGCACGGACCCGGTCGGGGTGAGCGGCGCCGGTGGTCAGCGCCAGTGAGGTGAGCATCTCCGGGGTGAGAACGTGCGGTGCGACGCCGGCGATCTCCGCCTCGCCGGCGCCCTCCACGGCGCGTGGGCGCACGCCTCCGAGCACCAAGGGTTCGGGCAACCCGTCACCGGTGAGCGGTTCGGCCTCCGCGGCGATGAGCGGCGCGTAGGAGCCGGGTGAACGCCGTACGGTCTGCGCGGCGTTGTTGATGAGGATGTCCAGGTGACCCCGCTCGATCACCGAGTCGGCCAGCCGCAGGACCTGTGCGGGGTCGCGCAGGTCGATCCCGATGACGTCGAGCCGGTGCAGCCACCGGTCGCTGTCGGGCATCGCGGCGAAGCGACGCACGGCGTCGTTGGGGAAGCGCGTGGTGATGGTGGTGTGGGCTCCGTCGCGCAGCAGGCGCAGCGCGATGTACATGCCGATCTTGGCGCGACCGCCGGTCAGCAGGGCACGGCGACCGGTGAGGTCGGTGCGGGCGTTGCGGCGCTCCCGGTTGAAGGCCGCGCACCCCGGACACAGCTGGTGGTAGAAGGCGTCGACCTCGCGGTACTTCTGCTTGCACACGTAGCAGGGGCGGGCCCTGCGCAGGACCCCGGCGAGCGCTCCGGTGCTGCCGCTGGTGAGCGCGCGACCGTTGGTCTCGTCGTCGATCCGGTCCGGCGCCGCGGTGGCCGTGGCCGCCATGACGGCACCGTCGTGGAGCTTCTCCGCGGTCCGGCGTTCCTTGCGTCGCCGCTCCTTGAGCGCCTTGAAGAGGCCGGCTGTGGCCCGTTGGAGGACGAGCGAGTCGTCGTGGTCGGGGGGCAGCGTCTCGGCCTTCGCCAGGACCTCCAGGCATCGCCGAAGGTCCTCCGGGTCGATCCCATCGGCCGTCACCCTGGTCACCGTCTCCGTCATCTCCGCACCTACCGCTGTTCCTCGTGCCCGCTCGTCCGGACCAACTGGAACCTTATGTGCAGTATCGGACCGGGAGCGCCCGGCCCCGGCCGCTTCGATTAGTCTCCGCGTCCGCGAGGGGCGACCATGGGGGAGTCAACGTCGACTTGTGCGGCACCAGAGGTGTCCGCGAACGAGGGAGGCCCCATGTCCCAGCCCGGGTCCGGACCGAGCACCGCCGAGCGCGAGTTCGTGGTGCTGTTGGACGAGGAGCACCGTCCCATCGGTTCGGCGGACAAGGCCGTGGTGCACACCGAGGACACCCCGCTGCACCTGGCGTTCTCCAGCTACGTGGTCGGCCCGGACGGCCGGGTACTGCTCACCCGGCGCGCGCTGGACAAGACCACCTGGCCGGGGGTGTGGACCAACAGTTGCTGTGGGCACCCGGCCCCGGAGGAGTCCGTGGCGGACGCGATCCGGCGCAGGGCCCGTCAGGAACTCGGGATCGAGTTGACCGAGATCACCGACGCGCTGCCGGACTTCCGGTACCGGGCGGTGTCGGCCGAGGGCATCGTGGAGAACGAGTTCTGCCCGGTGTTCTGGGCCCGGACCGAGGACGAACCCGCTCCGAACCCCGATGAGGTGGCCGAATACGTGTGGGCGCCGTGGGAGGACGTGGTGACTCTCGCCGAACGCACCCCTTGGGCGATCAGCCCGTGGGCCGTCGAACAGGTACCGCGTCTGAACGCCGCGCGTAAGGATTGATGCCCGGCCCCGCCTGGGAGGTCAGTCTTCCCAGGTGGGGTCGTACAGGGGGTGGCCGCGGTAGACGGCGGCGAGGTACTTCACCGCGAGCCGCCATGCCAGCAGCTCCGACCAGGGGTCGCCTTTGACCTTCACGGCCGCTCCGGAGTCGTCCAGGATGCGCATGCTGGCGGTGTGCGCCTCGGTGTAGCCCTGGACGATCTTGCGCTTGGCCGCGACTTCGGCCAGCGCTCTCTCCCGACCGCGTGAACCCACGGGCACGGCCTTGGAAGCGCGTTCGTCCTCATCCAGACGTGCCTTCAGGAACTCGACGATGGTCAACGGACAACCCCTCCTCTGTCCCCCCAATGCCATATATAAGGTTCAGTATCTGCCATATGGCCCATTCGAGCCACCCCGGTAGACCCCCGTCGACCGATGTTCCCCAAGTGCTGTTCCCCGCTCGGATCGCCTTAGTCACAGCCCTCGAACTGCGGCACGCTGCGGACCACTTCGAGACCGGTCTCACCGAACCACTCGTCGAGCAGAACGGACGCCGTCTCGTCCTGGTACATCTCGCTGACCGCCTTGTTCACCGCCTCACAGGCCGCCACGTCACCGTAGGGCAACCCGACCCCGTACTTCTCGTCCGTGAACGGGTTGTTGACGAACTGGAACGCGTCGGGGTCCTCGGCGAGGAACCCGGCGAGGATCAGGTTGTCGGTGGACACCGCGTCCACCTCCCCCTCGGCGAGCCGCTCGATGCAGGCGCTGTAGCTCTCCGCCTCCTGTAGCTCGGACACGTCGATCCCCAGGCCGTCGGTGATCCGGAGCGCCGAGTTGGAGCCCTCGCCCTGGCAGACGCTGCGCCCCGCCAGGTCGCGGACCCCGGACACCTCGTTCTCGTCGGCGCGCACCAGGATGTCCTGCTTGGCCACGTAGTACGGACCACCGAAGGTCACCTCGGTCTTGCGGGCGGGGGTGATGGAATAGGTCGCCACGACCATGTCCACCTCACCGCTGATCAACTTGTCCTCGCGCTCGGCCGAGGTGACCCCGACCAGCTCCACGTCGGTGATCCCCATCCGTTCGGCGATCTCGTGGGCCATGTCCACGTCGAACCCGACGAGCTCGCCGCCCTCCTCCAGGCCCAGCCCGGGTTGGTCGGCCTTGACCCCGATGGTCAGCGAATCCGCGTCCACCAGCGACTTCTCATCCTCCGCCGAGCAGGCGGACAGCACCAGCGTCGCCGTGGCGACCAGGGCCGCCACGGACCACGCGCGACGGCGTCCGAACCACATGTGCGTGTTCCCCTCGATCCGACTGTTCATCTCGATCAGCCCGTCAGCGGTACTCGGCGAGCCGGGGACGGACCCCGATCACCACCAGGGTCAGCAGGATCAGCGCGCCGACCGGAAGACCCCAGGTCCACGGCGCGAGCGCCGCGTCCCCACGATCGATGCCGTCGGTGAACTCCTCCCGATGCAGGTCGATCAGCCCGTCCAGGGCGTCCATGTAGGCGGGGAAGACCCCCTCCTCGGTGTGGGACACACCCATCCGGACGTCGATGGCGGCCTCCAGGTCACCGTCGCGCGCGGCGGCGCGCAGCCTCTGGTCCTCGACCTGCACGTCGTTGTAGGCCGACAGCACCTCGGCGAGCGCGTCCTCCTGTCCGGGAAGCAGCGCTTCTTGGGCACTCTGTCCCAGGTAGCCCAACGTTCCGGGGTCCCGCGAATCCGAACCGTCCGATCCGGGCAGCTCCGGGAACGCCTCGGAGACCTCGCCGATCTCCGCGTAGTAGTCCTCCAGGGTGCTCGCCGGGCGGAAGAGCACCTGCTGCGACCGCTCCAGGTAGACCTGCTGGTAGTTGTCGGCGAACACGTCGTCGATCAGGTAGCGGCTCTGGTCCGCCTGCATGTCCGTGGTGATGGCGCCCGCACGAGCCAGCGCCATCGCGGCGTCCAACCCCTCGTCCTTCGCCTCGCTCTGATGTCCGCCACTGCTGTTGAGCGCGAGCGTGACCCCGACCGTCAGGACCATGGCCCCGACGGTGGCGACCAGGAGCGGGGCGTTGAACCGACGGCGGAACCGCACCCGCAGGTACAGCTGGAGGGCGATGAGGGCGGCGACGGTGGCCACCCCGACCCCGCCGACCCACACCAGCCCCATCGCGACGGCGGACTGCCCCTCCTCGTGGTTGGTGCGCACGATCGCTGATGAGTCCAGCCCCAGGTTGAACGCCTTGGGCAGGAGTTCGGTGTGCATCAGCCGCGTGGCCTGCCGGTAGCTTCGCAGGGCCTCGGGGTCGACCTCCCCCGGCGGGGCGCCGGCCTCGTCGTTGAGCAGACGGGCCTCCGCGGCCAACTGCTCATAGGCGCCGATCCCGTCCAGGACCGCCTGGACGTTGTACTCCTCGACCGTGTCGCCCTCGGTCAGCGAGGCCGCTTGAAGCAGGGCCTCGTTGGCCTGGCCCCGGCTGCTCTCGTAACCGGCCTCGGATTCCTCGCGCCCCGATCCGAGATCGTGGTCGGTGCCCATGAGGAGGATGTTCACCACCCTGGCGTCCATGTCGGCCAGGGCCAGGTACAGCTCGGTGGTGGCCATCGCCTGCGGACCGGCGTCCCGGCCCAGGACGTCGAGTCCGTCACGGGCCTGGCCGAGGGTGACGGTCGCGGACCCGAACAGTCCCACGATGGTCGCCACGCACAGCAGGGACAGCATCCACACCCGAGCGGGGGTGGTGCTCAGGGTCGATCGGAGCCCTGGTGACCAGGAGCGCGACCGCGGCGCGGGGTCTCCCCTGCCGGCCGCCGAGGCGACACCTGTTCCGTTGGGGCGCGGTCCGCCGGGCACCGGGACACCGGGTGCTCGGGGTGGTGGTCCGGGCGGCAGCGAGGGAGCGCCCGGTTCGGGTCGCCCTGCCACCTGTTCGGGGTTCGGGGGCATCAACGGGGTTCACCCCTTCTGGAGGAGGATGGCGGTCCACGCTCCGACGTAGATCCGGTCGCTGTCGTTCAGGGGGACCTCCACGTTGTGCGTTATGGGGTTGGCGGTCCCGTTGATCGTGGTCCCGTTGGTCGAGCCCGGGTCCAGCAACGACCAGGTGCCTCCGGGGCGGGCCAGCAGGATGGCGTGGATGTGGGAGATCGCGGGGTCCCCACCGGGCCCGCCCAGATCGATCTCGGGGAAGAACCCGCGTGAGCGGCTCCCCCGACCGATGTGCACACGGTCTCCCTCAAGGGTCACCCGGCGCTGTCGTTGACCGGTGGGGAAGTCGATCCGATCGGAGTCGAGCATCCCCTGGTCGGCCATGTACTGGTAGTAGGCGGGGTCGGCGGCGACGATCGCGCGCCAGCGCACCCCCGTTGGAGCGCTCCCGGGGTCCGACATCCGGCGTTGGTGGCTGCCGGACCGAGACGCGAAGTCGTAGCCGCACTCCTCGCAGAAGCGACCGGCCCGGAAGGTACCGCATTCCGGGCAGGGGCCGCCGCGCTGCGCCGGTACGGGTCGGGGCGGCTCCGGACGACGCTGTCCGGAGGCGATCGGTGGGACGGTCAGCGCTTGGAGGCGTAGCCCGCAGATGTCACAGAAGTCGGTGGCCGTGGAGTGGTGCCCTGAAGGGCAACTCGGCATGGGTCCCTCCTACCCGGGTCCGAGGGCACCGTCGGTGTCCGGCCCGCTCTGGCGGGGTCGGGTCCGTACGGTCCGGGTCGAGTTGGTGTCGAGGGTCATCTCGTCGACCTTGTCGACGCTGGACTTGAGCCGAACGGTTCCGGTGGCCGGGTCGATCACGTCGACGACCCGATCGAGCAGCTTCGCCGTCTCCTCGTTGCCCGACTCGTGTGCGAGCGCGACGGCCCGACCCAACCGTGTGGTGGCGGTCGACTCGTCCCCCTCGCGACGGGCCGTGAGCCCGTCCTGGATCGCCCGGGCCAGTTCCACCTGACCCGTGTAGTGGGCCACCCGAGGGTGGATCTCGGTGGCCCGGGCCTCATCCTGTGTCCACTCGGCGAGGATGTTCCCCGAGGCCAGGACCTCGTCCCGGTCCGGGGTCTCGCCGGGCATCACCACGCGCGCCCATCCGGCGCGCAGTTGCCGTCCGGGATCGCCCGCGGGCACCTCGACGCACACGTGGTAGTCGCGGCTCTCGGTGCCCCAGGACCCGGTCGGGTAGTCGTTGGCCTGCTGTACCCGTTGGACCGCCCGATCGGTGAGGTCCTGGACCGTGGGCGCGACCTGTTTGACGAAGCGCACCACGGAGTTCTGCGGGGCCCACAGGCGCAGCGCCACGTCGGCCACGGTCTTGCCCATGGACGCCTGGGCCATCGCCCGGAAGTCGGCGGTCAGGTCGGCGGGGTCGGCGACGATGCCGGGGCCGCCGCCCAGGAGCGCCGCGTCGATGCGGCGCAGTTCCTCGACCTTCCAGTCGGTGCCGACCCCACGGCAGTCGCAGACGAATCTGCCCGCGAGGCGCCGGAGCACCCCCTCGAAGACGTCGGACATCTCGTTGTTCTGACCGTCGGTGAGCAGGATGGCGTGCTTGATGCCCTCACCACCGGAGTCGAACAGCTCCGCGGCCTTGAGCAGCCAGGAACCCATCCGGGTGCCCCCGTCGGCGCACAGTCGACCCACGGCCTCCAGGGCCTCCGCCCGGGTCCCGTCGTTCACCTCGACCAGCCGGTCGGCGGTGGGGTAGATCATCTGGGCTTCGCGGTGGCCGGCGACCACCGCGAAGCGGACGCCGTCGCGCAGGGCCTCGATCGCGGCGCGGGCCGCCTGCTTGGCCGCGTTGATCTTCTCCCCGTACATGGACCCGGAGGTGTCGATGATGATCACTTCCGAGGCGCGCACCGAGGTTCCCACCAGGACGGGGCTGTGGGAGGTCACGCTCACCACGGCGTGCACCTCCGTGCCGCCCAGCGGTAGGTAGGGGTTCTGGTCGACCTCGACCCGGAACTCGGGGCCGGCGGCCCGGTCAGACGTGTTCGGCACGGTGACCCCCTGTGGGTACGGGTATGACGACGACGGTGATGTTGTCTCTGCCGCCGGCTCTCAACGCCAGGCCGACGTAGGTGCGAGCCGCTTCCAGGGGTGCGGTGCCCAGGTCCGGCACCGCGTCGGTCAGGGCCTCGGCCTCCGAGTAGTAGTTCCACAGACCATCGCTGCACAGCAGGACGGCGCCGGGTCCGATCGGAGTCACGGTGGAGATGTGCGCGTCGATCTCACCGGAGTCCGCGCCCATCCAGGCGATGAGCGCGTGGGCGTTGGCCGAACGCATGGCCTCTTCCCTGGACAGGGCGCCCATCTGGACCATCGCCTCGCTCCAAGAGTCGTCCCGGGTGAGCAGGGTCGAGGTGCTGGACGTGGGGCCTCCGGAGAGCCAGTAGGCACGGCTGTCGCCGACCCAGCCGACGGTCACCGCCCCCGTCCGCGGGCACGTCACGGCCGACACGAAGGTGCAGGCCGGCGCGGAGTCGGGCGATTCGGCGATGGCCGCGACGGCCCGGGCGGCCTGGGTCATCGCCACGCCGGTGGCCTCTCGGGGGTCCACACCCTGGCGCAGGCGTTCGGCGAGCACGGTCGCGCCCGTCTCGGCGGTCACCCTGGAGGCCTCGTCGGAGCGGGGCGAACTGGAGACCCCGTCGCAGACCACCGCGACGACGGCGCCCGCCGCGTGCGGAGAGTGCTCCTCGATCACCCGGATGGCCATGGCGTCCTCGTTGCGTTTGTGCCGCAACCCGCGGTCGCTGACCCCGAAGGCCTTTCCCGCGCGCACTTCCACGTGGTCGCGGCCGGTGGGCTGGAGGAAGCCGCACTTCTCGCAGTAGCCGTCCGTCACCCGCCCGGGACACCACACGCACAGACCGGGGTTGGCGACCGCGACCGGGTTGCTGCCCGTGGCGGGTGGCGGCCACTCGGGGGCGACGTTCGGCGAGACCGATATCGGACCGGCCTCCGGGATCACCGCGTCGCGGCGTATGGGCTGTGTGACCTGAGCGTCGGCGTCGTCCAGGGCGATCCCGGCCATGCTCTCCTGGGGCGCGGTCGGCACCACATCGGGTGCCGCCGCCTCCACGGGGAGGTTCCGGCCGCAGCTCTCGCAGAAGGCGTCGCTCATCGACACGGTGTCCGCGCAGGCGGGGCAGGTCCGGACCATCGTCATCGCCGTTCCTTCGATCCTCAGAGCAGGGTCACGGGGCGTAGGGAGTTCGCCTTGTCGATGAGCGCGTAACGCTCCCGGCCGCGGCCGGTCCGGTGGGCCAGGGACCGGTAGCGACGTTCCAGGTTGGAGCGCACTCCGTCCTCGGTGAACCCGTCATCGAGAAGGCGGCTCCCAGGGGGCGGGGCCCCGCCTGTCCGGAGCCACTCCAGGGCGGACTCCAGAACCCGTGCGGCCAGTCGGTCGACGGACTCGCTGTCCAGGCCGATCCGGTCGAGCCGCTCTCCCGCCCTGACGAGGTCCATGCCGTCGCCGGTGCCCCTGGCCAGCACGGAGATCAGGGCGGTCTGGGCGTGGACGTACATACTGGACAGTTCCGGGACGGTGTCCAGGACCTCGATGGCGGCGGTCCGGTCGCTTTGGGCCAGCCGGATCCGGGCCAGCCCGAACGCCGCGCTCACGTAGGAGTGGTCGGTCATCCATACCGTGGCGTACCGGCGTGCGGCGACGTCGTGTTCACCGGTGCGTTCGCAGGCCAGGGCGAGCCCGAGCTTGGGGGCGGCCTCCCCGGGCAGGTGATCGTACAACTCGGCGAAATGCTTCCGGGCCTCGTGGAAGCGGCCGGTGCTCAACTCGGCGACGGCGAGGTACCACATGGTGCGCCAGTCGCCGGGGACCGCGAAGCTGAACCGTTCCAGTACGTCCAGCGACTCCTTGTAGCGGCCGACGGTCATCAGCGCCCGGGACAGCATGAGCAGGGTCTCCGGTGAGGGCGTCCTCGCGGAGCGCAGGATCGGGATGAGCTCGCTTGGGGCCAGGCCCACGTGGTTGCGCAGGTGTTGGGCGGCGGGGTCGAACTGGTCGATGAGCGGTGCGGGGAGCAGCGCCGCGGCCTCGATGGCGCTGGGTGGGGACAGCATCCGGTCCGCGTCGGGGGCGCCGGATTCGGGCAACCCGGTGAAGGTCTCGCCACCGAAGAGCACGGAGGCGGCCGGGTGAGGCGTCCCCTGGATCTCGGCGAGCACCTCGCGCAGCACACCGGTGAGCTGGTCGGCCATGTCCCCGGCGTCGTGGAAGCGCGCGTCGGGGTCCCGGTGGGTCGCCCGGCGCAGAAGCCGGTCGTAGGACTCGAACCGTCGCTGCAACGGCACCTCGTGCCGGGGCGGGAGGTCGTGCGGGTACTTGCGGATGAAGCTGAAGTGGAAGCTGAGCACCGCCAGGGCCCGTCCCACCGAGTACAGGTCGGCGCTGATGCTGGGGCCCGGGCCGCGTAGTTCGTCCTCGGGGACCCGGTATCCGGGGGTGGTGTAAACGGGGCTGAGCCCGTCGTCCATGCGTCGGACGCCGCCCAGGTCGATGAGCTTGATCTGCTCCTCGCTCTGGATGACGTTGTCCGGCTTGAAGTCGCAGTACAGCAGGCCCTTGGAGTGCAGGTACCCCAGGGCCCTCAAGCACTCCAACCCGTAGGCGATGACCTGTTCGAGGGGCAGGACCTCCTCGCTCGCCCCTTGATCCCGACACTCGATGAGCAACTCCCGCAGCGACTTGCCGCCCACGTACTCCATGACGATGTGGCCGCCGGGGATGCCGGTACGCGGGTCCGGGTGCTGGGAGAAGTTGATGATCTTGACGATGTTGGGGTGCTCGACCTCGGAGAGGAAGGCCCGTTCGGCGGCGGCCGCCTTGTGCGCCTCGGCGTCACCGGCGTTGAGCAGGCCCTTCAGCACGACCCAGCGGTTGTTGACGTTGCGGTCCCGGGCCAGGTAGATCCAGCCCAGACCACCGTGGGCCAGGCAGCCGAGCACCTCGTACTGGTCACCGACCACGTCACGATCGACCAACTTGGGGGTGAACGAGAACTGGGTTCCGCACTGACGACAGAAACCCTCGGTGCGTCCCGGATGGTCGCCGTTGGACCGGCCGACCTTCTCGGAGCAGTTGCCGCAGAAGCGGTTCTTCTCCGAGACGACCGGGGCGGTCATGATCGCCTCCGAGGGGTCCTTCGCCGGCACCAGGGGGACCTGGACCATGCCCAGTCCGAGCATGCCGCGTCGGGAACCGGCACTGGAGGTGCGTCCGCTGCGCGTGCTGCCGATGGAACCCGCGATGCTTCCGGGCCCGGAACGTCCCGAGATGCGGACGTTGCCGGAGCTGATCGGATGCGAGTGGACGGATATCTCGGTGATCTCCAGGTCCCGGCCGGAGGGGCCGGCGCCCTGCGGGGGGACGAAGGACGGCCGGGGACCGGCTGAGGGCGCCGGGGTACGCGTGGTCGGGGCGTCCATGGGCGCCAGGCCGCACACGCCACAGAAACCGTCCTCGATCAGCCCCTGACAGCCGGGGGAAGCGCACTCGCTCATCTGTTCACACCACCATCGTTCTCGCCGTCTGACGCGCGATCACCCGCTCTGGTTCTGATCGAGGGGGTTTCGGTTCCCGCGAGTTCCTGGAGCGTCCTCTGGTAGGCGGACAGCGCCACGGTGGCGGCCCGCAGGTCACAGGGGGCGTTCCACAGTTCCCAGTGCGCACGCCCATGGGATTCGACGAGTCGTTCGTCTTCGGCCAACCCCAGGCGCACCGCCCTGGCGCGGAAGGCGTCCAACCGCCCTCTCAGTTCGGCCCTGCGTTGGAGGAGACCGCCGAGGTTGCGTTCCCGATCGCGCGCGTCGTCCCCGGTCTCGTGCACGGAGCGTTCCAGTTCCCCCAGGCGGGCGCCCAGGGCCCGCCACCGTCGCCGGGATCGCAGGGCGTCCATCGCGGTGACGGCCGCGCGCAGTTCCGGAACCGGGTCGGGGACGTCGATGGCCGCCGGGGAGGAGATCTTCGCGACCACGCGGGTGCGCAGTTCACGGCAGCGCGTCACCACCTGTTCGACGTCGTCGATGGCCGAATCGAGTCGACCGACGCTCTCGTCGTAGGAGTCGCGCATGCGCAGGGCGTCCCGGAGTTCGCCCCGGGTCCGATCGAGGACCGAACGCAGACGGTCCAGGGCGGAGGTGTCCACGCCACCGTCGACGACCAGTGCCAACGGGTCACGGCGTACGGTGTCCCCGACCCGCTCCAGCTCGGCGCGCAGGCCCTCGTGCGCGTCGTCGGGGACCTCCACCATGTCCGAGAGCGTGCAGACCTCCTGCCACATGGCGTCGAGTTCGTTGAGCCGGGGATGGAGGGCGTCCCAGGAGGTCTCCACCGCGGAGACGACCTCCGTGATCGCCTCGTAGTCGGCGGTCATCCGGGCGGTGGCCTCGGCCAGGGTGATGCTCTCGGTGTCGGGGTCGAGCAGGCCGCGTTCGTGCACGGGGACTTCGTCCAAGGGCAGGATCACGGACTCGCCCGTGAGCAGCCGGGTGAGCTCGTCCTGCGGTTCGGCCACGCCGGTCTCGCGCAGGCGCACGGCGGTCTCGACCACCGACTCGAAGACGGCGTGGGTCCGCCACAACCGGTGGGCGTGCCCGTCCGCGACCGCCCAACGGCTTCGGGTCCCGCCGACCGGATCGGCGCCGCAGAGGAGGCGGTACGTCCCGTGCCGCTCCAGGTCGGTCAGGTTCAGGGAGATCCGGTCGACCTCACCACGGACACGGTTGAGCGCGTGGTCGATCCCCTCCCAGCTCATCGGCGGCATGCCGAGCCCCGACGCGTTCGCCACCTGCCGAATCACCCCCACCGGTATCTAGAACGAGTGTGGCGGCGCACACCCCGATCCACAAGGGACTTCTCGGTATACGGCCACGTACGGCCACAAGCACAACACGGGCGTCATCGCGAGCATCACAGTGGCTCACTCACCGGCGTCGGCGAGTGTTTCCAGGACGAAACGGGCACGATCGGCGACCGGGACCCGGGGCAACAGGACCGTCTCGTACCCGCAGGAGGGATAGGCCCGCAGCATCGCCTCGAAGGTGCGCTCCGCCTCCTCCGGTGATTGGTGCCGTTCGGTGTCACCGGCGTAGATCTCCGTCCAGGGTGGGGCGAGGAAGACACGGCGGTGGTAGCGGAACAGCCGGGCCGCCTCCCGCACGTGTTCGGGGACCTCCCGACCACGTTGGAGGAAGTAGCCGACCATGTCGGGCACGCCGCGATCGCAGAAGACGAGGCCCTCGCGGGCGTCCGATTCCCGATGGGAACGCATGTCCCACGAGAGCATCAACTCGACGAACAGACCCTCGTCACGCCAGGACAGGCCGGTGCCGCCGATCGCCCGTTGGTCACGGATGATCGCCCGGCCGGCCTCCACGGTGCGCCCGTGGCCGAGCCCGGCCAGGTGGTCGATCAACGTCGTCTTGCCCGAGCCGGGTCCTCCGGTGACGACGACGAGGTGGCCCATGGGGGTTCCCCTTTCGATGGACTTCGGTGGGTACGGACACCACCGGTGCGCCGACCACGGGGACAGCGCACCGGTGCGGGTCGGATCGGATCAGCTCTCGGGGAGCGCGGCCTCGATGAGGTCGGCCGCGTAGGGAGCGCCGCTGCGCTGGAGCCGGCCACCGATGTCGGCCAGCCGGCGCGCGACCTCGGGGTCGGAGGTGAGGTCGATCAGCGCACCGCGCAGCGCCTCGGCGGTGGCCTCCTCGGTGTCGATCCGGCGGGCCACCCCCAACCCTTGGAGACGGTCGGCGTTCTCGAACTGGTCGACCGCCTGCGGCACCGCGATCATCGGCGTGCCGGTGTAGAGCCCCTCGCTGGAGCCGCCCATGCCCGCGTGGGTGACGAAGGCGTCCGCCTGCCGAAGGATGTCCAGCTGCGGGACCCACCGATGGACCTCGACGGTGTCGGGGACCTCCCCCAACACGGACGGGTCGACGAATGCGCCGATCTGGAGGACGGTGCGCCACCCGGGCAGGTCACCGAAGGCCTTCACGCACTCGCGGTAGAACTTGGGCCGGTCGGTGTAGGCCGAACCCAGTGACACCAGGACGACCTTCTCCGCGTCGGCCGGTCGGGTCCAGGACCCATGCCCCTCGCGCTCTCCCAGGCAGGGGCCGACGAAGGTGACCGTGTCGGCCACGGTGTCGGCGAAGGGCTGCATCTCGCGCGGGATCATGGCCAACGCCCGGTCCGGTTCGCCCGGGAAGCTCGCGTGGTCCAGCCCTTCCACCCCGTTCTCGACCAACCAGGCGTCGAACTTGGCGAAGAACTCCTCGGCCCCCGGTTGTTCGCGCAGCCAGGTCATGACGGTGGCGCCGTGATCGGCCCAGGCCACGTAGGTCGGGGACAGTTGGATGCTGGGAATCCCCCACCCGATCCCCATGACCCGGGCGGTGTATCCGCCGATGTCGTAGAGGAACAGGTCGGGGCGGTCGCTTTCGTAGGACTCCCGAAGCACGGGCAGGCTGTTGATGGCGTCGTCGAGGAAGATGTCCATCCCCTCGATCGGGTCGTCGCCCCACTCCTCGTCCCCCGTGGGCAGGGTGGTGGTGAAGGGGACGATCTCGGCGCCGGTGGACTCGATGAGCTCACCGATCCGACCGACGGGGTCGTTGGCGTAGGTGACTCGGTGGCCCCTGCGGACCAATTCCCGGATGATCTCCAGGCTGGGCAGGACGTGGCTCACCGCGGGGACGCCGACCATGGCGATATGGGCGCGACGGGTCATGGTTCTCTCTCCAGAGGCTGTCTACGGGTAGGAGTGCGAAGCGCCGGTCCCCGGGGGACGGCGCGGAGGCGTCGAGGACGCCGGGGTCCTACTGGTAGAACAGCTGCTGGAAGGCCATGGTCTTTACCGTAGTGGACGTCCCCTCTCCCCGTCCTCCCCTTTTCTCGGAGCCCTCATGAACCCGGTCGCCCTCGTCATCTCGATCCGGGTGCTGCCCGGCCGACGCGACGCCTTCCTACGCGGGATCTCCCGCAACGCCGCCAACGCGCTCCGGCACGAACCCGGGTGTAGGAGGTTCGACGTGGTGGGCGACCCCACGGACGAGAACGCCTTCTGGGTGTACGAGGTGTTCGCCGACGAGGACGCTCTGGCCGCTCACCGGCGCACACCGCACTTCCTGCGCTGGCAACGGGAAAAGGCCGAGCTGGTCGTCCCGGACAGTCAGGTCGACCGGCTCGGCCCTCTCCTGGTCGGCGGGGCCTGACCCAGGGCTACCGTTACCGGGGGTCCGTGTCCTCCGGCGAGCCCTTGGGCGCGCGGTGCTTGCCCACACGCGAGGCGCCGTCCTCGTCCCCGTACACGGAGGCGTCGGTGGCGCCCGCCGGGCTCGGGTCGCCCTCGTAACCGTCGCGGTAGCCGTCAGAATAACCGTCGTCGAAGGCGTTGACGTCCCGGTCGTCCCCCTCGGCGTAGAAACCGTCGAGCAGGTCCCCGCCCTCGGTGTCCGCGGCGTGCCGCGCCTCGACGGTCTCACTCCCGGCGCTCTCCGTCTCGTCCTCACCGGACGAAGCGACCGCGTCGGCCGCGCCCCTGAGCCGGAAGCCCGCGATCACCAGGGCGATTCCGAACACGATCGCGTAGACACCGACCACGGCGACCATCGCCATCGCGCCCAGTCCCGGCCACAGCCACAGCAGCAGACCGAAGATCACCGACAGGGCTCCGGCGAAGATCAGCAGCCACTCGGAGGTGAGATGCGCGCGCAGACGGACGGCGGTGACGATCTCCGCGACACCCGTGACGACCGCCCAGGCGCCGATGACGAAGACCAACGCGACCACGGCGACCATCGGCCAGATCAGGGCGGCCGCCCCCAGCAGGATGCCGAGCACCGACTGGATCACCAGCGGCAGGCGGGTACCGGAGGCCGCCCGAAAGGCGGCGAACGCCAGCACGATACCGTCCACCAGCGCGAAGGCACCGAAGACGAACGCCAGGGCCACCGTGGTGACCCCGGGCCAGAAGAGCGCCACCAGACCGAAGAGCACGGCGGCGACACCGCGAACGACCACGACCCACCAGCTCCGGCTCAACTCACCGAGCATGTCACCGGCCAACGCGTACCGGACCATAGCCTGGCCCCCTCCCTCGCGCGGCCTCCTTCCGCAGGAGGCCGCTTCGTTGCCACTTCTCTCAACGTCGCACACCGATGACAGAAGGTACGCAAAGTACGGGGAAAGGGAGGTTCTACTCCGTGCCTTCTTCGTGGTGCGCACACGAGAACGCCCGCCCTCGTCGGTGACGTGGGCGGGCGGTCGGATGCGCTCTCGGGCGGGTGTTACCCCTGACCCGGGTAGCGGCGCTCGGTGGAGCCGATGTAGTGCTGACGCGGGCGCGCGATCCGGAAGGCCGGGTCGTGCAGCTGCTCGCGGTAGTGGGCGATCCAGCCGGGCAGACGGCCGAGGGCGAACAACACGGTGAACATGTTGGTCGGGAAGCCCATGGTGCGGTAGATGACGCCGGTGTAGAAGTCGACGTTCGGGTACAGCTTGCGCTCGGTGAAGTACGAGTCCTGGAGCGCGGCGGCCTCAAGCTTGAGGGCGAGCGCGAAGAGCTCGTCCGGGCTGTCGTGCTGGTCGAGGATCTGGCTGGCCAGAACCTTGATCTCCTTGCTGCGCGGGTCGAAGTTCTTGTAGACCCGGTGCCCGAAGCCCATGAGACGCATCTCGCGGGCCTTGACCTTCTCCAGGAAGTCCTCGATGGAGATACCCGAGTCGCGGATCTCCTCCAGCATCTCCAGCACGGCCTGGTTGGCGCCGCCGTGGGACGGGCCGGACAGGGCGTTGATACCGGAGGCGACGCTGGCGAAGATGTCGGCTTTGGAGGAACCGACCACGCGCACGGTGGCGGTGGAACAGTTCAGTTCGTGGTCGGCGTGCAGCACCAGCAGCATGCCGACGGCCTTGTTGAACAGGTCGCCCAGGTCACCGGTGGGGGCCTTGTCCCCGAAGGTCATCCGGATGAAGTTGTCGACGTAGTCGAGCGAGTCGTCCGGGGCGATCGGGCTCTCACCGATCGAGTTGCGGTAGATGCGGGCCGCGATCGTCGGCAGCTTGGCCATCAGCCGGATCGTGGCGAGCTCTACCTGGTCCTCGTCCTCGGGGTCCGCGCTGTCCTCGTAGTACGCGGCGAGGGTGTTCACGGCGCTGGAGATCAGCGCCATGGGGTGGCCGTTGCGGGGCATCGCGTCGATGAGCGTGCCCATGTCGGCCGGGATGTCGGCGTTGTCGCGCAGCTTGTCGGAGAACTCCTTGAGCTTGCCGGGGTCCGGCAGCTCCCCGTAGATCACGAGGTAGGCGGTCTCCAGGAAGGTGCTGTGAACGGCGAGGTCCTCGATCGGGTACCCGCGGTAACGCAGGATCCCGGCGGCCCCGTCGATGTAGGTGATCTTCGAGCTACACGAAGCGGTGTTGCCGAACCCGGGGTCCAGGGTCGTCATACCGGTCGACCCCAGCAGGGTCTTCAGCTCGATGGTGCTCTCACCCTCGGTACCGGTGAAAACCGGCAGCTTCAGCACGCCGCCCTCGTAGTGGAGCTCCACCGTGCGCTCTTTGTCATCGCTCATGCCCGAGGTCAACCTTTCCAGGCGGGGGATACGTGAGGTGCGTCGGAACGCAGGGCGATCCGCCGCCGCGTTCTTGATTCACTCGTTATTGTTCTGTTTTGTTAAACGACAGTTAAGCAAAATCATATAAGTTTCACCGATTCACGAACAGGTGACATCCAACACATACCCACACGTGATCAGAATTATCGCAGAGTGAATATTTACAGACTTTGCCGACTGTCGATAACAGCGTGATCGCCCTGAGACCTTCTCGGGGACGGCGGGGTTCTCCCACCCGTCTTCCGCGGGTCTCCTGGACAGGTCCCCTGGGCACCCCGAAACCCACCCGAACCAGCCCCGGCAGGGATGCCCTTCACAGATCCAGACAAACCCGAACAGAACTCGGTGCGGCCAGGTGTTCGAACGCGCCCTAGCGGCCTGAGATCAGGGTACCTTCGCCCTGATCACAAGGCTTGACGCGGGGTACCTCCGGCTCGGTGATCTTGGACTCTGACACCCGTCCCGGTGGCGCCGACCACCCTCCAGGACCACTGTCCCTACCCCTCAACGGGTCGGAGTATGTGCCCCGGACACGAGACTTCACAGCCACCCCGCGGCACCCGCTCACCACCGGGGCGAACGCCCCTCGGAGAACCCACCGAGGGCCCGAAAGGGAAAGCCGCTGGAACCGGAACACGGGACCGAAGCACACAAAGGGTCACCGATATTAACCCGGGGTAAACGAGGCGAACGCTCTTTGTGAAAAAGCGGCTTCACGTCGGGAAGCACGCCCTAACCCTCGTCGACGCCGCCCGCGAGCAAGGGCTCCATCAACAGCGACGGGTGGTCACGCTCGATGACCCGCAACCGCCACTTGTTGTGCACCAGTACCAAGAGCTCGCCGTCATTGCGACGACGCAGCACCTCCGCCCCCGACAGCGCGTGCAGGGTCGGTCCGGACTCGGCGTCGGTACGTCGGGCCACCGAGTACTCCAACGGCGAGGTGTCGATGGGGCTGCGGAACTCCTGTTCCATGCGGTGCCTGACCACGTCGAACTGGAGCGGACCCACCGCCGCCAGCACCGGGGCCTGCTCACCGCGCACGTCCGAGGTGAGCACCTGCACCACACCCTCGGCGTCGAGCTGGGCGATCCCCCGCTGGAACTGCTTGTACTTGCCCGCGTCCAAGGCCCGCGCCACCACGAAGTGCTCCGGCGCGAAGCTGGGGATCGGCGGGTAGGACACCTTGGGGCCGTCGTAGAGGGTGTCCCCCACCGCCAACGCCTGGGCGTTGACCAGGGCGATCACGTCACCCGGAAAGGCGGTGTCGATGGTGGAACGGTCCGAACCGAAGACCGCCTGGGTGTACTTGGTGGCGAAGGGACGGCCCGTGGCCGCGTGGGTGAGCACCATGCCCCGGTCGAACCGGCCCGAACTGACCCGAACGAACGCCATCCGGTCCCGGTGGTTCTTGTCCATGTTGGCCTGCATCTTGAAGACCTGACCGGAGAAGGGTCGCTCCACCGGGCGGGGTCGCTCCTTGTCGTCGACCTTGGCCGACGGTGCCGGGCCCAGACCCACGACCGCTTCCAGCAACTGGCCGACCCCGAAGTTGGACAGCGCCGCGCCGAACAGCACCGGGGAGGACTCACCCGCCATGAAGGACTCGTGGTCGAAGTCGGCGCCCAGCGCCTCCAACAACTCGATCTCCTCCTTGGCCTGCACCCAGGCGTCCTGCTCGATCTCGGCGGCCCGGTCGTCGTCCAGGACCTCCTCGATCGCCTTCTTGGCGCCGCCGGGGGTCCGGGTCATCTTGGTGTAGATACCCGAGGCGCGGTCGATCAGGCCGCGGAAGTCACCGGCGATGCCGACCGGCCAGTTCAACGGGGTGGGGCGCAGGCCGATGCGCTGCTCGATCTCGTCGAGGAGTTCGAGGGGTTCGCGACCGGGGCGGTCCCACTTGTTGACGAACGTGAGGACCGGCATCTTGCGGGCACGGCACACGTCGAAGAGTTTGAGGGTCTGCGGCTCCAGGCCCTTGGCCGAGTCCAGCAGCATGATGGCGCAGTCGACGGCGGAGAGCACCCGGTAGGTGTCCTCGGAGAAGTCGGCGTGGCCGGGGGTGTCCACCAGGTTGAGGACATGGTCCTTGTAGTCGATGCGCAGTGCGGCCGAGGTGATGGAGATCCCGCGGTCCTGCTCCATCGCCATCCAGTCGGAGGTGACGCCCTTGCGGTCGCCCTTGCCGTGCACCGCGCCGGCGGAGGAGATGGCCGCGGCGTGCAGGGCCAAGGCCTCGGTGGTCGTCGACTTACCGGCGTCGGGGTGGGAGATGACCGCGAAGGTCCGTCGTCGCTCCGCCTCGTGTGCGACCTCGGACCCCTGTTTGTCCGTGCCCGCCGTGTCCACGCTCATTCCCGTCGTCGCCTCGCCTCGTGTGATCTCCCGTTTTTCGGCCCCATACAGCCTATGCCCGCGTGGGCCGTGCCGGAGACAGCGGCCGAAGAGCGTATACGCCGCCTGACACCGCCCCCGGCCGGCACTCGACACGGTTCCTACCGGCGGTCCCGAACCGTCTCCGCCACGCGGCGCGAGAGTTCGTCGGGGTCGGTGTCCCCCGGGTAGACGGCCACCACGATCCGGTCCCGCCCGACTCTCGTGGGCCGGCCGGGCACGGGTTCGTCCGGCACGCCGAAGAGGGGAGCGGCCAGGGCACGGACCCGTTCCATGGCCTCGTCGAACCGCCGCCACACACCATCGTCGTCGGGGTCGCGGAGCCAGCCGCGCAGGACGTGGTTGTGCGCGGCGATGACGGCGGAGGCCACCACCTCCACCTCCAGTGAAGGGCGCCCGCCCCCGGCGGCTTCGGCCATGTGGCGGCTGAAGGCCGCCTGGTAGCGGGCGGTCATGGCGACCTCCCGGTCGCGCAGCCGCGAGTGGGCGCGCACCAACCGGTAGCGGGGCACGGTGATCTCGGGGTCGCGCACGTACCCCTGGAAGACCAGACGGGCGGCGGCCAGCACCGAGTCCGTCGGCGATTCCGGAGAGGCCTCCATGTAGCGGACCACGGTCTCGAACAGTTCGTCGTGTTCAGCGAAGAGGACGTCCTCCTTGGAGCCGAAGCGGCGGAAGAGACTGCGTCGGCTCACCCCGGTCACCTCGGCGATCCCCGCCATCGTGGTGGCGTCGTAACCGGCGTCGGTGAACAGGCGTACCGCCGCCAGCACCACCGCCCGGGTCCCGCCACCATTGCGTTCGGCCATCGTCCGTCTCCTCCCCGCCGAGGACGACCCTTGCCGTGGGTCGACGACGGTCGGTGTACTTCATCGCCTCTACCCTCTAGTCTGGCACTGAATGCCATACATCGGCACCTAGTGCCACAGCACTAGTGCCATACACCGGGGAAGAACATGAGCGACTTCGACCTGTTCAAGACCAGCGAGGAGCACGAGGAGCTGCGCGAGGCGGTGCGCTCCGTCGCCGAGGACAAGATCGCGCCGCACGCCGCCGAGGTGGACGAGAAGTCGGCCTTCCCTCAGGACGCCCTCGACGCCCTGACCGCGACGGACTTCCACGCCGCGCACATCTCCGAGGACTACGAGGGCATGGGCGCCGACGCGCTGGCGACCTGCATCATCATCGAGGAGGTCGCCCGAGTGTGCGCCTCCTCCTCGCTGATCCCCGCGGTGAACAAGCTCGGCACCATGCCGCTGATCCTGGGCGCTTCCGAAGACGTCAAGCGGCGCTATCTGACCCCCGTGGCCCGCGGCGAGGCGATGTTCTCCTACGGCCTGTCCGAGCGAGAGGCCGGTTCCGACACCGCCTCCATGCGCACCCAGGCCACCCCCAAGGGCGACGACTGGGTCCTCAACGGCCAGAAGTCGTGGATCACCAACGCCGGGGTGAGCGAGTACTACACAGTGCTCGCCGTCACCGACCCCGAGGGCAAGCGCGGCAGCAACATCTCCGCGTTCGTCGTGCACGCCGACGACGCCGGTTTCTCCCTGGGCGAGCCCGAGCGCAAGCTCGGCATCAAGGGCTCCCCCACCCGCGAGCTGTTCTTCGACGACATGCTCATCCCCGGTGACCGCATCATCGGCGCGCCGGGCGAGGGCCTCAAGATCGCGCTGCGCACCCTGGACCACACCCGCGTCACCATCGGCGCGCAGGCCGTCGGCATCGCCCAGGGCGCCCTGGACCACGCCGTGGCCTACGTCAAGGAGCGCAAGCAGTTCGGCAAGTCCGTCGCCGACTTCCAGGGCATCCAGTTCATGCTGGCCGACATGGCCATGAAGCTGGAGACGGCCCGCCAGATGGTCTACGTGGCCGCCGCCAAGTCCGAGCGGGGCGACGAGGACCTGCCCTTCTACGGCGCGGCTGCCAAGTGCTACGCCTCCGACGCCGCCATGGAGATCACCACCGACGCCGTGCAGCTGCTGGGCGGCGCCGGCTACGTGAAGGACTTCCCGCTGGAGCGCATGATGCGCGACGCCAAGATCACCCAGATCTACGAGGGCACGAACCAGATCCAGCGCATGGTGATGGCCCGCCAGCTCCTGAAGTAGGCAGGACCCGGACCCTCAGAGCCCCGGACGGCCGACCGTCCGGGGCTCCGTCATCTCCGAGACACTAATGGACCGCCTCGCGGACGAACTTGGCCATGGGGACGGGGTCGCGGCCCAGGGCCCGACGGACGTCCTCGGTGACCTTGGCGGCCCGGCCGTCGGCGATGGCGCGGAAGCGCTCGTTGAGGGTGTCCACGTACCGATCCGACCAGCCCGTGTTCGTCGCGCGGAAGTAGAAGCCCGCCTCGTCGACCTTCTTGTACCGCCACACCGGGCTCTCGGTTCCCTTCGTCCCCCTCACCACCTCGCGGAAGGTGACCGGGGCGGGGCCGGTGAGCGTGTACTCGCGCTGGTGGTGCGCGTCGTCGGTGAGGGCGGCCACGATGGTGTGGGCGACGTCCCGGGCGTCCACGAAGCTCACCGCGCAACGCTTGGACACCGGCAGTTCCAGCCGGCCGTTACGAGAGCGTGCCAGACGGGCGAACACGCCCTCGGTGAAGTCCTGGTCCAGCCAGTTGGGACGCACGATGGTCCAGCGGCCGAACAGTTCGCGGACCTTGGCCTCCAGGCGACGCTGCTCGGAGTCGGGTGGGCCGTCCTCCGCACCCATCGCGGTGACCAGGACCGCGGTGCCCACTCCCGATTCGGACGCCTGTTGCAGGAAGGCCTCCGCCCGCTCGCTCAACCCACTGGCCATGGGTACGGACACGAACAGGCTCTCCACGCCCTCCAGCGCCGGTTTCCAGCTGCTGGTGTCCGTCCAGTCCAGACGGACCTCCCCGCCCCTGGAGGCTCCCGCGGCAGGTAGGCCGCGTCTGCGAAGCTCGGTCAGGACACGTCGGCCCACCTGTCCGGTGGCTCCGGTGACCAAAGTGCTCATCGGGTGTTCTCCCAGCTTCACGCGCGGGTGCTCCGCCTGCTGACGCTACCTAGTCACGCGCGTGAAACGGGCGTGAAACGGCGTGATCGGTGGGATTCACGTGGTTCTTCGGGGCCGGGAGAGCGCTTCGGTCACCACGATCAGCAGGATCCCGCAGGCGGCCAGCCCCAGGTTGGCCAGGATCGCGTTCTCTTGGAGCCCGGGGACCCGTTCCACGACGAAGCGGTTGAACGCGTTGAGCACGATCCCCAGGATCGGTTGCGTCCAGAGGTGGTCGATCGCCCCGCTGATCCCCATGAGGGTGAGCAGGAAGCCCATGCCCTGTAGTGACTTGCGCATGGTTCGAACCTAGGAGAGGAGCCCTCGCCGATGGATCGGGCGCGGGGATGGGACCGGTGAACCAAGGTCTTCGCCTCGGCTCGGGGTCTTCGACCAAAGTAGCGTCCGGCCGGCCTTCGGTACCGAGTCCGCTCGGCGGCGCCCCACCCGCGGTCGCGCGCTCGTAGACTCCGGAGGCGATGAACGACACGGACCCCTCTCGGCAGCGGCACCGGCGCAGCGCGCGCGACTGGATCGTGGATTCCCTGATGTTCCTGATCGCCCTGGGGTTCGGGCTGCTCGGCGCGGTGACCTTCCCCGACGATCCAGCACCCCCTCCCATCCCGGACCCGTTCCGAGTGGCCGACCAACTCATCGCGTTGGCGGCCTGTGCGGCCCTGTGGTGGCGACGGCGGTGGCCCGTAGGGCTCGCGGTGGTCCTCGTGGTGCTGTCGGCCTTCTTCCCCCTGATGGGCGGGGCCATGCTCGCGGCGCTGTTCTCGCTGTGCGTGCATCGACCGCCCAAGGTGGGTCTGTGCGTGCTGGGTCTGAGCTTCGTGGCCTCCTTCGTCAACGCGGCCCTGCATCCCGACCCCCACGCGCCGTTCCTGGTGATGTTCCTGCTCAGCGCGGTCTTCCAGGGGGCGGTCGCCGGGTGGGGGATCTCGGTGCAGCACCGACGTCAGCTCTTCGCGTCACTGCGTGAGCGGGCCGTGCACGCCGAGGCGGAGGCCGAGCTACGGGCCGAGCACGCCCAGCACCAGGTGCGCGAGTCGATCGCCCGGGAGATCCACGACGTGCTCGGACACCGGTTGTCCCTGCTCAGCGTGCACGCGGGCGCTCTGGAGTACCGACCGGACGCCCCCGCCGAGGAGGTCGCCCGATCGGCCAAGGTCATCCGGGAGAGCGCTCACCAGGCCCTCCAGGATCTGCGCGAGGTGATCGGGGTGTTGCGCGCCCCGGTGGGCGAACTGCCCCAGCCCACCCTGGCGGATCTGGCGCAGCTGATAGAGGAGGCCCGCGACGCGGGAGTCGTGGTGGAGTTCGTCGACGGTCACACGGGCGAGGTGCCCGAGCGCACCGGGCGCACGGCCTACCGGATCGTCCAGGAGGCGCTCACCAACGCCCGCAAGCACGCGCCGGGGGCCGACACCACCGTGCGGGTCCGCGGGGCGTCGGGAGAGGGGCTGACCGTGTCGGTGGTCAACGGTCCGCCCGACCCGGCCCCGGAGGGCGGACCCTCCACCGGAGCGGGCTCCGGCCAAGGCCTGGTCGGTCTGGCCGAACGGATCTCGTTGGCGTCGGGACGCCTGGAGTACGGAAGCACCACGGATGGCGGCTGGAGCCTCTCCGCCTGGCTACCGTGGTCGCTATGAGCGAACGGGACCAAGAGCGGCGGATCGGTGTGCTGATCGTCGACGACGACGCCCTGGTGCGGGTCGGCCTGGTGATGATGATGGGCGGCGCCCCCGACCTACGGGTGCTGGCCGAGGCCGAGGACGGCGGTCAGGTCGAGGAACTGGTCCGCGAGCACTCCCCCGACGTGGTGCTCATGGACATCCGGATGCCCACCGTGGACGGGCTGACCGCCACCGAACGGCTACGGACCATGCCGGACGCTCCGGAGGTCCTGGTGCTCACCACCTTCGACGCCGACGAACATGTGCTGCGGGCCCTGCGCGCGGGCGCGGCCGGGTTCCTGCTCAAGGACACTCCGCCGGAGGAGATCGTGGAGTCGGTCCGCCGGGTGGCGCGGGGGTTCCCGGTGCTCTCCCCCGCCGTGACGCGACGGCTCATGCAACGGGTGGCGCACGGTGACCACAGTGAGCGGGCGGACCGGGCCCGGCGACGTCTGGCCGTGCTGAACGCCCGCGAGACCGACGTGGCGGTCGCGGTCGGCGAGGGCCGTTCCAACGCCGACATCGCCGCGCGGCTGTTCCTGAGCGTGCCGACGGTCAAGACCCACGTGTCGAGCATCCTCACCAAGCTGGAGCTCAACAACCGGGTACAGGTCGCGCTGTTGGTGCACGACGCGGAACTGCTGGACTCCGACCGCGACTGAGGTTCGGGTCCGGAGATCCTGGGTTTGTTTCAACACAGTGCAAGAGGAGTCAAGCCGCTAGCGAGGTACGAGCTTGATTCAAGCCTGCGCGCGTCAGAGCTCCCTTGGGGTGGCTAGCGGAGACCCTACGAGCTCATCTCATTTGGTGAGTCTGCGGAAGCAAATCAACGTGCAGGCGATACCGGCGAACGCGAGGAAGTGCTCGGCTTTGCGCTCGTAGCGACGATGGAGACGGCGGCATCCGGCTAGCCAGGCCATGGTGTGCTCGACCTGCCAGCGGTGCCGCCCCAACCGCTGGGAGGATTCCACACCCTTGCGGGCCAGACGATGGACGATTCCGCGTTCTCGGAGCCACCGGCGCAGGTGGTTGTAGTCGTATCCCTTGTCACCGTGGAGCTTGCCCGGCTTGCGCCGCCTGCGGCCTCGCCTGGACCTGATGGGCGGTATCGCACGAATCAAAGGTTGCAGCGCCTGGCTGTCGTGCAGGTTCGCACCCGAGATCGCCATCGAGATCGGAAGTCCGGTCCGATCGGTGATCAAGTGGATCTTGGCGCCCTTCTTGCCCCGATCGACAGGATTCGGACCCGTCAGGTCCCCCCTTTTGAGAGCACGCATGTTCACCGAGTCGACCGCACACCGCGACCAGTCCAGCTCACCACGGGCACCGAGTTCATCCAAGACCAGGCGGTGCAGCTTCGCCCACACCCGAGCCCGACTCCACTCGGTGAAACGCCGATGTGCAGTCGGCCCGGAGGGGCCGAACACCGGTGGGAGCTGAGCCCAAGTACAGCCGGTCGTGGCGACGAAGATGATCGCGGCCAATACCTCGCGATCCCCGTGCCCGAGGCGCCCACCACCTTGAGGCCGGGTGGGCACCTCGGGCACCACCCGTTGGAACAGCTCCCACAATCCGTCCGGCACCAACCGCTCAACCATCGACACTGAGCCTTTTTCATCCTGCTTCTCGGAGCTGAAGTACGAGTACGGCTCGGGTGATCTCTCCTGCCCGTTGTGGGCAGCAGCGTAGGCGGCGCAGAATGTCCCAGTTCTTGAGTTGGGCGAACGCCCGCTCGCCGGGTGAGCGGAGCCTGGTGTGCTCGGAGTTGGCCTGCTTTTTCCACCACGGCTTGTCGCGGCCCTTGAACGGGCAGAACACCACCTCGGACAAGCCGACGTAGCCCTTGTCTCCCAGCCCGAGCAGACCTGAGGCCTTGATGCGCTCGGCGATCTTCCACACCCGGGCCGCCAAGGCGATCGTGCACCGCCCCGGGCAGCGACCAGGACGTCCACAGCGGTTCGCCGTCGGGTGCAGCCACCACCTGGATGTTCATCCCGTGTCTTTTGTGCTTGCCCGAGTAGAACGGCTGATCGGCTTTGAGGCGATCGCAGGCGATGAGTGTGCCATCCACGATCACGAAGGCTCAGCCCTTGCGGCGGGCGCGATGCAGCCCTTGTTCGAGGGTGGGGGCCTGGGTGGCCAGTAGGCGGGTGGTCTCGCGCACGTAGCGCCAGGCGGTCGCGGTACCAACGCGAAAGCCGGCTGCGACCTGGCACAACGCTTCGCCCTTGTACAGGTGGACCAGCACCAGCAAGGCCTGCTGCGCGGGGTCCAGGCGCCGCCATCGGGAGCCGGTGTTCTTACGGTGGGCGCGGATCACGCGGGCCGCCAGGTTCAACGTCCGAGATGACAAGGGCAGTGCGGCAGGGTAGAACAGCATCAGGGCCTCTGGTGTGGCAGGTTTTCTTCGTCGTTAACCCACCTACCAGGGGCTTCTTGCTGTCATGGGTGGTTTCCACACTCCGGTAAGGGGCTGTGACCTGCGCTCTCAGGTTGAAAAAGTCTCACGGAACTTGTTTAGATCGTCACACCGCGTAGTAGCATGCCTTCATTTTGTAAGGGGAACGAGAAAACTTCTCCCAGGGAGGGGTATCGGTATTAATTTGTAATATTTATTCCTGTGCTGGTCAGGCGGACAAAACGTTACGGGGAGGGTCCCGTCTTGTCGGATCACCGCACCAAAAAGAGGTACTCGGCAAGTCGTTATATAGCTGCTGACCTGCACATTTGGGTTCGACCACCTGACTAGCACCTACCCTATGGCTATGGGTAAACTTAGTGATACGAACTGCTATTGTTATTCAGGTTGTGAAGTGCCTAATTTTTTATAGACCAAAAGATCGGATTGAAGAGATTGTTGAAAAAATGCATGGCTATGCTGGCATCGCTTTTCGTGGTACTTTCTCTTTTTAATGCTGCACCAGCATACGCGGCATCGTCCACGATCAACGGATGGCGAAGCCAGGAACCCTGTGGATATCCCGCTGTTTGTGTTCACTACCGACAGTGGGCTGAGGGGGCGAGGATTCTACACACCGGAGCCGTGCCTGTCTATGATATTCATAGGTTCTCGACTCACCCAGGGACCCGCGGCTCAGAAGGGAATCGTCAGGGCGTTAGGAATAATGCTGCATCTATGAACAACGTTTCCATTAAGACGGCCCGGATGTTCTATTCTGGAGGATATGCTGGAAACGTGGATGTTCTTGGTTCAGGGTGGGCCGGGAATCTAGTGCACACCAGAAACAACAATGCATCTTTTTCGCTTAGATAATAATAGGTTTAATAGAAAATCAATATAGTCACTGGATCTGCGCCCGGGATTCACACCCCGGGCGCAGCCTTTACCCCCACGCCTTATTTATGAAATCCGTCATCCTGGTGGAGTTTTGAATAGTTTAAAGTATGCCTCAATTTTCTTTATTCCTTTTCTCGTATCTGGCTGCTCCGAAGGAGCTAACTCTGTCTCCGAAAAACCTTTGGATCGAGAGTCCTATGAAGGTGAGGACGCAACCCTAACCGAACAACTCCACCTTCCTGTATACGACTACATGAATGACGAGAGCGAAGCGACACTTATAGAAAAGGCAACGAATCTATTGCTAGAGGATTGCATGCAGAACCTAGGATTCGATTTTTCATTTACAGTAGATGATGAAATCAACCAGGATAATATGGCTTTTTTTGGGCCAAACCGTGAATATAGAAGGTACGGTAACGCCAGCATCGAGAGTGCTGAGAAATACGGTTTTGGGGCGCCAGAGTTCCTACAAGAAGGAGAAAACGGCGGGGGTGCTGAATGGGAAATAGGGCACAGCGGACCCACCTTCCAAGATGCACAGGATTCCATCTTTGGGTCTCGGACTGGAATTCAGACTCCCTCGGGAGAATCGGTTCCGGAGTACGGATGCCAGGGATGGTCCCAGCAGCAAATTGATCCAGGAGCTAAATTTATTTCAAAGAGCGAGGCTCAGTCTGGGGAAGTTAGCGAGCAGGCGGGTGTGAACAGCATCGCTGAAAATATCAAGCGAGATTCTTTCTTTATGGCGCTCAGCGATCCCCAAGTCCAATCCGTGATAGATGACTGGGATGCTTGCATGCTTGAGGCTGGATATCCGAATGAGGATATCTGGGAAATTGGGACGGGTGACACCCAAGTACAAACCGATGACCGTGAGGCCGCGCTCACTGATGTTGAATGCAAGAATGACACAAGCCTACTGGACACCTTCGTGGAGTCAGAGACTCGGGTGCAGGAGCACATGATCTCCCAAAATGAAAACTCTTTGATGATCCGGTACGATGAACTGCAAAATGGTGTGGACCTGGCTGTCAATGCGCTCTCTTCTTGACCTGCGAGGATACCGTAATGGTAACTGTTCACCAACACCGATGGATGAGCTGTATATAGCAGGACCACCATATTGACCTAGTATTCTCAGCGCATGGTTAACCTTTAATTGGTTGTCACACAGAAAATCATGGAAGCTACTTATAGGAATACAGGCCAGGAGCTGTGGAGAATAAATATCAGGGCCAAAAAATTTGGTTCCCGCTGCTAGCCGAGCAAGCTCCCATCCTCGAATAGGGTTCGCGTCACGCAGACCGAAAAGGCTGAGGTTTCGTGATCGTAGACGGCACCCTTACCTCCTGCAACGGTCGGGTGGTTGCTGACTGGCCTTTCTACTCAGGTAAGCACAAGCGCCATGGGATGAACGTCCAATTCGTGTCTGCACCCGACGGTGAGCTGTTGTGGACCTCCTTGTCATTGCCCGGGCGGTGCACGATGCCAAGGCGGACCGAGTGTGGAAGATTGCTGAACGAATCCAATCCTCAGGCCTGCTGGGCTTGGGCGAGGAGGGCTATGTGGTCCTGTCGAAGATGGCGTTCTTCCCGTTCTAGGGGCGCGCTAATCCGCAGCGGAAGGAAGACGCCAACTCCGCTCATACCAAACTCCGATAGTCCGGGCGAGTGGACCATCGTCTAGCTCAAGAACTGGTACATCCTGCGCCGTTTAAGCTGCTGCCCACAAAGGCAGGAGAGATCACCCGTGCTGTGCTGATTCTTTAGCTCCGAGAAGCAGGGGCAAAAGGATACTTAAACCGCTGTTATCTTGTCTTGAGCACCCATGAAGTTGCAGGCCCAAGGCTTAGGGCCAGCAAGAAAGTTTAGTAAAATAATGGCGCATTGCAGAGATTTTGGTTCTATTTTGAAAATTTTTAATAGCATACAGCGATCCAATATGGAAGCCTAGGGACTGACATTTTAACGCTGTGCAAAGATCCGAAATAAATGCATTAATATCCTGGAAGGAGATTAATTGTGAAAAGGATCTCTCCTGAGGTGCGAAAACTCAGTTTAGTAATTTCTGTGTGTATTCTAGCATCCCTGCTTGCCTTTTTCTCCACATTTTTTATCCGCTCTCCTCAACAACAAGCCGCTGAAGCTGACCCACCATCTCCCAGCATCCTGACTGCTACTAGCGAGGAACGCGAGCTTTCCCAGACCGTAGTCCTTAGGGGAACAATAGGATCCGAGTACAGTGAATCGATTCTAGCTCCAGAAGCTGGAATAGCTGGCGACCCAGTCGTCACCGATTCGCAGCTTGATGCAGGTGATGAAGTGCATAGCGGAACTGTTCTAGCCGAAATTGCTGGACGCCCCATGATTGCACTTCCGGGAAGTTTCCCGATGTATCGGGATATTCATCCTGGAATGGAAGGAAAAGATATTACCCAGTTGCAGGAGGCATTAATTTCTTTGGGTTTTTCTCTTCCTACACCTAACGGCGTCTATGGTCCTGCAACTCAGAATGCAGTTTCAGGCCTTTATGAAAACCGTGGGTACCTACCGCTGGAGAGTAGTGTTGCTCAAGGTACGGGAAGCCTAGAAGATGGTGAGGAAACGAATCATGATGTAGTCGATACAGAGGGTGGACCCATCATCGCTAAAGGAGAACTCTCTTTTTTGCCTAGTTTTCCATTTGTGATTGACGCATTTAACGCACGTTTAGGTGAGCTGGTGGAAGGTCCAATAATGGATGTATCATCTGGTTCATTGGCAGCCACTACCTCTGTCTCTGATGCCGAGCGTGAACTAATAGAGGTTGGAGATCCGGTTACCGTATATTCCGAATCCCATGGTGTTGAGATAATAGCTAGTATTGAAACGATTCTAGCGCCAGATGAGGTAAATGACGAACGCGATACTGAAGAGCCTGTTCATTCGGAAGGGCACCAGATTATCGTAACCGGCGATTTTGAGAATGAGATGGCTGGCTCTGATGCTCGTTTGACGATTGAAATCTCTTCAACAGAAGAGGAAGTACTTTCTGTGCCTTCGTCTGCGATTTTTTCCCGTCACGATGGAAGTACTTATATTGTTACTCCGGAGGATGAGGAAATTGACGTAAGGATCGGCATTTCAGCCGGAGGATGGGTTCAGATTGAGACGGGTTCGATACAAGCGGGAGATCCAGTGGTGGTATCGGATCAATGACCTACATCATCAATATGCAGGGAGTCGGTAGGACCTTTCCAGGTTCAGTTCCTGTACATGCCCTTAAAGATGTTAACTTCATGGTTTCTTCAGGTGAATATGTTACGGTCGTCGGACCATCTGGTTCTGGGAAATCAACTTTCCTTAACTTGATTGGTTTGCTAGATACTCCTTCCGTGGGTACTTATCTTATTGATGGAATCGATCCATCCACTATGGGGGAGAAACAACGGAGCGCTTTGCGTGGCACACGTATCGGTTTTGTTTTTCAGTCCTTTCACCTCATTGGACATCAGAGTGCGATCGCTAACACGCAGCTCGGTATGGTGTACAACGGGGTTCCTCGTAAACAACGTATTACACGGGCTCGTGATTCCTTAGCGCGAGTTGGCCTATCGCATAGGGAGGAGGCAGTGGCACAGACCCTGTCGGGCGGTGAACGCCAGCGTGTGGCTATTGCACGAGCACTGGCAGGGCGACCTTCTCTTCTACTATGTGATGAGCCTACAGGGAATTTGGATTCAAACAACGCCAATTCTATTCTCGCCTTGTTGGATGAGCTCCATGCTGATGATATTACTCTTATAGTCGTCACACATGACTCTGAAGTAGCAGCTCGGGGGCAGCGAATAGTAACGGTCAAAGATGGTCATCTATCGGAGAAGAGCCAATGAAGCGTATTTCAGCGAAAGGAATTAAATCATCTCGGATGTCTCTAGTAGACATTTTAGGGGAGTCAGTTTCGGGAATGATGACACGCCCAGGGCGGGCCGCGCTCACTAGCCTCGGTACGGTAATTGGTGTCACCGTTTTTGTTGCAACCCTCGGTCTTGCTTCTACTGCAGCTGGGCAGATCAGTTCGCGCTTCGACGCAATGGCGGCGACTGAGGTTACTGTTACGGACCAGACAAGCCTTCCAGATTTGCCTCTTGGTGTTATCCCCGGGTTTGGCGATGATCCGGAATTAGCCGCGTCGAAGATTAATGGTCTATCGGCTTCTGGAATTTACTTCACGCCGGATATTACGACAAGTGAAGATAATTCGGTGCAGGGTTCTTTGTGGCCGCCGGGTCCACCGAACGCTGAAAAGAATAGCGTCTCAGTCGACGTGATGGCGGTAACCCCTGGTTTTTTTACAGCTGTACACGCGGAACTGCAACAAGGACGAGAGTTTGATATTTTCCATCAAACTAGGGAGGAACCGGTGGCTGTCCTAGGGCGGGCCACTGCACAGCGCCTCGGTTTGGGTACTGTTGAACAACAGCCGACAGTATTCATTGAAAACCAACCCTTTTCAGTTATCGGTATCGTTGATGATGTTGAACGTGTCCCCATGGCTCTTACTTCGGTGCTTATTCCGGATACCACTGCCAATCGAATTTGGGGAGCTCCTGGACCTGGCGAAGGCCAAGTCTCATTAGTCGTTGACACAGAAATTGGAGCAGCCCAACAAGTCGGAGCAGAAATCGCAACTGCAATAAGACCTGACTATCCAGGGGTGCTCCAAGTACAGATGCCGCCCGATCCACGCACACTCAGGGATGGAATTAATAACGACATGACTGGGCTCTTCATGGCCTTGGCAGTAGTGTGTTTATTCGTGGGTGCGGTGGGTATCGCCAATACGACTTTAGTTTCGGTTATTGAGCGAGTTCCTGAGATTGGTCTCCGGCGGGCCTTGGGGGCAAGGAAATTCCATATTGCAGCTCAGTTTTTAATTGAGTCTGCTGGGCTCGGGTTCATCGGAGGTATGGTTGGAGCAACACTCGGAGCCAGTACAGTAATTGGTGTCTCTTTGGCACAAACCTGGGGGCCACTACTGGACCCCCGAACGATTATTTCCGCTCCTCTGGTCGGCGCAGGCATTGGTCTACTAGCGGGAGCCTACCCCTCATGGCGTGCAGCCCGTACCGAACCAGCTCAAGCGTTGCGCTCATGAGATGCCTTCCTTATGAAATATCCCTCATTCTAGAATAGTTGGATTGTTATATTCGAGGGGCTGGTTTATGGAGCCTTTTTCATCCTGCTTCTCGGAGCTGAAGGACCAGCACCGCGCGGGTGATCTGACCGGCACGTTGTGGGCAGCAGCGTAGACGGCGCAGCACCTTCCAGTTCTTGAGCTGAGCGATCGCCCTCTCACCAGGGCTACGCAGCTTGGCGTGGGTGGAGTTGGCGTCCTTCTTCCGCTGCGGCTTACCTCGCCCCTCGAACGGACAGAACACCACGTTCGAGAGTCCGACGTAGCCCTTGTCGCCCAGCCCGATCACCCTCGCGGCCTCGATGCGCTCGGCGATCTTCCAGATCGGGCCGCTTTGGTGTCGTGCACCGCGCCGGGCAGCGATCAGGAGGTCCACAGTGAGCCTTTTTCATTCTGAAGGCACTGGTCACAGCCGTGTACCGACCACGCGGAACCACCCCTGACAGCAAGGTCGGGTCGCCCGGAGGAGTCGCACCTCCGGGCTCCCACAGATCCCG